>NZ_CP028092.1:3285548-3942658 GCF_005491705.1 Pontibacter sp. SGAir0037 | reverse complement strand
GGCCACCAGAATAAGAGGTCAACAAACCGGTTTTGCCTCTTTTATGGATGCAAAGCTTAAGGATGATAAAGGGTTATGGCTCTGGGCCGGAGGGGAGTATGTTATATCTAAACCAGGAACTTTTGAGGATTTCAAATCGCAGGAAGGTATCCCTGACGGAGCCCTCTCTGCAATGGAATGGGACAAGTGGCTTAAACTATATGCTCAATTTGAGGGGCTGGATGTAGATACTAAGAAGGAGAAGAGAGACGATATAGGCAATAAGTTCAGAGCTGCTATATTTAGCCAAAAAATCCTATAATGAAGTTGCGACACATCTTGCGACAGATAGCTAAGGGTGCGACAAACTTTCCTTAGTGTGTCGCAGGTGTCGCAGGTTTGGATATTAATGTCGCAGATAAATATGCACAACCTGCGACAGCAAAAACCTCAATTTAAATAAATAGATGAATCTACTTCTCCATTTGTCGCAAGGTCGCAACTAGAATATGAAAAAATTTAATGATCCATCGAAATTCTAAAATAACCAATATTTAATTGTATAAAATAAAGATAGATGGTGAGATAATAATTATATAAAGAAATAACACCTAAAGGTTGCGACACTGCGACAAAGTTTATAAAATACAAATCATTTGCAGTCAAATGGAATCACTTACACTAGCCAAACCGCTAACAATTATTAATAGAATTTCTTTTGATAAGGAGTTCAATAAGTATCCGGATCCTTTCCCAAGATGGGGAAGAGAAACCCTCCAAACGCTTAAGGACTCAATAAAAGAATGTGGTGCGCAGGACTCTTTTCTCATAAAAGTAGCCAATCAAATAAGTCATTTTGAGTTTATTCATGAAAACGAGGACGGCTTTTTCTACAGTCATGAGGTAACTTATAAGCATTAGAAACGATATAGTATCTGTTTTAGCGCGTTCTATAATGCCTAAGTCCCTTTTCCGCAGCCCTGTGGAGGGGCTTTTTTTATTTTAGGTTATTATGAAAGAGCAAGGGGAAATAACAACAGATCAATTTAGATATCAAGCAGGAAGACCCAAACCCGGGAACAATACAACCAAACAAATATTTTGCTTGAAATCAGGGTATGGTGTACAACTGGTACTCTTTACAGATTTGCTTCCTAATGGTAAAAAGCAAGAATCAAACCGACGTACCTATACGACTCATGATATCAGAATGGTTAAGCAGGACTACACCCACGGCTGGATCAAAGGCCCCGAGATGGCAGAGAAGCTGGGTGTGCCTTACCCTTCTTTCAAGCAATTTGTTAAGCGCAACCCTGATCTTAAGAAAGGATACCATACCAAGCTAAGTCCCTTTTCCGCAACTTGACAGAAATGCCTTTTTATTTTCGGGTATTATGGAAGAGCAGAAGAAACTCACCGCAAAAGAGCAGCGCTTCGTGGAGGAGTACTGCAAGGATTGCAACGCTACGCAGGCCGCCATCAGGTCGGGCTACAGCCAAAAGTCGGCATATTCGATAGGTTGGGAAAACCTGAGAAAACCTGAGATTTCTGAAGCGGTAAAGGCAAGGCTCAATGAGCTCGCCTTGCCTGCCGAAGAGACAACAAAGCTGATAACCGACATTGCCAAGGGTGACATAAAGAACTATTACACCATCACGGAAGTGGAAGAGTCGACGCGCATAAAGGTGCCGCTTTCCCATGTGATCGAGAGCATCCGAGAAGAGATGGCATTCGAGGAGGAGTACGCCGCCCGCGCTGAGCTGGACGAAGATGAGCTGAAGAGCCACAAGGCAGCGCAGGCCAAGCGCCGCCGGCAGATCATTCGCCACCATTTGGAGCTAGAGCGAGACCCGCAGGCCACTGGCTATGTGCAGGGTCCACCGCAGAAGGTGAAGCGCACTGAACTAGACATGGTGAAGTTGATAGAAGATAAGCAGGCTGGGCGCATTAAAGCTATTATCCCCTCAGAACACGGGCTGAAGGTGGAGCTATATCCAGCGGATGCAGCTCTTGACAAGTTGGCCAGAATGCATGGTCTTTACGAAAAGGACAACAACCAGAACATCAGTCTCACTTGGCACGAGGAGCGCACCTATGAAGCTAACGATCAAGCAGACTAGAGCACTCGACATATTGGAGGACACCACCACCACGGAGCTGCTGTACGGCGGCGGCGCGGGCGGTGGCAAATCTGCACTGGGGTGTTACTGGCTGCTGAAAAATTGCCTTCGCTATCCTGGTACCCGCTGGCTGATGGGCAGGTCGAAACTCAAGAGCTTAAAGGAAACCACCCTCAACACTTTCTTTGAAATCTGTAAGCTCCAGGGAGTGAGTACCTCGGTTTACCGATACCACCAGCAGGACAACATTATTTATTTTTCCAACGGATCCCAGATCATTCTGAAGGATTTATTCCTGTATCCCAGTGACCCGAACTTTGACAGTCTGGGCTCGCTTGAGATCACAGGAGGGTTTGTTGATGAGTGTAATCAGATTGTGCAGAAAGCATGGCAGATTGTTAAGTCTCGTATTCGTTACAAGCTTGACGAGTTCAACCTGATACCTAAGTTGCTCGGCAGTTGCAACCCTGCGAAGACGTGGGTTTACACTTACTTCTACAAGCCATTCAAGGAAAAGGCACTGGAGCCTTTTAAGGCCTTCATTCAATCTTTGCTTTCCGATAATCCGCACGTCTCGAAACACTACCGTGATAACCTGCTGACACTGGATAAGGCTAGCAAAGAGCGTTTGCTGTTTGGTAACTGGGAGTACGATCAGGACCCCGCTAAACTCATGGATTATGAAAAAATTATTGACTGCTTCACGAACGACTTTGTGCCTGGTGGCAAGAAATACATTACTGCTGATATTGCTCGCTTTGGAGCTGACAGCTCTATCATTCTGCTATGGGATGGCTTTCGTGTCGTGGGAATTAAGGTGCTTAAAGGTGCATCGGTCACTGAAGTTGCAGCGGCTATACGTGAAATGGCGAGACAGCATCATATACCGCTATCGCAGGTTGTTGTCGACGAAGACGGTGTGGGCGGTGGTGTTAAGGATATACTGCGTTGCAAAGGTTTCCTGAACGGAAGCAAGGCACTGCAGGGGGAGAACTACGCCAACCTGAAAAGCCAGTGTTACTTCAAAATGGCTGAGCGTGTGCAGGCGGACGGGCTGTATATCCAGTGCGAAGATCCAGCGCTTAAGGAGAAGATCATTGAGGAAATGGAACAAGTGAAGCAAAAGGATATGGATAAGGACGGCAAGAAAGCAGTGATTCCTAAAGAGGAAGTGAAAGAAATACTTGGTCGTTCGCCTGACCTTTCCGATGCGCTAATGATGCGCGAAATTTTTGAATTAACTAAGTCATCTTTTGGATACGCATAATGAAGAAACACAAACTAACCCCCGCAATGGACGACGCTTTGAAGCAGTTTGCTGAGCGCCTGCCGGTACCCGAAACCAAATACCGCACCCCTCAGAAGGGGCACGTGCTGCTGGCCGACGACCCGAACCTGTTGGATGCTAAGGGCAATCCGCTGGATCCGGAAAAGGAGTATTACATCGGCTCGCCCACCAACGCCACCAACCACCTGCGCAGGCTCCGCAAGGCGTTCCGGGATGGCGGCAAAGATGCGGTGGTGGAGTACCTGCGCCCTTACGAGAGCTTTCTGGCGCAAGAATAAAAACCCCTATTGAGGAGGGGCTTTTATATCTACTTTTTGGGCTTTGATGGTGGTGTTGGTATCCTGGGCGGTGGCGGTAATGGTGTCCCTTTGGTCCCTGGTTTGGGTTCGCTCGGTTTTGGCAGTACTGGTCTGGGTGGAGGTGGTTTGGTCATTTTTTTGAGGGTTTAAAACATTTGTAGATGAAAAATAAATAAGAGAACATACACCAACTAAAAGAGTTATTAGTGGAGCATATGTTGTAAAATTTGAATTGTCGTCAAATCTTTTGGTGAGGTCATAGTGGCTTCGAAACATTTCCATTACTTCATCAGAACTCTGCTCAATTTGTCTCAATTTTTTTAATCTATCTTTTGCTGATAAAGTCTCTTCATGGTCATTAAAGTCTAAATTACTATACTCATTAGATACCTTTACCCAAGAGCGTTCAACAACGGTATGCACGTGTATTGACCATATAGTAGATGCAAGGCTTAACAGGAGCGTCAAACCAAGGAAAATCCATGGTGTTACAAGATATTCAATATTGATAGGATTGTTGCCAACAATTTTTTCCATCAAAGCCATTGATAAAACTAATCCTCCTGATGATATCAATATTAGTGTTTTCTCATACTGTTCATGAGCTTTTAAGAGCCCACTCCTTAACTGATCACTGTAATGTTTGAAATCTATTTTTAGATCTTCTTTACTCATAGCCTAAATATTTATAAGCAATATAATTAAAATATTATATATGAAAAACATCACCCTAACCGACGACACTGGCACCATCATCACCGGCCAGATACCACAAGGCTGGCACGAGGTGCCGCTCTCACAATGGCTTCAATTCGATTTACTAAAAGAAGGTAAGCCAGCAGGTTTGGATGTGGCTATGTTAGTCTCATCGCTTACCAGTTTACCATCTGAAATATTGATGGATGACGTATCGCTGGTGCCTATTATTTTTAATCAGATGAAATGGCTGACAGCCATGCCAGCTCCAAAACCGGCTCTTTGCTTTAATCACTTAAACACAGCTTATGAGCATGTAGGTAATCTGGATAAAGTAAGCATGGCTCAATTCGAGGCATTGCATTCTTTTTTGGAGCAGGCAGGAGATAGCTATATTCAAGCTGCTCCAGATCTCTTGGCGGTGCTTTACAAACCTAAGGGCAGAGCACAGGATCTGGATACTATTAGAGAGTCTAGCGAAGCCTTTCGAAGCCTATCTATGGATAAAGCGTGGAGTGCTATCGCTTTTTTTTTGACCAGCTCAGAGCCATACGCGACTCGCATTCAAAGCTATTCCCAAAGCCGAAAAAAGATGCTTCAGGTGATGACCCTTACGGAGAGAGCACTTGCCACAACACATTCACGGAAGCTATCCTTACGCACAGCCGTCTGGTTGGGCCGGATATATATACGTTACGCGAGAAGGCTGCTGTTGACGTTCTAGAAGTAATGGAGTTTGAGATGCGTCGAGATGACAATAAGGTAATTCGTTAAAGATGATGAAGCGTGTAAAAGCATTATGGAGTCTGCTCACATGTAAAGAGTTTCTTTTGGTGACACTTCGTCCTGATATAAAGAATAATTCTTTCCATACAAAATACATACACAATATGAAGGAGAATGAGGTTAAAGGCATGATCGCAATTATGTATTGCCATACTAAATCAGAAGATGTACTACAAATGGCTAGCGAGTTGCTAGCTAAAAGCATTATCAAAAATTAACCTTTAAATGATGGAGACTTTGGAGCAGACTGTGAGAGTTATATATGGAGGATCAATATTTCTTCTTCCCGACACAGGAGAGGAAACGATTGGGCAGCTTGTATTAAATGTAAAAAAACTTAGTGGAGATGTATGCGAATCGAATTTAATAGCTCGTGATCATAACGGCAGATTATTGGATCAAGGAGAACGATACTCTGAATCTTTTGGCCTTGTCATTTTAAAAGCTAGTTAGACTACTTTGAACAGTAGGAGGCTATTTGTAGCTTTTAACGCCAAAACTGTCCTTTACTTCCTGCCTAATACGTTGTATCAAATTGTAAGCTCTGGTAGCCGTATAGGATGTTAGGAATGCAATCTCACGGTAAGTGAGGCCGTGGATGTGCAGGTCGAACACTTCGTATTCATGTGGCGGGTAATGAGAAGAGACAAATAGCTTAATAGTGGTGGCTATTGCACTACGAGCCTCAGCATCATCTTCTGCCTCTGGAATTTCATCAGCTATCGTATTTGAAAGCGGCAAAATATATTTTTTATCTCTCTGTGCATGATAAAAATTATACTTTATAGCTGATATTAAATAAGCTATAAAGCTTCCCGTGAAGCCATGGACAAGTATCCTATCATAGCATTTAATTAGAGCATCAGAATATAGGTCGTGCGCCTCGTCTTGATCTTTCGTCAAAGATTTGGCATACCTGGTCAGTAACTGGGTGTGTTGAGCGGCTGCGCGCATAAAGGACTGCGCCTGTTCTTCGTGCATCATTAGTTTAAGGTTGTCCTCTAATTTATATGATGCCCTTTTAGCAGTTTTGTAAAGGGTACTTATACTACAACTTAGGATATCAGGAAAGCTTTCTAAGCATGTTGCTCTTATTACTTTGTTTTTAAAATATTAACCTGTGTTGGACTCTATAAAATGCTAACTAAAGGCAGGATATTAAACTTATTTTATATATTGCTCCAGCTCTGGCGGGTGGTGGGCGGCCTGATCAGCAAGTTCCCGAACACCAGGTACGAGTGGCGCAGAAAGATGAGCCACATGGAGGCGGACATCTTCGAACTGCGCCAGGAGATCAAGAACATGAAGAAACGGCTGGGGGAGTAAATATATGTGAAAGGGACTGTAGAGAGTTGGAGATTAATGAATTCGTAAACTTTTTATCTAATTATACATCTAGCAAATTTACTATGGGTGGAAGAAACCTACACGAAAAAGCCTTTGACGAAGCCACTCTAGCCAAGCTGGAAATATTTGAAAATTATACCAAGTCTTGGCTACCAACTTTTGTAATGCAGTCTTCTCCAGTCATCTGTATTTTCGACCTGTTTGCAGGTACAGGCTACGATATTAATGGTGTACCAGGTAGTCCTATTCGAATTCTTCAGGTTATTAAGCAGTTTATAGGTGAAATTTTCAGAAAAAACGTAAAGTCTATAAGGCTTTATCTTAATGAATATGAGGAAGAAAAATATGTTTTACTAAAGGCGGCTATTGAAAAATTTCTCGCTGAAAATAAAGACGTAGGACGGATAGTGACTTACCAAATCGATCAAAAAGATTTTAATGTCATTTATCCAGAACTACTTCCAATTATATCTCAATTCCCAAGTTTGGTATTTTTGGATCAGAATGGTGTTAAATTCACGAATATAGAAAACCTGCTAAAACTGGAAAAAACCAGCCAGACAGACTTTCTTTTCTTTATATCCTCTTCATATTTTAAAAGGTTTGGGGAAACAAAAGAGTTCTCTAACTATCTTAAAATTGATGCTGCAGTTCTCAAGAGCAATCCTTATAAGTTTATACATGAAGTTGTTGTTAAAGCAATTGCTCAACAGTTGCCTACAAATACCAAATTGAGACTTTATCCGTTTTCGATTAAGAAGCAGACTAATATTTACGGTTTGGTATTTGGCGCGAAGCATCCAAGGGCTGTTGAGAAGTTTTTAAATGTTGTGTGGGAAAAAAATCCAATAAATGGTATAGCAAACTTTGATATAAACGAAGACATTGCAAAATCAGGTCTTCAGTTTAACTTGTTTGCTGAGCCAAAGAGAACTAAAATAGAAAAGTTTAATGAGCTCCTAGAAAGCACTCTTCAAGAACATAAGTGCGTCACTAACAAGTTTATGTATTTATTTACTCTGGAGCAAGGCCATCCACTTAAGCATGCAAATGCACACCTAAAATATTTAAAGAAAGTAGGTAAAATTTACTACGATACACGAACTCCTAAACTGGGCTATAAAGAAGCGTACAAAGGGGATGAACCTGTATCCATTAATTGGGTTAATGTGAAATAATGCTAAAATAATTAGACAATAACTAATATAATTAGTAATTTAGCAATAGTTATAGCTAAATTCGATAAACTATAAGATGGCAGAATCAAGCATAGAATGGACAGAGGCAACTTGGAATCCAACTACTGGATGTACAAAGGTGTCGCAGGGTTGTAAGTTTTGTTATGCGGAGGTAATGCACAAAAGGCTTCAGGCTATGGGTATTCAGAAGTACAGCAACGGATTTCGTACTGTGACAACCCATCCCGAAGTCCTCAACCATCCTAGAAAGTGGAAGCCTTCCATAATATTTGTTAACAGCATGAGCGATCTTTTTCATGAGGAAATTCCTTTTGATTTCGTTCAGCAAGTTTTTAAGGTAATGAATGAGTGTCCTCAGCATACTTTTCAAGTGTTGACTAAACGCGCTGAGCGACTGGAAGAACTGGCTCCTTTACTTACTTGGACACCTAACATTTGGATGGGTGTATCTGTAGAGGATGGTAGTGTTACTGATAGAATCAACCATTTGAGAAGAACTGGAGCTGTGGTAAAGTTCCTTTCCCTAGAACCGCTGATAGGCCCTTTACCAAGCCTAAACCTCAATAGCATTGATTGGGTTATTGTAGGAGGCGAATCTGGCAGGAACCCTAGGCCAATGAAAGCTGAATGGGTTGTTGATATCCAGCAACAATGCGACGTGGCTAGAGTAGCATTTTTCTTTAAGCAATGGGGAGGAAAAAATAAAAAAGCAGCTGGAAGAGAACTCAACGGCAGAACTTACGATGAAATGCCAGTAGCAACAATGTAATGCAATAAAAAAGCGGCTGGTGGGCCGCTTTTTTATTGCCCTTGCTTCTCTAACAAAATTAGCATCAACTATTATTATTAGCATTCGTTTCGTTTCTTTGCTTAAAGACAACGACAACTATGGCAGCCACATTCAAACCCGTACTGAAGGCGGAGAAGAAGCAGGACGGCACCCAGGCGGTGCGCATACGGGTGACCAAGGAACGGGTGGTGCGCTACTATAATCTGGGTATTATTAATACTATTGAGGAAGATAAATATTATCTAGCCCATGCAGCTCAGACTGTCAGAGTATAATTCTAATAAGTTACAGCAAAAATGCGACGTGCCAGCCGCATTTTTGCTGTAGTCAAACAATATTATGCTTACAAGTAGGTATTGCTAAATTATCGCCTTGGCTTACGCATTCGCTTACTTTTCTTGTAAGCCATTAGAGAAGCACGAGAATATCTTACTGATCGCCCTATTTTGCTATAAATTATTAGCGTTCCAGGTCTGTTGCGTTCAATTTCTAGAGTTTTTACACTCACGCCCGTAATTTTGCTAGCCTCTTTGCTAGTTACCTCCTCATCCAAGAGTTCCCCCAGTTCTTCCACTCTTTTTGAAAGCATCTCAATTTTGGAAATAAGCTCGTAAAATTCAGCTTTTTCAAGTAGTATGACCTCTTGCATATTATGGAATTAGTTAAAGTATGTTTATAGACATTTAAAATTAGTATCAGTAGTGCCAAAACTATGATTTGCTAACAGTGTGTTGCTGAGGCAATGGAGGCAAATGCTAAAGCATTCCTCTAGAGCACTCACCGAGATACTAGTAATCCATTAAGCCTATCAGCTAACTACATATACTCCTAGGACCTGGTGGAGTGGATTCAGAGTAATTACTGGAGCACGAATAGAATTAAAAAATAACTAAAATCGATAGGTAATTCATTAAAGTACCCTAAAAAGATGAAATAGAGCCATTAAAGTTAGTTTTAAGTTAAGCTAAAAGTGAAAGGCTATAACTGATTAGAAGGCAAAATGGCACTAACCAAAACCTACACCATCGAGATACAGATGGACGCTGCCCAGCAAAAACTGGCGGATGCACAAAAGAAACTTAGAGAGTTGGATCAGGAGCTGGAGGGGCTCAACCGTGATTCCCCTGCAGCCAAGGCTATTGTTGCGGAAATGGCAAAGGTGGCTAAGGAGATTGAGGGGATAACCAATCAGACAGAAACTTTCAGCAGACAGTTAGATGCCCTAAAACCCGGCTCACTGGGCGCATTGAAAAAGGAGGCTAAAGACCTTGAAGCTTCTCTCGATGGCCTAGTGGTAGGCTCTCAGGATTACGAAGATTCACTTAAACGACTTGCTGATTTAAAAGTACAGATTAACAGCCAACCAGCCGCTGAAGTATTTAAGCAAGGCTCTCTGGGGGCAATGAAGGAAGAGGCTGAGGCACTGGAGAAAGAGTTGCAACAACTGGTAAAAGGAACGCAGGAATTCAAAGATAAAACGCTGGAATTAGGTCGTGTTAAAGGCTCGATAAAAGAAATCGAAGATGCAATAGACGCTTTGGATCCAAAGGCACAGGCAGGTGCATACTTAGATTTTGCTAACGGCATGACAGGCGCTTTTGGAATCGCTACGGTTGCTGCTGAAAACTTCGGATTAGCCTCAGGAGGAAGTGCTGAGGCTGTAGAGAAGAAGATGCTGCAGTTAATGACTGTAATGCAATCTTTCGAGGCTATACATAAAGCCCTTAATTCCGAGACTCAGGCAGCAATGAAAAATATGTTTAGCTCGGTTTCTTCCAGTATAAAATCAATATTGGGGATGGGAAATAGTTGGACCATTGCTGGAGTAAAAGCTCGGCTCTTTGGAACCACTACTAGGGCGGCGTTGACTGCAACCGGTGTCGGACTATTTATTGTGCTCTTAGGTACTTTGATAGCCAACTGGGACTGGGTTACAAAAAAGGTTGGTGAGTTCAGGAATAGTGTTGCAAAGTATCTTCCCGCCGTAGGAGATTTTATTGATGGAGTAGTGGCGAAGGCTCGGGACTTGGCAAATGTGTTCACCTTTGGATTTATAGATGATGCTGTTACCGCTGCCGTCAAAAAGTTAGAAGAAAAAGAAAGGCAGCTTACCGAAGCTCGTATCTCCAATAGGAAACGGTATATTGCTGAAGAGGAGGCTGCAGGACGCAGTGTGTATGTTTTAAAGCAACAGCAGCTAGCTGATGAGCTTAAGTTATTAGAGAAGGGCTCACAAGAATATATGGATAAGCTCTCGGAAATTCGGGTTCTAAAGGCATCACATGATAGAGCCTTAGGGGAACAGGAGGCAAAAGCAGCTAAGGAAGCCGCCGATAAACGTAAGTCCGAAGCAGTTAAATTCAAGCAAGAGGCTGAGAAAGCGGCTGAAGATGTTTACAATTTAATAAGGCAGGCAGAGGCCGACGAGTTTAGTGCACGTGCTGAAGCCAGGGGTAGACGCTACGAAATGGCCAAGGCTGCTGGAGCAAGAGAGCAGGTGTTGCTTCAGATCCAAATTGATGCCTATGGTGAACAACAACAGGAGTTGCTTGATCAGGGTAAATATCACAGCGAGGAATGGTGGAAGCTTGAAAACCAGAAGCTCGCTAACCTGAAATCCATCCAAGACCTAGATAAGCAGGAGCGGGAGAAGGCCCAGTCCGACCGGGAGAAAATGCGTCAGGATGAGCTTGATAAGATGGATACCGAATACCAGAAGCAACGGGTAATCCTAACGATGCGGCAAGCAACTGTCGAGGAGTTTACAAATTTAGAGTTGTCTCACCTTAAAGTTAGAGCAATAGCACTGGAGAAAGCCGGCAAGCAATTCACAAAAGAATATGAGGATATCATTAATGCCATTAGAGAAATAGAGGGACGATTGGTAGAGAAGAAAGGTGGAATACTTCAAAGGCTCTTTGACGGGTTATTCGGCCATCTGTCTCAAGAGCAGCAGGATATTGTAAAGGAGCAGCTAGCATCAATTGTTCAGAATGCCTTATATGTAGCTGATTCACTTCTACAGGAGGCATTTATTAGACTCGATACTCAGGCGGAGGTGCTGGATAGTCGGCTTATGGATCTGCAGGAGCGTAACCAGCAAATAAATGATCAATTGAATGAAGCTGTTAGGCGTAGGGAGGATTTAGAAAGCCTATTAGATAGTTCACTCGGAGCCAAACGCGAACACCTGATACAGCAAATCGCGAAGGAAAGGCTCGAGGAGAAAAAGCTTATAGATGAGAAAAAGAAAGCCGCGGCTGAGGAGTCTAAGATTGCAAAGCAAAAGGAGGAAATCGAGCAGAAGCGCCAGGAACTGGAGGCCAAAGGAAGGACATCGCAAGAAGCAGGAATTGCTATTTCACAGACTGCAGCTGCTTTTGATGCAGTTGCGGGCGCTGTAGCAGCTGTTAAGTCCGGTGCAGGTGTCCCATTCCCTGGGAACCTTGTGGCCATTGCAGCAGGTATTGCCTCGGTTGCAGCTGCTGTTGCGTCTGCAAAAAAGCTGGCCTCTACAGTTAAAGCTGCAAAGTTCGAGCATGGTGGATCGCCTAAGGAGGTTAGCGGTTTGGTGAAAGGGCCAAGTCACGCACAAGGTGGCGTTCCCTTTACGGTAAAAGGTGTACCTGGCTATGAAATGGAAGGGGATGAATTTATTGTGAGTCGGTCTGCCTATGCCAACAATCGAGAAGCCATTCAACGCATCAACGCGATCGGGCGAAGCGTACGTTTTGTGGCCATTCCGGAACACCAGATCAAGCGCAGAGCGAACGGGGGGGAGTCTGAATCAGGGGCAGGGGCGGCTTCTGCTCAGGTTGCCGTGGTGGGCGATTCAGCGCCATTGGCGGCTGATGAACTGGCGGCTATCCGTGGGTTGTTGGAGCGAATAGAGCAGCATTCCGCCATCACGGCAGATAAAGATCTAACGCTTCATATTGGGTGGAGTGAAGCAAAGCAAATAGACGATATAAACACTCAAAGGAAACAGGACGAACAAGCAGGGAAACTATTTGGATAATAGATATTTAGAGTATATTTAAGAAAAAATATAAAACTTATGGAAGAAGATAAAGAAATAACAAAATCAGTAAGATTAGATGAGAAAGACTGGTTCCTACAATCTCTAGTAAGAACTGTTACCGGAACAGACCATAGAATTGGAATGACTTTTTTAACTGGTGGCCTCTTGGTGTCAGGCTATGTCGTAAGTGGGCATAAGTACTTTGAGGCTATAGCAAAATTATATTCATCGAAAGAAGAAGTGCAACAAAGCATTGCAAATCTTGCCGAAGGGTATCTTCCAAATGAATCAGGAGAAATTTTGGCTATGCAAGACCTACCCGCTTTCATACATTTACAGGATGCAAAATACTATAATACATTTGGTCAACCAATACCTGGTAAAGAGGGAGTTTGGTGGCGTGGAACTTTGTTAAACATTAACGGATACAACTTTGGTGTTTTGGGGTTCCCAAGTAGAGATGATCAAGTAGAGCAATAATAAATAAAATAAGGACGAGAGGGCGGCAAAAATATTTCAAATGTATTCGATCAGGTTTCTTTTAAACAAAAAGGGCTTCCTTTCTTCTGCAGATTGGTAGCCCTTTTTTTCACATCAGAGGCAACTAATGTGTTAGTTAGCAAAGATACATAAAACTAATGAAGCAAGCGATTTTAAAGGGTTCGAGTCCATCAAAGAGAAAGGAAAGATTTGTTAAGTGCCTTCTAATAAAGAAAAATTGAATAATCGGACACAGTTCGGACATAATATAGAGGTTAGGAATAAAGGGAATTGTGAAATCATGCTTTTACCAGTCTGCATCTTGTGCTCCTATACCCGCTAGCTTGTTGGCTTCCGCTTTAAGAATAATATTCATTTCCTGCATATTCTTATCATGAATCTTGGCGGTTTTTCCATTTTTAATTTTAGCAGGAAAAAAGCTTTCTAAGGGGGAAGAGCCCGATGACCAGGATACAACGAAATTATTTAGCATGTATCGATATCGTCCATCTTTGAATTCCATTAGGAAATCATACTTGATTATCGTTGTAGAGATTGTTTTAACTTCATTTCTGCCACTGATGAATTTACCAGGTTGCTGCTCCCATATCCTGCCCTTGTTGTTCTGCGTAAGCCAAAAAAGTGCAGTGTTATATAAATTTTCAGCGCTTTTTTCTTTAGTTTCTATCACGCCTTCATAAGTAACCATTCCTGTCTCTGTATGCAGGGGGAAATTATAGAGGCCTATATATTCATAGGACTTGGTTTTTTGGGCGAATGCTTCGCTCGCAATAAAAACAAGTAGAAATCCAATCCCAACAATAGTTTTTCCCATATCTGTATATACTTGATTGCTCAAATATAGTAAAATAGGGGCTGACAAAAAGCTAGTCCTCTAGTACCTGAGCAAATTCTAATACTTGGCCTGTTTTTGGGTCTAAATAGGCTATTATACCTATCACCTCTATAGTCCTGAAGGAGCGCCACTGCTTTTTAGTGTAGTCATAATATGTCTTCACCCTGCTATTGTAAGCTCTAAAGCTTTTAGGATGCTTTGATTTAGGAACTAATTCAAGATTCCTGGTACCATCCGCGAGTCTTATTCTTCCTTTTGGGCTTCCACCCTTCCCTGACCCATCAGTTACAGTACGATAAGTAAATCGGACTGCTGTCTTTCCAAGCAGACGCACTAAATAGTCTTTAGCTGTCCATCCTTTACGAGTATGGAGCTGTAGTCTTTTATATATCTGTTCCAACTGGTAGTTTTTTTGGTGTTCCAAGTGTTTCGCGCGCCTGTTCATCTGTCAGCCCGTAAAAGGTTTTCAGTATGCCAACAGCGGCTTCGTAGTCGATCACCTGTTTGCTGACTCTTTCCATTAAATCCATAATCGCGGTTATACCCCCTACCGAACCGCGAAGGGCTGCCTGCGCCTGGGCGTTGGGATCATTGGCAGATACAGGGTTGAGCGGGTTGCCCTCATCGTCCTCCTCCACCTGACGCGGTTTCATGTCAATCATGGCACGGAGTTCGTCTTCATCTGTGATATCCTGGAGCAGGCTTTCCGAAAAGGTAAACTTTACGGGCAGGTTCGTTACAATGTCCAATGCTGGCGTGTCGGCATCGCCTTTAAGCTCCACACCTTTAACATGGCTAAGCAGCTCCTCAAACCCCTCAATAATGTCCACCTGTTCCGGGCGCACTACCGTGTTGTAGTATAGTTCATAGGCGGTGCGGATGGTGCCAGCGTCACCGCCAAGAGAAGCCCCTCCTGGTAAGCCCACAATAACAGGCGATGGAACCCTGTTAGCAGCAAGAATTTTCTCGACACACAATTCAGAATAGGTGTTGTAAAGCGTGTCGTTGTTTTGGGCGTTATAGCTAAGCACTTCAGCGCCATTGTCACCTGTGATACCGAACAACACCATAAGCTTCTTCCCTTTCGGACCTACGAAGTTCTTTTCCACCTCCTTTTTGAAGGCGTTTCTTTTCTCTTGGGCGGTGCCGGTCGCGTCGTCCTGTGGATCTTCGGGCACAGTGAGTATATTGCCCAGTGCGAAATTGTTCTGCACGTTGGAGAGGTGGAATTCTGCCAGATCGCCTTCAAGCTGCATGTAAGAAAGAGCTGCATCGCATTCCGGTTCAGAAAAGTAATCGTTGCTGTCCGAAGGAGTCATACTCACGTAGAGCTGTACTTTGTCTTGTCGGGCAGTTTCAGGATTAAAGCCCCGGATACGGACTGGCTTAAACTTGGCGTCGCTGCTTTTGCTCCAATCACGGCATAACCAATAGCTTTCAATCACGCCGTTGTCATTCATTGGCTCGGGAGCTACGGTGCGTATAGCCTGGTGATGGATTTCAGCAATGCTGTCACCAGCCTTATTCCAGATTACCTGCACAGCCCAAGCGTTCAGGAAGGCCTGGTCTGCCGCAATGCTGGATAGCTGACGGTTAGCGTGTTTGCCCTCTCCAGCCATATTGCGCATGAATTCATGCAGAGCGGCATTATCCTCATCGTAGGAAAAGCCTTCGCCTCGCAACAAGGCTGTTTTAGTGGCCGTGATGGAGCGTTGCGTAGGGCTGTTTTTTTTAAGCTTGATAAGGTCTCCCCAGTAGCTGTGCTTCCTCCCATACTCAACCCAGCCTTTGCTGGTGTTGACTTTTACCTCTGGCGGCGGGGGAACGCTAAGAGAAACAGATATGTATTCAGCGTGCATAGATTGCTACATTCGTATATTTTATCAAATATAACTGACTGTGCAAGCTATCAAAGGAGAAGGGTACTTCATTAATTTCAATAAGAGCATATTAGGGCAAGCACCTAATATGCTCTTATTGAGTTGGTCCAGGAGCTCCATGTGCCTCCATGTAGAGTATTTGTTTATTACGAAGTACGTGTGCCTACCATCGAGTACCAAGTATTTAGTTTCGAATTGGCTGTAGGTATTCGGGTTAATAGTGCAATCAATTTTAGTTACATGATCGGGTATGGTTTCGCCTATGGTGGTCCACTGGCCGTCATAGCTGGGATTATTAAGAATCTTCAGCCTTTCTCTGAAATGAGCTGATGCGGCGGCATTAAAGATATACTCCTGTCCTTCAATCTCTGCTACAACTTTATAGGCATCATTATATCGCATCAATATAGGTATACCTCCTTCCTCATGAGACCGGCCAATTAAGAGTCCACCTTTGGTACCATCCACTGCATCCCCGCTATCTAAAAAACGTTTTACTGCTTCATGCTTAAAATGAGTAATACCCCAGAAGTTTAATGGATGGTTCATTTTATAATTCCATGTTTTATAAGAAGAGCCTCTAATGCCTCGGTTTTTTTCCGTTCTGCCTGTAGCTGATCTTTCTCAGCTTGTAATAAAGGCCAGCAATCTTCGCCATTATTATTCTGACTTACAAACATTGCTCCCCTACCTGTTAATAGCCAGTTTGCATCAAGATGAGGAAAGACAGAACAAAGCCTAACGCATCCCTCTATTGTTGGCAATGCCTTGCCATTTTCAATGCTTGACACTTGTCCACGGCCCACACCAATAATATTTCCAAGCTCCTCACCGCTTAGTTTTTTTTCTTTTCGAAAGGCTTTGAGCCTGCTGCCAAATGTGGTTTGTTCGGTCATATAAAACAAAAGATATTTGAATGTTAGTTATAAATAAACTTTTTGTTGATTTGTATTGTATAAGCTTATATATTTGTTGCATATTAGCAAACAAAGTTAGCAAAGTATTCTTTAATATAACAAAAAGTTAGTTATGAAGATTGCGGCAAATTATTGTCACACTATTGAAGTAGCTCAATATACAGCCAGTTTCAAGAGCTACAAGCTTAACGGTGTGAAGATGCGCGAGGTGGTAGTGTACCAAAACGGGCAATGGATTTATCGTGACAAGTTTAAGGCAGAAGAGAGGGAGAAGCATGAAACTTACGCCCAAAATTTCATAAAGGCAATGCGGTTGCATGATACAAAGCAATATATGGCTCAGCTTGAAAACATGAAGGGGGTTTAAGTAATGTCACTCATACTCAGTATTGGAAAGAACGGCGGTCTGTATTACCACAATGGCTATACAAAAAGAATCTGCCTTTGGAGATTATCCATAACATTCATTCCCCGTGATATCGACGAGGTGCTAAAGCAACTATGACCCTACAAGCCATACAATCGCTCCTGTGGGGGGCTCTGATGAACTTAAAACAGTCAGGCCAATTAACGGAAAGGGAAGCCGCCAGTATTGCCCTGGTGCGCTTCACCTGGACACGGGAACAAGCCCTGCAAAAACTGAACAAATTATCAAATCAAATACCAGCAACAAATTTCTAAAAACTTAAGCCATGCTTTTAAATTCAAACCTTTCTACAACTGGCACTAACAATATGCTGATCTTAAACCTGCTAATGCAGGAAGGCAAGCAAGCCCACACCACGGAAAATCTAGGCAGCTTCAACAACACAAGCCGCTTCAACTACAACACACCAGAAGAGGAATTAAAGAACTACCAGATACAGGAATTTATCAAATACATCCAAGGTACAAATAGAAGCCACAACGCCTACAACGATCCAAAGTTATTGCAGAGAACACTAGCAGGTGCAGCTATCATAAGCCAGGACTCCTTCTGCTGGCTCAATGGCAAGGTAAGCAAAGGACTAGCTACTGGCCGTCAGTGCGGGGATCGGGCGGATGTTATATCAAGCTTCGAAACTCTTTTTAGTTATATAGGCTATATGGAGCAGTTTCCAGTCCTGTTTGATAGGAACTGGCGCATTATTGACGGCTACCAGAGGTGTCTGGCCGCTCGGAAATTCGATACAATGGAAGTCCCTTATATTATGTACGATATAAGCCTTTAAGGAATCCTATTTTAGAAAGTTATGATTACTTTCCTTTGATTATAACTAAAGACTACTCTAGCTTTTCTCGTAGTTCTGCTTCAACTTTTTTAAGTCGCGAGAGCTTGTTTGGATCTAACTCTTTACTTAAAAGGTGTAAGGTGTAGTAAAGTGCAGTTGTTAATTCTTGGGTGTCAAGCTCATCAAACTTCGCATTAAATACTGCATACTCTAAGATCTTATTCATCTTCAAAACTATTTGTTCATTCTTTCTAACGCTCATATTGAGCATTGTTTATACTTAAAAGCCTGATGGTGTACCTAATAGTACTTAGTGTTAAACCGAAAACTTAAAGAATTATCATGCCTATCCTAAACTATACTACCAAAGTGCCAGCCACAAAAACAGTTGGTGAAATTCAAGAAGTGCTGGCAAAAGCCGGTGCTTCTAAAATCATGATAGATTACATAGATAGAGAACCAGTGGCAGTTTCATTCCTCGCTATAATGCAGAATGGTACAGAGCTTTCATTTCGCTTGCCATGTGATTGGGAGGGAGTACTGGCTGCTCTTGGACGTGATAAGGTAGAACGTAAGTTTCTTACACCTGAGCATGCAAAAATGGTGGCCTGGCGCACGGTGAAGCAATGGGTAGAGGCACAGTTAGCTTTCATAGAAGCAGAGCAAGCTACGATGGCTCAGGTATTCCTGCCATACGCAGTTACCAGTACAGGAGAAACAATGTATGATCGGCTAATTAACGACAGTAAAAGACTTTTAACTTAACAACATTGATTCTGTACACAGTAAAAAGTCTTCATAAAAGAAAAGGGCAGCATCGCGGCTACCCTTCTCTAAACCTTTTTATTTACAAATTTTAGCAAATAAACAACTTGAAGCCTTTGAAAGCAATTTGTTCTTCAATATTCCTGACACTGTCAATCCCCTACCAGCCAATCCAAGGCTTGCCCCTTGTCTGTAAAATCCTGCAGCTCAAAAGGGGTATAAATAAATTGACTGGCGGCCTGTTTGATGCTTTCCTCTATCCTGGCCTCCGTTGCAAAGTCCGCTGATCGTATGCGCGCCAGTTTAACCAATCTGGTTTTCACCAGCCCTGTAGCAAAATACATGATAAGCTCCCTGCTTTCTTCAACCGTTATATTGCTGGTAGCGGCTGCAGTTGAATTAAACAAAACATGCCTGATGTTGTAGTTCCGAACGATGTCCAGCACAATATCCATTGTGTGCTTTACTTCCCGAAGAAGGTAATCCTGAAGGTCCGGGTAATCAATTTCAAGAATGTCAGAAGCTGGATCGTAGTCGAGCTTAAACATGCTGTTCTCAAAGAGGATCATTTGGGAAGGTATTAAGTGTTTTCATTGGTATGGCGCAAATATTAATCAAACTTAATAAATTAATATGATTTGCCTGCCCTCTTTCTATAAAAACACATTATCCAAATGTGAATCCTGGTATAGGGAATCTACAGCCTCCGCTCGCTTCGCTTGCGCTCGTCGATTTTCCTTTGGAGCCGATGGGAGGTGGTGTGGTTTTCGTGGGCGTCCCACTCCCGGAATGCCTCCGCTGCTCTTTCCAGGTACTGCGCCTGCAGCTCCGGTGTCAATGCCTGCCAGCGGCTGGTATACTCGTTTCTTTCTTCGCAGTCCTGTTCATAAAAGTTATGAGCAATAAAAGCCATCAATCTTTGTTCTTCTATCATATAAGTAACCAAGTGGTTCGCTAACTACGATACTGCAATAAATATAGGTTTTTATTTATTGTTTCCATTCTTGAAGCTAAGTAAGTTATTGTCTCGGTAACCTAGGGTTAAAAAAGATCAAATAACATTCTCCTAAAATACTCATTCCATCTAAAATAAGTAGCTGGTGGTATCTGTACAAGCCTTTCCCTCTTATGGTCATTAGGTTACCTCGCTACTGAAAAATTGAGAAGCGCTATGTTGGTAGGTTTTCAGAGTATAGCCTCAAGTCAATTTATGATCTTTTGATCAATAGAGGTGCAGTTGATATTTAATTCCCCAGCATGTACTAAACGAGGAGGTACGTCTAAAAACCACCCCCAGCCGAAATTACAGGGAAAGTCAAAAGATAGAAAGGATTCGATTTTTTGTTTGATTAGTATTAACTATAGTACAAGAGACTATTATAATTTCATATTGTGACTTAAAAATAATAGCCGCCCTTACTGGCGGCTATTATTTATTTCTTTGGACTTGATGGTGGTGTCTTGGGTGGCGGCGGTAGAGGCATTCCTCTTGTGCCTGGGTTGGGGTTGCTCGGTGGTGGGCTTGGTGGTTGTGGTGTTTGCTTTGCCATCTTCTTTATAATTTAATGTGCTTAAGGTTACAAATATTACTAAGGCAAATACTCCTATCCAAAGTGAAATGAAGGACGCAAAATTGAGACGCTTTATTAGCCTATTATAATGATACATTTTATCAAGCAATTTTAGGTATTGCTTACCCAGTTCTTCTGCTTCTTGAAAATCAATACTATCAAGCTTTTGATATTCAAGATATGTTGATTCGTGATATTTGCTAGAAAACCAGTGGGAGGTAAGGCTACCCATCAGTGTTAGTGTGAAAGTAATCCAAGAGCAGATCATGAGCCAAATGTATGGTGAATCTGCTCCTCCTAGTTTTTCAACAAAGGTTAGGGAGAGGGCTAAGGCACCTGAAGATATAAGTGTGAGGTTTTTGTCAAAAGCCTCTACACTTTTTGCCCATTGGCTTTTTAGGTCCTTGACAAATTCTATATGCTGTTCTTCATTCGTCATAATAGAAGTTTGTTATCACCGTCCGAAATATTTCCGATAGGTTAAAAAAAAGCCCTTAGAATAGCTCTAGGGGCTTTTTTATGTGGCCGCGCCGGGAATCGAACCCAGATCTAAAGTTTAGGAAACTTCTATTCTATCCGTTGAACTACGCAGCCAAAAAGAATAATCTGCCGCAAATTTAATGCAAATATGGCGTTATTCAAAAAAGAAGATGAACAAAGCCATTGTTTAATAATAAGCTACAGCAACGGCAAAGGCTGCAACTGTTAAAACCAGCCCTACCATAAATATAGTATAGGAAATACGCAGTATTTTATACTTGCGGTTAAGCACATCTCCTAAATAATAAATATCGGTAATCATGTTGGTGTAAAGCGATTTTTTGTCGCGCATGATCTCGTGCATTCCGTTCTGAAAATCTTCCAGGCTCAGGTTAGTGAAGTTGCCGAAGAATAATAGGTTTACTTTACGGGTATCGATCTTCTTTTTATTAAGTGTAAAGCTGGTAACATCGGGCTGGGCCGATACAATGGCAAAAACAATAGAAGCAAGCGTAGTAAGGAGTAGCATGCCTACCGGAACCAGCAAAGAGCGGTGCTGCGCAAATTCTGCTCCTGTTACCGAAGTTTTGGCACTTAAATAAGTGATAACCACCGATATGATAATAGCATTCAGGCTGATCATCATGTTGGCTTTATTGTCGGCAATGGCGCTTAGGTTAAGGTGGGTGCGGTAGGTGTTGCGAAACATGGTTTCGATACCCCTTTTCGGCTGAGCCAGCGTTTCCCGTTTCTTTTTGGCTTCTTTTTTATGCTTCTTGGTTTCCTGGTGCAGGCGGCTGCGCTGCTCCTGAATATTCAGGCCAAGCTGCTCTGCAAATTTCTGTTGCGCATGATGCGTGCGAAATGTAGTGGAAAGTAAGAAGTCTATCTGAAACTGGGCCCATTCCCGGTCTGTAAAAAACCTGTTCTGGAAAATCTCCAGTTCTACCCGTAGTAGTTCCGCAATAGAGAAAAAAGACTTCTTCCCGATATTTGATATATCGGCATCTACGAGTATTTCTTGCAGCAGCCCCTGTGGCTCTGTGCCATGCCTGGTTGCTAAAATCAGGTTGTTGATCAGCTCAATGCGCTCCTGCGGGTACTGCTGTGCCTCGAGCCATTCTGTAGCAAAGCGCACGCTTTCATCCTCGTGGCCGCTATAGGTATTAATATAACCGGTGTCATGAAACCATGCAGCCAGCACAAGGTCCTGCAGGTCATCAGCAGATAGCTGGTACCGTTGGGCCAGGTCTCTGGCTTCTTTAACCGTTTCAAAAGTATGTCTGTAGTTGTGGTAAACAAGCTTTTTAGATAGTCTCTCTTTAAAGAGCCTGAAAATGTATTCGCTGGCTTGTTTTACGATGTCCTGATTTTCCATAATGTAACTATTCAGCCTGAGAGGGCCACAGGTTAAAAACCTTTGCACCTGCTGCTGGTAAGAGGAGGAGCTTATGTATCTGCGGTTACGGCAAATACAACATTTTGTTAATATTTGAACTGCACAGAAGCAATTTTAGGGAGTATATCAACAACTAAATATTTGCACGACACGTTTAGGAATGTCAGTCCTGCTGCCTTTAGGTACAGCACCATGTATAGAGGCAAAAGGACCGCTGCAAATAAGGCATATTGAACCGAGTATTCCTGCCCCGGCTAAACAAGCAGATTTCTTATTGAAAAGCCTGATAGAACCAAGTTGTAAGGTACTGTGGCAGACGTTATGGGTTTCGTAAGCATTAAGCAGCTATTATCTGCTCTATTATATATGAGAACTAGACACATACTGCGACAATTTGTACGCTCCTTATACCTTCCCTTTCTTTTGCTGGCTGCCTTTGCATGTGCGCCTACAACACTCTATTACAGCCCCCAGGTGCGCGATTGGGAGCAGGTAAAACAAAATCCGCAGAACAAACTGCTCTATACCGTTTTCCTGATTGGTGATGTGGGAGCACCTTCTCTCGATCCGCAGGAGCCCTCTCTGAAACTGATGCAGCAGCAAATGCAGGAGGCAGGAGCACAAAGCACCACAATTTTTCTGGGCGATAACATCTATCATAACGGACTGCCGGAGCCTGGTAAGCTGGATCGTGAGATATCGGAAAAGCGTATTAATGCGCAACTGGATGTTTTAAAAGGATATCCGGGAGAGAAATACATGATACCTGGCAACCACGACTGGAACCACAGCGGGCGCGGTGGGCTGGAGGCCATTCTGCGGGAACAACGCTATGTAAACGAGTATTTATCAGAAGAGAATATAGAAGCCGGAGGCGATTTTTTTGTTCCTGGAAATGGTTGTCCTGGCCCGTATGAAGTAAAAATAAGCGACGACCTGGTATTAATTGCCATCGACTCTGAATGGTGGCTGCACCCGTTCGACAGGCCCTATGGTACAAACACAGCCTGTGGCGCTGCTACAGAAATAGAGTTCCTGGTGCAGTTAGAAGACATCATTAAGAAAAACAGCGGCAGTGATATTATGGTGGTGGCCCATCACCCGCTAATGAGCAGGGGGGCGCACGGAGGCTTTTTTTCGTTGAAGGATCATATTTTCCCGCTTACGATGCTGCGCGACTGGATGTACCTGCCTCTGCCTGTAATAGGCTCCATTTATCCTTTCGCCCGAAAATACGGTGGTATACTGCAGGATATTCCGCACCCACGCTACCAGGCGTATAAAGATGGGCTGCTTGCCATTTTTGAGAAGTACGATAACATAACCTACGCAGCAGGCCATGAGCACGCGCTGGAGTATTTTAAGTACAACGATCTGCCGCATATTGTAAGTGGCTCTGGCTGCAAAGTGCAATACATAAAGCCAGGCGGCGGAGTAAGCTATGTGCATAAGGAAAAAGGCTTTGCCAAGGTACTGTACTACGAAAATGGCGAAGCCTGGACGGAGTTCTGGGTGCCGGAAGGTGATGGCTCTACCGGTAAAATTGCCTTCAGAACGCAGCTTTATACCAAGAAAAGAGCGAAGGAAGAGCCACTGGTGCAGGATAATAAGGACTATACCGATAGTACAATAACGGTAGTGCCCAACAGGAATTACCTGATTACAGGCTTGAAAGAAAAGCTTTTAGGCAGCCATTACCGCCAGGAATGGACTACGCCTGTAACGGTGCCGGTGCTGGATATGAAGCGGGAACTGGGCGGGCTGACGCCTTACCAAAGAGGTGGAGGCACCGAGACAGTTACCTTGAAAGTAAGAAACCCGGAGGCCAGAGAATATACCTTGCGTACCGTTAACAAAGACCCTACTTTAAAATTGCCCGAATACCTGCATGAAACACCTGCCAGAGCTTTGCTGCAGGACCAGATATCGGCACAGCATCCGTATGCAGCCCTTGCTATTCCTAAACTGGCCGATGCCGCTCATATCTTTCACACGAACCCGAAATTAGTATATGTGCCGAATACGCCTTACCTGCGGCAGTACCAGGAGGAGTTTAGCAATACGCTTACTTACCTGGAAGAGGATGCAGACGAAAACCACGAGGATGTGGCCAGCCTCGGGAATGCTGAAAACCTGGTAGGTACCGATAAGGTGTTGCAGGAGCTACAGGAGGATAACGATAACCAGGTAGATGAGCAGGCTTACGCGCGTGCCCGCCTCTTCGATATGCTGATAGGCGACTGGGACAGGCACGAGGGACAGTGGCGCTGGGCAGAGCAGAAGAAAGAAGGGCCTGGCAAGCTCTACATTCCTGTTCCCGAAGACCGCGATCAGGCTTTTTTTAAGGCAGATGGAGTGCTGCCCTGGCTGGCCATGCGCAGGTGGAGTATCCAATATGTGCAGAACTTTGGCTACGAGATAGATGATGTGATAGGCCTGAACCTGAATGCCCTTACCCTCGACCGTACGCTCACATCTACCCTTACCCGGCAGGATTGGGTGCGCCATGCCCAGGAAATTAAGGCAAGTATAACAGATGCGGTTATAGAGGAGGCTATTAACCAGTGGCCGAAGAATATTGTAGCCTTATCAGGAGAAGAGATAAAGGCAAAATTAAGGGCGAGGCGGGACCAGCTGCCACAGGTTGCGGCACAGTTTTACGAACACATGGCTGTTATGGTAGATGTGGCAGGCAGCAAAAAGCATGAGCATTTTGTAGTAGAGCGGCTAAACGACAGCGAAACCAGGCTTACTATATACAAAACATCCAAAGAGGGAGAGGTGCGTGATACACTTTACCGGCGCACTTTTTACACCAACGAAACAAAGGAGATCCGCTTATATGGCTTAGGAGGCTTGGATCAGTATGATATAACAGGAGATGTGAACAGAGGAATTATTGTGCGCCTCATAGGTGGCTATGAGCAGGATCGCATTACCGACATCTCAAGGGTAAGCGGCCTGAAAAGGCATACGGTTATCTACGATTCCAAAGAAGGTAACCAGATCAGTTTCGGGCCCGAGTCAAAAGACAAAACTTCTACATACCTGGATGTGCATTTCTATGACAGGGACAACTATAAATTACCTAAAAAGGGACCAACGGTATCACTGGAGTTTAACAAAGACGATGGCCCCTTTTTAGGTGCTGGTTACCGCATTCGCACGCAGCAATTCCGCAAAAGCCCTTATGCATCGGAGCAAAAGCTGGAGGCTAACTATGCTTTCTATACCCGGTCTTTCAACTTTGCCTATAAAGGCGATTTCAGGGAGGTTTTCCGGAACTGGCACCTGAATGTAACGGCGCTGGTGCAGGGGCCGCAATACCAGCGCAATTTCTATGGCTTTGGCAACGATACGCAGGGCGACGACAGAAGTAGCGCCGGTGGCGACACGTTCTACAGGGTCAGGTATAACCGTTTAGGATTAGATGCTTATTTATACCATGAGCTGGCAAAGTTCTTTAAAATAGGTATAGGCCCCACGTATGATCGCTTCAGGGTGAGAAATATGGGCAATGAAACTTTCCTGGTGCAGGAGGCCAGGGCAGGAAGGCTGCAGCCGGGCACCTATAACCTGGAAGAAGGCGGTTTTAATTCGCAGCACTATGTCGGGCTGGCTGCCTTTGCCAATTTAGATGTTCTCGGCGATCAAAACGAGGCCAACCCAAGAATAGGCATGCGCTGGCACAACCGAATCAGCTATAATAAGCAGGTAGATGCAGAGCAGCTTTCCTATACCAATATCAGTTCGGCGTTCAGTTTCTACCTCACCCCTAATTTTCCTTTCAGGTTAACCTGGGCAGGGCGTGTAGGCGCTTCTCACAACTTCGGTGATTTTAGATTTTACCAGGCTAATGCCCTGAGCGGGCAGGATAACCTCAGGGGATATCGCCGTACCCGCTTTTCGGGCAGAAGTGTTATCTATGGGAATGCAGAAGCAAGGCTTCAGCTGTTTGATGCCAATCTGTACCTGACTCCCGCCAGGTTTGGTGTTCTGGCGCTGTTCGATGCAGGTAGGGTATACTACGAAGGAGATAAAAAGCAGCCGTTCCTGCGGAGCTTACATACTGGTGTAGGCGGTGGTATATGGGTCGATCTGCTGGATAACAATGTCGGAACGCTTTCTTATGCCGTAGGCGAAGGCACCAGCCAGTTGCTGGCAAGCATCGGCTTTCTTTTCTAGGAAGTAGAGCGGGAAGAGTTAAAGAAGTAGAAAGCTAAAAGGTTAGAATGTATAGCCATGCCCTGCTATACATTCTAACCTTTTAGCTTTCTGAATTTTTACCTTTCTATCTTCTCCGGCTTTCCTTGGTTTTCCAGATAATGATAGGTAGCGTATTGTGCCCGTAAGTGTGTTGGGGCTACAGGTTGGGCATAGGTATTGTCTACATTACGGGCTTTCATATCGTCTGCCAACTGGAAATCTATCAGAGCGCGCATTTCTTTTCTGATGTCTTCCTGGTAAATAGGGAAAGCTACTTCCACACGCCTGTTCAGGTTGCGTGTCATCCAGTCGGCTGATGCTATGTAATATTCTTCTTTGCCATTGTTATGGAAAATGTATACCCGCGCATGCTCCAGGTAACGGTCTACGATGCTCCGTACCGAAATAAGCTCGCTTAAACCTTCTATACCTGGTATAAGGCAACAAATGCCTCGCACAATCAGCTGTATTTTCACACCTGCCTGGCTGGCCTTATATAGCTTCCTGATCATGCTTTCGTCTTGCAGGGCATTCATCTTTAAGATCATGGATGCAGGCAAACCTTGTCTGGCGTTATTTATCTCTCGGTCTACCAGCTCTGCAAATTTTTCGCGCATCGTTAGCGGAGCCACCAGCAGGTGCTCAAAATTTTTGTCTGGCTGCTGATCTATAAAGTAATTAAATACCTTCTCAACATCCTTGGTAAGCCGCCTGTCGGAGGTAAAAAGGGCATGGTCGCAGTATATTTTAGAGGTGTCTTCGTTGTAGTTGCCTGTGCTCAGGTATGCATAGCGGGCAAGCTTTCCGTCTTCGTTTCGCACAATCAGGCCGAGCTTCGAATGAACTTTCAGGTCTGGCACCCCCAGAATAACATTGGCTCCGGCTTTCTGTAGTTTTCCGGCCCAGAATATATTTGATGCTTCGTCGAAGCGGGCTTTAAGTTCTACCACTACTGTTACCAGTTTGCCGTTTTTTGCAGCTTTCACCAACGACTTGGCAATAGCTGAATTATCGGCTACTCTGTAAAGCGTAGCACTGATGGCCGTTACTTTCGGGTCGTGGGCGGCCTCGTTGAAAAGACGTAACACGTAATCGAAAGACTGGTAAGGGTAGTGCACCATGTAGTCTTTCTTTTGCATGGCCTCTAAAATGCTTGGTTCCTGCTCCAGTTGCGGGTGCAGCAATGTAGGCTGCGAGCTATACTTCAAGTCTGGCAGGTTAAAATCAGGAAACTGAAAAAAATCGCGGAAGTTGTGGTATTTGCTGCCTGCTACCAGTTCGTCTTCTGTTATACCTGTATGGGCAACAATAGCCTTTAACAAGTCCTGCGGTGTCTCCGGATCGTAAAGTAAGCGGGCGGGATAACCTGTCTCACGTTTTTTTAGGCTGTTCCTTATTTTAGACATCAGGTCGCCCGACAGTTCATCTTCTATATCCAGTTCGGCATCGCGCGAAACTTTTATGGCATGCGACTGAAATACAGTATACTCCGGGTACAGCGCGGGCAGGCAATAGCGGATAACATCATCTATAAACATGACGTAGCGCTGTTCGCCTACCGTAGGCAGTTTTACAAAGCGGCCTCCATGTTTCCGGGTAGGTACCTCCATCAGTATAAACCGCCTCTCCTGCACAGCAGTCTGCGCTGGCTCCGACATACAGATGGCCAGGTAAATAGTCTGGTCCTTCAGAAAAAAATTGGTCTCTGTATCATCCAGTAGCATAGGCGATAGCAGGTGCTGGATATGCTCTTTAAAATATTGCTGTACAAATTCTTCCTGCTCCGGGCTTAGGTCGTGCTCTGTTAGCAGATGAATGCTGTTCTGCCGCAGGTCGGGCAAAATACCGTCTCTGAATACTTCGCCTAACTCTTCCTGCTGGCGCCTTACCTCCTGCATTACTTGGTCAAACGTATCGGTAGGGTCGTGGGAGAGCTGCTGGCGTGTCTTTTTCTTTAACTTGATCAGGCGCTTCAGGGTAGCCACTCTTACTTTAAAGTACTCATCCAGGTTAGACGAGAATATAGCCATGAACTTAATGCGCTCCAGCAGTGGTACCTGCCGGTCTTTGGCTTCCTGTAAAACTCTGTAATTAAAAGCGAGCCAACTCAGTTCCCGGTTCAGAAGAGGGTATGACTTCTGTTTATCGGCGGTGTTTTTTTCCATGGTGTTAATACCTGTTGTGATAAGGGTTGATGGGAGCAGGTAGTTTATTCTTTATGGTTTTTAGGAAAGTCTACAAATAGTAGTTGTGCATTCTCACGTCTGATGTCGTACCAGCTTTCGCAGTCGAAGTAAAGAGCGGCAATACCTGCAGTTGGCAGGTTTGCTAACGGTTCAGGCGAAAGCAGGTTAGTAAATTCAGAGATGGCATCGTTATGGCCGATCAGCATCAAGCTATTAGCTTCGGCCGGGGTTTCCTGCACTACTTCCAGCAAGTCTTCTTTGGTAGCGCCATATACGCGTTCGTCTATACGGATATCATCTGCATCATATTCCAGTTCTTTGGCAATAAGGCTGGCAGTAGAAATAGCGCGTACAGCAGGGCTCGAAACAATAATAGCGGGCTTAATTTCTTTCAGGGCAAGTTCCTGGCCCATAAGTGGCGCATCATTTCGGCCACGTTTATTTAATGGGCGATCGTGGTCGCTTAGGTCTTCAAACTCCCAGCTCGATTTGGCATGTCGTACAATGTATAGGGTCTTCATAAGTCATAAATTACAAAAGCCACTGTGGCTACATAGCTGTAGCCGCCGTGGCTTTTGTATCTTACTGTAAGCACCCGAAAATAGTTGTCTCAGCTTATACCTGGCTATTACAGCCTCCGGTTTGCGGCCAATACACTGCTTTATATATTGTTAGGATAGCGCTCAAAATGTATTTCCGCTACACGTCGCTGCAGCTCATTACGCAGCTCCTCTATGTTAATTTTATTTGTAGCAGAGATAAAGAGGGCGGGAGCATGTATCTTAGCCATATATGTTTCCTTCAGGTCGTCCAGCGAAGGGCGGACATGTACTGCGCCTTCTTCCTGTAGTTCCTGCTCACGCTGTGCCAGGTACTGATCTATCTTGTTAAACACCAGCAGCACAGGCTTATCGGCCGAGTTGATGTCTTTTAAGGTATCATTTACAACGGCAATGTGGTCTTCGAAAGAAGGATGCGAAATATCCACCACGTGCACCAGCAGGTCTGCTTCCCTGATTTCATCCAGCGTAGATTTAAACGACTCGATCAGCTTGGTAGGTAATTTACGAATAAACCCTACCGTATCTGATAACAGGAAAGGCACATTGTCCAGCACCACTTTGCGCACGGTGGCATCTACGGTAGCGAAAAGCTTGTTTTCGGCAAATACATCCGATTTGGAGAGCAGGTTCATAATAGTTGACTTGCCCACGTTGGTATAGCCCACCAGTGCTGTTCGCACAATGCCACCCCTCGATTTTCTTTGCTCGAAGTTCTGCTTCTCGAACTTGGTCAGCCTGTCTTTCAGCAAGGAAATTTTATCGCGCACAATACGACGGTCAGTTTCAATCTCTGTTTCTCCAGGACCCTTCATGCCGATACCACCTTTTTGTTTGGAAAGGTGAGTCCAGAGATTGGTCAGGCGAGGGAGCAGGTATTGGTACTGCGCCATTTCCACCTGTGCGTGTGCCTGGGCTGTTTTAGCGCGCAGGGCAAAAATATCCAGTATAAGCAAGCTTCGGTCTACAATTTTTACCTGTAGTTCACGCTCAATATTGCGCACCTGCGAAGGGCTCAGGTCATCATCGAAGATCACCATATCTACATCAAACTCCTTTACATAAGCCTTTATCTCTTCCAGTTTGCCGCTACCAACAAAGGTGCGGGTATCCGGCTTATCAAGCTTTTGCACAAAGCGTTGCACTGTTTTGGCTCCAGCCGTTTCTGTTAAAAAAGCAAGCTCGTCGAGGTACTCAGCGGTCTGCTCGTCAGATTGGCGGTAGCTAGGCACGGCCACTAGTACAGCCGTTTCCTGTGGTTTTGCGGTTTCATAAAACTGTTGTTTCCCCATTCAGTAGTTTATTAATATCATCTTATAAGCTGCCGCCTGTACTGCCATACTTCTTGTATAGAATGGCCTATGGTAGGGCAGGCTGTAACTAATTCGTTTTTATAGCAGCGTATTTCTTTACGTAAATAAATAAGGCTTTGGCTACACCTGGCTGTCTGTTAAAGCAGCCATATTTCAGTCAGCCCCAGCATATAGTAACATGTTTGGTGGCCGGATTGGTTGCAAGTTAGTTTATTTTTTAAGAGGATGTGCAAATTCACCGTTTTAGGCTTTCATAAGCAGAAGAGCCTTATCTTTGTCTTCTGCCAGTTTGTTTCCTGAATCTGTATGCGTGTTGCAATTGTAATCAACTCTTCCTGGAACATCTATAACTTTCGCATGAGCCTGTTAAAAGCGCTGCAGGCAGAGGGGCACGAAATAATAGCAATTGCGCCGGCAGATGCTTATTCGCAGAAGCTGAAGGAGGCAGGTTGTCGTTTTGTGCCGGTTAAAATGGGTAACCATACCAACCCGTTTCAGGATATATGGCTTACCTGGCAACTTTACAGCGTGTATAAACGTGTTAGAGCCGATGTGGTGCTGCATTATACCATTAAGCCTAATATTTATGGTACACTGGCTGCGCGCATGGCTGGTATCCCGTCGGTCAATAATGTGTCAGGCCTGGGCACTGTGTTTTTAGCCATAGGCTTTGTTTCAGCTGTTGCCATGCAACTATACCGGCTGGCTTTTCGGTTTCCGGCAAAAGTGTTTTTCCAGAACAACGACGACAGAGCACTTTTCCTGAAGAAGGGGCTGGTAAAGCAGGAGCGGACTGATCTGGTGCCCGGTTCTGGGGTAGACTTGCAACGGTTCCGGCCTGCGACAACATTTGTCCGCCATGAGCCATTTACTTTTCTGATGGTGGCAAGGCTGTTATATGATAAAGGAATAGCAGAATATGTGGAGGCGGCGAAGCTGGTAAAAGAGAAGCATCCGGATGTGAAATGCAGTATACTAGGGGCCATAGATAAGCAGAATCCTTCCGGGGTGCAGCCCTGGCAGCTGGAGCAATGGATAAAGGAAGGATGTATTACCTATGTAGGCAGTACCGATGAAGTAGCTCCCGTTATAGCGCAGGCCGATGTGGTGGTACTCCCTTCTTATAGAGAAGGTACTCCGAAATCGTTGCTGGAAGCAGCGGCGATGGCAAAACCTCTTATCGCTACCGATGTTCCCGGCTGCAGAGAAGTGGTGATGCACCAGAAAAACGGATTTCTGTGTAACGTCCGAAATGCCGGCGACTTGGCTGATAAGATGCTGCAGATGCTTGACCTGAACAACGAAGAGCTGGAGCAGATGGGAAGAAACAGCAGAGCCATTGCCGAACACAGGTTTAATGATAGTTTTGTAATTGAAAAGTACCGTTGTGCCCTGAAAGCAGTGGCAGCTGGTAACAGATAAGAAATCATTATAGACTTTAAGATGGAACATAACACCTTTCCGATAGAAGGATTGATCGAATTTGTACCTCGCGTTTTCAGAGACGACAGAGGCTTTTTCCTGGAAACGTTCAGCATGAAATGGTTTGAGCCTTTTGGCATTCAGCCAAATTTTGTGCAGGATAACCAGTCTGTATCCGCAAAAGGCGTACTGCGTGGGCTGCACTTTCAGAAGCCGCCTTATGCCCAGGGGAAGCTGGTGCGTGTATCCAGCGGAAGGGCATTAGACGTAGCAGTTGATCTGCGGAAAGGCTCTCCTACTTATGGCCAGTATGCCACTTGTCTGCTGGATGCAGCGAAGCTGAATGTGTTCTATATTCCGGAAGGATTTGCGCATGGCTTTGTGGCCCTGGAAGACAATACCACTTTCTTATACAAGTGCACCGACTTCTACAATCCTGCATCTGAAGGCGGCATTATCTGGAACGATCCCGCTATAGGAATAGACTGGGGAGTTGCCACACCGTTAGTATCGCCTAAAGACGAAGTACTGCCGTTACTAAAAGACTTTGAGTCACCATTTTGATGAATATACTAATTAGTTAATGTGCTAATATATAAGTGTAAAAGGTAGTGTAGCTTGCAAAATTGATATTGCTAAGTACCTCTGACGTCTCATTTATAATAAATTAGCACATTAACTAACTAATAAATTAGCACACTAAAACAGCTCCACCAGTGTTTCCAGGCCCATGCCCCGGGAGCCTTTTATCAGGATATAGCTTTCAGATACAGGGTGTTCCTGCAGCCATTGCTGTAAATCGGCTTTGGTTTCGAAGTGTAGAAAGGTTTCTTTAGCGGTGGCGGCATATCGCATGTCTTTGCCGCAAAGCAAAACAGTATCGAAAGGTTGGGCTGCTGCTATTTCGCCTATGGCACGATGCTCTGCCTCACTTTCTGCTCCCAGCTCGAACATATCGCCTATAATAACCACTTTTCTGGGGGCGTTCATGCCTCCGAAGTTGCGAAGTGCTGCAGCCATAGAGGTTGGGTTGGCATTATAAGCATCGAGCAGTAACGTATTGCTGCCTTTTTGCAATACCTGCGAACGGTTGTTAACAGGGCTATAGCCTGCAATAGCTTCGTTAGCCTGCTCCAGTGGCACCCCAAAATACTTGCCTATACAGGCAGCTGCAGCCATGTTTTCATAGTTATAGCTGCCTACCAGTTGTGTCTGTACGGTGTTGCCTTCTTCATCGCGGTAAACAACAAAAGGCGATGCTTCCAGTAATTCGCTGTGGTAAAAGTCGTTGGCGGCAGGAAAGGTAATCTTTTGCGCTATGCGGCGGCTCATGCGTACCAGGTGCTCATTACCAGTATTTATAAACACTGTTCCGCTGTACTGGTCGAGGTGCAGGTACAATTCGCTTTTTCCACGTGCAACACCTTCCAGGCTGCCAAAGCCTTCTAAATGTGCTTTGCCAATGTTCGTAATCATGCCGTGCGTAGGCAGTGCTATACTACAGAGCAGTGCAATTTCACCTATATGGTTAGCGCCCATTTCGATAATAGCCATTTCATGCGCTGGTTTTATGCGCAGGAGAGTGAGTGGCACTCCAATGTGGTTGTTCAGGTTGCCCTGCGTATAAAGCGTATTAAACTTTTGGCTGAGCACAGCATGTACCAATTCTTTAGAAGTTGTTTTGCCGTTACTGCCTGTAATGCCAATAACAGGTATGCTAAGCTGCTGCCGGTGGTGCCTTGCCAGGTCCTGCAAAGCTTGCAGCGTATCTTCTACTACAAAGCAATTAGCAGAGGCCATAGCAGGATCGTCTACAACAGCATACCGGGCACCTTTCTGCAAAGCCTGTTCTGCAAATTTTGCTCCTTTAAAGTTGGGGCCATTCAGGGCAAAGAACAGGCTTTGGTCTTGCTCGGCACGCGAATCGGTGCTTACATGGCGGCACTCCAGGTATTTTTGATAAAGAAAGTCGATACTGTGTGGCATGAAATGCTTAATTTTAGCTTGATGAAACGCTATAACACTGCTTTCTGACGTTAAGAATAAGCAGCAGCTTATCTGGCAAATATACGTTCAAAACCGCAAAAGCTGAAAGCTGCAAGTCAGCTTGCACGAATTAAAAATATACACCCGGTTTTACTGGAGCCATGCGATATACAATATGAAACACCTGTTTACCCTGCTTTTCTGGTTTTGTACTGCCTCTCTGAGTGTGGCACAAAATTCACTGCAGTTTCGGCAGCGCCTGGATATACCCTTAACACTAGCAGCTAGTAACATTCCCATGCCCTGGAGCGGGGGGCTTAGCACCCCTCAGTTCTCTGCCATCGATCTGAATAAAGATGGCCGGGAAGATCTTTTTGTATTTGACAGGATGCAGGGCAAGGTGTTCACCTACCTGGCAGTGCAGCAGCAGGGGGAGTGGCGTTACCAATACGCACCGGAATACGAGGCGCTGTTTCCCGGTGATCTGGAGTATTGGGTCCTGTTGCGCGACTATAACTGCGACGGCCTTAAAGATATTTTTACCAATGGTTTGGGAGGTATAAGGGCTTATAAGCAAACTATAGGAGAAAACGGGCAAATCGCTTTTGTGCTGGATAACCCGGAGTTAACTTATGCAGGCTCCACAGGCAGGGAAATTAACATGCTGATGTTGAGCGATGACATTCCTGCTATAGTGGACATGGATGGAGACGGAGACCTGGATGTGTTGATTACAGAGTTCTCGAGGGGAACTGTGCTGGAGTATTACCGGAATGTGCAGGTAGAGGAAGGGTTAAGCTGCGGCACTTTAAAGTTTGTGAAAGAGAGTGAACAGTGGGGTGGCATATACGAATGCGAAAACCAGAACTGCAACAACTTTATGTTTCATGTGGAATGCCGTGTGGCAGCTCCTTTACATTCTGGCCACGACGGTTCTTCTTTACTCACAATAGATCTGAACGGGAACGGGGTGAAAGACCTGCTGATTGGCAGCGTAGAGTGCGATAACCTGGTGATGATGGAAAACAAAGGCAGCAAAACGGTAGCCTATATGGATAGCTTTGAGCCGCTTTTCCCGCTGAACACTTCGCCTGCCCAACTCAATCTTTTTCCTGCTGCCTATTACGAAGACGTAACATTTGATGGCATTCCGGATTTAATTGTGGCCTCTAACAGCAGTAATAACACTGAAAACAAAGTAGAGCTGCAGCGTTCTGTATTACTGTATAAAAATAACCGCACGGCAGATCATCCGGATTTTGTGTATGAGCAGAACAATTTTCTGCAAAAAGAAATGCTCGATTTAGGCGATGGCGCTTACCCGGCTTTTGCCGACCTCGACGGTGACGGAAAGCTGGATATGCTGATAGGTAACCGCAGCTCTTATAGGAATGGAGGCTACACAGGCAGCCTGGCCTATCTGCGCAATGTTGGCACTGCCAGCGAACCGGCTTTTACCCTCATATCAGATAATTACCTGGGGCTGGCCGGGCAGGGGTTTGTAGATATAAAACCTGCTTTTGCTGATATAAACGGCAATGGTGCGGCAGATCTAGTCTTAACTGTTTCAGATAAACAAACGGGAGCTACTCAGATCATTTATATTTCAAATACAGGTGAGCCGGGGCAGGAATGGCAACTGGACTGGGCAAACAGATGGCCTCTTCTCGCGGTAACTCCTGGCGATTCTCCATGTTTTGCAGATGTAGACGGAGACGGAGACCTGGATATGCTTATTGGCAAAACGTTGGGATTTCTGGAGTTCCACCGGAATACGGGCAGCATCAGTAATCCGGTTTTTGTAAAGGAGAGGGATGACTTAGGCGGTATCAGCTACAATGTTTTCCGGTATAGCCTTTATCCTGCTATAGCCGATTTAAACGGCAACGGCACTCCCGACCTGGTAACGGTAGATAACAGTGGCGCAATACGGGTGTACACAGACTTCACGAAAGACCTGAACGCTTTGTTTGAGGCGCAGACGAACCTGCTGGAAAACAACCTGACAAAACAGGTGCAACCTACTAAACTCGGTAAGAACCTGGGAATAGCCATTGGTGCTTTAGGCGATGAAGGGAAGCTGTTTGCGGCCATTGGTACACAGGGAGGAGGCTTATATCTGTTAGAGCAAACCGCAGGAGGAGACAATAATCCTGGTGCGGCAGAAGAAGCGTTTCATTTACTGGTGTACCCGAATCCTGCCGATGTAACCCGCGCAGAAGAAACTTTCAGGGTGCAGGCAACCGTGGATGTCGCGGTGGAGGTATATGATGCTGTTGGCAAAAAAGTTTACTCGTCAGGTAGCAGATTGCAAAAGGTGCATAGCCTGAAGTTGCCTCAGGTAAGAAGTGGTGTATATTTTCTGAGGGCTACCTCACAGGAAGGTAAGCACCAGGTTAGAAAGGTGGTTTTAAATTGATGCGCGCTTTTATACTTGTGCATATAGCAGACTCAGGAGCTATTACCTTTGGTGACCCTATGCTGGATTGGGTAAAGCAGCAGTACGCCAACGTAGTTCCGTTCGATCTGGATGCACAGTCGGATGAACTGATGCAGCAGTATGCGCTGCGGTTATTACGCGAAGCAACGGCCAGTATCGTCTGCCTGAAAGCAGAAGGTCAGGCGGCTTTTGGCAGAGTAGTGCCATTGTTGCAGGAGCTGCTTATGCCCCACCTCAACAGGCTGGTTGTACTACAGGGGGAGCATTTGCGGCTGCAACGGGTTTTTGAAGCAAGGCCTGATATGAAATTTACAACTATACGCAGCAACGCAGAGTTGAAGGCAGCAGTGCAGCAGTTCTTTTCAGCGTAGTATGAGCTTTACATTTACATCGTAAAATCATCTGCATCCAGGTGTACCGGAAAGGCTTCTCTAAAGCTTTTCAGTTCCTGCCAGCTTAAGGTAACAGTGTGTATTCCTTCCTGTTCGGTTGTTTCTAGCAGCTTGTAACCTTTGGGGTGAATAACAGCAGAATCGCCGGAGTAAGGATGGCCGTTTCCATCTGTGCCTACACGGTTTACACCCACCACATAAGCCAGGTTTTCTATAGCACGCGCCTGTAAAAGAGAACGCCAGGCCACATTGCGGGGCTTAGGCCAGTTTGCCACATATAAAAGCAGGTCATAGCTGTTGTTCCTGTTGCGGCTCCACACCGGGAAACGCAGGTCGTAGCATACCAGCGGGCATATTTTCCAGCCATTTAGCGCTACCAGCAGCTTCTCTTTGCCTGCCGTATAGGTATGGTGTTCCTTAGCCATCCGAAACAGGTGCCTTTTATCGTACCTGGCATAGCTGCCGTCCGGCCTTACCCACAGCAGGCGGTTATAGTAGTGTTCTCCTTCTTTTACAATCAGGCTGCCCGTTATAACTGCCTGGTGCTGCTTTGCCATTTTCTGCATCCACGCCAATGTTTCTCCTTCCGGTTCTTCGGCAAGAGAAGCGGCCTCCATGCTAAAGCCGGTCGGGAACATCTCTGGCAGTACAATTAAATCGGTTTTAGGAGCAGCCGTGGCTAATTTGTCGGTAAACATCTGCCGGTTGCTGGCTGCATCATGCCAGTGTAGCGTGGTTTGAACGATGGTAACAGTTAAGTCTTGCATGGGTGGTTGCAGAAGTAAGAAATTTAATTCCTGATCTCTAAATTACTCATCCCCTTGGTTTGATGAAAATTTTTTAGCAATATAGTTATGCTTTAGAGAATGACCTATGCTTAAGAAAATCCTGCTATCCTTTTTAATGGCCTTGCAAAATACAAGGGCGCGCCTGTTGCATACTTTACTGTCAGTTTTGGGTATTGTGATAGGTGTGGCAGCATTGGTTGTTGTACTGTCGCTGATTGATGGGTTGGAGAAATATGCGCATGAACAGATATCGAGTACTACTTCCCTTAATTCTATCATGATCGCCACCAATACAAATAAAAGAGTAAACAATGTATGGCTGAAAAAGGAAAATTACGCTTACTTCACACATAACGACTTTGCGCAGCTTGCCGCTTCCTTATCTTATCCTGCAAGCGGCTTTATTGGGAATAGACAAAATGCTGAAGTTACCATAGCAGAGCAAGGTTTGGCGGTAGGAGCTTTGCTTGTCGGGAAAGGTGCCAGCAGTTGGCATGAAGCAGCTATATGGCATGGTAAACCTTTTTCAGAGAATGATATTGCAGAACGTAATCCTGTAGCGTATGTAAATTTTGCTTTTGCCAGGCAGGTATTAGGTAAAGATTCGGCTCAGTATATTCTGGGAAGAACTATAGTCTTCAAGGAAAAACAACTAAAAATCATAGGTGTCTTAGTTGATGATAATACACAAACGCCAGAGGTTTATTTTCCGATTACGATATTAACGGATGAGGAGCTGAAGACGGTGCCACCAGTTTGTATGATTGAAGCCAAAAGCGTTGAGAATGTACCTGCTTTAAAAACAGAGGTAGAGGCTTGGCTAACAAATCACTTTAAAAGCGATAGCACAGATTTTAATGTAGGAACAAATGAGGCGAGAGTAGCACAGGCGGCACAAGGATTTCTTCTTTTTAGGGTTGTAATGGGGCTGATTGTAGGTATATCTGTACTTGTGGGAGGTATTGGCGTTATGAATGTGCTGCTCATCTCTGTTACAGAACGTACGGTAGAAATAGGAGTGAGAAAAGCTATGGGGGCCAAGAAATCTGATATTATGCTGCAGTTCCTGTCGGAGTCAGTTACAGTATCTTTTTTAGGTAGTATGCTGGGATTGGCAATGGGCATTGCTCTTTCTATGGTGGCTGTGCCCATTATCAAATCAATTGCAGATGTACCCTTCGAGGCAGCTTATACCTGGAATACCTTCATCGTAATTACTATTGTAGCCATTATAATTGGTATTGTTTTTGGCACCTATCCTGCCATGAGAGCTGCTAAACTAGATCCGGTCGAAGCTATCCGCAGAGAGTAAAATCTATAGCTGTACCAGCCTTTCAGCCGCTTTACGCAGCGTATCTTCTCCTTTGGCAAAACAGAAACGAAGATACTTGTGGTCGGCTTTGTCGTGGTAAAAAGCTGATACAGGTATAGCGGCAACGCCAATCTCCCGGGTTAGTCTTTTGGCAAAATCCACATCGTATTCATCTGAAATAGCGTCGTACTTCAGCAACTGGAAGTATGTGCCGGCAGAAGGGATTAACTCGAACCTGGAAGGCTGTACCAGCTCCATAAACAGATCCCGCTTCTGCTGATAAAAGTCTGGCAGACGGAGGTAATGTTCTTCGTTCTCCATAAAATCGGCAATGGCTAATTGCAGGGGAGTAGGAGATGCAAAGGTAAGGTACTGGTGTATCTTGCGGAGCTCGTTGGTAAGTGCAGGTGGAGCTATGGCATATCCTATTTTCCAGCCGGTAGTATGGTAGGTTTTCCCAAACGACGAGATGGCAATGCTTCGCTCCCGCAATGCCGGGTGCTGCAGCACACTGGTATGCTGTCTTTCATCAAACACCATATGCTCGTACACCTCATCACTGATCACAAAAATATCAGAGCCATTGGTTAAAGTGGCTAAAGTTTGCATATCCTGCTGCGTCATAACGGCACCTGTCGGGTTATGGGGCGTGTTCATGATAATCAGCCTGGTGCGGGATGAGATACGCTTTTTTACCTGCTCCCAATCCACATGGAAATCCGGCAGCGCAAGTGATACATAAATAGGTACGCCGCCGCTTAAACGGATTGCCGGAGCATAAGAGTCGTAGCAGGGCTCCAGCACCACTACCTCATCACCTGGCTTTACAATTGCTGTAATAGCTGCAAACAAAGCTTCCGTTGCTCCAGAAGTAACGGTTACTTCTGTTTCAGGATTTGGACGGTAGCCATATAGTTTCTCTGTTTTCTCGCTGATCTTCTCGCGCAGGTGCAGCACCCCGGGCATAGGCGCGTACTGGTTATAGCCTTCGCGCATATACTTCGCCACCAGCTCTACCAGTTCTTCCGGGCAGTTAAAGTCCGGGAAACCCTGCGACAGGTTAATAGCTTGCTGCTCGTTAGCCAGAGCCGACATAACAGTAAATATAGTAGTGCCTATATCAGGTAATTTGCTGGAAGGGTAGTTTATCATCGGGTGAATAGCTAATGCTCAAAGGTATTAAGATCAGCGTTATAATTTATCTGTTGAAGATGCAAATAATTCATTATACACTCACTCGCAACGGTAATTCTACAAGTGAGTTTACTGCAATAAGTATTCTGTTGTTTTTCTAAGCGCTGGTACTGCCTCTGCTTCGAACCATGGGTGCCGTTTAAGCCAGAACTGGTTACGAGGCGAAGGGTGGGGCATGGGCATATAGTGAGGCAGATACGATTGCCAGGCTGCAACGGTTTCTGTTAAAGTGCCTTTTGCAGTGTGCCCCAGAAAATAATCCTGTGCGTATTTGCCAACCAGAAGCGTTAGTTCTATTGCAGGAAGTTGCGCTAAGAGCAGCTGATGCCAATGTTGAGCGCATTCCGGGCGGGGAGGCAGGTCGCCGCTTTTACCTTTGCCGGGGTAGCAGAAGCCCATCGGAATAATGGCAACCTTAGAAGTATCGTAAAAAGTAGCAGCATCAATGCCCAGCCATTGGCGTAGTCGTTTGCCGCTCTGGTCGTCCCACGGAATGCCGCTGGCATGTACCCTGGTACCGGGCGCCTGCCCTACTATAAGCAGCTTTGCCGTAGCGGCGGCTCTTACTACCGGGTTAGGGCCTAAGGGTAGGCTTTCTTCACAAATGCGGCAGGCACGAACTTTCGCCAATAAACTTTCCAACTGCTCCATGGTTACTAATGCAGGTAAACGAGATGGCAAAGATACAGCAGGAGAGGGGAAAGTTGAAAGTTAAAGAAAGGCCTGATATGAACAACGCAGACTATTCGTGAGAGCTGTTTCTGTGCTTTATATTAACTTAAACAAGGTGTTCTAGTATAGCAGGAGTATATGTTAAGGAAAAAGCTAGTTTTATTAGTTATACTTTGCCTGTGTTCTGCTGCAGAGCAGGTACTGGCCCAGCAGGAGGAGTTAATCTACAAAAATGCTTTTACGGTAAAGATGTTTGGTTTAAGTGTGCATCTGAAGCAGAGCCCTTATCCTGAGATTTTTCCTAACAGAGTGGATGATAACGGAGTATTGGTGGCTAATTACGGTGCTATAGTGGGCTACGACAGGTTCTTTAAGCGTGATGTAATGAGCATTCGGGTGGAGCAAGGGCTTTATGGAGATTGCGCTGCTTCGCTGGCAGGCTTTACGCATATCGGTTGGCGCGGGCAGATTTTCAAAAAAGGGAAACATTCGTTGAATGGGGGTATAGGCCCTACTCTTGTATACCGACGCGACTGGAACCGCCTGGAGGGATACCGGGATGACGGCTATTTCAGAAGGCGTGGCGACTGGCAATATAAGTTTTACTGGTATGGAGGTGAGTTTGAGTATAATTATAAAGTTTCAGCTCAGAATGATTTGTCTGTAAACCTGGTGCCGGGTTTGCCGGAGCTTATCTCTTTCGGAGTGGGTATAAGGCACCGGTTCTAAAAAAAGAAGGCCAGCGCTAAAGCGCGGGCCTGTATTATACATTTGAGAGCCGGTGCGGCTGCATAGGCTACAAAAGAAGAAAGCTTAAGTTGCTAACTCCTGTCTGCTATAGCTTCAATCGTTTCTTTCGTGTTCTTCGCCATTACGGTAGCCTTGCCTGTTGCGTAAACGGTTGCGTCTTTGTTCAAGCTCCCATCTGTAGCGCTCATACTCTTCCCGCTGGCGCTCAGGGTGTGGCATGTAGTTGTCCTGAGACCACCGGTCGTTGGCATGCTGGTTCTCCTCGTTAAAATCTACGTCTTGTCTGCGCCAGTTGGGTTCCTGCCCGGAGCCATCATACCTGTTGCCTTCTTGTTCTCTGTAATCCTCTCTGCGGTTTTGTGGGCGCCATTCCTCTCTCCGGCGAAGGTCTTCGGGGTGGCGCTGGTTCATGTACTCGCGGAAAGGCTGGTCGTCATTTTCATAGAAGCGTCGGCGCTGGTTCCTGAAAAGAGGTACAGGTTCATCCCAACGGCTTCTGAAGTCGTTAAACTCTTCTCCTTCTCGTGGTGCTCTTTCACCTCTGCTATCTCTGTGCTCGGGGTGTTCGTCGTAATCCTGTTCTCTTTGGTCTTCTTCCTCGTAACGCATTTCTAAAAGTTTTAATTTTGTGAATACCAGGGACTAAGCTATTTCTGAATGTACGGGTGTACACTTGAGTTGTTCAGCAGAACAGATGTCAAAATGAAAACAATCAAGTAGAAATTTGCTATATCAATATAAAATAAGCAAAGTTTTTGCTATAAAACAAATAAAGCCAGCTTAATGCTGGCTTTATTAAAAAAATCACTTAAAAGTAATCTACTACCAAATCTACCTAATCTGGTTTTGTATACGATTTATCTACGATAACGTTGGTTGCGATCAGAATTATTGTAGTAATCATCATCGCCTGAGTCTGTTTCATCTGCCCAGCGCGGACCACCTTCATACCCGTTGTTGTAATTTCTGTCGCGGTACTGCTCACCACCATAACGTTTTCTGCTGCTTAACTCTTCTGCCTGGCGCTCATTGCCACGATTTCTTGGCTGGTAATCCGGGTCATCTGAGTGCATAATGTCGTTCCAGCCGTCGCGCACTTTGTCAAAAAAGCCTCTGTCGTCGCGCGACTCTCTTTCTTCATCCGGTGAGTAACGGTTCTCTCTGTACCAATTGTGGGAGCCGCTGCCATAACGGTAGTCTGATTCTTTGTAACGGCTTCGGGTGCCCGGGCCTTCGCGGTGCAGTTTATCCGGTGAAGAAGGCAGCTCGTTATAGTTGCCCGGCTGAGAACCGCCCGCATTGCCATGCATGTACTGGTTCTGATTATGCCCGCGGTCGCCATGGTTCAGGTAAGATCGCTCATTCCGGTAAGGGCTGTCGGAGCGGCTGCCGTAGTGGTCGTTCAGGTGAGCATTTTGCCCTTGCTGGTACGAGCTGTTGCTGCTTCCGCCTCTGTAATGCTCCCGGTCGTAATCGCGTGGGTGGCGCTGATCCTGCGCACCACGGTTACTTGGTCCCGTATGGAAGAAGTTGCCTTCGTCCCAATCTCTCTGAGAAGGGTTGCCTCTGTAGCCATAGCGGCTTTGGCCCTGCCCATTGTCTTCGTTGTTTCTTCTGTCCTGGTTATATAGTTCCTTGCCGATCTGTTGGTTCTTAGCTCCTGGCCGGCCTCGGTTTTCTTCGCGTTCCATCATAGTTTTATGGTTTATCTTGTGTAATTAACATTAACTAACAAGCGTGAAATGTTTTCGGGAGCACCGGAATGAATGGCAGTGTTAGGCATTCTTCGTTTTGGGTGCTAACCTCGCCTCAGACAGAAGCAAAGTTGAAAACATACAGACTGCTTGTGCTTACACTTTAGCGGTATAAGCTATTCTGTTTACGAAGTTTTCTGAGGTATTGTTAGATAGCTGCCGCAAAGCCGGAGCATCGGGGGTATAAAGCAACAGGCGCCTCTTGTGCAGAAGCGCCTGTTGCTTTATAATGTGTATCGTGTCTAGAAGTTTTCAGCCAGAATTTCCCGTACGTCGGCTTCGGCCAGGGGCTTGGAATAATGTTTGCGCACCTCCGGATACTTTTTAAGCCGCTCCAGGTCGTAAAAGCTGGCGGAGGAGGTCAGCATCATCATCACAGTCTGATTCTTATCGTCTTCATCGAATTTCTGATACTCATCCAGAAACTCAAAACCATCCATCACCGACATCTTAATATCGACAAAAATCAGGTCGGGCATCGGATACTCCACGCTTCCGGCAAATGCCTTTTGCAGGTACTCCAGCGCCTCTTCACCGTTAGTTACCACACGTATTTCCTCTGCAATGTTCATGCGCGAAAGAAGACGATGATTCAAGTAATTTGTTGTTTCGTCGTCGTCTATTAAAAGTATTGTTGTGAGCGGCTTCATATTCCTTAATGTGGATACTGCTGGTTAAACTTTCTTTTTCTTGAAATAAAGGTAAAAGGTTGTCCCTTCATTTAAAGTACTTTCGATATTAATATAACCTCCATTGTTGGTTATCAGCCTGTTTACAATATACAAACCTAAACCTGAACCGTTTACATGATTGTGGAAGCGTTTGAACATCTGAAACAGTTTGCTCTGATGTTTGTTCATATCGATTCCTAAACCGTTGTCCTGCACTTTTAGCTCTACAAAGTCGCCTTTAACTTCTGTACTGAGGTGTATTTCCGGCTGGCGCTCATGCGAACGATATTTAATAGCGTTGCTGATCAGGTTGTAAAAAATGCTTCTCAGGCTCGATCTGGAGAATGCCAGCTCCGGTGCAGCTTCAAAGTTAGTAATAATAGTGGCATTAGAATGCTTTAGCATGTCCTGTATGCTTAACTTTACATTCTCGGTGAGCTCTTCCAGGTTAACGAGTTCCTGCTCTTTGGATTTTGCTTTCTGTACTTTTACTACCTCGCCCAGGTCGTGAATGGTACCATGTATCTGTTCCAGCGACTTGTTAAACATAGCCACCATTTTAGGAGCATCAGGATCTTTAAAATCGGCAGACTGAATAAGTTCTTCAAAGATACCCGCCATGTTGATGATAGGCAGTTTCAGGTCGTGAGAGGCTGTGTATACAAAGCTATCCAGGTCCTGGTTAATGCGTTCCAGCTCCAGGTTCTTCTCCACCAGCTCCTCTTCGGCTTTTTTATGGTCTTCTATATCGGTACAGGTTCCAAACCACTTCACAATGTTGCCCTCGCTGTCCCGCATCGGAATGGCCTGCCCCAGAAACCAGCGATAGGTGCCGTCATGGCCATTCCTAAAGCGGTACTCTACTTCATAGAATACTCCTGTTTCCAGGGAGTGCAGCCAGCGGGTCTTAGACCTTTCACGGTCGTCGGGGTGTACCAGTTTGCTCCATACCATGCCCATGCTTTCTTCCATGGTAAGGCCGGTGTAATCCATCCAACGCTGGTTAAAGTAGTCGTGGTAGCCATCGGGGCGCGTGGTCCAGACCATCTGAGGAATAGACTCGGCCAGAAATCGGAATTGTTTCTCTGATTCCTCCAGCTGCTCCCTCAGTAGTTTTTGCTCGTGAATGTCGGTGGCGGTGCCAAACCATTTCATAATTTCGCCGCCGTTGCCGTACATAGGTTCTGCCAGCAAAAGAAACCACCTGTATGTTTTGGCCTCGGTATCCTGAAAGCGAACTTCCATTTCGAGCTTTTCACCTGTCTGAACACAACGCATCCAGGTATCAATGAGCAGTTGGCGTTCATTAGGATGTATAGCAGGTGCCCAGCCGAAGCCCAGCGACTCCTCATCCATTTTGGAGTATTCGTACCAGCGGTGGTTGGTATAGTCAATATGGCCATCCGGGTTGGCGCTCCATACCATTTGAGGAATAGATTCGGCTAAAAATCTAAATTTATCCTTGCTTTCCTGGAGAGCCAGTTGAGCCTGCTTATGATCTTCAATATCTGTAAGTGTGCCTACCCACATGGTTAAGTGCCCATTGCTGTCGCGGATAGGAAGGCTTCTGGCCAGAAACCAGCGGTATTTTCCTGTGCTCATGGAACGCCACCGGTTTTCTGCCATATAATCCTTGCCAGTGGCAATGGCTTCTTCCCAAAGCTTCAGCGTTGCCGGGTAGTCATCAGGATGTATACTTTTGGCCCAGCCCCATGCGCCAAGTTCTGCAAAGCTTAAGCCCGTATAGTCGTACCAGTTCTGATTGTAGTAGTTAACAGCGCCATCGGGAGTAGCTGTCCAAGCCAGGTGTGGCAGCGATTCGAGTATCTGGCGGGCCATGGCCAGGTTATCCTCCAGTTGTAGCTCATACTTCCTGTTTTCGGTAATATCGCGCATGGCACCCAGCATTCTCACTGGCGTGCCTTCATTGTTGTGGATTACATGCCCTGAATCATGAACTATTTTGTAGGAGCCATCAGCGCAGCGGAACTGGTATTCGCACTCCCAGGATGTATCGCCTCCGTTTATAACCTGGTAAATACTGCCTTTTACCCGTTGCATATCATCAGGATGCAGGCGGCCGGTCCAGGAAATAACAGTTGGCTCTATGTCTTCTTCTTTGTAACCGAATAATGTTTTAAAGCCTTCGTTCCACCAGATAGTGTCATCCAGGAGGTTCCAGTCCCAGATAACGTCATTGGTTGTCATGGCCACCAGCTCGAAGCGTTTCTGGCTTTCCTGTAGTTCCCGCTCGTAGTCTTTTTGCCAGGTTACATCTACCATAGTGCCAAACATGCGCATAGGCATTTTCAGGCTGTCGTACAGAATATACCCATGGTCTATCACATCGGCGTAGGTGCCATCTGCTTTTCGGTAGCGGTATTCTCCCATCCAGGTTTTGGCTTTGGACCTGACGGCTACATCTATGTTGTGGCGTATCAGGGGCAAATCGTTCGGGTGCACCAGCTCATCCCAGGTAGTAGGGTCTACTTCCAACGAGCTGTCTTTGTAGCCGAATAAGTCTTTGTAGGATTCGCTCCAGATAAGTTTGTTTCTGGGTACATCATACTCCCACACGGCACCACCGGCAACTTTAGCCATGCGCTGCAGGCTCTCCTGCGCTGACTTTGCCTGCTGCTCCATCAGGTATTGCTCTGTAATATCGCGGGCTTCGTGTATAATATAGGCAACCTCTCCGGTTTCGTTTAAGATGGGCTTGCTTGTCAGGTGCCAGTAGTGTTGTTCTATGTGCCCTCCGCCTTCAGGGTGATGTATATCGTACCGCACAGCCGGAGAAGAATGATCTTTTTTGTACTTCAGCGCATAGAGCATCGAGTACTCAGGTGATTCTTCGGGTTTGCGGGTGCCGGGTGCGGCAGTGTCCGGGAAAACATCCATGATATGCCGCCCTACTAGCATAGCACGGGACGAATGAGTAGCTTTTAAATAAGCATCGCTTACGGCCAGTACCTCCAGTTCAGGCGATAAAATAATATACTGCCCCGGCAGTGCCTGAAAGAGATGTTCAAAATTTAATTTATCCTGCAAAGCCGAAGTATTTTCCATTTACATACAAAGCTATACTGCCTTTATGAATAAATATAAGCAATTATAATGATCAGAAAGAAACAGGAGGCGATTTGTGTTCTAGTTTTTTGCAGGTAGGAAAGCACAACATAGCTTTCGCTAATGTTCTGCTCTCCTTCTTGCATAGTTGTATATGGCTCACGCTATGCCTTCTGCTTTTCCGAAGAAAACACCAGCCAGCACGTTTTACCCCTCGTTCAAATCCGAAACGTGTAATATACGCATGCCAGCTGTATGGTTTTAATAAATTTTTATTTCCCGGAAAGGAAAAAATCAGGCAACTGCTTCCACCCCTAAGCCTTCAAATACTTCTTTGGCGTCTTTTATATTGCGGATGTCTTCTACAATAACAATAAGCTTATTCTTAGCTTCCTTCAGGCGTGAGCGTCGTGAATGTTGCTGCACATACTTCAGGATATTGCCAAATACTTCTGACTGAAAATAAGCATCGTTGTTCTCGGAAGGCAGGTAGCCCTTCATCACTTCTTTTTTGATGGTGAGCTTCTCGAAACCAAGCTGCTGTGCCTGCCAGCGTAGTTTAACAATCTCAATCAGCTTTTGTACCTCCTCCGGCAGCGGGCCAAAGCGGTCTATGATGCTGTTTTGCAGCTTTTCCAGCTCCTGTAGGTCTTTGGTGCTATCGAGCTTGCTGTAAAGGTTCAGGCGTTCAGAAATGTTACCGACATAGCTTTCCGGTATCAGCACCTCCATATCTGTTTCGATATTACACTCCCGCACCGGCTCTATGAACTGCTCCAGGTTATCGCCCAGGAACAGCTCCCTGAATTCTGTTTCTTTCAGTTCTTTGATGGCATCGTCGAGCACCTGGTGGTACATTTCAAAGCCGAGGTCGGTAATAAAGCCACTTTGTTCGCCGCCCAGCAGGTTGCCTGCCCCACGAATGTCGAGGTCGCGCATCGCAATTTTAAAACCTTCCCCAAGATCGGAGAATTCCTCTAGAGTGCTCAGGCGCTTGCGGGCATCAGAAGGCAGACCGGCTACAGGTGGTGTCAGGAGGTAGCAATAAGCCTTTTTATTGGAACGGCCAACACGCCCGCGCATCTGGTGCAGGTCGGAAAGTCCGAACATGTGCGCGCGGTTAATGATAATGGTATTGGCATTCTCGATGTCAAGCCCTGATTCTATGATATTGGTAGATACCAGCACGTCGTAGTCGCCGTTTACAAACTTCATCATGCGTTTCTCCAGCTTCTCAGGGTCCATTTGCCCGTGTGCGTAGGTTACTTTGCAGTCAGGCACGAGGCGCAGGATCATACCGGCTACTTCTTCGATGTCTTTAATGCGGTTGTGCACAAAGAACACCTGTCCGCCCCGTTTCATCTCATGCACAACGGCATCACGAATAAGTGCTTCGTCGAACACATGTAGTTCTGTTTTTACAGGCTGGCGGTTCGGTGGTGGTGTGGCTATTACAGAAAGGTCGCGGGCTCCCATTAGCGAGAAGTGCAGTGTACGAGGTATAGGCGTGGCTGTTAGCGTAAGCGTGTCCACATTTACCTTCATTTCTTTCAGCTTGTCCTTTGTTTTTACACCGAACTTCTGCTCTTCGTCTATAATCATGAGGCCAAGATCCTTAAACTTCACATCTTTGCTCACAATGCGGTGTGTGCCAATCAAGATATCTACCTTGCCTTCTGCTACACGCTTAAGGGTTTCTTTAGTGTCTTTGGCGGTTTTAAAGCGGTTAATGTAGTCTACCGTAATCGGGAACTGCTCTAACCTGTCGCGGAAGGTTCGGAAATGCTGCATAGCCAGAATAGTGGTGGGCACCAGCACAGCCACCTGTTTTCCATCGCAGGCGGCCTTAAAGGCGGCACGGATGGCGACCTCTGTCTTACCAAAGCCCACATCGCCACACACCAGGCGGTCCATCGGGTGTGGCTGTTCCATATCGGCCTTTACATCTTCGGTTGCCTTGCCCTGGTCCGGTGTGTCTTCGTAAATAAACGACGATTCCAGCTCTGCCTGCAGAAAGCCATCACGGCTGAAAGCATAGCCCGGTGCAGCTTTTCGCTTGGCATACAGGCTGATGAGCTCATGTGCTATGTCTTTAACTTTGCTCTTAACCTTCTTCTTCTTGTTCTCCCACTCCGGCGAACCCAACTTGCTCATACTGGGCGGGCCGCCTTCTTTGCCGCTGTACTTGCTTATTTTGTGCAGCGCATGGATGCTCACATAAAGCAAGTCATCGTCGCGGTATACCAGCCTGATTGCCTCCTGCATACGCCCGCCTACTTCCACCTTCTCCAGGCCGGCAAAGCGACCGATGCCATAGTCGGTGTGGGTTACGTAGTCGCCGGGCTGCAGCGAGCGCAGCTCTTTCAGCGTCATCGCCTTCGACTTAGAATGCCCTTCTTTGGCTTTGTGCTGGTAAAAACGGTCGAATAACTGGTGGTCGGTATAGCAGGTAACTTTCAGCGTCTGATCTATGAAGCCTTCACGTAAGGAGATGGGCAGGTGCTGAAACCGCACATCGTGGTCCAACTCATCAAAAATCATGGTGAGGCGGTTGATCTGGCGTGGCGAATCGGTAGCGATTACGTTCACGAAACCTGCGCCTTGCTGCTCGTGCAGGTCCTTCACCAGACGTTTAAAATCTTTGTTGAAAGAGGGCTGAGGCTTAGACTGTAGTTGCATAACCTCGGCGGTACGGAAATGAAAACGTTTGCCCATTTCCACCACATTATAGTTTTCGAGCAGCTGCTTAAACTGTTTCTGTGTCTGGAACAGCTGTTCAGGGTCAGACACAATCTGAGTGCCACCGCTGCCAGCCAGCATCTTCTCAAAAGCATGCGACGCTTTGTCAAAATATTCCTCAATCACATCGAGTGTCTGCCGCACATCTTTAAACCAGATGTTGGTATTGTCGGGCAGGAAGTCCAGGAAAGCTTCACGCGTTTCCTGGAGCAACTTGGTTTGTACGTTTGGAATAATGGAAATAGCTTTCTTGGCCTCCACCGAAAGCTGTGTTTCCGGATCGAAGGTCCGAATGCTCTCTATTTCATCGCCAAAAAGCTCGATGCGATACGGCAGGTCATTGGCATAAGAGTATACATCCACAATACCACCGCGCACGGCATACTGGCCAGCTTCATACACGAACTCAGTACGCTCGAAGCCATACTCTGCCAGCATCTCGCTCAGAAAGTTTACATCCAGTTTCTCGCCTTCCTTGGCACCCAGTGTGTTTTCTACCAGTGATTTTCTGTTAATCACTTTTTCGGTTAGCGCTTCCGGGTAAGTTACAATTAGTTCGCCTTTGCTCGATTTCTGGTTGAGCCGGTTAAGCACCTCAGCCCGCATCAGGATATTAGCATTCTCGGTTTCGTCGAAGCTGTAAGGCCGCTTGTATGAAGTCGGGAAAAGCAGGATATCCTTCTCGTCGCCGAGCAGGTTCTTGATATCGGTAAAAAAATAGGCAGCCTCCTCTCTGTCGTGTAGTACAAAAAGTTGGTGCTTCGGATTTATGGTATAAACTGCCGAGGCTATTACAGCATCCAGACTGCCAGACAAGCCTTTTAATTGCAGGCGGTATTTCGTATCAGCCTTCAGCCGTTCAGCAATGGTTTGCACCACGCTGTCGAGGCGGTACAGTTCTAAGAAATCTTTAACTTTCAAAGTAATTCAGTTCCTGGTTTTACTAAGGCACAAGCACCTGTTTGGATGTTAAACAACAGGCGCTACATATTAGACTTTTTACGCAGTAATATATTATATCACTGTCCAACGTGTTATACTTGGCGACCAAGTTTTAGGATGCTTTGCCTTTTATAGTTCTTATACAAAGATACTATAAGAAAATGTTTTATCAGAACAGAAAGGAGGGGGAGGAGGTTGTGAAATGCCTGCGGCAATTAAGAATTAGAAATTATGAATTATGAATAGGGGAAACAGTTGTTTTCTGCTTGCCCGCTCATCCGTTCTTCCGGATTTGCAATCCGACCTTCAAAGGCGATGGATGGCTTCAGGTGTGGCAAAATTGCTGTAGCAAGAATATAAAAGTGGATTACAAATTATGATAATAGTTGTCTTCGGATTGCAAATCCGAAAAAGCGGCTTGATATTAAAAGTATAAAATTAACTCATGAAGAAATCAGTACTTCGTTACACCACAGATTCACCCGATGCTACCGTTAAATTAATAGGTGTTGTGATGTTTGCGGCTGGAGTCTATGTTACGATTCATACTTCTTATTTTGGAATAGTTCTACTGGTATTGGGCTTTATCCCCTTCATACTGGCGAGGCAGGTAGAGTTTGATTTGTATGGCGGCTTGTATCGTGCTGGCTATAGTATAGCAGGAAATCTTATTGCCGAAGAAAAACCGTTTCCTGGAGTAGATTGCCTTTATCTGAAGAAAAACAGGTATACCAGAACGATGCAAAGCAGAGGCTCCTCCACTACAACGCATACTTATTGTTTTGATGGATTCATTCAATTAAGTGATGGGGTAAAGTTTGCTGTCGTGCAGGAAGCAGATAAAGCCAAGGCGCTGCAAAAGCTTCAGCAAATGGCAAAAGATTTAGAGGTTGAGGTAAGGGACCTAACCAGATGATAAAGGTCATAATCAACAATTATTATGGCATCCCAATATAAATGGCTGTTACTTCCTCACCGGGAGGATGAACCGTAATGGCGGTACATACCTGCTCCTCGTTTATCTCAAAAGCAATGCCGCGTTTCACATCATCATATATGATGCTGTTTCGCTCCTCTAAATCCTGATTTGGTGCTTGTTTCATATCCGGAAACTGCTCAGAAATTTGCGGGAGTGTAGCTCCAACCTGTATGCCTTCTTCTGTTCTGAAAAAAGGAGACGTAACCCTGGCCTGCTTTACCATGTTTGCTTCGTCGCCCACACCCATTTGCCTGGAGGTGAAAACCGAAGTGCTATAACGAGTAGTGTCGGTTGTGCTGTTTGGGGCTTTGGAGTACCAAATAGACCAGGCCTTGCCCATCGCTGCATCACCACCGTCGGGCTGCCCTAAGGTGGCGAAAACAGTTTCTGCTCTGTCGTTTACAGAGATTTTGCCTATACCTTTCCCGGGTCGTATCAACTGATCTGGAGTAGAGCCTTGGCTCTGTGCAGGAGCTTGTGTGGTTTTTGTTTCCGGTGCAGTAGCCGAGGTGTCTGCTTCTTGTCTTTCAGGCTGGCAGGCAACTGTTAGCAAACCTGCAAAAATTATGAAAAGGTGTTTTTTCATGATCATTGGCTCTTATATTTTAGCTCCTCCAGTAGCTCCGCCGCGGCCTGTTGCAGCTGCTTTTCTTCTTTTGGCGTTAGCGCAGGTTTTAGCAGCAGGTCGAATGTTGGCCACTGTGCAGGAGAAAGCCTGGTTCTTACAGCACGTTGTTTTTTCCGGTCCATGTGCTGAACCAGCGCCCTGACTTCCTGCCATGCATGCTGTTCCCCGGCTGCAGCCTGGTAAGTATATGAAATAATACAGCCGCTGCATTGGCTCTGCTGCTCCTCCGACTCTTCTGACGGACCTGAAGAAGTCTCAGCGCTATCTATCGCTAAATAAATGCTGCGCCCATCAGGAGAGAAGGCCAAGTCTCGGTAACGGGCAGGTGCTTTAAAGTACGTGAGAGTATCGCCTGTAACACCGTTGCCGGAAGCATTTAATTTCAGGCGAACCAGCCGTTTCTCTTTCAGGCTTGTTATCAGTAAGGAGTTTTGCCAGCCAGGTATAGCCGAAGCAGTATACACACTTATGCTGCTGGGAGCAAGGGCGGGCCATTCAGGTTTGGCATCTTCGCTTTGCCTGCTCTTAGTTAGAAGGGCTGTAAGAACCGAATTAGAAGCTGGATAAAAGCTGTAAATAGGATCTTTGTAGTTTTCTGTACCGATCGCTTTAACATTGGCTGCTTCCGATTGAATAAAAGGATAAGTTGTATGCCATTTCCCAGGCAGGTATTGGTGGCTGGTAACGCCGGCGGCCAAGCCGTTGTAGTTGCCATCGTTGTACCCGATTACCAGTGGGTGCCCATAGTTTTTACCTTTCTCAATAATGTTGATCTCATCGTCGCCAAACGGGCCATGTTCTGCTGTATAGATGCGGCCGCTATTTCCTGCTATTGCATAAGCTAATCCCTGTGCATTGCGGTGCCCGTAGCTCCAGACGGCATTCTGACCGTTCGCGGTAAAAGGATTGTCGTCTGGAATCCATCTGTCGAGCTTGCCGGTATCTTTATCGGGCTCCAAGTTAAACCTCAGAATTTTTCCTTCATACTTGTTGATATTCTGAGCATTGTTTTCACGACCTGCATTTTTAAATTGTCCTGCTCCCATATCACCCACCGTGTAAAAAAGGTAATCTTTGCCATCTACGGGAGCAATAAGTAAACGCCCGGAGTTATGATCGTTGCTGCCCGGAACAGAGTCGCAGAGAACAAAGGGTTTGTGAAGCTTTTGCTGCTGTAGATCATATTCGTAGCGTACCAGTTTAGTTTTAAAGAAACAGCCTCCATATTTTGTGTCACAACCTTCTCCTTTCTCATCAGCACCCTCGAAACGATAAATGTAGGCCAGGTACACGTAAGGTTTGCCATGAAGAAGTTGCGGATGCAGGGCAAGCCCCATTAAGCCACCTTGAGGCCAGGGCTTTCCCTCGCTTAGCTCTTCCGGCATTTTATCGTATCTCGGGAAGTTCTTTTCTGTACCCAGATCAAGTATAACTGTTTTTTTCCCGTTTTCGGGGTTTATGCGGCTCACACGATAGCCTTTTGCCTCGGTTACCCATAAATGATTATCGGGGCCATACGTAATTTCCCACGGATCGCTTAAACCTTTGGCAACTACCTTTGCTTTGAATTGCTCTCCTTGAGGGCCAGTAATAGTTTGAGCAACAACGGTGATACGAGCCCATGTAAACAGGCAAATAAAAAGAAGATACTTCGAGTACATAAACAACAAGATCTAGCAACACAATTCTCCTGTAAAGGAAGCCTCTTGTTTAACTTCAAATCTGAAATTAGGTTGTTCAAAATAATTCCTGATTGGGTATGATAATCTTTGCATCCGGATATAGGTTCTGGTGTAGGAATTACCTTTAAATGCTATAGTTTTACCAGTTGAAAAAAATGAATAGTATGGAACATGTTTTTGCTATAATCAGGGGTGCCAGAAATAATTTTCTGCAGCTGGTAAATCATCTTACATTGGAACAGTTAAACCATGTTCCTGCAGGTTTTAACAACAATATCATCTGGAATTTTGGGCACATTATTTCTACACAGCAGTCGCTATGTTATACGCTTGCCGGGCAAAAGCCACTTATAGCGGAGGAGTATATTGTTAAATACAGAAAAGGAACAAGGCCAGCAGTATCTGTAAGCGCCGAGGAAGTTGAAGTGCTGAAACAATACCTGCTCAGTACAGTAGAGCAGACAGCTAAAGATTTTGAAAGTGGTCTCTTCACAAGTTATTCACCTATCACTACAAGTATGGGTATAGAAATATCTAATACCGGAGATGCTGTAAAAGCCATTTCGATGCATGATGGCTTGCACCTGGGATATGCGATGGCACTCCGAAAGCTGGTGCTGTAAAAATAGTAGAAACACATCATTTGTAATGAATAATATACCAGGAGCTATGGCTGAAAGTGTTGCGGTCGAAATTTGCGTTGATTCAGTAGAATCCTGTATCGCTGCCCAGGCAGGCGGTGCTACAAGAGTAGAACTATGTGCAAACCTGTTTGAAGGAGGAACAACGCCAAGTGCAGGTATCATACGGGAGGCCAGGAAGAACATCAGCATTGGGTTGCATGTTATTCTGCGGCCTCGTGGGGGTGACTTTTGCTATTCTGACTCAGAGTTTGAAAGTATATGTTACGACCTGCAGCTGGCAAAAGACTTGGGCGCAGATGGCGTGGTGATAGGTGTTTTGCAGCCAGACGGGCACATCGATAAGAAACGTATGGCCAGGCTTGTAGAGCTGGCCAGGCCCATGAAAGTGACTTTACACCGGGCATTTGACATGACGCCGAACCCGTTGCAGGCTTTGGAAGATAGTATAGCGCTTGGCATCGATTTGATTTTAACGAGCGGCCAGGAAAGAAGTGCTGTAGAGGGAATCCCATTGCTGAAACAGCTGGTGCAGGTTGCTCAGGGTAGAATCAGGATCATGGCCGGAGGAGGCGTTTCGGAGCGAAATGTGCGGCGTATACTGCAGGAGACAGGTGTGCAGGATGTGCACTTGTCTGGCCGCAGACGTGTGGAAAGCAGTATGGAGTACAGGCAGGAACATGTGTTTATGGGAGGCGACCTGCGCCTGCCTGAGTACACACGCTTTGTGGCCGATGCCGAAAAAATAGCCAAACTTACCGGGCTAATAGCCGATTAGAATTTCAGGCAAGAAGTTTATTTAAGTTAACTGTAACCAGGAAGCAGCTATACTTGATAAGCTTTATGCTTCTGTTTGCTTTTTAAAGCATAATTTCTAATTTTTAGTTTCTAATTACATCCATAATGTCCAGCAGAAGAAAATTTCTTATAAAGTCTTTACTAAGCACCACCTTTTTATCTGGTGTGGCACCCTTGTTAAGCACTGTAGCCGGCCCGCTTACCGCTAAAGCTCCTAAAAAGCCACTTGTAATTTCCACATGGAACCATGGACTGGCCGCTAACGAGGCCGCCTGGAAGGTGCTGCAGGCAAAAGGCCGTGCCCTGGATGCAGTAGAGGCAGGAGTACGGGTAACAGAGGCTGATCCGAAGGTAACTACCGTAGGGTATGGCGGCTGGCCAGACAGGGAGGGAAAGGTAACGCTGGATGCCTGTATTATGGATGAAGAAGGGAATTGCGGCTCGGTGGCTTTTTTGCAGAACATCATGCACCCGATTTCGGTGGCACGTTTGGTAATGGAAAAAACACCGCATGTGATGCTGGTAGGAGAGGGCGCGCAGCAGTTTGCCTTAAGCCAGGGCTTTAAAAAGCAAAATCTGCTTACAAAAGAAGCAGAGAAGGCCTGGAAAGAGTGGCTTAAAACTGCCAACTATAAGCCTGTTATCAATATAGAAAACCACGACACGATTAGTATGCTGGCCCTGGATGAAGCAGGTAATATGTCTGGCGCCTGTACCACCAGTGGTGCTGCCTGGAAAATGCATGGCCGTGTAGGCGATTCTCCTATTATAGGAGCCGCTCTGTTTGTAGACAACGAGGTGGGGGGTGCCTGTGCCACTGGTCTGGGAGAAGCCGTAATGAAAACAGTTGGCAGTCACCTGGTAGTGGAGCTGATGCGGCAGGGGTATCCACCACAAAAAGCATGTGAAGAGGCTGTGAACCGCATTGTTAGAAAGCAGAAGAATTATAAAGATTTGCAGGTAGGTTACCTGGCGCTGAATAAGCAGGGAGAGTATGGCTCTTACTGCATCCATCCGGGCTTTAACTATGCGGTGCACGATGGCAAAACAAACCAGCTGATAGACTCCAGTAGTTATACCAGGTAAACTGATGTGCTTGCTCATGCTTTGGTGCGCTTTACATCCTTTCTGTTAGGTTATACTTTATACCGCGTTTCCGTTTGAACAAGAAATAGTTAAAGTCGTTAAGTATAAAGTTATAACATACAATACCTAACGACTATGGAAAATGGACAAAAGTATGCCCTGATAACAGGTGCAACCGAAGGCATTGGCTATGAACTGGCCAGAATATTTGCAGAGAACAAGTATAACTTAATTATAGTAGCTCGCAGCGAAGATCAGCTTTCTAAAACAGCCACAGAGCTACAGCAGCAGTTTAGAATAGAGGTAACAACTATCTCGAAAGACCTGTTTAAAAGAGAAGCGCCTTTTGAGGTGTATGAGGAGGTGAAGTCAAAAGGTATTCGGGTAGATGTGCTGGTAAACGATGCGGCACAGGGAGAGTATGGTGAGTTTATAAAAACCGATATTAACAAAGAGCTGGATATGCTGCAGTTGAACATCGGCGCTTACCTGGTGCTGACGAAGTGTTTCCTGCAGGAAATGGTAGCCCGCAACGAAGGTAAAATTCTGATGGTAACATCTGTCGCAGGCGAAATGCCCGGTCCTCTTCAGGCTGTATATCATGGCACTAAAGCCTTTGTTACTACTTTTACAGAGTCTATTCAGAACGAGCTAAAAGACACTAACATCACCATCACTAAACTGCTTCCTGGTCCTACTGACACTGAATTCTTCTCGAAAGCAAGTATGGAAGAATCTAAAATAGTGCAGGACGGAGACCTGGCTGATCCGGCTAAAGTGGCCAGAGATGGGTATGAGGCTTTAATGGCCGGTAAACTGGAGATTATATCGGGCCTCAAGAACAAAGCTATGGTAGGTGCTACTAAGGTAATGCCGGATAGTATGGTAGCTGAAACAATGCATAAGCAAGCCGCACCAACCGACAAGAGCGATAAAGAGTAAAAATACCTCCGGAAACAGTGCCCCAGCCAGTGCCGGTTGGGGCATTCTTATAGGCTGATACCCGGTGTAGCAGCAGAGGCTCGCCTTGTGATATTTCAGCCATTCACATGCAAAAACAAGTTGTTTGTAAACCAAATGCAGAATATCTTAGAGAGAGTGGTAGCTTTGAATTAAAACCTGCCTGTATCTATGAAAAAGTTATCGTTTCTGCGAAAGCACGTGGAGCTGTTGCTTCACCTTACTTTCTGGTTTGTGGTTGCCTTGCTTATTTACTTTAAAACAAGAACCGAGTTTATACACGACCCATATCTCGCTGATTTTGGTATTTTCTCCAGCCTGCACAAAAAGCAGTTGCTGCATTATTTCCTGCTGCTTGTTTTCAAGGCAATCTTTTTCTATGTAAACATATTGCTTATTTTCCCCAGGTACAGGGCTTCCGGCTATCAGCGGAAGTACCTGCTGCCATTGCTGGTGAGCTTAGGGTGGTGCTTCACCATTGAGGTGCTGATGTTTACCTGGGGCACCAACAGTATGCTCAACATGCTGTCGGAAGACTATTACATCAGGTTTGATTACTCACCAGTCTCTGATGGTTTCTTTGTGTACCTGGCTGTTTTACTGGCTTCGTATGCCTACTGGGCTTCCAAACAGTGGCTTCTGGATAAAGAGGGCTTGCAGAAGCTTGATGTGACGGCGGCAGAGCTGGCGCTGCTGAAAAATCAGGTGAACCCGCACTTTCTGTTTAATACGCTTAACAACCTTTTCTCGATGGCAATAGAAAAGAATGCCGATGAACTGGCCGAAAGTATAGCACAGCTTACGCACCTGATGCGCTATTCTATCTATGAAAGCCATGTGCCCTTTATCGAGCTGCAGCGGGAGGTAGAGTATATAGAAAACTACATTAAGCTGCAGAAACTAAGGTTTTCAGGCGAGGAAGAAATCACTATTCGCTTTGATGTGGAGGGAGACAGGCAACAAGTGCGTATTTCGCCTATGCTGCTCATCAACTTTGTAGAGAATGCGTTTAAGCACGGGGTAAGCCTGAAACAGGAGTCGTATATCCTCATTGAGCTAAGAATCACTGAAAGTGAGCTTTTCTTTACTGTAGAAAATACTATTTACCGGCAGAACAAAACTGCTGCGGTAAAACATGCCGGTTTTGGCCTGGAGCACGTTAAAAAATTGCTGCAACTACAGTACCCTGGTCGCCATAACCTCTCTATTACTGAGGAAAACAATATCTACAAAACTGTTTTGCGACTGGAACTCCAGAAAACACAGGTAGCTATAACAGCACTTCAATAAGGGAAAAGAATTTAGAGTTTTGAGCTTAGACATTAACTTTGGTTTATTGATCCCAGGAGCACGGCGTTTTTCGGACAGAGATTTTACAACTTAATTTATGATTTCTAATTTACCGCAAATATGAAATGCATTGCCATAGATGATGAACCGAAAGCGCTTGCCGTGATAGCACATTATGCTGCTAAGGTGCCTTCTGTGCAGTTGGCGCAAACTTTCAGGAGCAGCATCGATGCCTTGGCATATTTGCAGCAGGAGCAGGTAGATCTTGTTTTCCTGGATATTAACATGCCCGACCTGACAGGTATTGAGTTTTTGAAGGCACAGCAGCAGCCTCCGCTGGTAATATTTACCACGGCTTACTCCGAATACGCTGTAGAGAGCTATGATTGGGAAGCGGCTGGTTACCTGCTCAAGCCTATCGATTTTCAGAAGTTTTTAAAGGCAGTAAATAAAGCGGCTACCTTGCTTAAACTGAAAGGCAGGCCGCAGAAAGATACAGGTAGTAACAAAGGAGAAACTATACTGGTGAAAAGTGGCGTGCAAACATATCAACTGAAACTGGAAGAAATTCTATACCTGGAGGCTTCGGGCAATTATGTAACGTTTGTTACCAAAGATAAAAAAGTAGCCACATTAAATAGCTTAAGCGAAGTGCAAAGCACTCTTCCTGCCGACAGGTTTGTCAGAGTACATAAATCTTATGTGGTGGCGTTGCCGCATATCGATATTATAGAGAGCTACCAGGTGCGCATAGCCGGCACAGAAATTCCGATAGGCCGGACTTACCGGGAGGGTCTGACCTCTGTTTTCAAGTTTTAATTATTCTGGAATTATATTTTTTCAGGTATTTTCTCTTACTTTATCAGGATCAAACTAACTATAAGGGTATGAGAAAATATGTAAGCCTGTCGTTTGTTATTGCTGCTTTAATGAGCTTTTGTTCACTTTCGGTATCTGCACAGCAAAAAATTAAAGTAGCCTGTGTAGGCAACAGTATCACCGAAGGGTATGGCTTGAGCAAAACTTATCCGATGGCGCTGCAGGAATTAATGGGTGAAGAATATGTGGTAAACAACTACGGGCTGGGCGGCAGAACACTTTTAAAGAAAGGCGATCATCCTTACTGGAACGAAGAAAAGTACCAGGAAGTGCTTAACTGGAATCCAGATATAGTTATTATCAAATTAGGTACAAATGATTCCAAGCCTCAGAACTGGCAGCATGAGAAAGACTTCAAAAAAGATTATACGGAGTTTGTAAAATCATTTCAGAATCTGCCATCGAAGCCCAAAGTGTATATCTGTTATCCTATACCTGTGTTTGAAGATAAATGGGGTATTACCGAAAGTATCGTAAAAGAAGAGATCATTCCAACATTAAAAAAAGTAGCCAAAAAAACGAAAGCACAACCCATCGATCTTTATACTCCTTTTATCGGTAAAGCTGATCTAACATACGATGGCGTGCATCCCAACGATGAAGGAGCCGCATTACTGGCAAATGAGGTGTACCAGGTATTGCAGGTAAAGTCTGAAATGCGGGCAAAAAAGTAAGGTTGTGCAGCTTTGGCTGGTGTATTCAACTACCGTATCTCTTTCAGGAAGTCCCGCAGGTACTGCGGATCAGTAAAATGGCGTAAGTCCTGCTTTAGCTGTACCAGTTCGAGCTGGAGATCTTCTTTGGCGTACCTGAACTTTTGATTCATTTGTTTCGCAGAGCCGCAAAAGCGGTGATAGAACGCGGCATCAGGTCCGTATTCGAAGCTATACTGTTCCTCCTGAAGCTCCTTTATCTGCTCCTGAAGGATTTTTACATAATACTTTAGCTGGTCTTCAGGCACACTGTCTAAAGCCTTATCCCGGGTCTGTATAAATTCCATTTGTAGTTTCAGGAGCTCGAAGAAGTCGTTTTGCTTGTAAGCGTGCGTTACTTTTTTCATGGTTTCTTCTTTCTGAGCTTTTATGGCCTCATCCTGTTCTGTATCGGGATGCAGCTGTTTGGCAAGTTCAGTATACACGCGGCGGCTGGCTTTGCTGATGTTGCTCAGCTCTGCCTTTATTTTATCTTCTTTAGCTTGTTGTGCTTTGGTTTTGCGGGCTTTCTGGCGCTGCTGCCTTTCTTGTTCCCGTTGCTCCATCTCCTTGTCCAGTTGTGCCTGTATCTGTTCAAAGTCATTCAGATCATTGATCTCTATATCCACGCCAAACATGTTTCTTAACATATCCTGTGCTAAGTCTTTTATTTCTTCTTCGTCCTGAGCTGTGATTGCCGCACGCGCCTGTTCGGCGTATTTGTCGTGCAGGTCAACCAGTTCTTCTTTGTCGTAGGCATCTATCAGTTCTTCGGAGATACTTACTATAAGATCAGCTAGTTTCTGCTTTTCTCTTTTTCTGAAAAAGCTCATGTCGTAGGAGCTGTCCAGCAGGTATACCAGCTCTACCCGCTTTGCCACAATCTGAGCAATAAGTGGCTGGAGCTCTTTTTGCATGTGTTTTCGCCCCTGTGCAAGAAGTTCCTCCCGCTCCGCCATCGCCTGCTTGAGCTTGTTTATCTGGTTAATTTTTTTGTTAAACTGCTGTTGAAGTTTAGATAGCTGCTTTGTTGTCTCATCAGTTCCGATCTGAGGGATAAGTGCTGAGGCAGCGGGATTTACTTTTGACATAGCACAAGAGGTTTAACAGGTAAAGGTAGCGCCTTATATTTTACTGTTGAGGCCGGAAGTTGTTGTATAAGAAGCAGTTTAACGATTAAACAAATTAAGCTTGTTATTAAACTATTCCTGTATGTATATATATAAAATTAAGATAGTCTGCAAATATTCCTTGATGCATAAAAATACTGGTCTTTAACCTTAACCTAACTTCTAAAACTAAGGTATTGTATAGAAATAAACGGATTATACTATAAAATTTCAGATACTCCAATATAGAGTGAAGTCCTGTGCAAGCAGGAAGATACGTAGATACCGAGGGATACTTGTAGCATGAACAGATTTTTATTTTTAGATTCCTTAAGAGGATTTGCTGCGCTTTTTGTTGTTCTTTTTCATTACACAGCCACTTACCGGGATGTTTTCGGCCATAACTTCTCACCTGCCTTTGATATTAATTACGGAAACTATGGCGTGGAGCTCTTTTTTATGATAAGTGGGTTTGTGATCTTTTTCAGCTTCAGAAAAATTACCAGTAGCAAAGAATTTCTGATAAAGAGAGCCGGAAGGTTATACCCGGCTTACTGGATAAGTGTGTTGGCTACTTTCCTGTGTGTACAGCTTTTCGGGCTGCCTGGGTTTGAGACTTCCTTTAGTGAAATGCTGGTAAACTTGACGATGTTCCAGAAGCTGGTAGGGGTGCCAAACGTCGACTGGGTATACTGGACCCTTTTTCAGGAGTGGATGTTTTACCTGATGCTGCTCGGGATTTTTATGGTTAAGAAGCTGGACAAGATGCTGTACATCGGAATAGCCTGGATGGCTTTGAGCTTCATAAACGTGCATGTTTTCGAAATAAAACATTTCAATGCCATTCTGAACCTCTACTACGGGGTGTTCTTTTATTCCGGTATCCTGTTTTACCTCCTGAAATTTGAGCCAGAAAAAAAGAAGACAATCTTAGCCTGTCTTGCTCTTTCGCTGGCCCTTGCCCTGTCTATTTATGCAAAAAAAGGATTAGCTGATATGGCGATAGTGGCTGGTATCTATGCTATATTCTATCTTGGTATAAGTGGTAAACTGGATTTCCTGATTAATAAGCCCTTTACTTTTTTGGGTAGTATCTCTTATTCGCTGTACTTATTCCATCAGTTTATTGGATACATCATTTTAAACTATACAAAAGAATATTTCGGAAACAGCGTGTTCGTAATTGTACCGCCAATTCTGTTCAGTATAGCCTGTGCCTATCTTATTACTACCTATGTGGAGCAGCCATCCATGCAGTTGATTAAAAACTGGTATGGTAGAAAAACAGCGAAACCAGTTGTTGCAGGAGCCGAAGACAAAGTGCCAAGCAGTGGCTTTGCTAAACAAGAAACGGCACTTTAACAGCGTATATACTATTATAAACATAGAGTGGCAGTAGCAGCTAAGTTATAGCCCATAAAAAAGCCTCCTCAAGATTTCTCTTGAGGAGGCTTTTTGTTGCTGTAGGGGGAGGAATCGAACCTCCACGGAGTAGTTAGGCAAATATCTTGGTACTAGTGTTAGTTCAAAAGTTGCTTTATCCCAGATTCTCCACCCCCGAGATAGGAGGGCTTGTCTGCCAGTTTCAACACCCTACATTGTGTTGTTTTATTCTGATGATGTAAAGGTACACACTGAAATCGTAATTGCAAATATTTTAACAAAAATTATTTAAAATTATTTTTGTTTCAACAATAAGTAAACATGCTTAACATATTTATAAGGATGTTGAAACAAGGAGGAAAATTAATGGGAAGAGTATCTAACTCATTGTTTTATAAGTGATTAATTGCTCACGTTGTATAACTGGTAAAAGTCTGAAAGGAGGAATAAAGTAGTTTGTCGAGCTTGAAAGATTGAAATTTTTTTTACTGAAAATGGTAAACTGTAAAATCATTACAGGTACGAAAGGTGGTATGCGTTCGAACAAAGGTGCTGCAAAAGCATGAGTTGTTGAGTAGCTTCAGATAATATATGGTGTCTGGTGACGGATTTCTGATAAGAAAGCTCTATCTTTTCATACAAATTCAAAACAAAATAAACCATGAAGAAGAACTCTGTTTTAAGTTTTGCAGCAGTACTGCTGGTAAGTATGCTGCTCACTACTGTATCGTGGGCTCAGAATGCTAATGCAAGCAAGCCAAGCCCTTCTGCTTCCGCTTCCGGTAAGGTTGGGGAAGCTAACATAACTATTAACTATAGCAGCCCAGGTGTAAAAGGCCGTACTGTATGGGGAGAACTTGTGCCGTATGGTAAAGTTTGGCGTGCAGGTGCTAATGAGGCAACTACCTTTACTGTAGACAAAGATGTAATGGTGGAAGGTGAAAACCTGCCTGCAGGTACATACAGCCTGTATGCCATACCAGGCGAGGCCCAGTGGACGATTATCTTTAATAAAGTAGCAAAGCAGTGGGGCACACAGTATGACGAAAAGCAAGACCAATTGCGGGTAACCACTAAACCCCGTAAAGCGGCCTCTATGAGCGAAAGACTTGCTTACGACGTAACGAATAACGGCTTTGTGCTGCGCTGGGAAAATCTGGAAGTGCCTGTTTCAGTGAAGTCCGGTAATAAGATATAGCCATTGATACAGGTGAAGACGTAAGTTGTAATGCTTACATAAAAGAGCAGGCATGTATAATGCCTGCTCTTTTGTTTTTATAGAAATTGTGAAGTAGAATCCACTTAAAGAATAAACTTATTTATACTTTTTTATCGTTTTTGTGGAGAGGCTGTAATTTTACAGGCAGGTATTTTATCTATGGAAGTAAAAGCGATGAACACTTATTTTTGGTTAATGTACGCCATACTGGCAGCTCGCTATATAATTGTGGCCGGAGGGGCCTTTTTATTGTTTTATATCTTTTTTCCGTCAAAGTTTTCCAGGCTCAAGATTCAGTCCTTGTTTCCGAAACGCAAGGATTACATGCGGGAAGTAGGTTATTCTTTTCTTACCTTCTTTGCCTTTGCCACTATAGCAATCATACTTTCATCTTCAGCGGTAAGGCCATACACAAAAATCTATACCGATCTAAGTGAGTATAGCTGGTGGTATTTTGGATTAAGCATTGTGCTGGCCCTGCTGATCCATGATACGTATTTCTACTGGACCCACCGCCTGATGCACCACCCCAGGCTTTTTAAATGGTTTCACCTGACACACCACCGATCTGTTAATCCTTCGCCCTGGGCGGCATTCTCTTTCAGCCCGCTGGAGGCACTGGTAGAAGGCGGAATTATTTTTGTAATTGTGCTGCTGATACCCATGCACACATACGCTATACTGGCCTTTCTGCTTTTTATGACGGTGTATAACGTGTATGGCCATTTAGGCTATGAGATTTACCCGCGCTGGCTGGTACATAGCCGTCTTGGCAAGTGGCTTAATACTTCTACCAATCATAACATGCATCATAAGTATTTCAAAGGCAACTATGGGTTGTACCTGCGTGTTTGGGACGAACTTATGAAAACCACGCATCCTAATTATGATAAAACGCTGAACAGGCTGGTAAATCAGCCGGAAGAGCAACCGGAAAAGAGTGCTAAGGTATAGTGCCTTCAGAAAGCCGTAGGTAAAGTAGCAGCTTTCAGCTTTACATCTTCCAGTTTAAACCGTTGCAGAAAAGTATTTGAGTCTGTTATCGGGTTTTCCTGCCAGCCCAGCAAGTTTCCTAAAGTTTGCCAGATATCAGCTGCTTTTAAACCGTTCCGGCGCATCTGGTTAATCGAAAGCGAGCCATGGGATTTGGATAGTTTGTTGCCATTTTCTTCCTGAATAAGGGGGTGATGTATAAAATTAATCGCAGCAAATGTGGCTGTGCCAGTCTGCCGCGCAATAAAAAGCTGAGCTGCTGTAGAGGTAAGTAAATCGCTGCCCCGTACTATCGTGTTTATACCCATCAAAACATCATCGCAAAAAGAAGCTACCTGGTAAGAAGGGAGTTTGTTTTTACGGCGTACCACAAAATCTGGCATTTTGTTAAACAAAGGCACAGTTGTTTCGCCTAGCAAAAGGTCTTGAAAGGCAATTGTTGTGTCTTCCGGTATAAGCAGGCGCCAGGCACTGTTGGGTGTATCCAAGGCAAGTTGCCTGGAGCGGCAGGTGAGAGGATAATCGCCTTTCGCAGAGCGAACCTTTATTTGGGTGCGGGAATAGAGGCAGGCATAAACCAGGCGTTGCTGAGCCAGTTGGTCAAGGGTGTTATTATACAGGTCGAGGCGGTGGTGCTGTGAGTAGTGCCGGTAGAAATCCGGCGCATCTATAGGGCCTTCGTCGTAATCAATGCCTAAAAAATCCAGCGTTTCGAAGATGTCCTCTACATAGGCTGACCTTACCCGTTCATTATCAATATCATCTATACGAAGCACCAGCTCTCCCTGCTGCTGGCGTGCGAGTGCCCAGGTAATGGCAAAAGACAATACATTGCCGAGGTGCAGGTAACCACTGGGGGTAGGGGCAATGCGTGTTTTGAGTGGTGCTTTTGTCTGTAGGTGTGCTGGGTGTTCCACTTTGTTTAAGCTGCTTTCTGGAGTACCTGTTACAGATACAATATAACAGCTTGAGTTGTTATTTTAAATTGATTATCGGGAATAGTTTGTTATGGCAGTTTTCTGATAATGGGTTAATGAAAAGGCCGCCTCACTGTAAGTGAGAGCGGCCTTTCTGCTGTAGGGGGAGGAGTCGAACCTCCACGGAGTAGTTAGACAAATAGCTTGCTTTATTCTATGACCTCCACCCCCGAGATAGGAGGGCTTGTCTGCCAATTTCAACACCCTACACTGTTGTTTAGGTGTGTGCAAATGTATTTGTTTTATTTTCATTGTCAAAATTAATGTCGCTTATTTTTATATAATTGATTATTTATAAATAATTTTAATGAAATTTTAATAAGCGTCAGCCTGTATGGATTAGCATGATGCAAAATGGCTGCTGCCGTTTAATTCGTTACATTTAGCTGGTTGAAGGTAGCTAATACCTGGTTGTAAATCGTATGCTTCACAAAGAGTGGTATAAGCATGGGAGTATTATTTAAAGAGCAGCTACAGACAGAAAGGCTCCGGCTAAGAGTACTGGAAGAGCGTGACGTAGGTTGCTGGCTTAGCCTGGTGGAAAAGAACAGAGATAGACTGCGGGAAAGTTTTCCGGTAACTGTTCATAAAATGAAGAACAGGGAAACGGCGCTTGCTTACCTCAAGGAGTTGAAAGAGGAGAATGATGCAGGAGAATCGGTATACTATGGTGCCTGGTATAAAGGGAAGCTGATCGGTGAACTTATACTGAAGAATGTCGACTGGAACATTCCTAAAGGTGAATTAGGATATTTTATATCTGGAGAATATGAGGGAGAAGGCCTGGTAACGGAAGGGCTTCGTGCCCTACGGGCTTATTGTTTCGATGAGCTGAAACTGCTTAAAATTTACGCCAGAATAATTCCAGCCAACAAAAAAAGTATAGCTGTGGTAACTAAATTAGGTTTTGAGCTGGAAGGAACGCACAGGCAGGAGTATAGGAGTGGCCGTGGAGTGCTGCTGGATATCAGGCATTACGGGCTGGTAAATAAAGCCGCGCTTACCGAAGCCAAAACGGAAGAGGAATAGCCTTTCCTGCACTTACACAGGAAAGGCCAGGTTTTATTTTGCCTGTAGCGCTAATTGTAGCACCTGGGCCGACCGCTCTGTGAGCCATTCGTAGCCTTGCGAAGTTGGGTCTTTTTCGAAAAGCTTTGAACCAAGGCCAACGGCAGTTACACCTGCGCCAAACCATTCGTTCAGGCTGTCGGCAGTTGGAGCAACGCCGCCAGTAGGCATAAAGAGCAGGTTCGGGAACAGCTCTTTTATCGCTTTCAGGAACCCGGAGCCAAGCACATTACCCGGGAACAGTTTAACAAGAGAAGCGCCTGCTTTTTCGGCTTGCGCAATTTCAGTCGGAGTCATGCAGCCTGGTATCCAAAGCAGGCCATGTGCCTGTACCGCCTCCGCAACAGAGATATCAGTAATAGGGCTCACAATAAAATCGGCCCCAGCGGCCACGTATTCTTCAGCACTTGCAGCATCCTTTATAGTGCCGATGCCAAGCTTAAGATCCGGATAGCGCTCATTGGTAACCTCTTTCAGAATTTTAAAGTTTTCCAGCGCCTTTTCACCTCTGTTGGTAAATTCAAAAACACGCATGCCTCCTGCATAGCAGGCATCCAGTACTGCTTTGCATGTTTCCGGATCTGCATTATAGTATACAGGTATGGCCGGGGTTTCTTTAATCTTCTCTAGTACTTGGTTTTTATCTGTTGCCATTTTTTAGGTGGTGGGTTTTATACTTTCTTTTATCTGTTCTGCAGTGTGAGCACCAAAATCGCCAGGAACAAAAAGCTTCTGGAAAGCAGCAGCAGTTGCGTAATCTACTATATCCTGCCCGGCAAAGTTTTTATAAATACTGTACAGTAATCCGGCCATAAAAGCATCGCCGCTGCCAATGCGATCCACCAGCTCAAATGTTTCGTAAACCGCAGAATTATATTGCCTTTTTCCATCGTAATAGGTGCCATAAAAGAGGTTATGGCTGGCGCTATCCATAAACCGGAAGGTATAGGCTACATGCCTGCACTGCGGAAATTGTTCCATCACAGCTCTGGCCGATTGTGCTGCATGCTCCAGATACTCGTTTACACTTGTGTGGCGGTTTAAATGATCTGCCACAGGTGTGCCCAGCATTTTATTAGCCGCCCAGATGTTCCCCATAATCACATCACAATACTGCGTCAGCTCAGGCATTACATCGATAGGCTCTTTGCCATAGTCCCAGAGCCTGTTTCTGTAGTTAAGGTCAACAGAAACTGTAAGGCCTTTCTTTTTGGCAGCTACCAGAGCCTCTTTGCAAACAGCGGCCAGGTCAGGGTTAAGGGCCGGTGTAAGTGCGCTCCAATGGAACCAGCTAAAGCCTTCCAGCATTGCATCCCAGTCTATCCTGCCTGGTTTTAGCTGGCTGAAGGAAGAATATTTGCGGTCGTATACTACCTGTCCGGTGCTAAGCCCATTTGCAGAAAGCAGAAAATACAGGCCTACCCTGTCGCCCTGCCGCAGCACCAGGTCAGTTGCTGCGCCACAGCTGTTTAATTTTGCCAGAGCTCTGTCGGCCAGCTCATTGTTGGGAGCGCAGGAAAGGTAAGAGCATGGTACCTGCCATAAACCTAAGGAAGCAGCCACATTGGCTTCTGCCCCGCCAGGGTTCATCTGCAGTAAGTTTTCGGCATTTGCTAAACGGCTGTCGGCGGCGGCAAGGCGCCACAACAACTCGCCAAAGAGGAGTACTTTCCCGTCGCTCATGTGTTGTTCATAATCTTTAGTTAGTGCTGTTTTCTGTACCTGAATCTTCTTACAACCAAATTTGCTCATAAATATCACTTTTTGCAAACGATTGCACAAAGTATTAACCAGTTTAAACCTGAAAGGTGGTGCCGCAAAAGGAGCATTGGCTGCTCTTCTGAATGCTGCCTCAGTGCCTGTCGTTTTTGGTATTACCTGTCTTAAGAGAGGTAAATTAGATTAAATTTCCTTCTCTAGATGAAGATTATTAAACAAATTATGCAAAAGAGCTATCTTCGCCCTTAAATGATTTTTGAACCTAACCGGGTATTTTAGAAGAATGAGTAGCTTTAGCAAAGGGAATTTGTGGGGTTTGGATATGGGTGGCACCAAGATAGAGGGTGTAATATTGAAGTCTGTTGATGAGCCGGAAGTCATCTTTAGGGACCGGGTGCCCACAGAAGCAGCTTTAGGGTATGAGCACGTGATGGGGCAGGTACAAAAACTGGTAAATAAAATGGAAGCCGCCGCTGGATATAAAGCTGCCAGAATAGGCATGGGAACACCAGGTGTTCTGGTTCCAGGCACAGGCCTGATGAAAAATTCCAATACCACGATTCTGAACGGAAGGCCTTTTAAAGCGGATCTGGAAAAGTACCTCGGAATTGAACTGGCATTTGCAAATGATGCGAACTGCTTTGCCCTTGCAGAAACGCATCTGGGGGTAGTGAAAGAAAAATTTCCTGGAGCTAAAGTGGTATTCGGAATTATTTTTGGCACTGGTGTAGGTGGTGGCGTTGTGATAAATGGCCACATCCTAAACGGGCACCACGGCAACGGTGGCGAGTGGGGCCATAACTATTTGCCCGGAATGGAAGGCAGACAGTGTTTCTGTGGCAAAAAAGGCTGTAACGAAAGTATACTGGCGGGGCCTTCGCTGGAGCATTACTACAACGAACTCACAGGGCAAAAACTGGGGCTGAAAGAAATTGTAGAAAGGGCTGAAGCTGGAACAGATGAGGCAGCCACTAAAACACTAGACAGGTTGATAGAAGGCTTCGGAAGAGCGATCAGCAATATTGTCAATGTTATTGATCCGGATGTGATTGTTATTGGCGGAGGTGTAGGTAACATTGATAGGCTGTATACCGATGGGGTGGAGGCAATCCGCAAATTTGCGCTGGACAATATCTTTGATGCACACGTGGTAAAACCTTCTTTAGGAGACAGCGCAGGCGTATTTGGTGCGGCTTACCTGGTAGCTTAACCATGGATCAGAAATAACGGCTTATCAACTTCTGACCATGCCGATAAATAATTGGAAGAGCACTGGTGCGAAATAAACGGAAGCATAAGCGGCATAATATCTTCTTAGCAGCGGAGGCGTATGATGTAGAAAATACCTTAAAGTTTAGGAAAGATAACATCAACGATAATGGCTGCAAAAAAGCATAAATCAACAGTACTCATTACAGGCGCATCCGGAGGTATAGGTATGGAACTGGCAGAGGTATTTGCCAGGAACGGCCATAACCTGGTACTGGTGGCGCGTTCGGAAGATAAACTATACCGGTTGGCGATGCGCTATGCCACCAACTACAAAGTATACGCTAAAGTAATTGCAGCAGACCTTTCTGATCCTGCTGCGCCGCAGCGCCTGTTCGATGAGCTGAAGCAGGCAAACATGGTAGTAGATGTGCTGGTAAACAATGCTGGTGTAGGCAATTATGGCCCTTTCAGAGAAACAAACCTGCAAAAGGAGCTGGATATGCTGCAGCTGAATGTGGTGGCGCTAACGCACCTGAGCAAGCTTTTCCTGTACCAGTTGCCTGCGGGAACTCCTGGTAAAATTCTGAATGTATCGTCTGTTGCAGCTTTTTTATCGGGCCCTTATATGGCGATATATTATGCCAGCAAAGCATATGTGCTTTCTTTTTCGGAGGCGATAAAAGGTGAGCTGGAGAAGCACAACGTTACCGTAACCACCCTCTGCCCTGGCCCAACCGATACAGATTTTAAGGAACGTGCCAATCTGGATAGCTCCAGCAGGTTCAGCGCAATGTTTAAAGAAGATGCCAGAGAGGTAGCCGAAGCTGGTTATACCGGATTAATGAAAGGGGAAAACATTGTACTCCCTGGCCTAAAGAACAAAGCTTTGCCCCACCTGCTGAAGCTGGTGCCGCGCTCCATTTTGCGAAATATGGTTCTAAAGATTCAGGAGAGCCGGCAATAGCCTGCATGGCTCACCTGTGCAAACACCGGGCTTGGATGGCCTGCTTCGTTTAAATCTTAAAGAAAAGTTAAAGTCGGGCAAAAAAGGCTGAATGAACTGCAAGTACCTTATTTTTATGTAAAATTAGATTTATATAAAAACTGGTGCTGTTATTTAGGCAGCCCCCGATGCTTATGAAAAAGATTCTGCTTCTCCTGCTGCTTCTGACGGTACATGTAGCTGCATGGGCACAATACGAGCTGAAAGGAAGAGTAGTAGATGAAAACACCAATGAACCGCTGGGCTTTGTTTCGATATATCTGAATACAACTACCAGGGGAACGGCAACAAACGAGAAGGGTGCGTTTGCTTTAGCTGTGCCTGCCGGAAAGTATGAGGTAGTGGTTTCCTTTCTGGGTTATGAGCCCATTATTTACCCCATTGATACAGAAAATTTACCGGGTTCTGTTCTTTTTAAGCTAAGGCTGAAAGAGAATAAGCTGGGGATGGTAGAAGTAAAGGGTAAGCGTGATGAAATGTGGTACAGAAACCTGGAGGTTTTTAAAGAGTCTTTTCTGGGAACCAGTGCTCTGGCCGGTACCTGCAAACTGCTAAATCCGGAGGTGCTGTCTATCCAGTTCGATGCAGCCACATCCGTTTTAACAGTAAGTGCTGAAGTTCCGCTTATTATAGAGAACGCTGGTTTAGGGTATAAAATAGAATACCTCCTGACAAATTTTGAATACAGGGCTAAAGAAAGTTATATTTCATTTGTCGGCTACCCAAAATATGAGTTGGCAGAAGGTGGCAAAGGAAAGCAGCGACGGTGGGTTAAAAACCGCGAAGCCTCTTTTAATGGTTCCTTGATGCACTTTTTCAGGGCACTGCAAAACAAAAGACTGGAAGAAGAAGGGTTTAACCTGCGCCGGCTTTACAGAACCCCCAACCCTGAAAGACCAAGCGAAGAAGAAATTACTGCTGCCAGAGCTTATCTCAGAGAGCAAAGTTTGCAAGGGAACTACATTACGATTAAAAGCAAAGGAAACAGCCCTTTGCTCACACGTGCCGACTCTGTTGGAGATATTATTTCCCGTGCGGGTCTGCCTAAAGTAGTAGAGCAGCTGGATATTAACCCGGTGCCTTACAGCGAGTACCTGTCTTTTGATGGAGGATATGCAAGGCTGGCATTCAAAGGATATTTTCAGGTAGTCTATACAGGTGAGAAAGAAGAAGCAGCTTATATCAGGTACAGAAGAGGCGGCTCTATTACGCCTTCGTACCAGACATCGGTTATTTCTTTAACTACTGATGCGGTGTACCTGGAGAAGAATGGCAGCACAGCTAACCCGCTGGATGTTTTTCTGGAAGGCTACTGGGGCTGGGAAAAGATGGCTGAAATGCTGCCATTGGATTATGGCTTATAGCCGGGAGGGCAGACAGCTACTTTTTATGCTGTAGCAGCCATTCGTAAATAAGCGGGTTGCTATAGGTTTCGGTCCAGGAGTCGTGGTATAGGTCAGGGTAAACAGTGAGTTGCGGTTTCCCGCCGGCCTGTTCTACTGCATCAACCATTTCCAGGGTATAGTTTATTGGTACAATATCATCTTTCGCTCCATGAAAAGCCCAGATAGGTACAGACATAAGCTTTGCTGCCAGGCCTCTGTCGCCGCCTCCGCAGATGGGAATAATGGCGGCAAAACATTCAGGATGTGTGGCAGCCCAATACCAGGTGCCGAAGCCGCCCATACTAATGCCTGTCAGGTAAATTCTGGATTTATCGGCTCTTACCTCCTTCAGAACCTGTTTTAGCCACTCTTTCAGAAAAGGGATGGTCCACTGCATGCGGTAGGGGCACTGCGGGTAAGCCACTACAAACGGAAAGTCATTTTTTCCGACCAGATATTTAGGCAAGCCCTGGCGTTTTACCTTTTCAAGGTTATCACCTCTTTCACCTGCCCCATGTAAAAACACGATTAGTGGCCACTCTTTCCCGGGCTGCTCGTGGTATGCTTCCGGGTAGTAGATGTGATGTTGATAAATGCTCATACCTAATTGGCTAACGTATTCAGCTATTTAACTACGTACGGATGAGGAAGAAAAGGTTTGAAGGAGTTAATACTTAATTGTCGCTTATTATCAGAAGGTTAATGTGCAGGAAATGCATAAGTAATTTTAGGAGTAATGGGTGGCAACATACGGTGCCACTCCAGAATCCTTAATGTTAAAAGCAGCTTTGGTCCATCCTGCGCATCTTATTTACAGGAAAGCCTTTACTGGTAGCTAACTGCTCCAGGCGGTTTATAGTAGCTGTATCGAGTGAAGGTGTACGGGAGAGAAACCAGAGGCTTTCTCGGTCCGGGGAGCCAACCATCACATACTGATAGTTTGGATCGAGCTCCAGAATCCAGTAATCGCCTTTAAATGGCCAAAAGAACTGGACTTTTAATTTGCTGTTGCTGCTGCCTTCTACAGGAAATGCTTTGCCTTTTGCTTCGTCTACCTCTCCGTCTGGTCCTCCTTTGCGGCAAATATTAAGTACTTCTACATAACCTTCCGGGTTTAGGCTATACTTAGCCTGTACGCAATGGCAGCCTTTCTCGAAGCGCTGCGGCAAAGCGGCAATTTCGTACCAGGTGCCAGCGTAGCGTTTCAGATCTACTGCAGGCACAGTTTCTAAAGGAGCATTGCTGCTGGAGCAGCTACTGATCAGTAGTGCACCCACTAATATGGCTCCGGCGCCTACCAATAATTTGCTTCTGTTGCTTAAAATCATAAGATAACTAGTATTACAGCTGCTTTAGCATTTTATAATGCTGAATGCTATTAAAAAGCAGGTATGTTTTTTCTACTACTTCATACCCGTTGCGGCGATAAAAGTTTACAGCATTTTCCCTGGCCTGTAAAGTGATGTAAGTTGCTCCGAGCTCCCTGGCCTTGCTCTCCAGGTGCTGCATCAGCAGGTCTCCCAAGCGCTGCCCTTGCATATCTGCCCGAATGCCCATAAAGCGTAACTGGCCTTCTTCGGGTGAGTTCAGGTGAAGCCGGCAGATGCCAAGGGCTTCGCCTGCGTCGTTTAAAAGCATGGCATGAATGGCGGTGGCATCATCGTCTACACGCTCGCTACCCGCTGGCTGGTTCCAGGGCTGGCGCAGCGTTTCGTATCGCAGGCGGTAATACTTCTCAAAATCTTCGGGTGTTCGAGGCTCTATGATCTGCATAGCGGGTAAAGGTATGGTTCATATAGGTTAACTGCTGCGCCGGAGTTTTAATGCAGGCACTGTGTCTTATGCCTAAAAGAAATAACTTTGTGAGCACTAAAACGTGTAAATCAATTTTAAGGACAAAGAAAAACGAATATGGCATCTTTCGACATTATAAGCAAGGTAGATCCTCAGACCATGGACAATGCTGTAAATACAGCCCGCAAGGAAATAATGAACCGCTATGACTTCCGTGATACTAAAGGTAGCCTCGATTACGATAAGAAATCCAATGAAGTGCACATTTCGATGGAAAACGATATGCGGCTGCAGCATACAGAGGATGTGCTGATCAGCAAAATGGTAAAGCAGGGGCTTGATGCAACTGCCCTCGACTTTTCTAAAGAAGCGTATCAGTCGGGCGCGATGGTGAAGAAAGACATTAAAGTGAAGGCCGGTATAGACAAAGAGACTTCAAAAAAAATCATGAAGCTGATAAAAGACAGCAAGCTGAAGGTGTCGGCCGCCATGATGGATGAAACCATACGGGTAACAGGTAAGAAAATTGATGACCTGCAGGCTGTTATGGCAATTATGCGTGGCAACAGCGAAGAAATAGGTATGCCGCTGCAATATGTAAACATGAAGTCTTAGGTTAACGTATTGCTAAAGATTTGAGAAGGGTAAAGCAGGTGCTGCTTGCCCTTTTTTTGTATAAAATATTTAGCTGAAGTGTGAGACGCGAACAAAGATTTAATACTTACATTTGCTTCTTACGCACAACATCAAAATGAAAATCTATGGAAATCTTCGCTAATCCGGATACCTGGTTAAGCCTCCTGACACTAACTTTTATGGAGGTGGTGTTAGGCATCGATAACATCGTGTTTATTTCTATTGTGGTAGGCAGGCTGCCCCACGACCAGCAGGGGAAAGGCCGTACGATTGGCCTGTCTATGGCGCTTGTTTTCAGAATTATCCTGTTGTTATTTATCTCCTGGATTGTAGGTGCCGATAAACCTCTTTTCACTATTAACCTGCCCTTTACACCTGAGGACTTTGCTGTTTCGTGGCGGGATATCATTCTCTTTGCCGGTGGCCTCTTTTTATTGGCTAAGAGTACAACCGAAATCCATAACAAACTGGAAGGCGAAGAAGAAGGACATGGTGCTGCGGCGAAGGTTGTTTCGCTCTCGAAAGTACTGGTGCAGATTGTGCTTATTGATATTGTGTTCTCCTTCGACTCTATCTTAACGGCGGTTGGGCTGGCGCAGCACGTGGAGATCATGATTGTTGCCGTTATCCTGGCAATGGGTATTATGCTAATCTTTGCCAAGTATGTAAGCGAGTTTGTAAATAAGCACCCGACCGTAAAGATGCTGGCGCTTTCGTTCCTGATCCTGATAGGCTTTATGCTGGTGGTGGAAGCATTGCACATGCACATACCGAAAGGCTACATCTATTTTGCGATGTTCTTCTCGTTAGTGGTAGAAATGCTGAACATGCGCCTGCGCAAACCTACTGATCCTGTTAAGCTACGGCAAAGCGAGGTGAAGGAAAACGCAGACCAGCTACAATAGGCAGTAAAACATAAAAAAGGCGGCTTTGGAGAAACAAAGCCGCCTTTTTTATTTAAATAACTTATAGCTACAGCATTAGCTTTAAATTAAACAGTTATATTAGTTAAGCAAAATATTTAAAGCCATTTTACTCTGTCAGAAGGCATGCTCAAAATTAACCAAAGCTTACTTTCATTCCTGTTGTTACTGGCTTTGGCTGGTATGGCTGTGCTTAGTGTCTACCTGACTCTGCCTCCTCAGGCACAACCTGCCGATGCTCCGCAGGATGAGTTCTCCGCGACGCGGGCTATGGCTTATGTACGGGAAGTAGCCAAGGAACCTCATGCCATGGGTACACCGGCACACGCGCGGGTAAGAGCGTATCTGCTTCAGGAAATGCAGAAGCTCGGCCTTAACCCACAGGTGCAGGAAACAACAGCTGTGCTGGAAGCAGGGCAGGTTTGCTATGCCGGTTATGTCTATAATGTTTTAGGCAGGCTGAAAGGCAACCGGCCAGGTAAAGCAGTGCTGCTCGTTGCCCACTACGACTCACAGCCCAATACACCCGGTGCCGGCGACGATGCAACAGGTGTGGCTGCTTTGCTGGAAACAGCCCGTGCTTTAAGGCAGGGCGAACAACTGCAGAACGATATCATTTTTCTGCTGACGGATGGTGAAGAGTATGGTTTACTAGGAGCCAGAGGGTTTATGCAGCACCCGTGGGCTCAGGAGGCAGGTGTAGTTATAAATGTGGAGGCACGCGGAAACAGCGGGGCCAGCGCTTCTTTTGAAATGAGTTCTGAAAACGGCTGGGTAGTGCAGGAATTTGCCAAAGCGGCGCCTTATCCGATGGCGGGCTCTATTATGTATGAGGTATACAAGAAGATGCCGAACAGCACCGACTTTACTGTTTTTAGCGATGCAGGAATTACAGGCGTGAACAGTGCCTTTGTGGAGGGCTTTGTAAACTATCATAGTATGACGGATACGCCAGAGAACCTGAACCAGAACAGCTTGCAGCACCATGGCAGTAATATGCTGGCGCTGGCCAAACACTTTGGCAGTATTCCTTTGGACAATACCAAAGCACCGGATCGGGTGTTTTTTAACCCGGTTGGTAAATGGCTGGTGCAGTACCCGGTAGGGCTTAACATGCTGTGGGGCGGTATTGTAACACTTTTGCTCGTGGTGGTATGGGCTGTTGGCACAAAACGCAAAGCATTTACAGGAATGCGTGCCCTGGCAGGAGCCCTGGTATACGTACTGGTGCTGGGAGTCGTAGCAGGACTGTTCCTGCCGATCAACAACCTTGTAACGGGCGCGATGCCTTATTTTACCGAAAGCGGTACTTATAACATATACCTGTTTCTAGGGGCCTATTTGCTGTTAGGTATGGGGCTTTTCCTGCTGCTATACAGGTTGGCACAGGTATGGCTAAAGCCTTTGGCACTGGCTATGGGCGCTTGCCTCATTTGGTTTGTGGCATTTGCTGTGGTGATGATGTCAGTCCCTTCGGCAGCGTATCTCTTTCTTTTCCCGTTGATGTTTTGCCTGGCCGGACTGTTGTTCGTAACGAAGGGGCGCTCTTTTAAAACTCCGGGTTCTGTTGCCTATCCTCTTGGCTTGTTGGTGGCGGCACTTCCTGCTCTGTTTATGTGGACGCCTGTTGTACAATTACTCATGATCATTTTTGACCTGAACATGCCTGTAGCTATGGTAAGTGCTTTGGCTGTTTTAATGGGTTTGTTGCTGCCCTTGCTACTATACATAGAGGGAGGTTTCCGGGTAAGGGATCTACCAGTTTTGCCTGCCTTACTCATACTGGCAGGAGCCGTTCTTACAATGGCAGCGATTAATGCAGAAAAGCCAGGGCCAGGGCAGCCGTTTAAAACGCAGCTGAGTTACTATCTTAATGCTGATACAGGAGAGGCTCTTTGGGCATCAGGAAACTCACGGCACGACAACTGGACCGGCAGCTTCTTCACAAAGAACAGTACCAAAACAGCGTTGACCTCTCTATACCCACATGCCAGTTTACAGTACCATATCACCAGTGCTCCGCAATTGCCTTTACAGGCGCCCGAGGCGGAGGTAGTGCAGGATTCCACTGCCGGTAACAGCAGAGTTGTTCAGGTACAGCTGCGATCGGTGCGTGGGGCACAGCACCTGGAACTGGTATTGCAACCAGAAAATGCGGAAGATATAAAGGCTATCAGGCTTAACGGACAGCTTTGCACGATGCAACCACTGGATACAGCAGAAGGAGCAATTTATATGCTTCGGCTGTATGGGTTGCCGCTCTCTAAAGAAGCCATACTGGAAGTTGAAGCTACACCGGGAAGTAAGGTAGGCTTGCTACTGTACGATCAGTCTATCGGACTGCCACAGCAGTTATTACCTTCCCCTATGCCTGCCGATGTGGTACCTGCACAAGGAAGGTTCAGTAACCTGGTGGTGGTGCGGAAGAAGTATGAATTTTAATGCCAGAGATCGGCAGCTTTCTGAGCCATTCGAAAGAACAACTCTTTTTCCAGCCCTGCTACCTGTCTTGCCTCGGCTTCGTTGTAGCCGTTTTCCATGGCATTCAGGTAATCGTAGTAAAGCTGGGCAAGCTCCAGGGTGTCATCCTCAAAAGTTTCTGCCAGGCTTTCAGGGCTACGTCTTTCCGGCTCAAATACTTTGGAAGGGTAAAGCTTATCAAGCTGATAAATAAGGTACTTAGTGGAGTTATTGTTCGATGGGCCGCCCAGCAAATGTTCCAGCGGCAAATCGTCGTCATCTTCTATCTCTTCAAAATCATCTTCTACGGCCAGCGGCTCATACACAATAATATCGAAGCCCGAAAGCTCCAGGTATTCGTCAAACCTTTCTTTTACAGGAATAAGCGTAGGCACATCATAAGGCTTATTCAGAATATCGGCCATATGCAGGGCTATTTCCTTTCCTTTTTCTCCGGCACCAATCAGTACCTGGTTAAACTGCGTAAAATCGCAGCCCAGGTAGATAAACTTGTATTCATCATCTACAATGCTAAAGCACCAAAGCGTAATAAACTCAGTATCGTCTATAACTACTGTGTCTATGTATAGTTCGTTCAGCTGTATGTAACGCGGAGAATATTCAGGAGTGTCCATGGCTTCTTAAGCTTATAATGAAAAATTTGTTAAAGCAGCCTGGGCGACTCCATGCAGGTGCTGTTAATACATATACGCAATTTTGTATTCTATGGCAGACTATCTATATATAATTTGCACGCTGTAAATAATATGGCTGCACTTGCTCACCAGTTATGTATTTCAATAATACCAAGTAAATAATTATGGTTCAAAATATTAGCCAGATAACAGCATTGCAAACAGCAGGGAGTATCCGATTAAGTTAATGAACTAGATTATTTTAAGTTTAAGTATGAGCGAATGTTTAACTCTCTTTTATCTGATTAAGATTAAAAGTATAGTTAACTTTAAATATAAATAATTTTTTATTTAAAGTTCATAATAATCGGCGGCTTTTCTTTAAAATTTTAGCTGTTCGATTATCCGGCTTGGTTACGCTGTGCTTTGTATCCTGGTAATGCAGCAGCTACACTCTTGATTATGACCACAGTTTCTGTATAAAACGTTGAGCATTTTTATAAGCAAGCTTCTGAAGTTGCTCGTCTGATAGTTCCTGCGTCAGGCGATTTAGCAGGGTTGTATAGCTACTGCCTGCCTGCTCATGCTCTTTAAAATAAAAGGGAACACGGCTGGGATCGGTATTGCTCAGGGTATAGAAGTAATCTGCACCAAAAGCAATAGTATCTTCGGCCCCATGTGCAAAACCGTATTTTATGTGGTGTGCCAGTGCTTCCGGATCTTCGGTGTTCAGAAAGGCCCGAAGAAAGTTGATGCCAATCAGGCCCTCTCGCCGGATTACTTCCTGCACGAGTTCATCAGGTAAATTACGCTCATGCTTCCACACCGATCTGAAGTTAGAGTGGCTGGCTATGATGGGAATATTTAAACCGGCAGCATCGATGTGGTTTAAAATATCATGGGCCAGGGTGTCGCTGGTATGGGAGAGGTCTACGGCAATGCGGCGATCGTGCAGGTACTCCAGCAATACCCGGCCATCGCTGGTAATGCCCATATCGGTGGCGTTGCCTCCGCCAAAACGGTTGGCTGTATGATGGGTAAAACTGATGTACAGCAGCCTCCCTACATTTTCAATAATCTTTTCCAGCTTCTTAAAGCCAGCATCTAAGTGGTCGTCTTCCTCGCAGAAGCCAGCCGCGTTTTCGATGGCTGCTACCATACCTATGCCTTGCTGGTTTTCCAGTGCGTGTTGCAGCGAGGCTGTATCGGCTACAGCATTTAAGCAATGTGCTTGTTCCTGAACTAGCTTCTGAAAAACCTGGCTCTGCAAATAGGAATAGTGCGAGCTGCCCGGTTCTGTCGGGCAGTAAATAGCCATTACCTGTAGTTTCACATTTCCTTCGGTTAGAGCCGGTAGGGCACAGCCTATCTCAGCTATATTATCAATGGTAGCACCTGGTACATCAGAAAGGTAAACCAGCAGGTCGCAATGCAGGTCAATTATAGGGAGCCGGGAAGTCATGTTGTTTGTCATAAATGCCTATGCACGTGTTATACTCGAGCCTTTGCTGAGAAAACGATATTATCCGCTTTTAGTTTATGTTCTGTAAAGGCGGATAAAGATACAGGTGCCGTGCATCCATAGCAACGACGAAGGCATTATAAGATAAAACAAAGGCTTGTAAAGTATATATGCCTTACAAGCCTTTGCCTTTAAATGAAAGAACTCTAAAATAAAGCTTCGGCCACTTTTCTAACAGAGCCAGAGCGCCCCATCGAATAGTAATGCAGGCAAGGCACACCAAACTCCATCAGCTCTTTCGATTGTTTGATAGCCCACTCAATACCTACCTGTGCTGCTGCTTTGTTATCGGCGCAGGCTTCTACCGCATCGGCTAAGTCGGCCGGAATATCGATGTGAAACACGCTCGGCAGAACGGTTAACTGGTTCTTGGTGGTTATTGGCTTCAGACCTGGTATAATGGGCACGTCAATCCCTTCCTCGCGGCACAGCTTCACAAAGTCTATGTATTTCTGGTTATCGAAAAACATTTGCGTAACAATGTAATTAGCGCCTAATTCTATTTTCTTTTTCAGCCAGCGTAAATCTGCTTTCAGGTTAGGTGCTTCGGAATGCTTTTCCGGATAACCGGCTACGCCAATGCAGAAGTTGGTGCCATTGGTATAAGCCTGCTCATCATCCAGGTAGCGGCCATTGTTCATGTCTACAACCTGCTCAATCAGTTGTGTTGCGTAATGATGGCCGCCTGGTTCCGGAACAAAACGGCTTTCGCTTTTCACGCAGTCTCCGCGCAGCACCAGCACATTGTCGATGCCCAGGAAGTGCAGATCTATCAATGCATTTTCTGTTTCTTCTTTATTAAAGCCCCCGCAGATAAGATGCGGCACTGTATCTACTTTATAGTAGTTCTGGATAGCCGCACATATACCCACTGTTCCTGGTCGTTTTCGTGTGGTAATCTTCTCCAGAAGGCCGTTTTCCCGCTGTTTATAAACATATTCTTCTCTGTGGTACGTCACATCTATAAACGGAGGGTTAAACTCCATTAGCGGATCAATGTGGTCGAACAGCGTTTTCATGTTTTCTCCTTTCAGAGGAGGCAGTATCTCAAAAGTGAAGAGGGTTTTGTCTCCGGCGTTCTTGAAATGATCAGTTACTTTCATCTGTTTTTTGGGTGAATGCTTCTTTTAGACTTTAGATGCTTTGGTTCGTCAGCGATTCTGTTGTTCATACATCAGTGAAATCTAAAATCTAACGTCTATTATCTAACATATAAAAATTAAACTGCCTGCTGTGCTACCAGCTTTGGCTCATAGTTAAGGTTTGGCGATAACCAACGTTCCAGGTCCGACTGTGCCATGCCTTTGCGCTGTGCAATATCGGCTACCTGGTCTTCGCCTATCTTTCCTAAGCCAAAGTAGCGGGACTCCGGGTGAGAGAAGTACAGACCACTTACCGAGGAGGCCGGGTACATGGCCAGGTTTTCAGTTAAGATAATGCCTGTCTGCTCTTCAGCCTTTAGCAGGTTAAACAGCGTAATTTTTTCGGTATGATCGGGGCAGCCGGGATAACCAGGCGCAGGACGAATACCTTGGTACTGCTCTTTTATCAGGTCCTCGTTGCGAAGCTGTTCATCTGGTGCATAGCCCCACAGTTCTCTGCGCACTTTGGCGTGCATCAGTTCTGCAAAGGCTTCTGCCAAACGGTCGGCCAGGGCTTTTACCATAATGGAGCGGTAGTCATCGTGGTCGGCTTCATACTGCTCTATCAGCTTTTCGATGCCGAAGCCTGCCGATACGGCAAAGCCTCCGATATAATCGGGAATGCCGGTTTCTTTAGGCGCTACAAAATCTGAGAAAGCCAGGTTCGGCACTTTATCGCCTTTCTTACCCTGCTGGCGCAGTGTATGGAACTCCGCCAGCACGCTTTCACGTGAATCGTCAGTATATACTTCTATGGTATCGTCTGCCTCCACATTGGCCGGATAGAAGCCAACTACGGCGCGTGCTTCCAATAGCTTCTCGTCTACGATCTGCTGCAGCATTTCCTGCGCATCGGCAAACAGCTTCCGTGCTTCCGTGCCATATTCCGGATCATCCAGAATTTTAGGGTACTGCCGCTTCAGCTCCCAGGTATGGAAAAAGGGCGTCCAGTCGATGTAAGGCACAATCTCAGACAGCGGGTAATTTTCGAAAACTTTGGTGCCGGTAAAATTTGGCCTGGTAACCTGCGTGGCCGCCCAGTCTACTTTATACTTGTTGGCACGGGCCTCTTCTATAGACGCAAAAGCACGGTCTTTGGCGCGTCCTAAATGGTCTTCGCGCAGTTGGGCATATTCTGCCTTTATCTCAGCTACATAGCTTGCGCTGTTGCTGCCGAGCAGGTTGCTCACAACCGTTACGCTTCGGGAGGCATCGTGCACGTGTACGACAGGTCCATTGTATTGCGGGGCAATTTTTACGGCCGTATGTACACGCGAGGTAGTAGCTCCACCAATGAGCAGCGGTACCTTCATGCCACGGCGCTCCATTTCCTGCGCTACATACACCATTTCATCCAGCGAAGGTGTAATCAGTCCGCTTAAACCAATCACATCTACCTGTTGTGCCTCTGCCTCTGCCAGAATCTTATCCAGCGGCACCATCACGCCCAGGTCTATAATCTCATAGTTGTTACAGGCCAGTACTACACCCACAATGTTTTTCCCGATGTCGTGCACATCACCCTTTACAGTAGCAAGTAAAATTTTGCCAGCCGACGACGATGTTCCCGCTTTCTCTGCTTCCATAAAAGGCATGAGGTAAGCCACGGCTTTTTTCATTACACGGGCACTTTTTACCACCTGTGGCAAAAACATTTTACCTGCGCCGAACAAGTCGCCTACCACCTGCATGCCAGCCATCAGAGGGCCCTCTATCACATCCAGGGTTTTAGAGGCCTGTTGCCGGGCTTCTTCGGTATCTTCGTCGATAAACTCTACAATGCCTTTTACCAAGGCATGCTTCAGTCGTTCTTCCACCGGAGCCTCGCGCCAGGCATTATCAGCCTGTGCTGCTCCTTTGCCTTTCCCTTTTATGGTATCAGCGTAGTTTACGAGACGTTCAGTAGAGTCTGGGCGTCGGTTAAAAATGACATCCTCAATCAGTTTGCGTAGTTCCAGCGGCACCTCTTCGTAAATACCCAGCATACCGGCATTCACAATACCCATGTCCATGCCTGCCTGCACGGCATAGTACAGGAACACAGTGTGCATCGCCTCGCGCACAGCATCGTTGCCTCGGAACGAGAAAGAAAGATTGCTTACCCCGCCGCTAATGAGGGCGTGCGGCAGGTTGGCTTTTATCCATTTTACCGTCTCGATATAGTCTACAGCATAGTTATTATGCTCTTCTATACCAGTGGCGATAGCTAATATATTCGGGTCGAAAATAATGTCCTGTGGCGGGAAACCTACCTCCTCTACCAGAATGCGGTAAGAGCGTTCGCAGATTTCAATTCTTCTGTCGAAGGTATCGGCCTGGCCTTGTTCATCAAAAGCCATCACCACCACCGCCGCACCATACTGGCGTACTTTGCGGGCCAGCTTCTTAAAGTTCTCTTCGCCTTCTTTTAAACTGATGGAATTCACGATAGACTTGCCCTGCACACATTTCAAGCCTGCCTCAATCACACTCCATTTAGAAGAGTCGATCATGATGGGGAGCTTGGCAATATCGGGTTCGGAAGCGATCAGGTTCAGGAAGTTGGTCATGGCCTGCTCTGAATCGAGCATCCCCTCATCCATGTTCACGTCGATAATCTGTGCACCTCCCTCTACCTGCTGCTGCGCTACCGACAGCGCCTCTTCGTACTTATCTTCTACTATAAGGCGGGCAAATTTGCGTGAACCAGTTACGTTGGTCCGCTCGCCCACATTAATGAACAACGTTTCCGGTGTAACAGTAAGTGGCTCTAAACCGCTGTAGCGTGGAAGAGGAGCTAAGTCTGTGGGTTTACGGGGCTTGTATTTTTTGGCCAGATCGGCAATTACCTTTACGTGCATAGGTGTTGTGCCGCAACAGCCACCCAATATGTTTACCAGCCCCTCCTTCAGGTATTCTTCTACGATCTCCCCCATTTGCTGGGCCGTTTCGTCGTACCCCCCGAAGGCATTCGGCAAACCGGCATTGGGATATGCACTAATGTACCTGTCAGAAATACGCGACAGTTCCTGAATGTGTGTTTTGAGCTGGCGGGCACCTAAGGCGCAGTTGAAACCAATGCTGATAATGGGCGCATGCGAAACAGAGTTCCAGAAAGCCTCTACCGTTTGCCCGGAGAGGGTGCGGCCACTGGCATCGGTAATGGTGCCGGAAATCATAATAGGCAGGTTTTTACCGCCATCGTCTACGAATTGCTGTATGGCATATAGCGCAGCTTTACAGTTTAAGGTGTCGAAAACTGTTTCTACCAGGAGCAGATCTGAGCCACCATCTACCAGGCCGCGCACCTGCTCGTAATACGCCTCTACCAGTTGGTCGAAGGTGATGGCACGGTATCCGGGATTGTTTACATCCGGTGAAAGAGAAGCTGTGCGGTTGGTTGGCCCAATGGCACCTGCCACAAAGCGTGGCTGCTTTGGCGTTCTGGCTGTAATCTGGTCTGCTGCCTCACGGGCTATTCGGGCCGATTCGTAGTTGAGCTCATATACAATGTGCTCCAGGTGGTAATCAGCCATCGCAATGGTGGTGCCGCTAAAGGTGTTGGTTTCTATAATGTCGGCACCAGCCTCCAGGTAATCTAAATGTATCTGTTTAATTACATCAGGGCGGGTGATCGATAACAAGTCATTGTTGCCTTTTAAGTCTCCCTGATGGTCTTTAAAGCGGTCGCCTCTGAAATCTTGCTCCTGCAGTTGATAGCGCTGAATCATGGTGCCCATGGCACCATCCAGCACAAGCACACGCTCTTTCAGCAGTTTATAAATAGGATGTGTCATGTTAGTGTCTTCTTCTCTTACGTCTTCGGCTTTCGCTTATCAAGAAGGACACCCAGGTGCAGAAGGGGATATCAATCTTATCTTCCCTGGATATGGTTACCAGGAGGGAGTTAGCACCAAGCTTTTATTCATGGTTGCTAAGACATCATCGGGCCCTGTCCCTCAGTCTTTCTTGATAAGAGATTGCAATTTAAGAAGATATAAGTAGTTTATGAAATTTTGTTATGTTTAATTATTATGCAGCCTGTTTATAAGCTGTAGGCGCGGGAGCCACCAGTTCGTTTGCATGCCCTGGCAGAGGTGTTTGCTGGGACAACAGCGGGTTAGCCGTCGGAAAAAGAAAAAGGGATGCAAGTGCATCCCTTTTTGATCTTACGCTGCCAGTGGCAGTTTATTTCTAATACTAAGCCTCAGCCTGTACTTTAGGAACTACAGAAACGAAAGAACGGTTCTTTTTTCCTTTTTTGAATTGTACAACACCGTCAGTTAAAGCGAACAGTGTATGGTCTTTGCCAATACCCACGTTCTGACCTGGGTGATGCGCAGTACCTCTTTGTCTTACAATGATGTTACCAGCGATGATATCCTGGCCACCATAAATCTTAACACCCAGTCGTTTAGAGTGCGACTCACGACCGTTGTTAGAACTACCAGCTCCTTTTTTGTGTGCCATTTTCTTACTATTTAATGCAGGCTGTTGCCAGACCTGAAAGTTTCAAACGATTAATTTCTTCTACTGCTTATCCAATGCTCTCGATCAGGATTTTTGTAAAATGCTGGCGGTGGCCATTCTTTTTACGGTATCCTTTTCTTCTCTTCTTTTTGAAAACAATTACTTTGTCACCTTTCACAGTGCTGGTCAGGATTTTACCTACCACCTTAACACCGCTCACGAAAGGAGCACCAACAGTAATAGTACCGTTGTCATCAGTAAGAAGAACATTGGCGAACTCAACGGCGTCACCTTCATTGCCGGAAAGCTTGTTAGCGTAGATGAACTTGCCGCTCTCTACCTTGGTCTGTTGACCTGCGATTTCTACAATTGCGTACATCAGCTTCAATGTATATTTTTAGATTTAGTCCGCAAAAGTACGGCGGTAATTCCAAAAATGCAAATCATTGTGCGTTAATTCTTTCTGTCGGCTCAGGCTTTAAAGCAGTGTGGTGTGGATAACTTTGTTGAAATCAATAGGGTAAAAATTTTAAGCCTTTAAAAAGTGGATTAATGAGTTATTTGCCAAGTGTTTGTGTGCTTGTTTTGTTTTCCACCTTATCCACATGTTTGTAAAGTCTATAGAAAAAGTATTGGGTGAGCAGGTCTAAAATTGTACTTAATGTCGTGCTTTATTGCCTGTAAATGTTTGTCGGCAGTCAGAATATTAAATTGCCTATATTAACTTGCAAAAACATAATTTTATTTAGATATGTTCATACGAATATATAGTTGTCCACAGATGTTGATAAAGCTGTTGATTTTGATATAATTATCAGTAAATCAATATGTTGAATATTTGTGTATAAATTGAACAACTTTAGGTCTCGATTTCAAGTTCATTTCCATATATTTGAACTCCTAATATTTTGCAGCACACCAAACAGGTGCAGCTTGGGCAATTATATAAGGAAGTTTTATAGCAAATTTTTGCTCTAATCCTTTAACAATTAATGCTTACGTACTTATGGAGCCAATACTGAAAGAGAATCCTAACCGCTTTGTTTTGTTCCCCATTCAAAACGATGAGGTGTGGCAGATGTACAAGAAAGCTGAAGCCAGCTTCTGGACAGCCGAAGAAATCGATCTTTCTCAGGACCTGAAAGATTGGGAAAACCTGAATGACGGCGAGCGTCATTTTATCAGTCATGTGCTTGCTTTCTTCGCTGCCTCTGATGGTATTGTGAACGAAAACCTGGCTGTTAACTTTATGAACGAGGTGCAGATACCGGAAGCCCGTTGCTTTTATGGTTTCCAGATCATGATGGAGAATATACATTCGGAAACCTATTCTCTGTTAATAGACACTTATGTGAAAAAGCAGTCTGAAAAAGACCACCTGTTTAATGCGCTGGAAACAGTGCCGGCTGTAGGCAGAAAAGGAGAGTGGGCGTTGCGTTGGATTGAAAGCGAAAACTTTGCAGAACGGCTGATTGCTTTTGCGGCGGTAGAAGGTATTTTCTTCTCAGGTTCTTTCTGCTCTATTTTCTGGCTGAAGAAACGTGGCCTGATGCCAGGCTTGACTTTCTCTAATGAGTTGATCAGCCGTGACGAAGGCTTACACTGCGACTTTGCCTGCCTATTGTATGGTATGCTGCAAAACAAGTTGCCGGAGGAGCGTGTGCAGGAGATCATTCGTGATGCGGTAAGTATTGAGCAGGAATTTGTAACAGACGCACTGCCTGTTGACCTGATTGGAATGAACGCGAAGTTAATGAGCCAGTATATTGAGTTTGTGGCTGACCGGCTGCTGGTAGCACTTGGCTGCCAGAAGATTTACAACTCTGCCAATCCGTTCGACTTCATGGAAATGATTTCCCTGCAAGGTAAAACCAACTTCTTTGAGAAGCGCGTGGGAGATTATCAGAAAGCCGGTGTAATGTCTGATAAAGACAAAAACGTTTTCTCCTTGGACGAAGACTTTTAGCCCTTCGCCATTTTAAGAATTTATAGCGGTAGACAAGGCAGCGGATGCCTTGTTTACCGCTCCATCTGAATAGCTGCCGGTGCTAAAGCTGTTGCTTTTACCACGTGCCGGCCAGAAACTATAGTGGCATAGATTGCCGGTCAGGGATGTTTCATTCCCACGCATGAAAACATGAAAGTATTTTGCTTTACCTATAAAGTTTAGTATTACAACGCTTTACGCCCTGTATTGCGTATTGTCGAGTGATACTTAAAGTACTCCCGAGTCAGCTTCTGCCCAGGCAGAGGTTTTTTAATACCTGTACCTATTTAATAACCCGGGGCCTTGAACCCCGCTAAATGTATACGTTATGTTAGTTGTAAAACGAGATGGCAGGCGCGAATCGGTTAAGTTCGATAAGATTACAGCACGCATCGAAAAGCTGTGCTATGGCCTGAATATGGATTTTGTGTCGCCTATAGAGGTGGCTAAAAAAGTAATAGATGGTATTTACGATGGTGTGACCACCGTAGAGTTGGACAACCTGGCTGCTGAAACGGCGGCATCGCTTACGACCAAACACCCTGACTATGCCGTTCTGGCTGCCCGTATAGCGATCTCCAACCTGCACAAGGTAACAAGCAAGTCGTTCTCAAATACCATGAAGCGCCTGTATACCTACCAGGATCCTAAAACAGGAGAGAATGCATCGCTTATCGCAAAAGATGTGTACGAGGTAATCCGCAAGCATGCTGCCACCCTCGATTCAACTATCATTTACGACCGCGACTATAACTATGATTACTTCGGCTATAAGACATTAGAGCGCTCTTACCTGCTTCGCCTCGACGGCAAGATTGTAGAGCGACCACAGCATATGTTGATGCGCGTGGCCGTGGGTATCCATAAGGACGACATCGAATCTGCCATCGAGACTTATAATCTCATGTCTGAGAAATGGTTTACACACGCCACCCCAACATTGTTTAATGCGGCTACACCTAAACCTCAGCTTTCTTCATGCTTCCTGCTGAGCATGCAGGATGATAGTATACCAGGCATTTACGATACGCTGAAGCAATGTGCGCAGATTTCACAAAGTGCCGGTGGTATTGGCCTGAGCATACACAACGTGCGTGCTACCGGTTCTTATATCAAAGGTACAAACGGTACTTCCAACGGTATCATTCCAATGCTGAAAGTGTTTAACGATACTGCCCGCTACGTAGACCAGGGTGGAGGCAAGCGTAAAGGTGCTTTTGCTATTTACCTGGAGCCGTGGCATGCCGATATCTTCGAATTCCTGGATCTGAAGAAGAACCACGGGAAAGAAGAAAACCGTGCCCGTGATTTATTCTATGCGCTTTGGACGCCAGACCTGTTTATGAAGCGTGTAGAAGAAAACGGGGAATGGAGCCTGTTCTGTCCGAACGAAGCACCTGGCCTGGGAGATTGCTGGGGAGCTGATTTTGAGCGCCTGTACGAGAAGTACGAGCGTGAAGGCCGTGCCCGTAAAACCATTAAAGCGCAGGACCTGTGGTTCCATATACTGGAGTCGCAGATAGAGACTGGTACGCCATACATGCTGTATAAAGATGCGGCTAACCGCAAGAGCAACCAGCAGAACCTAGGTACCATTAAAAGCTCTAACCTCTGCACCGAAATTATGGAGTATACCAGCAAAGACGAAGTTGCAGTGTGTAACTTGGCATCGCTGGCGCTGCCTCGCTATGTAAAAGAGGAGAATGGTACCAAAGTATTCGACCACCAGAAGCTGTTTGATGTAACTTACCATGTTACTAAAAACCTGAACAAGGTAATTGATATCAACTATTACCCTGTTCCGGAGGCTCGTAATTCTAACATGCGTCACCGTCCGATCGGATTAGGTGTGCAAGGCCTGGCCGATACTTTTATTGCGCTACGCATGCCGTTTGAGAGTGATGAAGCAAAAGGCTTGAACAAAGATATCTTCGAGACGATCTACTTTGCGGCTATGACAGCTTCTAAAGATCTGGCGAAGAAAGATGGTGCTTACGAAACGTTTAAAGGTTCTCCATTATCAGAAGGTAAGTTCCAGTTCGATCTGTGGAATATTACACCTGAGTCTGGTCGTTGGGATTGGGAAGAGCTGCGCCAGGAAGTGGTGAAGTATGGCGTGCGTAACTCACTTTTAGTTGCTCCTATGCCTACAGCTTCTACTGCCCAGATATTAGGTAATAACGAATCGTTTGAGCCTTATACTTCTAATATCTATGTGCGCCGTGTGCTTTCAGGTGAATTTATGGTGGTGAACAAGCACCTGCTGAAAGACCTGATCGGCCTGGGGATCTGGAACGATAAGATGAAGAACCAGATCATTGCGGCCAACGGCTCTGTTCAGGACATCCCGAATATCCCGCAGCACATCAAAGATCTGTATAAAACAGTGTGGGAAATCAGCCAGCGTACAGTTATCGATATGAGTGCCGACCGTGGTGCTTATATCTGCCAAAGCCAGTCGCTGAACCTGCATGTGATGAATGTGAATTTCGGTAAACTGACATCCATGCACTTCCACGCCTGGAAGAAAGGCTTGAAAACAGGCATGTACTACCTGCGCACCAAAGCAGCAGTAGATGCCATCAAGTTTACCGTAGAAAAACAGGCTGCCGAAACACTACAGCCTGTCTACAACAACCAGGACCAAAACCGCAGCGACATGGCGTGTAGCCTGGATAACCCGGACGCTTGCGAAGCTTGCGGATCGTAAGGCGGTTCTAATAAATATTAGTTTAGAGAAAGGGAGGGCTTAGGTCCTCCCTTTTTTGTTTCTTCCGCTGTTGTTTATGGCAAAGGCATAATAAAAAACCAGAAGCAAGCAAATAGACAATTACTATAGTAACGGCCTTATATTTAGCGCTACTGCCTTGCCTTACTCCATCTCCGGCATATAATCTACTACAAAAGCATCTTCCAGTACACCTAAGCGGCCCAATAGTTCGCCGAACTTCTGGTGCTCTGGGTGCGGGAGGTAAGCATCCCGGGAAGCAGCATCTTCGAAAGTGAGCATGTATACGTGGGTAAAACCGAGGTTCTTATTTTCAGGACTGTTGTTGATGCCGTGCTCGAAAGCTACAATGCCCGGGATTTTGTCTTTTAGCTCACCGAAAGCCTGAGTTACCTCAGCTATCTGTGTTGCAGTGGCATCAGGCTTATACTTGAAAACAACGATGTGGCGCATATGGTCTGTGTTAGAGGGTTGGCAGGCGGAGAACAATAGCGAGCAGCAAAGCATAAGGGCAAAGGCTCCCGAGGCTAGTATTTTCTTCATGATAGTAAGTTACTAAAGTATAACAACAACTACTAAATAATCTTCGGCCTATAAGGATTATCTATTTTGCTTAAACCAAACCCAAGAGCCACACAAAATTCTGTAAGTATACGGATGGATTTCCTTTTAAGTGCCTACGCAGTAAAATAGCTGCACTAACATGCTATTATAGTTAAAAATCATCGCCTCCGTCACCGCCTTGCTCACGTTCTTCTCTATTGTTCTTTTCATCGGTGTTCAGGCGGTAGGTAAAACCGAGAAATACGAAGCGTGTCTGGCGGTTATTGTGGCTGGTAAACTCAAAGCCAGGGCCATAGCTGCTGAAGTTAAACTGCCGGGTGTTAAAAACATCGGTTACACGAAGCGAGACAGTGCCTTTCTTCTGCAGTACATCCTTTTTCAGTCCTAAGTCTGCACTGTACATCTGCTCCATGCGCCCCTGTATGTCAGCCATGGGCGAACGGTAATTAGCCGAAACCTGTATAGCCAGATCGCTCCATACAGTTAAGGTAGAATTAAGCTTTGCGTTCCAGCTTAATTGGCTGTTGCTAACCTCTGTATCTCCTTGCGCATCGTTCAACTCTACTCTAAAACCTGAAACACTGCCATTTAAGCGCCACCACTTGTAAGGGTTGTGCGTGCCAATCAGTTCTATACCGTAAGACGAACTGCTGGCAAGGTTGATAAAGGTGGTGTAGGTAACACCCTCCTCAAAGGTACGGAAGCGCTGTACCTGGTCGTTGGTGCGTCGGTAGAATAAAGACGTATTAAACGACGAATTATCCCAGTAACGCAAATAGCCCAGCTCAAGGGAGTTGATGTACTCTGGCCGCAACAGCGGATTGCCAGAGCGTATGTTAGAAGGATCGGTATAGTCGATAAAAGGATTCAGGTTCCAGGCATTAGGCCGGTTGATGCGCCGGCTGTAGCTAAACTGCACCATGTTCTCCGGGTTAAACTCCTGTGTCAGGAACAAGCTGGGAAAGAGGCTGAAATAGCTGTTAGGAACCCGCTGCATTTGGGTACGCTGGTCGGAAACGGTATTGGTTTGCTCGGCTCGTACACCTACCTGAAAGCTAAGGCTGCTGATTTTATTGCTGTAGTTGGCATAAGCAGCATGAATGTGCTCGTCGTACACAAAATGATTGGAGGCATTCAGGTTGAGTTGAGGTGCCCTGGTTTCCGGATTAATGTTATAGAACATGTTATCGTTGTCGATGCGCTGGAAGCTGCTCCGGTAACCAGCCTCCAGGCGGCTGTTTTCGTTTATCGGGTGCACATAGTCTGTCTGTAGGAGCAGGCGGCTACGGCCATTAATAGCGGTTGTGTTCTGCAGCGTTGGGTCCAGGTCGATTGGCAGCCCATCGCGTATAGTGGTTTGTTGGGTAAAGTCGTCTATCTCATCTTCGTGGCGCGTAAAATAGGTAACATCGGCTGTCCATTCCTGTCCTTTCCGTTCGAAGGTGCGACGGTAGCCGAGGTTATACTCAAACACGTGGTCTACTTCTGTGCCAAAGGTATGGCGTGTGGTTAGGCTGTCAAGCTGCTGACCACTGTTAAGTGCTCTGTAGGTGATGCCGTTCAGGTTTTCTTCGTCGCCGGTGCGGTAAAGGGCAGAGGCAGAAACAGAATTGTGGGCATTGATAGCATATTCCGCCCCAAACCGGACATTGTGCGAGATGTCTTTTCCATTTCGGGTTGAAGATTGGTCCAGGTAGGAGGTGCGGTCGGTGCCAGGGTAATTGGTCCGGAAAGAGTTACTGTTACCCAGGCGGCTTCTTCTCCTGAAGTCGTAGCCAGCGTTAAAGTCCCATTTGTTGTAGTGGTAGTTCAGGTTAAGGGAAGTATTATAGTTCTCGTAGGTGCCTGCGTTTACAGAGGCCACACCGTTAAAGCCCGGAGCCCGGTCTTTTTTCAGAATAATATTGATGATGCCTGATGTGCCTTCCGGATCATATTTAGAAGAAGGGTTTGTGATAAGCTCTACACTTTCGATCATGCTGGCCGGAATCTGGTCGAGGCCTACTTCCGCAAGAGCCGTTCTTTTGCCATCCACTAGAACAGTAACGTTAGAACTTCCGCGCATACTTACATTGCCCTCGGTATCAACCGTAACAGAAGGTACATTTTGCAGCACTTCGGCTATACTGCCACTTTGAGCCGCTATGTCCTGCTGTACATTTACCACTTTTTTGTCGAGGTCAAACTCTACCAGTTGTCGCTCCGCCGTTACCACTACCTCGTTTAACCTGGTGTTCGCTCCCCGAAGCACGATAGAGCCCAGCGCCACCTGTAAGTTTTCAGCAGTAACAACAATGCCCGGAACAAAGCGCGTTGGGAAACCTACCATAGAGGCCCTTAAAATATACTGCCCCACCGGTACCCGTTGCAAGGTAAATTGTCCGTTTTCTTTAGAAGTTGCACCAGTTACTAAGCTGGAGTCGCGGGCTGAAAGCAATACTACATTGGCAAAGCCAACAGGGGCCGCTGATTCGCCATCCTGCAAAGTGCCGGTTACAGTACCGTTGCCGGCAGGTTGCTGGGCAAACAGGGCAAGCGGTAGCAGAAGAAAAAAAGAGGTAATGTGAAAAAACGTTTTGAATTTAATTTTCATAGTAAAAGTGTGTGCTATACTAGTTGTTGCTTTTATTCAGTAAAGGGCAAGGCAGTTGGAGGCGCTATGGTAAGCTGAAGCTACTGCGCAGGCCACGCTTTCCGCAGCACACACCCGTATAGCAATAAAAAGATGCAGCAGCGTGTGCTGTTTGTGAGAAGGCCTGTGCTCACCGGGATTTCCTGCAGGTGAAGAGGCCTGTGTAGTTTTGACCAGTAAATCCCTAAAAGGTTTAACGTGGGAGCTTTTATTTAGATATTAAATGGAGAGCCAGAGAGCGCAAAATATAAAACTTTAAAAGCGGCCGACCTGCCGTTGCCGGAATGATGGCTATAAATGGAGCTACACTACCTTCTAAAACTAATTTCCGGATTTTTAATTTAACAAAGTGAAGTCTTGTTATGCCTGTAGGCTTTTGCTCAGGAAATCCCATACCACTACCCCTGTAGCTACCGATATGTTAAGAGAATGCTTGGTGCCAAACTGTGGGATCTCCAGTACAAAGTCAGAAGCATTAATAACCTCCTGCTCTACGCCAAATACCTCGTTGCCCAATACAAAGGCATGCGGTTTGCCTGGTTCCGGCTTCAGGTCGTTAAGCATAACACTGTTTTCTGCCTGTTCAACAGAGGCAATGGTATACCCCTGCTCTTTCAGCCTCTTCACGAGCTCCAGAGTATCCGGTACATGCTCCCACTCAACCGATTCTGTGGCACCTAAAGCCGTTTTTTCAATGTCGCGGTGCGGAGGGGTGCCGGTAATGCCGCAGAGATAAACCTTTTCTACCATAAAGGCATCGGCGGTGCGGAATACCGAACCTACATTATTCAGGCTACGCACGTTGTCCAGTACCAAGACTAACGGTATTTTTTTCTTATTTTTGAAATCTTCAACCGAATCGCGGTTGAGTTCGTCCATCGAAAGTTTACGCATTTTAAAAAGATTAAAGACACAGGAAGCAAGACACAGGATCTTTTATCCGCCCATAAAAAAATATAGCTTTACCGGCGCACAAAGGTCAGGCAGATAAGTCAGAAATCAAACTTATTGTTGCGTGCTGTTTGTTTAACTCTTTCTGATGTGCAGGTTGATAGTATAGAGCAGGCAGTGGATTTATATCAGCTAACAAAAGCAATTAGCAAGCATAAGAATGACAAATAGCGGAGAAGGTGGCAAAATGGTGAAAATCCATTCATAATTAATAATTCAGAATTCATAATTACGCAGATAGTATGAAAGGAGAATCAGGCACAGTAACCCCACTTATGAAGCAGTACAACGCCATCAAGGCGAAGCATCCGGGGGCATTGCTGCTTTTCAGGGTAGGGGATTTTTACGAAACCTTTGGCGAGGATGCCATCAAGGCCAGTAAGATATTAGACATTGTACTGACAAAGCGTGGCAATGGTTCTGCCTCAGAAACAGCGCTGGCAGGCTTTCCGCATCACTCTTTAGATACGTATTTGCCTAAGTTAGTAAGGGCAGGAGAGCGTGTAGCCATCTGCGACCAACTCGAGGACCCCAAATCTGTTAAAGGCATTGTAAAGCGTGGGGTAACAGAGCTGGTAACGCCCGGAGTTTCCTTTAACGACCAGGTGCTGGAGAGGCGAAGCAATAATTACCTGGCTGCCGTGCATTTTGGGAAGCAGGAGGCAGGAATTTCTTTCCTCGATGTATCGACAGGTGAGTTTATAACCGCCCAAGGAGATCGTAACTATATCGGTAAGCTGCTGCAAAGTCTGGCGCCTGCGGAGGTGTTGTTTTGCAAGCGTGAGAAGGAAAACTTTTTTCAATACTACGGCCTCGACTATCGCTACTATGCTTTGGAAGAATGGGTTTTTAGCCTCGACTTTGCCTACGAATCGCTCACCCGCCACTTTGGTACCACCTCTTTAAAAGGCTTTGGGATAGAGGATATGAAGGAAAGTATCATCTCTGCCGGAGCCATTCTGCATTATCTTTCGGAAACTCACCATACCGAAATCAGCCATATAGCCAATATTGCGCGGCTGGAGGAAGATAAGTATGTTTGGCTCGACCGTTTTACGGTGCGTAATTTAGAGTTGCTTTACCCACAGCACCAGGAGGGAGTGCCGCTAATCAACGTACTGGACCAAACCATTACACCTATGGGGGCACGCCTGTTAAAAAAATGGGTAGTGTTGCCGCTCAAAGATGTGGCCCAGATCCGGCGTCGTTTAAACACAGTAGAAGCTCTTACACAACATCAGGAGCTCCTTAATGAGATTACACAGCACCTAAAGCAGATCAACGACCTGGAGCGCCTGATATCGAAAGTGGCAGTGCGCCGGGTAAATCCAAGAGAGTTGATACAACTGGCCAAAGCATTGGATGCTATCCAGCCTATCAAAGCCGTTTTAACAGCTAGCGGTATACCAGCGCTACAGAAGCTGTCAGATCAGCTGGCTTCCTGCGATGGCTTACGCGAAGAGATTAAGAATATACTGAAACCGGAGGCCCCGCTGCTGACCAACCAGGGCAACATGATTAACGATGGGGTGCATGAGGAGCTGGATGAATTGCGCAAAATTGCTTTCTCCGGTAAAGATTACCTGGCGCAATTGCAGCAGCGCGAGTCTCAAAATACAGGAATCAGCTCCCTGAAAATTGCTTACAACAAAGTATTTGGGTATTACCTGGAGGTAACGCATGCGCATAAAGACAAAGTGCCTGCTTCCTGGATTCGCAAGCAAACGCTGGTGAATGCCGAACGCTATATTACAGAAGAGCTCAAAACATATGAGGAAAAGATCCTGAATGCAGAAGATCGCATTTATGCTATTGAGCTAAGTCTTTTTAATGAGCTGGTAGTACATGCCTTAGATTATGTAGTGCAGGTGCAGCAAAATGCGAAAGTGGTGGGTATTATCGATTGCCTCAGCTCTTTTGCCACCATTGCTACAGCTAATAATTATGTGAAGCCGGAGGTAAGCGATGCACGGGTGCTGGACATTAAAAAGGGCCGCCATCCGGTTATTGAGAAGCAACTGCCGCTCGGAGAAAGTTATGTGCCGAACAATATCTTTTTAGATAATGAAGAGCAGCAGATCATCATTATTACGGGGCCGAACATGGCGGGTAAAAGTGCCTTGCTTCGGCAGACGGCTCTGATTGTACTGATGGCCCAGATTGGCTGCTTTGTACCTGCTGAGGCTGCCAGTATCGGCATCATCGATAAAATTTTTACCAGGGTTGGCGCTTCGGATAATCTTTCAAAAGGCGAATCTACATTTATGGTGGAGATGACAGAAACAGCCAGTATTCTGAACAACCTTTCTGACAGGAGCCTGGTGCTGATGGACGAAATCGGCCGTGGTACCAGTACCTACGATGGCATTTCAATTGCCTGGGCCATTGTAGAGCACCTGCACAACCACCCGAAGTGCAGGGCCAAAACTTTATTTGCCACCCACTACCACGAGCTGAACCAACTTGCCGAAGACTTGCCACGCGTGAGAAACTACAATGTGTCGGTGAAAGAAGCAGGAGGGAAAATCCTGTTTATGCGCAAGCTGGTTGAGGGGGGGAGTGAGCACAGCTTTGGTATACATGTGGCACAAATGGCGGGTATGCCTACTAGCGTAGTGCTGCGTGCAGATGAAATTATGCATCACCTGGAGAAGGAAAAGGTAAGTGAGCAGGCGCCACAGCAAAAAATGAAATCTGCTCCAAAGAATAATTTCCAGCTGAGTATGTTTGAGCCTGCTGATCCGCAGATGCAGCGGGCAAAGGACATGCTGGAAACTTTAGATATAAATACCTTAACGCCTGTAGAGGCTCTTTTAAAACTAAACGAGCTGAAATTGATGCTGAAAGACAAGAAACAGGAGGCGCTTTAACAGGCGCCTCTTTTGCTTTTATACTTTTGTGCAGAAGATTGTGCTGTAAATAGGCTTTTGATCGCTTAGGCAGCAATAGAAAACCATGCTGAAGTATGGCCCTATATAGCTTCTTTAAAAATTTTTGAAAATTTTCTCTCTGAAAATCAGTAGGAAAAGAAAAAGTAGTAGAAAATTTTTGGAGAGGGTATTGATATCTCAGATTTTGTCTATATCTTTGCATCACTAAATCACAACAACGGTTTAGGAAATGACTAAAAGCGGGAGTAGCTCAGTTGGTAGAGCGCGACCTTGCCAAGGTCGAGGTCGCGAGTTCGAACCTCGTCTCCCGCTCTGAGATTGCTGCAAAGACGTTGTGCTGAACAACGTCTTTGTTTTTTCAAATTACCCTTCGGAAAACGTTCCGATAGGCGCCGGGATGGTGGAACTGGTAGACACGCAAGACTTAAAATCTTGTGAGCGCAAGCTCGTGCGGGTTCGATTCCCGCTCCTGGTACAAGCAAAAAAGCCTCTTATAGTTCGTGAGAGGCTTTTTTTATGCTTAATACATATTAAAGTTCAAACCTTTATAGATTCCCAAAACCAGCTTGTGGAAGAAATGAACTTTTTATTCTCTTGCATATGCCAGGTTCTACTACCCATCGTTAAGCACTAGGTTTTTCTCTCGTACCACAACGATAAAATGTATATCTTCTGCTCCACTAAATTTGCTAGCTCTATTAAGTAAAAATTTAGGTAAACATAATCTAAATCATACAACTAAAAATGTACTACCTTGCGGCTAATTTATAATTGAAAAGTGTTTTGGCCACTCTTTGTAAAGCCTATTAGCTGCTTATATAATTCTTAAAATCTATAATAGCTTCAAGTTGAACTTGAGCAACAATACCTGGGCATGGTCTTTAGTAATCCCTTATTCTTATTTCTTTTTTTGCCGATTGTGCTAGCTATATATTATGTATCACCAGGCAAGGCAAAAAATGCGATTCTTTTTTTAGCTAGTTTGTTTTTTTACACTTGGGGAGAAGACAAAATTGTACTGGTAATGTTAGCATCAACCGTAATAAACTTTTTATGTGGTTTATTAATAGATAAAGGAAAGAGAGCAACAGGCTTAGCTATTTCAATAATTACTAGTTTACTTTTCTTATGGTTTTTCAAATACTTCAATTTTACATTTGATACCTTTAATTCACTGTTGATGCATGTAGGCGTTAAGAGTACCCTTTTTTATAACTTGCCTCATATTGCATTGCCCATTGGTATCAGCTTTTATACCTTCCAGACGCTTTCTTATACTATAGATGTTTATCGCAGAGATGTAGAAGCTAGTCATGATTTTATAGATTTTGCTACTTATGTTACCATGTTCCCTCAGCTCGTGGCAGGTCCAATTGTAAGATATGCCGATATCAACAGGCAGTTAAATGATAAAGATATTTCATTTGGTAACTTTTCTAGTGGGGTTGAACGGTTCATTATAGGCTTAGCGAAAAAGGTTCTTATTGCAAATACCTTCGCCTTAATAGCAGACAACACCTTCTCTCATGAAATATCAGATCTTTCCACAATACATGCCTGGGTAGGAATTATAGCCTATTCTTTTCAAATATTCTATGACTTTTCAGGTTACTCAGATATGGCTATAGGGTTAGGTAAAATGTTTGGGTTTGATTTTTTAGAGAATTTTAACTATCCCTACATTTCCTCCAGCATTCAGGAATTTTGGAGAAGATGGCATATTTCTCTATCAACATGGTTTAGAGACTACTTATATATTCCTTTAGGCGGTAATAGGGTGAGCAGGTATAGGGTATATTTTAATCTGCTTATTGTTTTCCTGACAACCGGCTTATGGCACGGAGCCAGTTGGAATTTTGTTATATGGGGCCTATTTCATGGAAGCTTTATTATCATTGAGAGGATTTGGTTTGGCGAAAAGCTAAAACTGCTATGGAAGCCATTTCAGCATCTGTATACTCTGTTGGTTGTGGTAGTAGGGTGGGTTTTCTTTAGAGCAGACAGTCTTGAAAGTGCTTTATCCTATCTTCAGAAAATGTTTCGTGTTAGCGACGGTGATATTGCATTAACTCACTACCTCAACTATCTTCATCTAAATTTTAACACAATATTCTTTACTATCCTGGCAATACTTTTTTCAATTCCGGTTCAAAGCTACATTCGCAGGATAATTCCCATTCAAAGCTTTGCGTTTCTTAAGCCTGTCTTCTTGCTAACGATCTTCATGCTGTCTGTTATTTATTTAGGTGCTAATACCTATAATCCATTTATTTATTTTAGATTCTAATAAATAATGAGTAAAGGTTTTATAACAACACTTATTTTCCTGATCATCATTTGCCTGCCTTTGATATTTCAAACTTTAGATTTTGAGATAAAGGGTACTGCTTCCGAAAACAGGCAATTGGCTCCCTTGCCAGCATTTGACTTAAAAGAAACTAAAAATGCTAAAAGTTTTATAAGTGCGGTAAAGGGAGTATATCATGATACAAAAAAGTTCAAAGATGAATACAACAAATATTATCAGGATAACTTTGTATTTAAGGATATCCTTTTCGATTTATATAACCAGATTCAGGCAAATCTTTTTATAAAGAATTCACTTCCTGATAAAGTAATTATAGGAAACGAAGGATGGTTTTTTTTAAGTAACGAACATTCAAACGTTCTTCTAGAGTCGCTAGGAATAGCCAACTTTTCTGATGAGGAGTTAGCCACTATAGAGGCTAATATTCTAAGTAATAAAGAGTGGCTAAGAAAAAAGAATATAGATTATTATGTAGCAATTGCTCCAAATAAACACAGTATTTATTCAGAATATTTACCTTTTCAAAAGACCTATAACAAAACCCCTTTAGATCAAATAAAGATTAAGCTCAGCGATAGGCAGGTTAATTTTTTAGATTTGTCTATAGCACATAAAAAATCCTCCAATGATCCACTATTTTTTAAAACGGACTCACATTGGAACGACCTTGGTGCTTTTTGGGGATATAAAATTTTAGCTGACAAGATAAAGGAGCATCATGCTCAAGTATTGAGTCTCAACATCAGTGATTTTGAACTCTACAAGGAGAGTTGGGATGGAGGAGATTTAGCTAAAATGTTAAATATCAGCAGTCAGGAAAGTTTCCCTGTGTTAAAGATCAAGAATAGCACTGCTAGTAAGCAACCCTCTGTTCTCCCTGTTCCGCCATATTTCAATATGTCTTCTGAATATGAGGAGCGATACAAAAGCAGTGTAAATAACCTGAAGGTGTTAATCTTTAGAGATTCTTTCTGTATTTCGATGAGGAAGTACTTAGCGGAGAGTTTTGGTGAAACTATTTTAATCTGGGATTATTCTTTTAACAAAGAAATTATTGAACAGGAGAAGCCAGACATAGTAGTACACCTTGTAGTTGAGCGAAACTTAGAGGCATTTTTATAATACAGATGAAGAAATTTTTTGTTTAAATAACTTTAGATTAGAACATCTGCCAAATTTTAAGGTTGTAGCAGAATAAAATGTTTGTTTCTGTCTTCTTGTTGTCAAACAGTATTTCCTTTTGTCCCTGTTAATCTATACCTTCATGCATATTATTATATATTCGCCTTATACTGCATGCGTAAAGAGCTTCAAAATACTTTCAACAGGAAATTCTACACAGTAGAATATAGAGAAGATCTGGATATCATTGATACGCTGTGGTATGGCTATGCATCGGCATCGGATTTAAAGAAAGCCTGCGAAATAGGACTTGAGGTGCTGGAGGCTACACATTGCCCTTTCAAGCTAAACGATAATACCCAGTTGAGCGGCCCCTGGAGTGAATCTGTGAAGTGGCTGGAGCACGAGTGGCTTCCCAAAGCAATGCAAGCAGGAGTCCGTTTTTTAGCGCATGTGGCTATGCCCGATTCTTTTGGTGAAGAAGCTGGAGAAGTAATGCGTATTAGTAAGATCGGGCAAGAACTGCAATACAAGGTCTTCTCATCCAGAGAAGATGCACTGGTTTGGCTGAAAGCATGCCAATATGACTATAAGGTAGTTATGGGGCGTATAGATTGAACGCAATGCCATTCTTCCGATTGATATAGCAAGCTAATCCCATCAACCATTTTTGCGAGAGCAGAATAAATATATAGTCTGATGCTCCTGTAAGGCAGCTTTCTTTATTTAATACCATTTTTTAGATACTGTAACAGCTGGATATACCTACCTTGATTTTCCGCTTTTAAATTGCCATTATATATAACATGCGGTAAATACATTGAAATATAATAGCAAATTACCATACTTGCTTCAATCAACTCTGTTGCTTGATTCAGGTTATTTATATTCTCTGAAGCTTGTGTTATTAGTCTGCTAATCAGTGTATTCCTGTTGTTTTATATATTTGATATAAATATTAATATATTCTTTTATTGCTTGTGAAATTGGATGTTTCTAATGTGTGAATCTTTAAGAGCAGTGAAACTATATCGGGTTATGTGTGTATAGGTAAATAATTTATGTGCTATATGCTGTATAAAGTCTATTTGTATGGCTTATGCCAAGGCACAATTTATAATTACTTTACCATTTTTTGTACAATATGGCTTCACTGAATACTTCTACTAGTAGTTCACCAGGCATAGAAGTTTCTTCTAAAAGAATAGAAGTAATCGATGCGTTGCGTGGCTTCTCTCTGCTTGGAATCATCCTTACTCATACTACTTACTCTTTTTTAGAAACAACTGGCCAACCAACCGATATATCTGATGCCGGTAGTTTAAGCACACTTGATAATCTTATCAAGATGGGTGTACAGGTGCTGGCAACAGGGAAATTCTATAGCATCTTCTCTTTCTTGTTCGGCTTAAGCTTTGCCATACAACTTAGAAGTGCCAGAAATAAAGGAGTACCGTTTGTCGGCCGCTTTGTATGGCGACTTGCCATTTTGTTAGTGATCGGCTATATCCATACCATGTTATACCCAAGAGATGTGCTGCAGATCTATGCGCTCTTAGGGCTTGTGCTAATTTTTTGTGTTGATTGGTCTAAAGTAAAGTTGCTTATTGGCAGTGCTGTGTTGCTGGTGATAAGTGTATTGGTAACTGTTTTTTCTGCCCAGGTGGAAGCAGTAGTATTCCCTCCTATAACTGCCGCTAACAATTATGCCATTAGTGATGTATTTGGGGTAGCAAAATTCGCCTTTCTGATACCGTCTGGTAGAATGTTTGTTACCATAGCCTTGTTTATGCTAGGGCTTTATGCAGGCAAAAGAAACATATTTAAACTAACTCCTGAAAATAATACACTCCACAACAGGTTGTTTTGGTGGGGCGGAATCTTTACTGTGTTAAGCACGGGTATTATTGGTTTGGTGGGTTTTGCCGGTTTTGGATCTGCTTCAGGAGCAGAAGTCGTTAAGATTATCTGCATGGCTGTTCAGAAGCTTGCCTTATCTGCCTTTTTTGTGGCAGCTATTGTAAAGCTCTTCCAGGGCGAAAACTTTATTAGTGCTGCGCTGCAGTGGCTGGTGCCGGTGGGCAGAATCGGGCTTACCGTTTATGTAACACAGTCATTGTTTATGGTTGGCTTTTATGAGCTTTTTCTTGAGCCGGAAACACTTAGTGCCGTTGGATTAGCGTTTTCGGTGGTTGTTACCCTGTTATTTTACGCTGGGCAAATGTTATTTGCGCATTGGTGGATGGTAAACTACAGGCTGGGCCCGCTGGAGTGGCTCTGGCGCTCATTAACCTATATGAAAATACAGCCTATCAGAAAAAGCAGAAACAGTATAATTGAAGCTGATACATTAGGAGGCACGGCTGTTCCTCTAAAGTAAAAGCTATAGGTGATACAATTAAAAAGCAGGATAATTTTATCCGGCTTTTTAATTACCTTACCAACTCCTGGGTTCTGTTAGCGTCTATTGCCAGTAGTATGAACAATAAAATTGTGAATGACCAAAGGGAGGACCCGCCATAGCTGAAGAAGGGCAGTGGTATGCCTACTACAGGTGCCAGACCAATCGTCATTCCTACGTTTACCAAGAAGTGGAAAAAGATGATAGAGGCTACGCAATAACCGTATGTGCGGCCAAAAACCGACTTCTGCCTTTCCGCTAAAGAAACAATTCTGTATAAGAGCAGCATAAACAATCCGATTAAGATAGTACTGCCCACCCAGCCGTGTTCTTCACCAATGGTACAGAAAATAAAGTCAGTGCTTTGTTCCGGCACAAAATCGAATTTAGTCTGTGTCCCTTCTAAAAACCCTTTACCAATAAGGCCTCCCGAACCTATCGCAATCTTGGATTGTGTAACGTTCCAGCCAAAGCCCAGTGGGTCTGCTTCCGGGTTGATAAGGGCTTTGATACGGTTCTGCTGGTGGGGCTGCAGAATGTCATTCACAAAGTAATCAACACTAAAGATCATGGCTACCACAACGCCAAAAAGCGCAATCATTAGCTTTAGGCGGCGCATCAGGCGGTAATCGAGCCATACGGCCAGGGCCATCAGTACGGCAACACCTATAATCAGGTACAGCTTTGGTACCAGCAATGTCAGGATAAAGATTGCAGCAGCTGAGCCTCCAATGATAAGAATCAGGGGCGACATCCCCTCTCTGAAGTAGGCCAGGATGAAAGCTCCGAACACAAGGGCCGATCCTGTTTCATTCTGTAATACAATAATAGCCGGAGGCAGAAAGGTGAGCACAAGCAGGATAGCCTGATCTTTCAGCTTCTGATGGCGCAGGTTAATGCTGCTCAAATATTTAGAAACGGCCAGCGCTGTAGCAAACTTGGCTAGCTCAGCAGGCTGCAGGCGCACACCACCGCCAAGGTCGAGCCATGAGCGGGAGCCGGCAATAGGAGAAGCTACTGCTAACGTAAACAGGAGGAGTAGTATAATAGCGCCATAGATGGGGTATGCCAGGTGCTCATAAATTTTATAATCCACTACCATTAACACAATAATAAGCACAACAGAGGCGCTTATCCATAGCAGCTGTTTACCTGAGTTAATATCCATGCTGAAAATATTAACCACATTGTCCGGGCTGTAAACGGCCGCATAAATATTCATCCAACCCAGTGTTAGCAGTACCACATAAAGCAGTACAGTTACCCAGTCCAGGTTCTGAAGTATTTTGTTGGAAGAGCGGTTGCTGCTACGCGGTGCGATTCTATGTTTTGATATCTTCTGCTCAACAGCCATGGCTTACTTTGATTTGATGTTCATATACTCTCTGCTCAGTACCCATTTCTCCTGTTCCTTTATTGTAACAGAATCTGTCAGGTACTTCTCAATCAGCAGGCCGGCTATAGGGGCAGCTGATTGTCCACCCCATTTACCATGCTCTACATACACAGCAATGGCAATTTTAGGATCATCTTTCGGGGCAAAGGCTATAAATACAGCATGGTCCGGACCTTGAGGGTTTTGTGCCGTACCGGTTTTCCCGCACACAGTGATGCCTACTTTCTCAAGGTTAGCTCTTCGGGCTGTGCCCGCGCGCACTACTTCTGCCATACCTTCGATAATTGGCTCGAAGTGTTGCGGTTTAATGGAAGTGTAGTGGCGCTTCTGATACTCTTCCAGAGGTTTGCCGTGCTCTCCTACAGATCGAATAATGTGGGGCGTAACATAATATCCCCTGTTAGCGATGACAGATGCAAAGTTTGCCATCTGAAGCGGCGTTACCCCAAGTTCCCCCTGCCCGATACTTAAAGAATATATGGTGGAGTATTTCCACCTGTTCTGGCCATATACGCGGTCATATAAATCAGGAGAAGCTATAATGCCTTTTTTCTCTCCCGGTAAGTCGATGCCTAATTTGCCGCCGAAACCAAAGCTTAGCACCTGCTCCCGCCAGTCTTTCAAGCCAATGGAGGTATCAATAAACGTATTTTTTGATTTACCCTGGTTGATGAGCGCTTTGTATGCCTGGAAGAAGTACGGGTTGCAGGAATGTTGTACAGCTCCGTACAGGTCGAGTGGTGAGGGGTGGTTGTGGCAATTCACCAGCGATTTAATGCAGGCAAACCGTGTATTGGGCGTAATAACACCTTCCTCCAGTGCGATAAGCGCCTGTGCCAGTTTAAAAATAGAACCAGGAGGGTTCCTATCGGCCATAACCGGGCGGTTAAACATGGTTTTATCTTTATCCTGGAGCAGCGACATGTAGTTCTTTCCGTAATCCTTGCCCGTAAGCACATTCGGATCGTAGAAAGGCGCGGAAACATAGGCCAGCACTTCTCCTGTGGATGGCTCTATGGCTACTATGCTACCTTTGGCACCGTCCATCAGGTACTCGCCATAAGCTTGCAGGTCCAGGTCTATGGTACTCACCAGGTTTTGCCCGGCAATAGCCAGTGTATCGTAGGCACCATCCTTAAAAGAGCCTTTCTCTACACCGCGCACATTCACCATTTTATACTTAACCCCACGCTTGCCCATCAGGTATTTTTCATACTCCAACTCTATACCACTTTTGCCGATATAATCGCCGGGTCTGTAGCCTTTGTAGGTGGTGTCTTCCAGCTGTTTCGGGCTGATTTCAGCAATATAGCCAAGTGCGTGCGCCAGGCTCTTGTGCGGATAGCCACGGGCAGTACGGGCATTGATATAAAATCCGGGGAAATCAATCAGGTTGTCCTGGATGTGGGCAAAATCCTGTGTACTTAATTTCTGAAAGAAGATAGAAGGCTTTACCCAGGAATAGGCTTTGGCTTTCTTGATGCGCTCACGTGCGTCTTCCAGCGGGATGTCCAGTAGCTGGCAAAGGCGCAGGGTATCAATCTGCTTGGCCTCTTTCGGAACAATCATCAAGTCGTATACAGGAGTGTTTTGTACCAGTAGCTTACCGTTCCGGTCATAAATGAGTCCCCGGAAAGGATACTGGATAATGGCCTTAATGGCGTTTGTTTCGGCAGCCTGTTTATAACTGCTGTCTACCACCTGAATGTAGAAGAGCCTGATGGCGTAGACAATGCCTACTACCAGAAATATGGCCTTGATAACGTACTTTCTGTTTTCCAAATAATTCATCTACTAGCTCTCTTTACAGAGAAGAACAGTAATTGCAGAATCACCATGACGGTACATGTAAAAATGGAACTGAGCAGGATTTTAGCCAGCATGTAAGCAGCATCCATAAAGTTCAGGCTTTCCAGAAAGAAGACCATCGCATGGTGTGTTACTATGAGTAAGGTAGCGTAAGCTAAGAACCAGCGGTATCCCATTATATGTATGTTCACGGAATCGTTGGTATCGTAACCATCGCGTGGCGTAAGAAGGTTCAAAATGTAGGGCCTTAAATAAGCCAGCAGCACACTTGCTCCTGCATGAATGCCCAGGGTATTATAAAAAATATCTACCGTACCACCGGCCAGAAAGCCCAGGAACAGGAGGAATACTTTATTTATATTGATTGGCAGAAACAGCAGGAAGGCCACATAAATATAGCAGAACCCTGTTTCGAAGAGCACCAGGTTGTCTATCAGCAGAATCTGCAAAGCGACAAACAGTACAAACTGTGCAATATGTTTTATTCCGAAGCTGCTATTCATGGGGAACTATGCCTGCGTCTTGTTCTAACTGTTCACGCTCTTCTTTATACCTGTCTTCTACTACATACACATAGGAGAGCTGTGCAAAGTCTACTGAAAGCGTAACATGGATGGTATAGAAACTCTTATCCGGCTCCTGCTCAATTTCGCTGATAGTGCCTACCATAATGCCTTCCGGGAAAACCGTATTATAGCCACTTGTCAATATCGTATCGCCTACCACAGGTTTCACATGAAGTGGTATGTAATCCAGCAGTGCGGTACGGTAATCGCCCCCGGCCCATTTAATAGAGCCAAACGTGTTGTCTTTTTTAATTTTGGCGGAGATAAGCAGCTGTGAGTGGAGAAGCGATGTAACAGTTGAATAATGTTCTGAAACGGTTTTGATACGGCCCACCACACCTTTAGATGAAATAACACCCATGCCCGGCTGTACACCGTCTTTGGTGCCGATAGAAAGCGTAAGGTAGTTATTGGTTCTGCGTATAGAGTTGCCTATTACACGACCGGAATGCAGTATATAAGGTTTGTTCTGTAAAGTATCCGTGGGAGCATACATAACGGTATCCAGCTGATCTGTACTATCGGCTTGTGCTTCCAGCTTATACTGTAGCAGCTCTTCTCGCAGGGCAGCGTTTTCCTGAGCCAGAATGCCATTAACAGCAGTCAGCCTGAAATAGTCGGTTACACCACTCTGAAATTCCAGTACACGGCCCACATACGTGTTGGCGGAGTTAAAAAAGGCTGCTCCCTGGTAGGTGTTAAATCGAACTACCAGGAAGACGCAGAGTGCCTCCAGAATCACGAATATGAGGAATGCACGGAACCGATATATAAATGCAAAAAGATTCCGCATGTGTGGCTGTTACGTCAGGAGCACGTTTCTAAAGCCTTCGATATCTTTTATAGCTGCACCAGTACCTCTTACAACTGCTCTCAATGGATCTTCTGCCACGTGTATAGGCAGTTTTGTTTTGGCAGCCAAACGCTTGTCCAAACCTCGCAGTAAAGCTCCACCACCTGTCAGGTGAATGCCGTTGTCATAGATGTCGGCAGAAAGTTCAGGAGGGGCAATCTCTAATGCTTTCAGAACGGCTTCTTCGATTTTTGAAACTGATTTATCCAGGGCAATGGCAATTTCCTGGAAAGTAACTTTAATGACCTTCGGAATACCTGTCATCAGGTCGCGGCCACGGATATCGTAGTCTGCCGGAGGGTTTTCAATCTCTGTTAAAGCAGCACCAACCTCGATTTTGATTTTCTCGGCCGAACGCTCTCCGATCAGCAGGTTGTGCTGGCGGCGCATATAGTCCAGAATGTCTTTTGTAAACACATCGCCTGCAATACGGATAGACTGATCGCAAACGATACCGGAAAGTGCTATAACGGCAATCTCTGTAGTACCACCACCAATGTCTACAATCATAGAGCCGATTGGCTGCTCTACATCAATGCCGATACCGATGGCAGCTGCCATCGGCTCCTGTATCATCCAAACTTCCTTGGCACCGGCATGCTGAGCCGAGTCACGTACGGCACGCTTCTCTACTTCCGTAATACCTGATGGAATGCAGATGACCATGCGGTGAGAAGGCTGGAACAAACGACGTCCTGTATCGATCATTTTGATCATACCACGGATCATCTCTTCCGCTGCGTGGAAGTCGGCAATTACACCGTCTTTCAGAGGGCGTATAGTGCGAATGTTCTCATGCGTTTTCTCGTGCATCTGCATAGCGTTACGCCCTACGGCAATCACCTTACCAGATGTGCGGTCAATAGCGATGATAGAAGGCTCATCGACTACAATTTTATCGTTATGGATGATAAGGGTATTAGCGGTACCCAAATCGATGGCTATATCACTTGTTAAAAAATTAAATAGTCCCATTCTGAATCGGTTAAGGCGTGCGGTGCCTTGTTATATTTTTAATATAGTATATTTCTAGTCAAAAACTTGCGGCAAAATTAGTGAATTTCAGCAGAATTAATAACGAAATAGCTTAACTGTGTAAAGATTTAAATTTTTTTCTCTTAAAATGATGGCTGCACCGTCTGTAGCTGCCTTAAAATTGTTTGGGGCTCCAAGCCTGGAAATTGGATTTTAGAGTTTTTGCAGGCTTTGTACGAGCCAATGCTGTAATGGTGTAAGCTTGCTTTTCTTCTATAAAAAAGCGGTCCCACTCCATATCCGGAAGTGGGACCGCTTGGTGTTGTGGTACTAATCAGGCTTTTACCGGATCAGGCTTACCTGGCCCTGCAGCAAGTGCATTGGGTTTAAGCTTTTTTATTAGTGTTTAAAGTGGCGGATACCTGTCATCACCATGGCCATATTATGGGCATCGCAGTACTCAATAGAGTCTTTGTCCTTAATGGAACCACCTGGTTGTACCACAGCCTTTATTCCTGCCTGGTCAGCAATTTCGACGCAGTCAGGGAAAGGAAAGAAGGCATCGGATGCCATTACTGTTTGGCTTACATCAAAGCCGAAGCTTTTTGCTTTTTCGATGGATTGACGAAGGGCATCTACACGGGATGTCTGGCCTACACCGCTCGAGAACATCATTTTGTCTGTTGCCAGCACAATAGTGTTCGATTTAGTGTGTTTACAAACTTTAGCTGCAAAAACTAACGCTTTCTTTTCTTCGGCAGTCGGCTCACGTTTGGTAACCGTGGTAAAGTCGGCTTCTGTTTCTGTTTTCAGGTCTTTATCCTGCTCAATTACACCGTTCAGCAGCGTTTTAAACAGCTTCTTGGGAAGTTCTACAGGCTTTTGCTTCAGTAGAATACGATTCTTTTTAGAGCGGAGCAACTCCAGTGCCTCTGCATCATACTCAGGTGCAATCAATACTTCGAAGAACAGCTTGTTCAGTTCTTCGGCGGTACCTAAATCAATGGTTCTGTTGGCAATAATTACACCGCCAAAGGCAGAAACAGGATCAGAAGAAAGTGCCAGCAGATAAGCTTCTTTTATGGTGTCGGCAGTGGCGCAACCACAGGCATTGGTATGTTTTAGTATAGCCACAGCCGGTTCTTCAAACTCAGCACCCAACATAACGGCAGCATCCACATCCACCAAATTATTATATGAAAGCTGTTTCCCGTTTAGCTGCTCAAACAAGTCTTCTAACTTGCCATAGAATGTGCCTTGCTGGTGCGGGTTTTCACCGTAGCGTAACGGAGTAGCTTCTCTCACACTTTGCTTGAATACCTGCTCTTCGCTGTTCAGGTAGTTGAAAATGTGTGTGTCGTAATGCGAAGAAACATCGAAGGCTTTGGCTGCAAAGCGCTTGCGGTCTTCCAGATCGGTGGATCCGTCTTTTGCCTGTAGCAATTCCACCACCTCATCGTACTGCTCGCGCGAAGATACAATCAGCACATCCTTAAAGTTTTTGGCAGCGGCTCTGATAAGTGAGATGCCGCCAATGTCAATCTTCTCAATTACATCTGCTTCTGAGGCTCCCGATGCTACTGTTTCCTCGAACGGATACAGGTCTACAATCACTAAATCTATTGCTGGTATTTCATACTGCTCACGCTCCGATAAATCAGATGTATTATCGCGGCGGTGCAGAATGCCTCCGAATACTTTCGGGTGCAGCGTTTTTACTCGCCCGCCAAAAATAGACGGGTAGCTGGTTAAATCTTCTACAGCCACAACTTCAGCACCTTGCTCTTCTAAGAAAGCCTGGGTGCCGCCTGTAGAGTAGATAGTTACATTATGTTGTTTCAGAAGCTCCACCAGTGGCTCCAGGCGGTCTTTATAGTATACCGAAATAAGTGCAGATTTAATTTTAACAGATTGCATAGAAAATGTGCTAATTTATGTATGTGCTGAATTTAAGGACTTTAGTATAAAAGCATTAGATGATACGTTTCATTTACAGCTGTTTATCAATACCTTTCGATGGTATAGTAATTATAGTAACCTAAGACTGTTCCATTACCAGTTTCTCCACAATGCGTGGTAAATGCTTGTGCTCCAGCTTTAGGATACGGGCTGCCAGGTCTTCGGGTGTATCGGTGGGGAGTACAGGGCAGCGCTCCTGCAGAATAAACGCTCCCTTGTCGTATTCTTCGTTCACATGATGAATGGTAATACCAGATTCCTGATCACCTGCCTGAACCACAGCTGTATGCACATGTAACCCGTGCATACCTTTGCCGCCATACTGGGGCAGCAGAGCAGGGTGAATATTGATAATGCGGTTCGGAAATGCCTGTAGCAGGTTTAGCGGAACCAGCCATAAGAAGCCAGCCAGTACAATAAGATCAGGTTTAAACTCCTGTATCTGCTGTACTACTTTGTCGGAGTGATAGAACTCATCGCGTGAAAACAAAAGAGCCGGGACGTGGAAGGTCTCGGCTCTTTTTAGGGCATAAGCTTTCGGATTGTTGGAGAACAGGGCTGCTACACGTATGTGAGCATGGTGCTCGAAGTACTCCATCAGGCGCTGCGCATTGCTGCCTGATCCGGAGGCTAAAATAACTATGTTCTTTTTGTCAGATCGTGTCAAACCAATAGTGCGTATTGAAGCCGCAAATATAAGGGGTTTGGCTGTAGGTTCAGCAACCGAAGTGAATTTTTACTGAAGGAGGTGATGCAGGAATACAGAATGAACATTACCATGATTTTTCAGCCACCCTTAGCTTTGAATGACCAGGTGAAGCTGAACGCTGCTACCACATCGCCCTTTTCGTCGGTGCCAGTACTTCTGGCAGTAACAGTTTGCGGTTCTCCTGCTGCTTTAGCCTGTTCTATGGCGTGCAAAATTTTATCTCCGTCTGTACAGGTAAAGGTAATTTTACCCACAGCTTTTTTCGTGAAGTCAGCCTCCATGTGCACCACCAGCATAGATACAGCAGGTTCAGACCGGTAAACATGCATCATGCACAGTATGCCGGTAGAGAGTTCTGCAGCCATGCTCAGGCAGGCAAAATAAATAGAGCGAAAAGGGTTTTTGTTCAGGTATTTATAGGGTATAGTTACAGCGGCTGTTTTTTCACTCACAAAGCTGACTTTTAACCCTGCCATATAGGCCATGGGTAATTTTGAAAGCATAAACAGGCGCAGCTTCAAAGGAGAAGTAGCTATTTGCCGGAACGCTGCCGATGACGATGGTTTCACTGCTTTTTCTTTTGTATAAGAGATCAGTTGGAAACGGTGCTAACCGTGCAAAAGCTGTAGCTTTACACCAGAAGGATGAAATTCCCCGAAGCTATTCTATAACTAAGAGCGTATTAGGCAGTGGTTGCAGAACATGCTTTGCAAACACCCTGGGCCGAAAAGTGCAGGCTGCTTACTTTGTAGCCTTCAGGCAATTTGAGTTCCGGAATAAGTAGTTCGTTAATACACACTGTCTGGTTGCAGTTGGTGCAACTGAAGTGTATATGATTATCTTGATGGTGATGCTCGTTGCAAGGCTGCTCGCATAGGGCGTATTTAACAGCGCCATTCACATCATTTATACTATGTACAAGACCTTTTTCTTCAAATGTATGCAGCGTTCTGTAGAGAGTAACTCTATCATAACGGTCTCCTAGCATCTGCTCTAAATCGGCATGAGCCAAAGCATGCGTATGATTTAAAAAAACAGCTAATATATCCTGGCGGCAGTTTGTTTTCCGTAAACCGTTTTCTACCAAAATCTTTTGAACCTTCTCCATTCCCTTGTCTTATAACTTCAACAGGTATTACAAATATACTGTTTCTATCCTATAATATAGATACCTTTTAAAGTAGCATAACATCATACAACATTATTTTGCTCAATAAATCAAATCAATTTTCTGAATAACGTATACTTTCTGCACTTAATCCAGTAGAAAAAGAGAATAGTGAATTTAATTTCTTATAAATATAAATCCTTTGCTATATATATACGTAATCAACCGTACTGCCTTTAAAAGGGAGGTAATTTCAAGTAAAAAGTAATCTATTTATAATCATTTACGCAGACCAATGAAAACACTTTTATCTACACTCTTTGTTCTTGTGATTACATGGAGCTTAGGCTTACAAGCTTTCGCACAAGCACCAACCATTACAAGTACCTTAAGCCAGACAGAAAATGTTAAAGCCGGAGAGCTGGTAACATTTACCGTTTCCCTGACTCAAGGTAATATTGCCAATAATACAGCAGTAAAAGGAAGAATCTCTCTTTTAGGTGATAATGTTGCTACACGCCGGCAGTTAGTGAACCTTCAGTATCAGCAGGCAGAAGGGGAAGAATGGCAGTCGCTCTCTTTAAATGAAGCGGGCGTAGTAGAGTTTGGCGCTGAAAACGGATTTCCTCTTGAGGCAAGAACGTTTAATTTCAGGGCAAGATTTAACCTTGAAGGCAGTTATAACCTGCAAATGGCGGTAGTGCCTGCTGCCGGAGGAGATGCTCTTGCTTCTGTAAATCAGAGTATTACTATTTCACAGATGCTTGAACCAACTATAAACAGCACATTAGATGTCATCAGTGCCGGAGAGAGTAAAATCAGAAGCGGCGAAGACGTGCTGTTCCGCGTTTTTGTAGAAGCGCATGATCGTGCAGGTGATGCTGTAAATGTGAGATTCAGATTTACGAATGCTAATCAACATGATAATGTCAGCCTGGTATCTTATAACTTTACTTCTGATACAGAATTTGAGAAAGAGGAGTTAACTGCTTTAGGAGGTGGTGTATGGTTATACGGACCTGAAGGAGGATCTGAGCTGGAAGATTTTAATCAGTTATTTTCTATCAATCTGTCGGAGGCGGGCACTTACAATTATGTGGTTGAACTCCTGAGAACTGATGGAAATGTGCTTGCAGCTGTTAATGAATCGATAGAGGTATTAGCGGGAGCAACTATTGCGAGTACGCTTAATAACCGCCAGAATACAATGCCAGATACAGAAACCGATTTTAGTGTTACTACCACAATGGGAGCCTGGGCAGCCTCTACTAATGTGAGGTATAAGTTTTCGTTTGATCCTGCCCAGGCAGAAAATGTTTCGCTTCAGTATGCGCAAGGAACTGAGTTTGTGGCTCTGACGCTGGATGAGAATGGGGTGGCCTATATTGGAGAAGCAGCCGGAATGCCTTTTACAGCTTCAACTACCAACATGAAAGTTACCTTTGCGGAAGCAGGTGTTTATAACTATACCATCGAACTTATTAATCCTGCCAACAACAACCTGGCTGTAGCCCGGTCTGCTGAACGGGTATTGGTTGGAGTATCGGATGCAGAGCCAACTATCGCCAGCACATTGCATAACAAAGCTGATGTTGTGAAAGATACAGAGGTAGAGTTTATGGTAAACACAACACGTGGTGCAATAGCCGAAAATACACCTGTTCGCCTGCAGTTCACACTTGCCACTCCAGATCAGGCAGAAAATATTGCTTTAATGGCCGACCAGGACGGTAACGGAGAATTTGAAGCTTTAGCGTTTGAAAATGGTGTAGCATATTTTGGAGCAGCCGAAGGTTTTATGTTAGCTGATGCTTCTATGAACTTTAAAGTTACTTTTAATGCGCCGGGTACTTACAACTATACGTTGGCATTGGTTCCTGCTGCTGGCGGAGAAGCGCTGGCCACAGCTACAGAATCTGTTGTAGTGGGAGGTGTTGCAGGTATTAAAGACAAGTTTGTGCAAAATGTTATCCTGGTATATCCTACGGTATCTAATGGTGCTGTATCGGTAGAACTGGGAAGGCTTCGTAATGCTCAGATTGTTATACAGGATATGCTTGGAAGAACAGTAGCGTCTGTTGATAATGCCAATGTAACTGCACGTATCGAAACAGATAAGCTTTCGAAAGGTACTTACTTTGTAAGAGTAGTTTCCGGCTCCGAAATGGCTATGAGCAGGTTCATTGTTAAATAAAGGGCTCTCAGAAGCAAATAAAAAGCCCTGTGCTGCTATAGCAGCACAGGGCTTTTTTATTTGCTTCTATAGCTAAACCTATCCGATCAGCAGCATCGAAAGGATTCCTGTGAGCATAATTACTTTTCCTAAGTTGCTCAAATAAGTGAAATCGCGCTTGCGGTCTGCCCTTGCCAGCTTTACAACCATCCAGATACTAGGGCCAAGCACGGCGATCAGCATGTAGATGTCGAACAGTAAATTTGTTCTTTCATGAAACACTACAATAAAAACGAACAGCTGAAAAATAGCTATGATCGGGTAAAGAAAAAGTTTGGTTTTATGTAAGCCGACAACAATAGGTAAAGTGCGGCAGTCGAAGGAAGCATCGCCTTTTATGTCTTCTGTGTCTTTGATTATTTCTCTGATTAGGGAGATGATACCGGCAAAAATGGCGTAACCTATAGTTATATTATTCAGCACATGAGCATACACAGCCACAACCAATAACATAGAAGAAGATAGGAGGGCTATAACCACATTTCCGATCAGCAGCATTTTCTTAAAGCGGGCCGAATAGCCCCACAACAGTAACGCGGCTCCCATGTTGATAAGCCCTATCGGTATGTACAGCAGTACGCCTATAGCTACGCCAACAAAAGAAAGGATGACGTGAGCAAACATGGCCGGGCGGCGCCGAATGGTTTTGCCCACCACCACACGTTCGGGCTTATTAATGGCATCAATCTTAATGTCATAATAATCGTTGATGATGTAGCCCGCTGCAGCCACTAAAACAGTAGAGAGGGTAAGGCCAAGAAAGCCGGGCTCTAACACTTTGCCGAATTCTATACCGGGCACCAATAGGCAAGCCTGCGCCAGCGCCTGACTTAAAACAATAAGTATAAGGTTTGGAAACCGGATAAGGTTAAGAAATTCTTTCACGTTTATTTAAAAGTAGATGTACAAAGTTACATCTTCAGTAATTGAGCTACAATTGTGGCAGGTGTATAAAAAAAGCCCCTAAGGAATAGGAGCTTTCTGCAACAGTACAGTATATCTTATATCAGATTCGTTGTACGTTAACAGCGTTGATTCCCTTCTTCCCTTCCTGAGTGTCAAATGTAACACGGTCGTGTTGCTGAATCTGCAGACCATTTAAGCCGGTAACATGAACAAAAAAATCCTCATTAGTTCCGTCCTCAGTAATAAAGCCAAAACCTTTAGACTCAATAAAAAACTTTACTTTTCCTGTTTTCATAAAAACCAATAATTAAAATAAATAATTTAAATGTAAAGATAAAATTTAATAATATATATGCAAATTTCTATTTAGAACATTTTTTAAATAGAATAAAATTTAGTATAAATACCTAATTTGTTGTAAGTACTTACCAAGTATCCTGTTCTTTCATAATTTTTTCGATCAATTCGCGTGCTGCCCCTTTGCCGCCGCCTTTGGTCGAGATAAAAGTGCTGATTTCTCTTATATCGTCTGCAGCGTCTGCCGGACAGGCCCGCACACCACATCGTTGCATAACCTCCAGGTCGGGCATGTCATCTCCCATGTAAGCCACTGTGGCAGGATGTATTCCTTGCAAGTAAATATAATCTTCAAAGACATCTACTTTGTCTTCGGCTCCTAAGTAGATATCTTCTATTCCCAGTTCTTCCAGCCTTACTCTTACTCCTGGCTCATTTTTACCTGAGATAATAGCTACTCTGTACCCTTGCCTTAAGGCATGTTTCATGGCAAAGCCATCTTTTATATTAAAGGCGCGTACCTTTTCTCCATCGGCAAAAACATACAACGCCCCGTCGGTTAGCACGCCATCAACATCAAAAATAAAAGTGTTAATCCTGGTTAAATCTGGTTGTGTAATAGACATAGCCTGACTGCCTTAAAATGAAAGAGGCTCTTTCATGCGAAAGAACCTCTAAAAATATATATTATTTTAAATATTTGGCTCGTTTAAAACAGAATTTTGGAATTAATCCTGATTATCACGCCATTCGTACACCCATGCCGCCTGTATCTGCTCCAGATGGCCTTCGTTGGATTCTTCTTTTGTGCCCTCGAAATTCGGAAGGGATAATACCCACTCCAGCAGCTCTGTAAAGCGGATACGGTAAATTTTAGACTCTGTGAATTCATCACCGAACTTTTCATAAAGTGCCATCGCTATGTCTTCATAGTCGCCCCAATGCATAGGAGGTTCGTAATTCTTGCTCATATTCTTTTCTTTACAATTTTAATGGCCTAAGAAATCTTGTTCTGGTATGGTTACTACAATGTCTTCGTTCCCCTGAACAACGCACTGGCAGCCTAACCTCGAGTTGATTCGTGGATCTACCGCGCGATCAATATAGTCTTCTTCCTTATCAGTGATTTCAGGCAGATCGTCCATTCCTGCTTCTATGTATACATGGCAGGTGCTGCAACCGCACACACCACCACAGTTATGCTGAAGTTTAATGTTGTTGTTTAGTGCCACATCCAGTACCGATTCTCCCTCTACGGCAGGTAGCGTCTGGTCGGGCTGACCATCAACAAACTTAAATGTTATATTTACAACTTTCATGTATCAAATTATTTTAAGCTGCAATTTATAAAACCTGGCCTCCTAATCAAAACCCCTCTTTCTTTCTGATCTTAAGAAAGTATAACTTTCAGCCGAATCACAGGATTTTACTGCTGTTTGCAGCAGAATGTTTAGCCTGTATGCTTTGGGTTAATTTCAGGTATAGCTCTTTATACGCCGGGTGGTGGTGCAGCATGGCGAGGTGTTCTTCTATTACATTCTGGTCGTGGCGAACTGCAGGGCCCGTCTGTACCTGAAAAGGATCTTGCTGCATAGCTTTGGCAATAGTTTCCTGGATGAGTGGGTGCAATAGCTCAATTGGTAAGTTCGCTTCTGAAAGCAATTCTCTGCTGATGCCCAACAGGTGGTTGGTAAAATTACAGGCAAAGACAGCTGACAGGTGCAGGTGCTTTCTTAACAGGGAAGATACCTGGTGCACAATGGGGGAAAGGGTTTTTGCCAGTTGCTGCAGTTGCTGTAAAGTTGCTTCGTCTTCAGCCTCTATCAGGATAGGGGTTTGTGAAAAATCAACTGCTTTGCTTCTGGAGAAGGTTTGCAATGGGTATAAAACCCCCGTGCGAGCTCCTGCTACAGCTGCTAGTATAGCTAAAGGTTGTGAGCCTGATGTATGACAGACAATGGTTCCGGGTTTTACCTCCAGCTGTTTAGCAACACTGGCAATTGCTGTATCAGATACGGCAATTACAGCTAGGTCCAGATCGTAGGATAAAAAGTTTAAGCTCTCCGTAGCAGTGGCGTTGGCAAGCTGGTGCGCCAGATCTTCGCTATGGGATCGGGTGCGGCTGTATACCGCCGCCACCTCATGGCCCATCTTCTCAAGTGCTTTCGCAAGGTGGCCGGCCACATTACCAGCACCAACTAAGGCAATTTTCATGTAGTGTAAGGTTTATATGTAGCTATTGCGTTCTCATATACACGCAGTAAGCGAGGAATAACGGCCTGTTTAGAAAACCTGGCCAGAAAATCCTTTCTGATTATACTTGGATCATAATCATCTATGTGCCGCATCATGTATTGCATGGCATCTGCCAGTTGTAGTGGATTGTTTTTATCTACCAGTATTCCATTTTGTGCTGTTACGATACTTTCAGGCCCTCCGCATCTGGTAGAGATGATAGGTTTACCGCAGGCTATTGCCTCTGCATACACTATTCCCATCGATTCATGCTGGCTTGGGAGCACAAATACATCGCATTGTTGGTATTCTGCCAAAGCAGCTTTTCTTGAAATTTCTCCCAGCCAATGCACCTTGTCGCTTATACCAAGTTGAGATGTCAGAGTTTTGTACGTTTGCAGATGGGTGCCTGTACCTCCGATCCTGAACAGTGCCTTGCTTTCTTTGGGTAAGGCCTGTACTGCATAAAGCAGTTGGTCTATTCCCTTTTCAGGTTCTATGGAACCAAGCGTGAAAAAAGTAAAAGCACGATCAGTATGTTTAATAGCTGCATGGGGTTTAAAAAATGTTTCCTCTACAAAATTAGGAAGTACCTGTATGTGAGGTATGCCCAAGCTATGTATAGTAGCCGCAAGTGTCTGACCTACAGCTATAACAGTAGCTGCTTCTGAGTAAGCCTGTTTAAAAAAAGCCTGTAGCTGTCCCTGCTTGTTTACATAGTATGGGCTTGGGAAAGGCTCCATATGCTCGGTAAGTACATAAGGAATATGAAGCCTGCGTGAGAGTTCCAGGGCTATATAACCACCAGGATAACCAATATGTGCTTGTATAAGGTCTACAGCACCGAAATCACTTTTGAATGCCTCTATGTTGTATAGATTTGCTTGAATTATTGCCTTTATATTGCCTTTCGCTACCTTTCTGGTCCAGGTAAAAGCAGGTTTTGTATACTCGACCAGGTTAGGGAGCAGGGCGTGTTTGCCTGGTTTGAGTGGAGAGGTACCTAATTTTTTAACAGACGTAAGCGGTTCACCTGCCCAGAGCAGGTACCGTTTATCCTTCTGCCCCCACAGGCTTATACCTATATTTATAGAAGCATTTGAAGCACATATTCCTATAGCCTGTTCTTTGATAAAAACTCCGTTTAGCGGGTAATCATACGAAGGATACCAGGAAGGTATGACAAATATATTCATGCAGGAGTAATAATCGCTTCTTGCGGTGAAGGGCATATTACAAATAAGGCAGGCTTTATGCAAGCCTGCCTTATTTCAGATAGAAAGTAGTGCTGGTTAGGCTACCTGAACTTCTTTTTCTTTTTTAGATTTTGCCTTTGCTTTGCCTTCACCGGAATTCCCTTCCTGGTTACGACGCACAATAGCCATTACAAAGCCGATAGACATAACAATGGTGCCGATCCAGAGGATGTTCACGAAAGGCTTTTCCATTGCTTTCAGAATAATGTAGTCTTTCTGTGTCACATTTACTCCGATCTTGAACTGGTTCTTTTCAGTGTCGATGTTCATGAAGATAAGGCGGATGCCGAGGTCTTCCACCACTTCCGGGATGCGCCCCATCATCTGGTCTTTGATCATCAGGACTGGGTGCGCGTGGTAATTTTTACGCTCGCCCATAATCTTGAAGTCGGCTTGCACTGCTACATCTTCTCCTGCTAACTGCACGCCTGGCACCTGCTGGATACGTTCAATGCCATTGAATACAGCCACATAATCATTAATGATCAGCGTGTCGCCGGCTTTAACATCATACTCTTTCAGCTCTCCCCAATCTTTCTCTTCGCTAGGATCAGGAATGGTAGAGATGTGCGTGTAAAGGTCTTTTGAAGCAAAATGCTTAATGTCCGGAGACGCTAATAAGCCCATATTCGGGTTAGCCTGTGCCCTCGGATACAGCACGAACTCCTCTTCATCATTTTTATACGCTACTTCATAAAATGTATTTTCCGGAGAAAGCAGGTTTAATGTGTCACCTGTCTTGAAATAAAGTTTATCTTTTACCTTGATGTCTCCGCGAGCAATAGCTTTATATTCATCGGCTGTCGGGAAAAGTAATTCTTTGTTTACATAGCCTGGCACACCAATTACTTCCTGAAACTGGCCTCTGAAGCTAACCTGGTACTTATCCATCTGTACAGGTGTATTTCTCCAAAGCAACACATTATCACGGTTGATTTCATCGGAAAACTCTCTTGAATAAAGCAGACCTGAAGCGTTTTGCGAAATAATGTTAGAATAACCAGAAGAGAACAGAATACCGATCAGCATCATGGCAATGCCTATATGTGATACAGCACCACCAGATAAAGTGATTTTTTTCTGCAACAGTCCCAGTATAATGCTCAGGTTTGCAAATACAGCAAAAAGAGAAGTTACAAACAGGGTTATGTATACCGGGTTATCCAGTTTAAATGGCAGTATGTCGAACTTATTAGAAAGGATAATAACCAATGCCGAAAATAACAGCGTTAGCATCAGCGGCATAGTAATCGCATCTTTAAAGCTGTTCTTGTTCGCCTTTTTCCACCAAAGCAACTGGCCTACGCCTGTTAAGATGGCTATCAGCACACCTGCCCATAATTGGAATTTAGTATAATGCGCAATCTGATCGGCTGGTAAGGCTGCGTTGGTTTCTATTCCGATAAAGCCCAGAAAAGAGTTATATACCGGAATAGAGGTTGTGAATAATACCTGGAACGCAGCCAGGCAGAGTACTACAGCCCCAATAAATACCCAGAATTCGGCACTGTACGTCGAAAGCTCTTTTTCTGTAGAAGGGATTTCTTTCCAGCGGTATACCAGCAGCCCTATAGCAAGTACTGTAAAGGCTGCCAGGTAAGTGAACAACTGACCTGATAGGCCTAAATCTGTGAAAGAGTGAACAGAAGCATTTCCTAAAATACCACTACGTGTTAAGAAAGTGGCGTACAGTATCAGCAGAAAAGAGGTAATTACTAGGATAAAGGAAGCTGTGAGGCCTTGTTTGCTTCTGCGGTAGGCGATCATAACGTGAATTGCGCCAACCAGCACGAGCCACGGAATGTATACGGCGTTTTCCACCGGGTCCCAGTTCCAGTAGCCACCAAAGTTCAATGTTTCATAGGCCCAGTAAGCACCCATCATAATACCTACACCCAGCACCACCGCTGCAAAATGAGACCAGGGTAAAGCCGGACGAATCCATTCGGTAAACTTACCTTTCCAGAGCCCGGCAATGGCGAAGGCAAACGGTACTAAAGTAGCGGCAAAACCCAGGAAAAGAGTAGGAGGGTGAATCACCATCCAATAGTTTTGTAAGAGCGGGTTCAGGCCGGTGCCATCCTGTGGTACAAAGTTAGGATCCATGGCAAATACAGGTGCATCTGTCATGAAGTCGCGCATCAGGATAAAGGGTGATGAGCCAAGCTTGAAGTTGCCGATTACCACACCCAGAATCATGGAGGTAAGGAAGATCTGTACAAAAGAGAAAGTCGCCATCACAGGTGCTTCCCAAACTTTGTTTTTCTTCCCGAAGTTAATCAGAGTTATTCCCAAGGCTACATGCCAGAATATCCACAACAGGAACGATCCTTCCTGGCCTTCCCAGAAGCAGGAAATCATGTAATAAACAGGCAGGTGATTTGAAGAGTGGCTCCAGGCGTAGTAGTACTCGTAGCGGTGCTCGTAAATAATATTGAAAAGAATAAACACTACGGCTATAACAGCCACACCATGCACATAAAAAGCACCGCGAGCCATGGTGCGCCAGGAGGTGTCGCCGCTTTCCTGCACAGATTGGCGCGATGCCATAAAATAAGCATAGGAGGCCACAATGGCTGCTACAAAGGCTACAATCACACTCAGATGCCCCAGGTCTCCGATCAGCGTATTAATCATTTTTTGATAGTTAAGAGTTAAGAGTTAAAAGTTAAGAGAGCATTTAATATGTAACTCTTAACTTTTAACTAAAAATTAAAGGCTTGCTGTTACTTCTTTCTCCACATACTTGGATGGGCACTTCAGCAAGATTTTGTCGGCCACAAACACGTTGTTTTGCATGTTGCCCGTTATAACCACCTGCTCCGAACGCTCAAAGTCCTGTGGTTTTGGGTTATAATACACCACCTGCTGCTCAAAACGGTTGGTATCTACAAGCGTAAAAGCAAAATAGTTAGGGTCTATCAATGGGTCGTACTGCATACCTACAATATGGCCTTTTGCATCTTTCTTCAGGCGGCCCACCACGTGCACCTTCGTAGAGTTGCCGTCCTGGGCACGTTCAATAGCCTCTCCGAAAGAAACATAAGTACTGGCGTCGCCGGCAGTTGTCATAATAATCATGATAGCTACTGCGATAACAACTATCCCGATAATGTGTGACTTTTTCATCTGTATAAAAAGTAGTTTATTTCTGGTAGCCTAACACTCTGGTACAGGTTTTAAATCCATTGTGCAGAGCCATTTTTGCTATACTTTGATATAGTAGTGATTAGCTGCTGTTTAGCGATTTACCAACTCTTCTTTAAGCTGCTTTTCCAGCTTGCCCACTTTCCTGTCAATAGAGATCAGGTAAAAAATAAGGCCGGCCAGTACGGTCAGTATCACGGCTATTACTACATAAATTTTACCGTCCTGGCGTAGAAGGTCAGCCATTTCCACTTCGGGAGCAACAGCAGTTGTTTGAGATTGAGGTGTTTGTGCCTGAGCGGTTTGTAAGCCCATGGCAGCCGTTAACATAAAGCAGCACAGGGCAAGAATTCTAATTACTTTCATATAAGCGTTGTCTCAGTATTTCTAATCTTGATTTCACATTTACAATCCAGATACCCAGCAGTGTCCAGCCTATCACAGCAGGATAAAACACCAGGCGCAGGCGGTTGTCGAGGTCGTATGCGTTAAAGCCGGGATTGCCTCCATTGCCAGGGTGCAACGAATCTGTTAAGCGGGGAAGTATGAACAGCAATGGGATAAGCGCTGCAAAGGCAAATATATTATATACTGCACTAATGCGTGCCCGCTGCTGTTGCTCTGCAAACGAACTGCGCAGCACCATGTAAGCAAAGTAAATGAGAAGGCCTATTGCTGCTCCGTTCTGCTTCGGATCGTTGCTCCAGAACTCCCCCCAGGTAAAGCGAGCCCATTCCATGCCCGTTACAATACCTAATACGCCAAACAATATGCCCACTTTTGCAGCTTCAAAAGCAATCACATCGTTTTGGATGGTTGGGTTGCGCAGGTATTTAATTGAGTACACCACCGAAATAAGCAGGATCAGGATCATGCCAAACCACATCGGTACGTGGAAGAAAAGATTGCGAACAGTTTCGTTTAGGATAGGTAGTCGTGGAACATCTGCTAACATACCTGCCACTACTGTGAATAACAGCAGGAGTACCGTTAGTATTTTCCACCAGTTATTTTTCATGCTATTTTAGATTGTAGATTTTATATGCTAGCGTTTTGCCACATCAAATTAACACTACTAACAGAATTGAAGTTTGATAAATTACATTCCCTAACTTTCTAAACCCTTTTTACATTCATTTAATTCGATTCTTCTCCATTTTATCTGTGTGATTCTTGTCATTTTTAGCTGCAACTGCTTTTAAACCATCATTTCTGCAAGTGTATCACCTAAAATCCAGCGACTCAAATTTTATGAGTTATGTTCGCCAAAGGTACGGGAATAAGATATAAGATACAGTGACAACGATCATGTTTATGGCAAGCAGGGTAAGTAGTTCGTCGAAACTTGCGCTACGGTCTAATCCGTCTATGGCGTTTTTAGACATTTTTATTAGCATGAGCAGCATAGGCGTGATTACCGGAAAGCTAAGTACTGCCATGAGTGTGCTGCTGTTAGCAGCTTTGGAGGCGATGCCTGCAATCATGGTTAAAGAGGTAGCAAAGCCTATGGCACCTAGCAGAATGCTGAGCAGGAACATGGGGATATCCTGTACCAGGTTTCCCAGCACCAGCGCATACACCACAAAACAAATGAGTGCAAGCACCAGCATCAGGCAGGCATTGTACAGAATCTTGGCCAGAATAATGCCCTGTGGGCTGGCAATTGAGTAGAAGTAAAGCAGCCTGCCCCGGTTCTCCTGCATAAAGCTTTTGGCAATGGCATTTACAGAGGTAAAAAGCAGGATAATCCAGAACAGCGCATTCCAGACGGGCACATCAGTTCTGGGATTGAACTGGCGTAGTCCAAAACTCAGAAAGCAGACAAAAACAGTGCTGCTCACATACAGCAGCATACCGTTAAAAGCATACTTCTGCCGCCACTCCAGCACAAAATCCTTCTGCATTAAATATAAAACTTCTTTAAAAAGCACCTCTTTTCAATTTTGTTGCAAAGGTACAACACAAACTGCTGGAATGGTAGTTTTATTTGGTCTGCCGGTTTCAGGCTGCGCTAAAGCAAAAGAGGGTATCGCTTTAAGCCATACCCTCTTTCATCTACTCGTCTTTATCTTTCTTCTTTTTCTTCTTTTTGTGCTTCACCACTTTGGCATCGCGGTAAAAAATAATTTCTTCAGCGATATTGGTGGCTTGGTCGCCGATGCGCTCAATCTTTTTGATGATGGAAAGCAGAACCAGGCCCTCCTGTATTTTATCAGGATTGTCTTTTATATACTTTGCAATCAGGCTATCCGATTTGTGATAAATTTTGTTGAGGGCTTTATCTCGTTTGATGACCTGCTTTGCCAGTTCTGTATCTCCATTTAAATAAGCAGTGCGGCATTCTGCCAGCATGGCGACGGCTGCCTGAAACATTTCTCCTGTTTTGGTAGCAGTTAGCAAATGCTGGTTAATGGGCGCTGATAACTTTTTAACGTAATACCCGATGCCTTCCGAAGAATCGCCAATGCGCTCCAGATTAGCATTTATCTTGAGAGTAGCCAGCAGTGTACGCAGATCAACTGCTACGGGTGTAAACAGGGCAAATACGTTTTCGCAAAGGCGGTCTACTTTTATATCGTATTTATTTACCTTTTTGCCCAGGTTTATGATCTTCTCGGCCAGTTCATGATTAATGGTGGCCAGTGCTTCCTGGCTGCTCTGTACCTGGTAGTCAACCAGGTCCCACATCTCCATCAGCTTCGATTTTATTTTCTCTAATTCTATATCTATATGAGACATGCTTGTTGTTAGTGTTATGGGTGAGTGTACCTAGTATTTACGAAAAAGAACAGGGTTGTAGCTATTACCCGAAACGGCCTGTAATGTAGTTCTGAGTCCGCTCGTTTTTCGGGCTTGTAAACAGCGTTTTGGTTTTAGCATATTCCACTAACTCGCCCATGTAGAAAAAAGCCGTATGATCGCTAACACGACCCGCCTGCTGCATGTTGTGAGTAACAATAACAATAGTGTAGTCCTTTTTGAGATCGTAGATAAGCTCCTCAATTTTAGAAGTAGAGATCGGGTCGAGGGCAGAAGCTGGTTCGTCCATCAATAGCACTGTTGGCTGAATGGCCAGGGCACGTGCAATGCAAAGCCGCTGTTGCTGCCCCCCTGAAAGAGCCAGGGCAGATTTATCCAGCTTGTCCTTTACCTCATCCCAGAGAGCCGCCTGCCGCAGCGACTTTTCACAAACGTCGTTCAGAACGGCTTTGTTTTTAATGCCTTGTATTTTAAGGCCATATATCACATTCTCAAAAATGCTTTTCGGGAAAGGGTTCGGCTTCTGAAAAACCATCCCTACCTCTTTGCGAAGTTCATCTACCCGTACTTTCTTATCGTAGATGTCCCGTCCATCGAGCAGAATGTCGCCTTCTACTCTAAAGCCGTCCACGTAGTCGTTCATACGGTTGAGCGTGCGCAGGAAAGTAGATTTACCACAGCCTGAGGGACCAATAAAGGCTGTAACAGCCTTTTCTTCCATTGCCAGGTTTATATTTTTAAGTGCATGGAAGTTGCCATAGTAGGCATTTAAATCTTTTGCTTCCAGCTTATATGTTTTCTCTTTCATGAATTCTTTACCACTTTACTTTTTTCTGCTGCCTGTTGCGAAGGTATACGGCAATGCCGTTTAGCACAAATGTGATGGCTAATAATATAATAATGGCTGCCGCTGCATTTACCAGGAAATCAGCCTGTGGGCGAGACGTCCAGTTAAAGATCTGGATAGGCAATACTGTAAACTCATCCATAGGTGTGCCCGGAACAAATGGCACATAGGCCAGTGCACCTATCACAATAAGCGGAGCAGCTTCTCCCACAGCCCTGGAAAGTGCCAGAATGATGCCTGTAAGTATACCGCCAAAGGAGGCAGGCAGTACCTGGTGCCACGTGGTTTGCCATTTAGAAGCTCCCAGGGCAAAAGAACCATCGCGGATGCTTCTGGGTACTGCTTTTATCGCTTCGCGGGTAGTTACTATAATAATAGGCAGTATCAGCAGCGATAAGGTAAGTGCACCTGCCAGTAGGCTGCCACCCAGGCGCATTTGCCTTACAAACAGCTCCAGGCCAAGCAAACCATAAATAATGGAAGGTACACCTGCCAGGTTTGCTATGTTAATTTCCAGAATATTAGCCAGTCGCCCTTTTTTACTGTATTCTTCCAGGTAAACGCCTGTAGCTATACCTATCGGAAAGGCAATAACAGCTGTTAATACCAGTATCCAGAGTGTGCCTGCCCAGGCGGTAAGTATACCTGCCCTGCTGGCCCTTCTGGAGGGTAGGCTGGTTAAGAAGTCCCAGTCAATTCTTTTGGCACCTTCTATAATAATATCAACCAGGAAAACACCTAATACAACAATGCCTATAAAGGTGCAAAAAATGCCAAAGACTTGAAAAGCCTTGTCTTTCAGCCTGTTTTTATCTGAATTAGTCATACTTCTCCTGATATTTCTTTTTAATCCAGAAACTGATATTGTTTAGTGCAAACGTGAACACAAACAGCGTAATACCAGCTGCAAATATGGTTCTGTATTCCAGCGAGCCGTGCGGCACATCGCCTAAGCTTACCTGCACAATATAAGTCGTAATTGTTTCGATAGGAACCAGTGGGTTTAAGGTTAGCCTTGGTTGCTGTCCGGCTGCGATAGCCACAATCATAGTTTCGCCTACAGCCCGCGAAATAGCCAGTATAACCGATACCACTATGCCTGACGAAGCGGCAGGAACCATCACGCCAAATGCGGTTTGTAACCGGGTAGAACCCATGCCGTAAGCTGCTTCCCGTAAGGAGCGGGGTACAGCACTAATGGCATCTTCGCTTAAGGAAGATATCATCGGGATAATCATGATGCCCATTACAATACCAGCAGATAAAGCATTGAAACCAGCTAAGCCTGGAATAATTTTTTGCAGGAAAGGAGTAACTACCGTTAAGGCAAAGAAGCCATAGACCACTGTTGGAATTGTTGCCAGCACCTCCAGCATAGGCTTTACAACCTGTTTTAAGCGGGCGTGGGCGTATTCGTTCAGGTACACAGCAATGGTTAGCCCTAACGGGAGCGCTACTGCAATAGCAATAGCGGTAGTCAGAAAGGTGCCTGCCACCAGGGGCAATATGCCAAATCTCTTGTCGGCAAACAGCGGTGTCCATTCTTTCTCCGTCAGGAATTCCACTATAGAAACCTCTCTGAAGAAAGCAACCGATTCCGACAGCAGTACCCAGATAATACCAATGGTGATGAGTACGGTGATAACTGCGGACATACGCAGCAAACCTTCAATAATTTTCTCTTGTACTCTCAAGGTGCTTAAGAATTAAGTGCGGTTAAGGCATGTAAATTACTATGTCTTTAACCGCACTATATATAAGATAATTAAATTATTGCTTTGCTACGCCAGATGTGAACTGCTGGAACTTCTGCTTCTGCTCTTTGTAGTTTTCGGCAGGCATTGGAATATACCCTACTTCTTCGCTAAGAGTAGCGGCATTATCCAGGTAAAAGTTCACAAACTCTACTACTTCCGGTCTTGCAGCTGCCTTCGAGTTCACATAAATGAACAGCGGGCGCGAAAGCGGAGCATAGGTGCCATCTTTTACAGTTTCCAGAGAAGGCATAATAGCGCCTGCACCGTTGCTGTCGTTGCCATCGTTTACAGGCACTGCTTTCAGCTTATTTTGGTTTTCTTCGTAGTATGCATAGCCGAAGAAGCCCAGTGCATATTTATCTGTTGAAACGCCTTGTACCAACACATTGTCGTCTTCGCTGGCTGTATAGTCGCCACGGCTGGAGTGGCTTTTTCCTACAATAGCTTCTGTAAAGTAATCGTAAGTTCCCGATTCTACTCCGGCCCCATATAAATGGATCTCCTGGTTAGGCCATTCCGGCCTGATCTGATTCCAGCGGGTGATTGTTCCTTGTGCAGCTGGCTCCCAGATTTTTTTAAGTTCTGCTACTGTAATATCTTTCACCCAGTCGTTTTCAGGGTTCACAACAATTGTAAGGCCGTCGTATGCAACAGGGAGTTCTAAATATGAAATGTTGTTGGAGTTGGCTGTTGCGGCTTCTTCGGCGTTCATGGTGCGGGAAGCATCTACGATATCTATTTCGCCGCGCGTAAACTTTTTCATGCCGCCGCCTGTACCCGAAATACCGACAGTTACTTTTACACCGGATGCCTCGGCTCTAAAATCTTCTGCAACTGCCTCGGTAATAGGGTAAACGGTAGATGAACCGTCGATCTGAATACTGCCTTCTAAATTAGAGGCAGTAGTTGAACCTTCATTTTGATTGCCACCGCAAGCGCTTAGCAAAAGAGTGCCGCCTAAAACAAGTGCAGCATATAGCTTAAATTTTAACATAAGCCAGATTGGTTTTGTGTTGTTGTTTGATTTTGTGAGATTAAACTGTAATTGAAGGTTGGAGGTTACTGTTGAGCTACAAGCTGTAGATCAGTCAGTTGGTTGGTTTGCGCTGTATGCCGTTTAGTCCCTTTAAGTTTATGTAATCGACTGCAAATTTGGTATATTACCAAGCAATCCCTTTCTTAAGTAATGTTATGTTATTGTTAAGTTTTAACAGTAGCTGCATGGTTCCTTCCTGTTGTATAGAAGTTGTAAACCGCATTAGAAGCTAAACTGTGCCTGTAGCCTGAGCCTGTTGCCAGACTGCCTGTTGTTCTGTACTCTTGCATTGCTTGTAGTTCTGTCGCCGATGCTATAGTCGGCTACCAGTTCAAAATTTTTAAAAGGCTGCCATTCTGCACCTATCTCTGTTTCATAAACCCGATGGCTGGTAGCATCCAACTCGTGCTTTTTGCCGCCTTCATAATATTGCATTTTCAGGAAGGGAAGCAGGAACTGTTCTCCTATTTTTAATTGATAAATGGCTTGAGCATAGCCTCCTTTCAGAGATTTTGTCTGAATAGAGTTTGTAGCGATGTCATATTCAGGGCCTCTTCCTACGTTGTATTCGGCTTGAAAACCCAGCGGTTGCGGGTAAACAACAACGGTGGCAGCTATACGCTGATCTTTAAAATTCGGGGCCAAGGGTTCAGAGGTTGGGGCAGTAGCTTCGTTGTTCGGGTTAATAGTAACGCCAGTAGTCAGCTGATCGGCAGTTAAGGTATAGATGCCTGTATAAGCCTGAATGCCTGGTTCTATAAACTGACCGTTAGGAAGCTTTATAGGATATGTGAAACGAGCTACAATATGTTGTGTATTGTTGGCTTCAGGTCTGTTGGCCGTTTGGCCGTTGTAGATGCCTAAGCCGAACATGCCATAGTCTCCGGAGCCTTTCAGAACTGAGTTGGTCAATTCTTCGAAGCGCTCGCGCACTACCGTAGGTGCCCAGTAAAAGAAAATACCTATGTCTCGTTCGTTAGCCACTGCACTGTTCAGGGCATCGTTACGGTCCAGCACGATACGGTTGCTGCTCGACTGCATGTTTTCAAACCCATAGGGCACCTTGCTTTGCCCGAAACGCAGTCTGAATTCCTTGTCTTTGTCCAGGGCCAGATCGAAATAAGCATCTCGTAACTGCAGGAAATTAAGAGAACCTCCGCCCGGAGAAGAGGCAAGATCGGGCTGGATATACACAAACACCCTTTCATGCACATTGCCGCTGAAGATTAGTCGGGCCCGGCGTATAAAAAAGCCTCCGTTTTCTCCTAAAGACCTGTCGCACTGGTCGCACTTAAGCAGTGGGTTTGTCTCGAGCAGGCGGTTGTAGCGTATTTGGGTATAGCTTCTTAGCGAGATTCTCTCATACCACTTTTTTGTAGGAGATGCGACAGGGGGAACTTGCTGTGTCGCGGATGGTGCTGCAACGGTTATGCTGGTGCTATCCGTTTGTTCCTGTGCTTTTACTTGATGGGCAAAGCTAAACCATAAAGACAGTCCTGTTGCCAGAACAGCTTTTACTGTTGTTTTTGTCATTGTGGGTGAGAATTTAATGCATGTTGCTTTATTTCTCTCTGGGGCGGGGTCCAGCCGTTCCAGAAAGGCAACTGCTCAGCTCGTACCAGTTAGTCAGGCTGTACTTGCTTTTGCACCACAAAGTTCTTACTTGGATGTTAGTTGTGTGTTATGGTAATGTTAAGTTATTGTTATGAGATTTTATGGGTTTCCCTTATTGATAACTTAGGAATGGGAAATTGCATTAATATAGTAGCTGCGCGTTCTGTGTCTGCCTAGGTTTAAGTTAAAATAAACAGTATATGTTGTTTTTAACTGATGGAGTCCTTTATAAAACAGGGCATGTTTTGGATTTTGTATAGTTCATTGTGGTGGGTTAAACTAGGGTAAGATGGAGATATTAACAGTACTTTACATGTGGTTAACAAATAGTTTAATTACAGGTAACATTAAGATAAATTTCTCTTAACACGGAAGAGCAATGATTAACATTAACATAATTAGTGGTTAATATTAGCTTAAAATGACTGATCTACTTTTGCAGCGAGACTAAAAACAAAGTAGATCAATGAAATTTTTATTTACATTTCTCACCATTCTTTCCACTACATTTTATGGCTTTGCCCAACAGGCTACACTTAAAGGCAAAGTTACTGATAAGAATTCCGGGGAGGAAATTATCGGAGCAGTGGTGTTTGTAAAGGGTACTTCCAAGGGAACTACTACTAACTACGAAGGAAATTTTACATTGCCGTTAGACCCAGGTACATATACTGTGTCAGTTACATTTCTTTCTTATAAGTCTTTTGAAAGTGCTGCAGTAAAAGTTAGTGCAGGCCAAGCAGCTGTGTTAAACGTGCAGCTTGAATCAATGGCTACCGAAATTCAAGGGGTAGAAATAGTTGGAGCCCGCCAAACAAATACGGAAATGGCTGTATTGCAAACAATGCGGCAAAGCGAAGTGGTTGTAAGCGGCGTTGGTGGCGAGCAGATAGCTAAGTCTATGGACCGTGATGCAGCAGAAACCGTTAAGCGTATTCCGGGAGTTACGATTCTGAATGACCGTTATATAGTTATCAGAGGTATGAATCAGCGTTATAATACAGTTATGCTGAACGATGCCTTAACACCAAGTACAGAACCAGATCAAAAAGCTTTTTCGTTCGATATTCTTCCAACAAGTGTGATAGATCGCATCATGATCTACAAGAATGGATCCCCTGAACTACCTGGTGAGTTTGGCGGAGGTGTTATAAAAATATATACAAAAAATGTAGTTGCTGATAATTCAACCAACATTGGAATTTCAGGTGCTTACAGGGTAGGCACTACCTTTAACACATTTCTAAACGATAGTAAGAGTACTACCGATTTTTTAGGGTTCGATAATGGGAAACGCGCTATTCCAGAAGGTGTGCCTGCAAATGTTAATACTTTATCAGGCAGACAGGATCAACTGCAACAAGTTGGGCGCTTATTCCCTAATAACTGGGCTCCTCAGTCTACTACAGCTGCTCCTGACCTGCGTTTGTCCTTGGGCTTAAATCGTATTTTCGATCTGGGTCCTTTGCAAATGAGTGGTATGAATGCCGTTTCTTATAGTAATACCAAAACAATAACTGAGGGTACAAGAGATACTTACGGCGCATATGATCCCTCGCTGGGCAGTAGTATGAGGCAGCAGAGTTATAGAGATGAAGTTTTTACCAATAATGTCCGTCTTGGAGTTATCAGTAACTGGTCTGCTCGTTTAAACAATAATAATAAGATTGAATTTAGAAATTTATTTAATCAGTTAGGTAGCAGCGAAGTATTGGCTCGTGAAGGTGTTGATTTTACAAATAGTAACCAATTGCAGCGTAATTATGCACTGCGTTACGAAAGCAGAACAATATATTCTGGGCAGCTACAAGGCACTCATGATTTTAATGATAATAAATCATCCTTAACCTGGACTGGAGGCTACAACTATACTAATCGTAATGAGCCAGATTACAGAAGAGTAAGAACTGTGGATGATGAAGGCAACGGAACTTATAAAGTGCTGCTACAGCCGAGTTCTAATCCTAGCCTTCAGGATGCTGGGCGTTTTTACTCTGATCTTAACGAACATGTGATTATGGCAAGCAGCCAGTATGAGCATCGATTTAGTACAGCTGACTCTACGGCGGAAAATGCTCCTAAAATTCGACTTGGTTTTTATGCTGAAAGAAAAGATAGAGACTATTTCTCACGTTTTCTGTCTTTTGCCTATGGCAATAATTTCGAGGAATCAATAGCTTATAAGCCGCTGAACGAAGTTTTTGCACCAGAAAATATCAATAGTACCAACGGCTTGATTTTAGTTGAAAACTATAATCCACAGAACAGCTATGAAGCTGCTAACACTAATATTGCTGGATATATAAGTGGTTCTACACCAATTACAACAAAGCTTTCTGTATCAGGTGGTGTGCGTGTGGAGTATAATAACCAAGAGTTGCGTTCCTCAAATTTTGATAATTCTCCAATCAATCGTAAGAATCCAGTAGTGAGCGTGTTACCATCTGCCAACTTTACTTACAACCTTGCCTCAAGAGCAATGTTGCGTGCAGGAGGTAGTATAAGTGTTAACAGACCTGAATTCAGAGAAATTGCGCCTGCCCCATACTTCGATTTTGTTAACCTGCTCGAAGTGATAGGTAACCCTACTTTAGAAAATGCTACAATTTATAATGGAGATGTTCGCTACGAATTTTATCCTAATCCTACCGAATTAATATCTGCTGGGGTGTTTTACAAGCACTTTGAGAAACCAATTGAAGCAGTTTTCAGAAATACTAGTGGTGCAAATACGATATCATTTGAAAATGCTAAAAGTGCCTTCAATTATGGCTTAGAGGCTGAAATTAGAAAATCTTTGCTTGATGTTTCTGAAAGTAGGTTTATACAGAACTTAACTGTAGTTCTAAATGCAGCCTTAATCAAAAGCGAAGTTGAGCTGTCTCAAAAGTCCTCAGGTTATCAGCCAGGGAAACGTGCCATGGTAGGGCAATCTCCTTATGCCCTGAACACAGGATTATATTACCAAGATAATGAGCGCCAGTTGCAGTTTAATGTACTATACAATGTTATTGGGCGACGCATTTTTGCTGCAGGAAGTAACCTGCGACAGGCTGTGTATGAAATGCCTCGAAATCTAATAGATATTTCGCTAACAAAAGGTATAGGAGAACATATTGAAATTAAAGCAGGCATTCAAGATCTGTTAAATCAGAAAACACGCTTGATCCAGGATTCTGACGACGATCAAAAAATAACATCAGTAGATGAACCTTTCAGGGTTTTCCGCAAAGGACAATATTCTACTTTGGGTATCACATACAAATTCTAAAAACAACTAAACCTTTTATTAATCAATTCAATTATGAAAAAGTTATTTAACCTATTGTTGGTGGCTTTTCTTGCAGTCTCATTTGTTGCCTGTGATGACGATGATTCTCCTGGGGTGACAACAGGTGAGCAGTTTACTGTAGAGCAATCAAACGGTATGACTGTTATCTCTGGTTCTACAGAAGAGAACTTTACATTAAGAGCGAATACAAAATATCTGTTAAAAGGATTTGTATATGTAAAAGAGGGGGCAACTTTAACTATTGAGCCAGGAACTGTTATCATGGGTTATATCGATGCTAATGGAGTAAACTCAAAAGGTACGCTAGTTATTGAACGTGGAGCGAAAATTATGGCAGAAGGTACGGCTTCTAAGCCTATTGTCTTCACGTCAGCTAAACCAGCTGGCTCTCGTGCTGCCGGTGACTGGGGAGGCTTGATTATACTAGGTAAAGCTCCTGTTAACCTTGGATCTGGTGCAATGATTGAAGGTGGTGTAGACAGAGAGTACGGTGGATCTGAAGCTACTGATAATTCCGGTGTACTTAAATATGTACGTATAGAATTCCCTGGTATTGCTTTTCAGCCTGATAATGAAATAAATGGCCTTACAATGGGTGGTGTAGGTTCTGGTACAACAATAGATTACGTACAGGTATCTTATTGTGGTGACGACTCTTTTGAGTGGTTTGGAGGTACTGTAAACGCAAAACATCTTATTGCTTTCAGAAATGTAGACGACATGTTTGATACTGATAATGGTTATAGCGGTAAGCTGCAGTACTTATTAGGTATTTCAGGCTCTGCTTCTGATGTGTCAGGATCAAATGGTTTTGAGTCTGACAACAACTCACAAGGCACTACTGCTACTCCAATTACGGCACCGACATACTCTAACGTAACTTTATTCGGGCCGCTACAAACTAATCCAGCCGCTCAAGTGAATTCCAACTTCAAGCGTGGTCTGCACCTTCGTCGTAACAACCGTACTAAGCTGCACAACTCTATTGTGATGGGCTGGCCTGTAGGTTTATTATTAGATGGTACTGCTACTGAAACAAACGCAACAAATGGCGAATTCAAGATTCAGAATACTGTTATAGCTGGTAGCCCAACTGGTAAAGCGCTTACAGTAGTAGACGGTAGCTCTTTTGATGTAGCAGGATGGTTTACTGCTACCAGTAGAGGAAATGCTGTTGTGGCAGATGCAACAACCCTGAACATTGCTGGTGCTTATACGGCTACCCCAACATTCACAAAAGCAGTTACAACTGTGCAGCCAAGCTTCACAGGCTTAGACAGCTTCTTTGACCAAGTTGACTTTGTTGGTGCTTTCGGTGCCACCAACTGGACTTCTGGCTGGGCTAACTTCGACCCACAAAATACAGCTTACTAATAATTGTAAAAATTGATTGCACATGTATGGGTGAGAAACATTTGTTGCAATCATAGGTAGAGTGGCTTAGTCTCCCATTCTGCATGACCCGCCTCCGCAAGAGGCGGGTTTTCTTTTATTATTAAAAATCGACGCCACTTGTTCCACTGCCCAGGTACTGGTACAGGAGGTAAGCAAGCACTATTAAAATAATTAAGCCGATACAGCCAATACCTCCGCAGCCTCCTTTGCCTCTGCCATCACCGCCTCTGCCGCCGAACAACTTGCTTAATAACCAGAATTTAAATAAACCTCTGAACATAACTCTCTCTTTTAGTGAAACATGAAAGCACCTGCACTACCTGTAGGTGAGGGTAGGGTAAGTGTTTAGGCTTTACGGTTGTACTAAAAAGAGTGTTGTAAATAGTATAGTTCTTAAAATAGCTGCAGCAAAAGAAGATTAGCTGATAGGCACCTTACTCAGAATGCTTTCAATAAAATCTTTGGTTTTAATACCGTCTGCCTCTGCTTCATAGTTAAGAATAATGCGATGGTTCATCACATCATGGGCTACTTCTTTGATATCCTCAGGAAGCACATAATCCCGCTCATCAAAATAAGCAACAGCTTTTGCAGCTCTGTTTAAGGCGATGCTGGCACGTGGCGATACACCAAACTGGATATAGTCGGCAAACTCGTTCAGGTTGTATTCGGCAGGGCGGCGGGTGGCAAACACAAGCTCTATAATATACTTCTCCAGCGTTTCCGAAATCTGCACCTGGTTTATTTCATTTCTGATAGAGAAAATATCTTCTTTAGATAGCACTGTTGCTACAGAATCCTGAAACGACATGTTGGCCATACGGCGCATAATCTCCAGTTCGTCTGCCTTTTTAGGATAGTCCACATATACCTTCATCATAAAGCGGTCTACCTGTGCCTCTGGAAGGGGGTAAGTACCTTCGTGCTCTACAGGGTTCTGCGTAGCCAGCACCAGAAAGGGCAGATCCAGGTTAAAAGTAGTTTCGCCAATAGTTACCTGCTTCTCCTGCATCGCCTCCAGCAGTGCCGATTGTACTTTGGCAGGAGATCGGTTTACTTCGTCTGCCAAAATCAGGTTAGCAAAGATAGGACCTTTCTTAACTTCAAATGCCGAAGCATTCTGGTTATAAATCATGGTTCCGATCAGGTCGGAAGGCAGCAGGTCAGGTGTAAACTGTATACGCTGAAAATCCAGGCGCAAGGCTTTGGAAAGGGAGTTGATCGTAAGCGTTTTTGCAAGTCCAGGCACGCCTTCCAGCAAAATGTGGCCACCGGTAAACAAGCCTATCAGCAGACGGTTAACCATATAGGACTGCCCCACTACCACTTTGCCAACTTCCTGGAAAACCTGCTTTATTTTTCGCTGGTTTTCAATAATCCTGTCCTGAAAAATTAATTCTTCTGCTGCCATACTAACGTAACATGCTTTAAAAACTCTTAAATATAAGTATTCTGGAACAGACTTGCCAACGTTAATACCAGTACCTAAAGCAATAGAGCCTGGTTTGCTTTGCAAACCAGGCTCTATTAAACGTTCGTAGGGGTTTATTATTTTGAGAGATAAAGCTCTCCTTCATGGCCGTGGGCACGCTGGTTCTTAAAGCGGGCAATATCTGCCTGAAGGTTTTCGTAAATCTCCTCTATCTCTTCTGATTCCTCAGTTAATGGTTTAATGTGCTCGCTCAGGAGCTTTGCTGCCAACGGGTAAAACTTGGCATCGTCGGTATTTTTAGCATTCACTTTAAACGAGCTTAGCGAAGACTCCAGCTTTTTAAGCACAGGATACTGGGTTTTAAACTCCTGCACCGTATCACGTAGTTTTTCCCGTATCATCAGGTATAAGTCTTCTTCAAACGTCATCCCGAAGTCATCATCGTCTTCGTCGTCATCGAAGTTATAGTCTAGGTTGTCGTCATCGTAATCGAAATCGTCTCTCATGGCTGATAATATGGTTAATTTAATTTGTTAGTACGGGCCCAGTTCCTGTTTGTGTCGCTACAAAAGCACTTTTTTTAGATAAGTTAGTTTAGTGCAATTTCAAATATTTTAGATAACACTACAGCTTAAAGTAAATGCATAATTAGTGTTTAGACTTTTTATTTGCAATAGTTTACAGGCTACATTTGCCTGAAAATTACTATAATTTTTGGTTCCTGCTGTTGCTCCGGCTCCTATCTGCTCCGGCTCCGGGCAAGATACTTCCTATACAGAAAAGGCCATTACTGTTTGTAAAGGCCTTTTCTGTATAGGATATGCTTCTGCCTGTTATTAAGAGAATTTGCGATCAACCAGTTTAAGCAGCTTCTGCACATGCTCCTGCTTTTTGCTCCAGTTATACTTGCTGTTCAGATCTTCTATAACATATTGCTTGGCGGCATCCGAGCTGTTAAACTCGTCCAGGGTTTTGATAACCTGGTAATAGGCCATGTTGTCGCCTTCGAAAAGCTCGTTTATAAAACTAAAGCGCTGGTTAATAGAAATAGAGTTTTTTAAGGAATCTATTTTCCTGTTACTGTGCGCATCTGCCAGCGACGATTGCGCAGATTTCATATAGCTTTCATGCAAAGTAGGACGCTCAGCCCTGAAGCGTTCGTTCAGGTTATGGTCTGCAGGGTGAGTTGGTTTGCTTGCCGGAGGTATTACAGCCTCCCGTTGTGCCATGTGTATAGGCGCTACAATATCCTTTTCAGCCTGTGGTGCCACAGGTGCAGGCTTAGCTGCTTCCGGAGTTATGATAGGTGGTGTAGCATGTTGTTGCAGGTCTTGCACTGTAACAGGTAAAAGTTGGTTAAACTGTGGCAGCAACTGGGGTAAGGTAGTACGGTTACTTTCGTTAGCCTTTACATACAACCTGAAACGGCTCAGTATATAGTCGCGGTCTCTGTTAGAAGGTGAAAGCGTTTCCACAAAGCCTGAGAAAAGCTGCTTGTCCAGGTCTATGTATTTGAGGTTTTCCTGTAGCTTAGGCAAGGTAATCTCTTCCTGTATTCTCAGAAACTTCTCTTCGAAGACAGCTACAGGGTCCAATACGATCAAGAAGGTATCATAGATGGCTTTCTGCAGGAGTGGTTCAAAAGCATTACGCTTCATAAGTATCTTGCGCGAGAGTACGTTCATAAAGTTTAGAAGCGCCTCCTTTACATCCTCGTGCTCATAATCAAAATACGGACTTCTGAGGTTGGCCATTTCATGATGCCATTTCAGAAGCAGCTCTTTAATAGCAAAAAGATTTACCTGTTTTATAGGCGTAAAACCTATCAGCTGAGGCCCGTTCAGGGTATCGTAAGAGGCAAAGTGGCGGTCGCATAAGTTATTTGCCAGCTCTTTGCTGTAACGCTCTAGGTGTAATTGATTATATTTGTCTTCCATTGGGATTGCTTTCTCCTGTAAAGTTAAAAATAATATGCCAAACTTAGTCGTGCAAAACCTTGCCAATCGTGTGGTAAAGGTAGCGCAGGGGCAAACTTTATTAAAGGCCCTGCAGGCCGACTATATCGACTGGATGCATGCCTGCGGCGCCAAAGGCCGTTGCACAACCTGCCGCCTGGTAGTGGTGGAGGGGCTGCAGCATTTTGGCCCGTTAACCGAGAGCGAAGAAAAATGCCGCGCTAAGGGTCGTTTAAACGATAACGAACGCCTGGCCTGCCAATGTACATTAACGGGTGGCGATGCTATCGGTCTGGTGCCGGAGCAAACAAAGTTGCCTCACTTAACATATACCGATTAGTTTTAGATTAGATGTTTATTGAACCGCGCGTAGGCACTAAGAACCACGCCATCAGGAGAGGATGGGTAGAAGTAATTTGTGGGTCGATGTTTTCTGGAAAAACAGAAGAACTCATTCGCAGACTGAACCGGGCAAAAATAGCCAAACAGAAAGTAGAGATATTCAAGCCCACTATAGATAAACGCTACGACGATATAGATGTTGTATCGCATAATGCCACTGCTATCCGGTCTACGCCAATAGATTTTGCACAGGATATGCTGCTGTTGGGAGGCAGCAGCGATGTAGTAGGTATAGATGAGGCGCAATTCTTTGACGACGGTCTGGCTGATGTGTGTGTAAAGCTGGCAAACAGTGGTGTGCGTGTAATAGCAGCCGGCCTTGATATGGATTATCTCGGAAACCCTTTTGGGCCTATGCCGGCATTAATGGCTGTGGCAGAATATGTTACCAAAGTGCATGCTATCTGTGTGCAATGTGGCGAGATTGCTACTTATTCTTTTCGGAGAGCCGCATCGGAGCAGCAGGTGCTGTTAGGTGAAACAGACTCGTATGAAGCCCGTTGTCGCCATTGTTTTCAGGAAGGGTTAAAGCAGAGAAGTTGAAAAGCGAAAGTGTTAGAGTGCCGGAGAAGCAAGATTCTGCTACTGTGTAAGTTAAGTTTTAGAAATATTGCTGAATATATTCGTTACTCAAGATCATTTTGCTGTAATTTCTAATTTAGCGTAGCACCAGTACACTTTCAGGTAAGGTCTTAAATATTTATGACATTCAAAAGGCTCGGAGTTTTCTTTTAAGCCTATCATTTCTAATTTGTCAGAGCACCAGGGTGATGAAGCACAGACATATAAGCAAAGCCATAATAAGGCACTTACTATACCTGAGTTGCCTGCTATGCTTCTGCAACCTGAGTTATGGGCAAAGCAGAATACCTGTTGGCAGTTGGCAAGTCCATGTGCCTTACCAACAGGCAATGGCGGTGGCAGATGCAGGAGATCGCATCTATTGTGTTGCGGAAGGTGGGCTTTTCTACTATGACAAAGAGTTTAACAATGTGCAAACTCTTAGCAAGGTAGATGGGCTACGGGAGCAGCAAATCAGTGCCATCCGATATAGCGAAGCTACCAAAACGCTCATTGTTGCTTACACAAATACTTCTATCGATTTGCTGCAAGGCAACCGCATCATCAATATCAATGATATCTACAGGAGAGCTATCGCCGGAGAAAAAGCTATTCGGCACATTTTGGTGCAGGATAAGCTTGCTTATCTTTCCTGTAGTTTCGGCCTGGTAGTGCTGGATCTGGAAAAGCTGGAAATCAGAGATACCTATAGTAACCTGGGTGCAAACGGTGCACAGGTAAATGTTTCTGCTAGTGCTATTCTGCGGGATAGCATTTATATTTCATCTGGAGAGGGAATATTAGCAGCCAGGAGAACAGGCGTAAACCTGCAGGACTTCGCCAACTGGACAAGCCTGAACACGGGGCTGCAAAATCCGGCTGTAACTACAGGTCTGGTGAGCTTCCATGGCAGCTTGTATACAGGATCAGCCAGCCAGGGAGTTCTGAAGTTATCCGGGAAGCAGTGGGGTTCAACTGGTTTTGCTACTGGCTCTCCCATCGTAAACCTGGCTTCCTCTAGCGACTACCTGATAATTATACTCGCCCATGATCTCCTCCTGCTGGATAAAAACAATACCAGCATACAGGTTTCTCATGCGCTCCTAAAAGCTCCGCAGGATGCATTTGTAGCACAAGGCAATGTTTTGTGGGCAGCAGATCGAAGCAAAGGGCTCGTAAAGTTAAATTTGAAAAACGGACAGGCAGATCCATTTGTGCCTAATGGCCCATACTCGAACAATAGCTTTGCTGTTTATGCAGGAAACGGGATTACTTACAGTGTAAGCGGAGGCTACAACGCAGAATACCAGGAACAGGGGCTGCAGGACGGGTTTTCTAAGTATGAGAATGGCACCTGGAGTAGCTATAACGTTTCTCTATATCCGGATCGTGCTACATTTCCGGTAGTAGCAGATCTGGTAAGTGCTGTTTATAATCCTGTAACTGGTAGCATGTATTTTGGCAGCTATGGGAGTGGCTTACTGGAGTGGGAGGAACCCGGTAGCTATACTTTGTACAATGGCACCAACAGCACTCTTAAAAGCACATCAGGTGGAAATGAAGCAGTTCGCCAGATTCGGGTAACAGATGTAGCAGTAGATGCTAGTGGTAGTGTATGGGTTGTAAACCGGAATCAGCTTGCAAACCAGCCAGGCCTGCATGTACTGCATCCGGATAAAACCTGGCAAGCTTATACCTTACCGGGAATGACTGACGGAGCCAACCTGGAACATCTTATTATTGATGATGTTGGGCAGAAATGGCTGACAATTGCCCGCCGCAGTAATACCCGCACAGGTTTAGTGGTATTCGATACGGAGCAAAGGCAATTAAAATACCTGAGTTCAGGTGTAGGTACCGGAGGGCTGCCGAGCAGTGCAGTATACACTATTGTAAAAGATTTACTAGGTGATATCTGGGTTGGCACAGGAAGCGGCGTAGGAATTTACTATAATCCGGCATTGGTTTTCGCTGAGCCATCCTATGAAGCATATATACCTATTGTAGATGGCAGGCCACTTCTGGATGGGCAGATCATACGTGCTATGGCAGTAGACGGGGGTAACCGGAAGTGGATTGGTACCGACAACGGCCTTTGGGTTTTTACCCCGGACGGAACTGAACTGGTACGTCATTTTAATAAAACAAACAGTGCCATACCTTCCAATAAAATTCTTTCTGTTGCCATAGAACATAGATCAGGAGAAGTATTTGTTTCTACAGAAGCAGGTGTCGCTTCTTACAGGGCAGGAGCAACTATCACAGAAGGCACCCCTGATTGTGCGGTTGTGTATCCCAACCCTGTCAGGAAAGATTTTTCAGGTATGATCGGTATAGCTGGTCTGGCTAATAATGCACAGGTGCGTATAACAGATATAAACGGCACCCTTGTGTATAAAGGACAAGCTACCGGAGGTACTTTTACCTGGGATGCACGTAGCTATAATGGCAAAAGAGTTAAGGCTGGCGTATACCTGGCTTTAAGCTCCGATGCCGAAGGGAAACAGGCCTGTGTAAGTAAAATCGCTATTCTGGACTAGATGCTGGTAAAAACAAGAGGTATTGTACTGAACTATATCAAGTACCGCGAATCATCTATCATTGCAAAAGTATATACAGAGCAGCTCGGGGTGCAGTCGTATATCGTAAACAGTGTGCGTAAAAAGGGGGGAGGTTCCCGGATAGCCCTGTTTCAGCCTTTCTCGTTGCTCGACATGGTGGTATATACTTCTCATAAAGGCGGGCTTACCCGTATTTCAGAGTATAAGGTAGCGCATCCTTTTATTTCTATTCCGTTTGATATTATGAAGAGCAGCATCCTGATGTTTCTCTCCGAAATGGTAACACGCACAGTAAAAGAAGAGGAAGAAAACGCGCCTCTGTTTACTTTTCTATATGAGGCTATTATTGTATTTGATGAGCAGGAACAGCATTTCGAAAATTTTCACCTCGTTTTCCTGCTGCAGCTTGCCCGGTACCTGGGTTTCGGGCCTACGACAGGAGCAGAGATAGTGGAGCAGGTAGCTTTTTCAGCGAATGCACAGGCCCTGACAGGTGCGCCACCAGTGCTGGCACTACAGGCTTATGAGCTATACTTTGATCAGTTGCTCAGCCAGTCGCCTGAGTTGCACATCCCCAATGGGCGGGTAAGGCGGGAGTTGCTGGCTATTCTGATCCGTTACTACCAGTTGCATGTAGACCGTTTAGGAGAAATAAAATCTCTGGCGATACTTTCGGAAGTGTTGGGCTAGTGGCATAACCATAAACAAGAAAAGGCGAGATTTAATCTCGCCTTTTCTTGTTTATGGTTAGATAGTCTTATCGCACCCTTTCTACTTTAATATCGAAAACTAAAACTGTATTAGGAGGTATAGAGCCATTGCCATTATAGCTGTAGCCTAAATATGAAGGAATAAAAAAACGTGCTCTTTCTCCACCTTTCATGAGCTTCAAAGCTTCATGCCAACCTTTGATAACACCAGTCTTATCAATAGTAACAGGAAAAGTTTGTGCTCTGTCGTAGGAACTGTCAAACTTAACATTGTTTGTAAAACGACCAATGTAGTGTACATCTACTGTAGAACCAGAAGTTATTGCTGGTCCTGTTCCTTCTTCCTCTTTAAGGTAGTATAAGCCAGAACTTGTTTTTACTACTGCATCCTTGTTTACAGCATATTCACCTGTCTGATTATCATCAAAGTATTTCTGGATAATCTGATCATCTTTCACTTTTTGCTGCTCAATTTCCTCAGCGGTAGGAATGTAACCTGCATAAGGATTATAAGTAGGCTCTTTGCAAGCCGTAAACAGAGAAATTACTAAAAGTGGTAAGAGCACTTTTAACCAGGGTTTGGCAGTAAATGCGCGTTGGATGAAAAGTTTAAGGCTCATAAGGCAAGTATAAGTTAAAATTACTGTTTCTTCACATCAACAAGCTCTACATCGAAACGCAGAACAGAGTTGGCTGGCATATCAGGACCACGATCCTGCGGGCCATAAGCTAAAGTAGAAGGCACTAACAAAGTAGCTTTGCTTCCCTTGTTTAGTAAAGCAATACCTTCGTCCCATCCCGGAATAACACGTCCCTGGCCTAATGGAAAAGAGAAAGGCTCGCCGCCAGTCATTGGATTTTCATAAGAGGACTCCAATTCTTTGCCATCCAGGTGAGTAAGTTTGTAGTGTACAGAAACTTCGTCGCCTGCGGTTGGCTGTGCTCCTTTGCCTTGCTGAGTAATTTTATAGTACAAGCCAGATTCAGTTTTCTGGAAACCCTGCAGGTTATTCTCTTTAAAGTAAGACTGAATCTTTTCGTCGTCTATTGAAACCTGCTTGGCAGCACGCTCTTGCTGCTCACGCTGCATATCAGCAATTGCTTCTTCTTCAGACTGTACTTTTAAAGCCTTAATATAAAAAGTAAGAAAAGTGCCTGATTTAATGAATGGAGGCATCGGCTGACGGAAAGTCTTTGTAAAAAGAGAGTCAGCATTGATTTTGAACACGGCACTATCACCAGCAGAAAGTAAGGTAAGACCTTCTTCCAGGCTACCTTTAAAGGTAGAAGCCATTACCGGGATCATGATAGGCATTTTAGGCTCTTGTGCGCGAGAGTCAAAAAGAACAGAGTCTTCTGCATTTTTGTAGGACATGTGCATGGTTACCACCTGGCCTAAACGTGCTCCGGTAGAGTCTGCCGGGTTTACTTTGCCTTTGTTCTCATACTCACCACCATCTTTCTGTTCAAATATTTTGTAAGAAAGGCCAGTATCGGTTGTAAGGAATTCGTCGTTATTAGTCGATTTGCACGACTGGAACAATAAAGCTGCACCAGCTAGAACTGGCAGGATAAATTTTGTTTTAGATAACATGGATATAAGTTGATAAATTATTTTCTTAATTGACAGGCTTAACTAATTGATCCTTATACTGTGGAAGCAGGCTCTCGAATTTAGCCACTGTTGCATCCAAAGATTCCAGCGACATGCCTCCTGCTGCATTTCTGTGCCCGCCACCGTTAAAGTGCTTGCGCGAAAACTCATTTACCGAGAAATCGCCTACAGAGCGGAATGAGATTTTGACAGCCTGTACGCGGTCTATGATAACGGCAGCAAAAACAATGCCTTCTATCGACAGCGCAAAGTTAACCAGGCCTTCTGTATCTCCTGTTTTAGAATCGTAAGCTTTTAAATCATCAGCTGATATGGCAATATAGGCAGTATTGTATTCGTGCCGCACCACCAGCTTATCTTTTAAAGCATAACCCAGAAAACGCAAACGCAGTTCCGAAGAGCTATCGTATATAAGGCGATGTATATTAGACGTGTTTACTCCAATGTGCAGCAAATCTGCTATAATCAGGTGTACATTTTTAGAGGTGCTGGGGTGGCGGAACGAACCTGTATCCGTCATAATACCGGCATACAGGCACTCGCCAATGCTGGTATCTATCATGTCAGCCTCTCCCATATCCTTGATCAGGTCGTATACCAGTTCGGCTGTTGCGGCGGCACTTGAGTTTGAGTAGTCTAAATCGGCAAAGTTCTCCGGCTCCAGGTGATGGTCGATCAGTACTTTTGTTCCTTTCGCTTGTCTGATATACTCTCCCATTTCATTGATGCGGGAAAGGGCAGAAAAGTCGAGGCAGAAAATAACCTGTGACTCCTGAATAATTCTATGCACAAGGGCATCATTACTTTCGGAGTAAACAATTACGTCGTTGTTCCCCGACATCCAGGAAAGAAAGTTAGGGTAATCGGAAGGAGTGATAACCGTAACACGGTGCCCCTTCTTTTTTAAATAACCTGCTAAGCCCAAAGAAGAACCCAGTGCATCGGCATCTGGTTTGTGGTGTGTGGTGATCATCACCTCTTTAGGCTCTTTCAGAAGCTCTTTTAGAGCATTGATATCGTGCATACTATAGTTATAAATCCTCTGACTGATAAGGATATAAGCTGCGAATTTCTGAAGAAATAACTTCTAAAACAATAGAACAGACTTTTTGCAGCCCTGAGCCTGACGCAGCTAAACTTAAAGGAATTGTTATGAATTAGAAAGTATAGTTAAAAAATGTGCTGTAATTGAGCGAAATGCTCTAATTTTGCAGCTTCAAAATGAAATTATAAACTAAATATACTTAAAAACATGGCTGGAAACATTACATTTACCATGATTAAGCCTGATGCTGTGGCTGAAAACCATATCGGCGGCATTACTAAAATGATCGAAGAAGGCGGCTTCCGCATCGTTGCTATGAAAAAAACCAAACTTTCAGAAGAGCGTGCCGGTCAGTTCTACGAAGTACACAAAGAGCGTCCTTTCTACGGAGATCTTGTAAAATACATGTCTTCCGGCCCTATCGTAGCCATGATCTTAGAGAAAGACAATGCCGTTGCCGATTTCCGTACATTAATTGGTGCTACCAACCCTGCTCAGGCTGAGGAAGGTACTATCCGTAAGGTGTATGCAAAGTCTATCGAAGCAAATGCTATTCACGGATCAGACTCTGACGAAAACGCACAAATTGAAGGTGATTTCTTCTTTGGTGCTGATGAGCGCTTCTAATAATTAATTGAATTTACTTATTGATATATCCCCGCCGGAACAGTTTTCTGGCGGGGATTATTTTTTCAAGCTAACTTTGATACGTCGCCTGGAATCTAAGAGTATTTGCTCCGGAACCTGTTCGTATTCTGTTGCTTTCATGTAACTTGCGCCACATTTTTAAGCATTATTACCGTTATCCAGTTTTTTGTGGAAGAGATTATTTACCTCTGCTTTTTTGCCTTTCTGGCTGGCTTTATTGATTCTGTAGTAGGGGGTGGAGGACTTGTTCAACTGCCTGCTTTATTTGTTTTCTTGCCGGGCGTGCCGCTTCCCACCGTTTTCGGTACCGGCAAACTGGCTTCTATAGCAGGCACTACCTCTGCTATGGTAAAGTATGTGCGCAGCGTTGAGATAAATTACTGGAGCATGTTGCCTGCAGCTGTGGCGGCTTTTATCTTTTCCTTTTTGGGTGCCCGCGCTCTTAGCCACCTCGATGCCAGCCTGCTAAAGCCCCTCATCCTGATTCTGCTGGTGTTGGTAGCTATTTATACTTTCATAAAGAAAGACTTTGGCTCTTTGCACGCTCCTAAATTATCCGCAGCAAAAGAGAAGCTTTATGGCTTAGCGATTGGTGCGGTAATCGGCTTTTATGATGGCTTTTTTGGGCCTGGCACCGGTAGCTTTTTAATCTTTATCTTTATTGGCATCTTCGGGTTTAACTTTTTAGCAGCTTCTGCCGCAGCCAAAGTAGTAAACGTGGCTACAAACCTTTCGGCCCTACTATACTTTGGCTACAAAGGGTATATTCTCTACGAAGTAGCTATTCCTATGGCTATATGTAGCATTATAGGTTCTCAACTGGGCACCCGGACAGCTTTAAAACGCGGAACAGCCTTTGTGCGGGTGCTGTTCCTGGTGGTGGTATCGGGCATCATTATTAAGTTTGCCTACGATACCTATGGCACCGGCGGAGCAGATTTCGCAAAACTAAGCACAAGCCTGCTGAAGTGGACCGGCTTTAGAAGCTAGCGCACTTCCAAATTAAAAATTTGAAATGCTCTTCCATAGCGCCTTATCCTCAACATTTAAATAACAGTTGTTCTATAAATAAAATCGGAGGAGCATTAGCGTTTTACAAATTATGCGACTCTTGTCCTACCGACACACATGTCACCCTCAATTCTTAACTTTTAACTTATACCAGCCTTAATCCACTTCAATATTACCTGCGGCCCAGTAGAGCAGCGTTTTGGCTTTAGCATATTTTGCCCGTAGGTTATACAGCTTAAGCTCTGCCTCCATTAGCTTTACTTCTCTGGAGTTTATCAGGAACAAAGAACTTTCGCCACTCTGAAAGCGGGTAGATTCACCTTCGCGCAGGGTGCGGGCATTGGTTACCATCTGCTCCTGTAAGCGGATCTGGTTTTCGAGCGCTTGCCATTCGTTAAAGGCGGCATGCAGGCTGTTCTCTACTTCACGGGATGTTTGTGCCAGGGCCAGTTTGTTTTCTTCCTGCTTCACTTTAGTGAGCTGCAGTTTACCCCGCTCCTGTCGCAGAAACAGTGGCTGCGACAGGCTGATACCCAGCTTGTAGTTGCCGCCCATGTACTGCCTGTCAAATGCTTCCTGGTTCATAAAAAAATCGCTTTGCAGGAGGTTGTATTCCACGTTTAGCTTAGGTTTTAACTTGTCTGCCGCAAAACGCTGCTCTACCTGTAGCTGCTGGCCTTTCAGGTCCAGCTTGCGCAGGTCTGGGTGGTTGGCTTTGGCGCTCTCCAGTACCCGTTGCATCTCTTCGCGCGACATAGGAGTTATTTCGCTACCGGCCAGCGAAGGAATCGTGTGTTCCTGTAGCTCCAGCGGCACTTCATTCTCGCCCCATAGGTGCTGTGCCACCTGCAAGCGCGCATTGTTATAACGAAGCAGAGATTCCTGAAGCATAACTTGCCGGTTTTGCACTTCTGTGAGCGCTTCTACTGTGTCAATGGCAGCTAGGTCGCCTTCCTGAACACGGGCCTTTACGGCTTGCAGCCTGAAGCTTGCCAGATCCAGCGACTCTTCGAACAGCTGCACCTCTCGGTAATACTGCAGCCAATCCCAATAGTCTTTGGTAACCTGCAGCAGTAGCTTGTTTATCAACTTAATGCGGTCAGCTTCTGCTATTTCCTGGAAAAGGCGAGCCTGTTTTATAGTAGCGCGGCGCTCATCAATAAATAAGCCCTGCCCAAGCGGAACCGAAATACCTGCATAGCTAAGGCCGTTTTCCGGTACCACGTTCTCTGGGTTCAGGTACTGCCCCTGCGCTTTATCAAAGCCTGCCTTTATTTCGGGGCCAAACCAAAGCGGCACCTGAAGGGTATTACTCCATAGGTTATAGTATTCCTTGCCGCCAAACTCTTTCCTGTACAACTTACTACTAACAACAGGATCGAGGGTGCCCCGGGCAATACGCAGTTCCTGCCTTGCCTGCTCAGTCAGAAGATCTGCCTGAGAGGCTACAGGATGATGTGTAAGGATCAGGCGGTAGTATTGCTGTAGTGTTAAAATCTGCACTGAATCCTGCGTCTGCGCTTTAGACACAGAGCTGTTCATGAAGCTTACCATCAGCCATACTATTCCTAAAATTCTTTGCACGTTTATCTTCATCACTTAATATTCTACCTTTTTACTATCTGCCTTTGCACCGTCAGTAGCTGCTTTGGTGCCACTGCCCCCGGTATAATCTGCCGGGAAGCCGTTAAGCTGACGCCAGATTTCGTACCAGACCGGCACTGTGTTAAGCATAGCCCATCCGTTTACGCCGGAACCTACCCGTAATGCATCCGGCCATTCTTCCCGCTCCGGGTCCTGCACAACCAGCAGGCGGTATCTGCCGTTGGTGCCTGTGTTATCTATCACAGCCACTTTGCCTGCGAAAGTTCCAAAGCTGGCACCAGGCCATCCAGAGAATACCAGCGCAGGCCAGCCTTCAAACTGGAGCCGGACATGATCTCCTGTTTTAAGCAGCGGTAGGTCGAGGGCATCTACATACAGCTCTGCTGCCAGCTCCGGGTTCTGTGGCATAACAGTAGCCACAGGTTCTCCTTCTTTTATTGTTTCGCCGATACCAGCTTTCAACGTTCTTACCAGGTAACCGTCCTGGGGTGCTACGATGTGGTAGTACTGGTTGCGGACCTGCGTGCTGCTATATTCATTTTGAAGTTTGGAAATCTCAGCCTGCGTGCCATATACATAAGAGCGGGTGGCGCTTAACTCTGCTTCAGCTTTCGCTATTTTGTCGGCATAGTCTGCCTGCACAGAGCTTAATTCGGTGCGGGCATTTTGCAGTTCGGCACGGGTAGCGGCAAATCTGTTTTCAAATGCCAGCAACTTTGCCTGTGCCTCCTGTAGTTTCAGGCGACGGGTTTCCAACTCCGTTAGCGATTTCAGACCCTGTTCATACAGGCTTTGCTGCCGCTGAAACTGAGATTCAGCTATACTTAAGTCTGTGCGTTGTGCCACCACATCCATGCTATCGCTTTGTAGTTTTAGGCGGGTTTGCTCCACTTTGTTGCGGCCTTTCTGCAGGCTGAAAACCAAGCCTTCCCGTAATGCCTGTATCTGTTGAACCATGGCTTCTGCTTTGGCTTCGGTAGCCTCGGCAGATCCCTGTTTGGCATTGAGTTGCTCCCCGATACGGGCCAGCAAGTTCGGGTCGAGGTACTTTTCTTTCACCTCAGATATACTCACTATTGTATCGCCCTTTTTCACCAGTTGCCCTTCCTGAATGTACCAGCGCTCTATTCGTCCTGCAATGGTTGCCTCCACTGTTTGAGGCCTGTCTTGCGGGCTAAAGGCTGTTAGGGTACCATAGGAATTTACATTTTGTGTCCAGGGCAGGAACAGGCAAAGTATTAAGAATAAGATGATGCCGATTATCCAATATGCAAGTTGCCTGCTTAGCCGTGGCGTCTGTACCATGTCCATTGCCTCGAAGGAGGTGTGGTACTGTCGGTTATAGCGCATTGCTTCTAATTCTTCTCTTTTCATTTTTCAGCTGTTAAATAAGCCAGTTGCTGATAATATTCACTTCTCTGAACTTCTTCAAAAGTTCCGTTTGCCACCAGGTAGCCATCCGAAAGCAGTAGTGTACGGTCACACATCTGCATAATATCCGGATCATTGGAGATGATAAACATGGTCCAGCCGAATTGCTTGGAAGTAAGCAGTTGCATCAGGCGCATCTTCTCCTGCTTTTCCATCCCACCCCAGAAATCATCGATCAGCAGCATTTTAGGCCGGAGCACCAGGCAGCGGGCCATGACTATTTTACGGGCTGCACTGGCTGCCAGGCGCATGCTGCCACCTGTAAGCTGGGTTTGCAAACCATTTGGCAAAGCATGTATAAAATCTGTTAAGCCCACGCATTCGGTTGCCCAGACTACATCTTCTATAGGTACAGACGGTACGCCCAGGGTAATGTTTTCCAGCACGGTGCCATCGAACAACTGCTCTTTAGAGGTGTTGTCTCCGATCAGGCGGCGCAGGCTGCTCTTTTTTAAGTCGCGTAACGATAAGCTGTTGTAGGCAATGCTGCCTTCGTACTGCTCGTAGAGCCCCAGCAGCAGGTTGTTTAAAGTAGATTTGCCGGAGCTGTTAAAGCCTGCGAGGCATATCCTTTCAGAAGGCGCAATGTTAAATGTTACACCTTTTATAGTATAAGTGTCCTGGAGCGGGTACTTATACTTCAGATCACGCACATGAACCGCCAGGCCAGCTGTGTTGCTGTGCAGGTTTATGCCGGCCTCATCCTCCAGTGGCATGTCTGTTACCTGTCCGAGTTTATCAAGGCTTGTAAGGGCATCATAAACAGTATCCAGTTTAATGATTATTTTCTCTACAGCCGTCATAATAAGAATGATAATGATTTCTGAGGCTACAAACTGGCCTATGTTGATTTCTCGGTTAATGACCAGGATACAGCCCAGCACCAGCAAGCCGCCAGTAATAAGTGTTTTAAAGCCAACGAAGCTGAAGTACTGTGTCATCAGTACCTTAAAGTGTTGCTTCCGGGCCTTGATATAGTTGGTAACAAAACCGTCTGTTTTTTGCATAGGCAGTTCTGACTGCCCCACCAGTTTAAAGGTGCTCAGGTTGCGCGACATTTCTTCGAGCCAGCTAACCAGCTGGTACTTGTATTTTGACTCCTTTATGCTGGTGTCTATGCCTTTAGGTCCTGAGAAGTAAAAGATGGCTGCCAGTACTATAACCAGGAACAAACCGAATACAATAAAGTATGGGTGATAAAAGGAAAGCAGAATCAGCCCGAATACAATCTGAATAATAGCAGTCGAGAAATCGGTAAGCAGCTTTGCCATGGATTTCTGAAGCGCTACTGTGTCGAAAAAACGGTTCATGAGTTCTGGTGGGTAGTAGTTGAGCAGTGGCTCGGCTTTCATGCGCGGTACTCGAAAGGCAAAATCGAATGCCGATTTAGCAAAGATGCGCTGCTGAATATACTCTACCAGCCAGAGCTGCATTACCTGTAAGCCCCCCACTACCAGCAGTGCTATCACAATAAGAGCAATCAGCACCACAACCGATACCGATACCTGCCCGCTTGAAATAAAGGCGATAATGCTTTGTATGCCGAGCGGCAGCGAAAGGCTGATAAGCCCGGCTACCAGTGCATATACATAGAGATAAATTATTTCCCGCTTCTCGGAAGCCAGCAGCTGAAAGAAACGCTGCATAGGCGTAAACAGCGGTTTTGGAGAACCTTTAGTGCCCATTTTTTTAATTAGTTTAATTGCATTGTCGGGTTAATAGCGGCAAAAACCAAGTGCCTTAAAAACTTACTGGCTTCTGTTTGTGCCAGCTGTTTGCCTTTTAGCTCTGTTAGAGAAGGCAGGTGTTCAGCAAAGTATAGCTGGTGGTGCGCAGCCTCCAGCAACGTGCTGATAAGCGCGTTCGGGTAGGCATACTCAGGGTTAATCTCCTGCACCATCTTTGCCAGGCGATGGCAGAGTTGCTTGTACTCATAAAAGAAGCCTTCCTGGTTGTCATGATCTACTTCTTTGGTTAAGTATACTTTAGATGCTTCTGCTATAACAATCCGGTTTAGTACCTTCTCGTCTATATGCGGTGTGCGTGGGTCGTTTATGTTTGCAGCAGCTACTACATCCAACGCCTTACTCAGTTGCTCCCTTGGGTCGGAAATATTATGAGTTTCATAACTAACGTTAAAATCTACCCAGGCCCAGTACCACGACACCAGGTATACCAACAGTTTGTGTTTGTTCTCGAAGTAGCGGTAAACAGAAGCTTCGGTAGAACCTATCTCTGCGGCCAGCTTTTTAAAAGTAAACTGCTCAAAGCCCAGCGTATCAATCAGCTTTATGCTTTCTGATATTATTTTCCTTCCCAGTTCCGTGCTCTCCGGCTCCCTGAGATAAGATTTATGACTTAGATTAATGGTAATACTATGTGTCATTATGAATTTAATTACTGTAACGTAGTTGCTGATCTTGGGGCAAAGATATGATAACTTTCTTTTATAATAGTATTACTATCAAAAAAGTTTACAAAACTATTATTTTTTTATGGCAAGCTGTGGGAAAGAGAAAATGACTGAAGTAGGCGATGCCGTATAAAAACAAAACCTGCTGAAAAATAACAGGTTGTTATTTCAGCAGGTTTTGTTTAGAATGAGGTCGTGTTTGTAGAGCAGAAATCTTACTTATGTAAGCCATAGGAGTGGTGCAGTACGAGGCTGGCAGCAAGGCAGAAGGCGGCGCGGTTTCATAGTTTAAAAAGCAGGTGCGCATGCTGCAGGCAATCGTGCTATGCCAGACTTAGTGTTGCTATCAGCATGTACAAGCCAAGCAGGAAAACGTAAGTAAAGTAACTTTTTTTCATAGTTTTAAAAGGTTGTCAGATTGCTTGGGCAGATAACAGTTTACCATCTCTTTTACCTCCCTTGCTATAATGTAGAGCCATAAATGGAGCAAAGGGTTGCTTCGTGTCAGAAAAAAAATACAGATTGTCTGAAAACGCTTACATCTTAATAAAGCAGGCAACATATATCATTTAAACAATTAGCCCTACCTTTACAGTTGCGATCTGCCGTACGTATAGTATAAGCAGTACATCAGCCTAAACATTGCCATGAAATTCGAAGATTACCGCATCTCTGACGAAATAAAGAAAAGCTTAAGCAAGCTTAATTTCAGAAAGCCAACCGATATACAATTTAAAGCCATACCGCCTATTATGAAAGGAGAGGATGTGCTGGCTATTGCCCAGACTGGTACGGGTAAAACAGCTGCTTTTGCCATTCCGATCCTGGACAGGTTACAGTTTAGCAAGAACCGCAAGCGCGGCGACGGTATTAAATGTGTGGTAATGGTACCAACACGGGAACTGGCACTACAGATTACGGAGGTGTTTAACGAGATTGGCCGTGGCACCCGGGTAAATACTTTTTGTGTGTTTGGGGGGGTAGAGCAAGGGCCTCAAATTACCAAACTGGAAGCAGGGATTGATGTGCTGGTAGCTACTCCGGGCCGTTTATTTGACCTGGTAAGCCAGGGACATATACAGCTGCACCGGGTAGAGGTACTGGTGCTGGACGAAGCAGACCACATGCTGGACCTGGGCTTTATACACGACATCAGGCAACTTATTACAAAATTGCCACGCCAGAGACAAACGCTGTTCTTCTCGGCCACCATTAACGAAAAAATAAAGGAGCTGGCCTACTCGTTGGTTAATAAGCCGGTACGAATTCAGATCTCTCCAAAAGATCCAGTATCTAAAAATGTGGACCACTCGGTCATGTTTATGGAGATGGACGATAAGCGCTTTTTCCTGGAGCGGGTGGTAAATGAGAATCCGGAGAAAAAGATATTGGTGTTTGTGCGTACCAAAGTGCGTGCAGAGCGTGTCGTGGCCGCCATGGATCGGGTAGGTATAAAAGCCTTAAGCATACACGGAGGCAAAGAGCAGAAGGACCGACTGGATGTGATGCGCAAGTTTAAGAAGGGGGAGGTGAAGCTGCTGATCGCTACAGATGTAAGTGCTCGGGGCATAGACATCCCGAATGTGGAGTATGTGGTAAACTACGACTTGCCGGAGCAGCCGGAAAACTATGTGCACCGCGTAGGTCGTACCGGGCGTGGTACCGAAAAAGGAATAGCGGTTTCTTTCTGTGCGCCTGAAGAAAAGCCGGTGCTGGATGAGATACAAACTTATCTTACAAAAGACATTAAAGTGCTGGAAGTAGACAAAGAGGACTATGAGGCTACAATAGACTTTTCGGCAGAAGCTAAATACGACTGGAAAGCGTTAATAAAAGAAGCGGAGGAGCAGGAAGCGCAGGCAAAGAAAAAAGGCAGGAAAAAGAAATAAAGGCGCTGAAGCTTATGGGCGTGCAGGAGGTATAAATCAACTATTTCAAGATTAAAAGCTAACTATAATATGAAAACGAAGCTGCTTTATAGTTTACTTCTGCTGTGTTTGCTGGCAGGCTTTTCTTTTAGAGTGCCGCGGCAAAACCAAAGGGCCGAACTGGTGCTCGATGCAAAGGCAAAGTTAGGGGAGGGGGCTCTCTGGCATCCTACCGAAAAGAAGCTATACTGGGTAGATATAAACGGAGAAGCGCTTCATATTTATGATCCGGCTACAAAAAAAGATAAAAAATTTCCGACAGGTTCGCGGGTAGGTACGGTGGTGCCTGTAGAGGGCGGTGGTGCCCTGGTAGCTTTGCAAAGCGGCATTCATAAAATAGATACAAAAATCGGCAAGCTTACTTTAATTGCCAATCCGATTGCAGGCGATGATAAAATGCGGTTTAATGATGGCAAGTGCGACCCCGGCGGCCGTTTCTGGGTAGGCACTATGGCTACCGACGGCAGAAAAGAGGTTGCTGCCTTGTATAGAATGGATAAAGATAAGCAGGTACACCAGGTGCTGGATAAGGTAACCACATCGAATGGTATCGTTTGGACGGCTGATAAGAAAACCATGTACTATGCCGATACTCCTACCAGAATGGTGCAGGCTTTCGATTATGATAATAAAACAGGTGAAATAAGCAATGGCCGGGTCGCTTTCAGGATTCCTGCATCTACCGGAGGAGCACCCGATGGCATGACCATGGATGCAGAAGGCAAGCTTTGGATAGCCCTTTGGGGAGCCGGAGCTGTAACACGCTGGGATCCTGAAACAGGTGAGATGCTGCAAAAAATTGAAGTGCCCGCACCAGAAACCACTTCCTGTGCCTTTGGCGGCGAAAACCTGGATATCCTTTATATTACTACTGCCCAGGAATGGATCAGCCCAGAGAATTTACAGAAGTACCCACTCAGTGGCGGTCTTTTTGCAGTTAAGCCAGGCGTAAAAGGTGTTAAAGCAGAGTTTTATAAAGGGAAGCTGTAATTTTATTATAGGGAATCAGCTTTTTTTACCTGCTCCAGCAGCCGCTCTATCCAGAAAATAAGGCATAAAGCCACCAGGTTGATACCGATCAGCTTCTGGCCGGTATCAGTGCCCGCTTCCAATTGGAAAGAGGAAATAGCCAGACGAAACTTAAAAGTCCAGGAGCCTATCATATCAATACCAACGCCTAAGCGTAGCCCGGCCACATACTGAAAGCCGTAGGCCCCAAAAGTAAAATATACCACCTGCAGCACCTGGTTGATTAATGAAAGAACTAAACCCCGTCTTGCGTTGCGGAACAACATACGGCCGCAGAGAATGGAAAATACAAAAAGACCTGCGGCAAATAAGGAAATACGCAGTACCTGCTGTGTCACTACTAATTCGCCCCGGAACAGCACCCATAGGGTAAGTGCTATTCCTAAAATACCGCCAACAATCTGGTAAAGCGCAAGAAATCTTAAACCAGCTTTAGGCTTTTGCTGCAATGCGCCTGTTTTAATTGATTTTGAAGACATGATCTGCAAAAGTAGGCAAAATAGCCGACCTTTACATGAAGGACTTTAGCAACTATACCTCACCTGCAGAAAGCCATTTTTATATAGCTTATTTTCTGTTGGCTGTAGCTTTACTTTGTGTTCACTGGCTTCTTCAGAAAAAAGCGGAATCCCTTTTCCGAGGATAACAGGTATATAAGTTAAGATAATCTCATCGAGCAAACCTGCATTTAAGATGGTGGCATTTAATTGCCCTCCTCCAATCAGCCAGATATCTTTGCCTTCCTGCTCCTTCAGTTTCTCCATAAAATCTACCACGTTTTCATGTACAAAAGTTACATGCTCTGTATCCTGGTTGTTCCCTGACCTCGAAAACACATAGTTTGTTTTATCATCATAAGGAAAAGGCATATCAAAAGTGAGTATCTGCTGATAGGTGCTGTTCCCCATTAAAGTTGTGTCGATGGTTTGCAGGAAGGTGGTATAGCCGAAGTCTTCGTCGGGGATGTTATACTTTTTATCGTGTAGCCAGTCAATATTCCCGTCTGGGCGGGCAATAAAACCATCCAGACTTGCCGCAATGTAAAGCACTATTTTTCTCATAGGTATAGATGTATTTATCAATGTTAAAGCATTTAATTCGCCAGATCTTCAGCCGGTGGAGCAGGTATGTGAATGCCTGAGCTAATTTAATATATAACCTTGTTAAGTTATTTTGCTTTTGTAGAATATTAGCTATAATTTATCTGGTGCATTACGGCGCAGGTATAGTAAAGTTAATCAGAGATTGCACAGCAGTAAGATTCATAAAGCCAGAAAGGTGCCCTGCCTGTACCTGACCGAAGCCATACTTTGGGGAGTAGGCCTTGTGGCATTGGCCGTGATGGATCCGGGGGGAGAGCATTTATTTAGCTTGTGTCCTTTCAGTTGGATTGACTTCTGGTTTTGCCCGGGTTGTGGACTGGGGCATGCCATTGCTTTTTTGTTTCGCGGGGAGTGGGTGGCCTCGTGGAAGGCGCACCCTTTAGGCTTGCCGGTACTGGTTGTTTTGCTCTGGCGGGTGCTGGTTATTATCAGAAATTACAGAACACTTAGATATTTCTACCTAAACCATACTTCTAATGGCTAACATTTTAAACATTATGCCGGAGCTGGAAGCTGATGAACTGGCTTTCTTACAGGGATTACTAAAAGATGCATCAGATGCCGAAGCGCATCAGTTTGCCAGCATTTACAGGCCGAGGCGCAGAGATACTACTCTTATTCTGGTAACCACGTTAGTAGGCTTTTTCGGAGTAGCAGGTATACAACGTTTCCTGGTGGGACAAATAGGAATGGGCATCCTGTACTTTTTTACAGGTGGGCTTTGTGCCATAGGTACTATTGTCGATCTGATCAACCATAAGCGCCTTACCTTTGAGTATAATGTAAAAGAGGCTCAAAAAGTCTATGCCATGATGTTTGGCCGCTATGGAGCTGCTTAACCAGTAGTATCAGAACCTTGCTGCTTTTGCGAAAGGAATGCGTTGCTGCTGTGTCTGGTTATTTACCTGCAGGATATAGTAACCAGCCGGAAGCTCTCTTATATCAATCGAAACTTCTCTGTTTTGTGCCTGATTTATACTAAACTGCTTTACCAGCCTGCCTGTAGCATCGTAAACAGCGCCTTGTGTTGGAGTGAAGGCCATGTTGGCAAGGGTAATAGCAGCATGGGCAGGATTAGGAAATAATAATACAGGCAGAGGCTGCTCTACTTCCAGATTAGGAGATCGAGTGATCCTTTCGAGCCGATGAAGTACCCATAGGTTCGGGTCCAGCGTGATAGAAGTAACAGTGCCTTCAACCTCTAGCAGGTAATCTTCGATTGGCTGATCGTGGGTTAAGCGTACAGTTGTAGCGTTGCCATCTGCAGTTCTGATCAGGTACTCCAGGTCTGTCTTGAAAAAGTTGTTGGCAGTGCTGAACTGTGTTGTGAGCAGGCGCAACTGATTTCCCTGCTGGTTCCATTCTACAGTGAATCCGGGGTAGCTTTCGCCAGTATACCACTGTTCAAAAAAGTAACTGAAGTTGCGGCCTGTTGTTTGCTCGACTACCCGTTGTAGATCTGCGGTGGTAGCAGTCTTGCCACCGAATTCCTGTAAATAAGTGCGCAGGGCCTGAAAGAACAGAGCATCATCATTTATCTCAAACCGAAGCATGTGTACTACGGCTGCCGCTTTTTTGTAGGTTAACCTGTAGTCAAAAATCCGCGATACATTGGTAGTGTCCGGTACACGTACCGAACCTGTGGGTGTTTGTTTGGCGTAAGCTTGTGCGTCTCTCATCCAAGCAGTGGCTGCCTGCTTATTTTGCAGTCTTTCCAGAGCCAGATATTCTGAGTATGAAGCAAAACCTTCATTAAGCCAGATGTCTTCCCAGGAGGCGCAGGTTACATGATCGCCAAACCATTGATGAGCGAGCTCGTGTGCTGTAAGTGTAAACGTAAAGGTGCTTTGGGTGGTCATAGTCTGGTGTTCCATACCTCCTCCTATGGGTGCCATGCTATGGCCGTACTTTTCTCTGGCAAAAGGATATAAAATGTAGAGTTCCGAGAAAAATTCTATCAATGGTGTCGTGAGGTCTATTTCAGCTCTGTAGGTATTTAATGCACCGCCACGGTATATATAATTAAGCACAGGAATGGGGGCAGGAACTCCGGCTGGGTTAGCATAAATAAGGTACTCCTCATAATTAGAAACAGCTACAGAAATAAGGTAGTACGCAATAGGGTATTTCGACTTCCATTCGTAGCGCACCTTGTTATCAGACAAAGGTACTGTATTGGTCAGAAGCCCGTTAGAACCTGCTTTATTGTCGGCACTGGTTGTTACAAAAACGTGCACAGAATCGGCTTTATCAGTAAGCACCTGTTTGGTGGGCCACCATTCATAGGCAGCATAAGGCTCGCTCAGGCTCCAGGTTACCTGGTTTCCCCATACAGGCTCTGTGGCTGTGTTAAAGCCATTGCCAATAGCTGCATTTGCTCCGGACGGGGCTGTTCCGCTGTAAGTGATAACTGCTGTCAGTTCTGCAGGAGCTACAATAGGTGTAGAAAGCTTCACAGAAATGTTGCCCTGCTGATCGTTGGAAACAGACTGCTGTGGCTCCCCGTTCACTACCACAGAAAGTATCTCAAAGTTAGGGTGAAGCTCAAACGCAAAGGTATCTAACTGGCTGTTGGTGAGCTTAGCTATTGTGGTAACGCTTCCTGCTACAGAACGGCTGTTTCGCTCCAGTTGCAGGTCGAGCTTATAAAAACCTACATCATACTGGTTCATGCGCTTTACGTGCCCGGGAGTAGCAATGGCTTTTCGCTGCACTGTGTTTACCCTTGCCTCTGCGCAGCTAAAAGCAGTTTGCGCTGCTGCAGGTGAAGTCAGCAGGAAGGCAAGGCCATAGCAGCCCAATAGTATCTTACGTAACTTGTTCATTTCTAAAAGATTCTTACTTCTGCATTACGGAACAGGAGTGAGGGTGTAGCCTTTCTGGCGCAATAATTCCAAGATGCCGCCTTCTCCGGTAAGATGGCCTGCTCCAACGGCAAAAAAGGTGGCCTTTGCTTTTGCCTCACGCGCTATAACAGGTATCCAGTTTAGGTTACGCTGTGTGAAAAGGGCATCTTCAAAAACATCGTATTCACCTTTATAATCTTCTTTCAGAAGTTCTTCCAGCCCGTAAAGATCCTGTGCCAGGTACAGCTGCACCATTTTTTTATAATTGGCTTTTGCTTTATCCATTTCAGTTACACTCTCTAACAGCATTTCAGCCTGTACCTTATAAGGGATGTTGTCGAACGCTTTTATCTGCTCCTGCACTGTTTCCACGCCTATTACTTCTTTGCCCTGTGCTTTTGCCAGCGTTAGCAGTGTTTGCTCATAAGATTCCGGCTGGCAGTCTGTCATCTGCATCATCAGCATACTGTTCAGCATGAAAGGCTTCATCTTGTCCAGTTGACTGATGTCTATGTGCATGGTTTGGGTAAAGTAACTGTGAAGCACTTTATACTGTTCTTCTGTATACAGATCCCGTATGCCTCCACTGCTCATCAGGGCACCTTGCTGTATTGCCGACATAAATTTCGGGTCATCCATGTCTATTTCCAGTGCAAGCTGTTCAGAAGTTTGCAGTTTTGCCTTTACCTGGTCTGGCAATACAAAAACATCAGGGCAAATAGCATGAATAGTACCGAACAGGTAAGAAGGTTTGGCCAGGCCATTACCAGAAATCTCCCAGAGCAAAGCTTTCGGCTTTTTATTCGTGTTTTGCCCGGACACGGGGTGCAGGCAGAACAGGTTGAGGCAAATAAAAAGGTATAAGGGCGCTAATAGGTTATGCAGCTTTTTCATAAGGTAAAGTTTGTCATAAAAAGGATGAACTCCCATTTCTTGTTCTACTATATTCTGCCGCTTAACTACCGGAACCTGCATCACGGAATATTCTCCTGACTGGCTACGCAGAAATATTTATCTTGTAACGCAAACAGACCTTTATTGTATGAATAACTATACACTTACTGAGATCAATATTTACCCGATTAAATCTTTGGGCGGTATCAGCCTGCAGGAGGCACAAATAGAAGACAGAGGCCTGCGCTATGACCGGCGCTGGATGCTGGTAGATGAGACAGGTAGATTTCTATCGCAAAGGCAGCATGGTATTATGGCTTTACTGCAGGTGCATTTGCAGGATGAGGGACTTCTGGTAACGCATAAGCATGAGAAGTATACTCCTTTGCTTATTCCTTTCAGCCCTAAGACAGAAGAACGTGTACAGGTTTCTGTTTGGGATGATACCTGTGAGGCGGTGATAGTGGCTGCAGAGGCGAACGAATGGTTTACCAATGTACTGCAGATGCCGGCCAGGCTGGTATACATGCCACTTGATACAAAACGTAAAGTGGATGAGCGGTATGCTTTTGAGGAAGAAGTAGTAAGCTTTGCAGATGGCTATCCTTTCCTGATGATCGGGCAGGCTTCTTTAGATGATCTGAATTTGCGCCTGGCAGAGCCTGTGCCCATGAACCGCTTTAGGCCCAACCTGGTTTTTTCTGGTGGAACACCATTTATAGAAGATACCTGGGATGAGTTCAGCATCGGAGAAGCTGCCTTTAGAGCAGCCAAGCCCTGCGCACGATGTGTGGTGGTAACAATTAACCAGGAAACCGGAAACAAGAGCGCGGAGCCGCTAAAAACGCTTGCAACTTTCCGGCAGAAAAATAACAAAATAATGGTAGGTCAGAATCTGCTACTTACAAAAGGAAGCAAGGTAATGGTAGGAGATAAGGTAGATGTTGTAACAACAAAAGCTTAGGTAAATATATTAGTATAATCCTATCTGATTCGAAATTACCCTTGCAGGGCCATTTTTTAAAAAAAATATATACTTTTTAGTTGTTGCGACTTTGAAAATAAAGGGGGAGGTATTAATTTGGGCAAATGATTACCCGCATAGCCTTTGCTTTTCTATAGGTTCATGAAATTAAACAGGAAATTAGTATACTCTTTAATTGGTACGAGTTGTTTTGTATCTGGTGCTTTTATTACAAAAGTGGCCGAGAGCAAACTAACGGTGGCAATGCTGCAAAATGCGCAGCAGCTAATTGGCCTGAATTTTAAAGCAGCTCAGCTGGATTCTACTTTATCTGGTCTGGAAGAGTATAAGGAAGGCTATGAGCGGGTACGCCAGCAACAGCTTACAAATGATGTTGCCCCTGCACTTGTATTTAATCCGATTCCCGTAGGATTTGAGTTTGAGCAAAAGCGCGAGGCTTTTGCTGTAGAGGCTCTTAAAAATGTAAAGTTACCTGCCAATAGAGAGGAACTGGCTTTTTATTCTATACCGCAATTGGCGGCACTTATCCGCACAAAACAAATATCATCAGAAGAGCTTACTAAATTTTACCTGGACCGCCTGAAGAAGTTTGGCCCAACTCTGGAATGTGTTACTACGCTTACGGAAGAGTTGGCGTTAGAGCAGGCCCGCAAGGCTGACCAGGAAATTAAAGCAGGTAAGTACAAAGGCATGCTGCATGGCATTCCGTTTGGTGTAAAAGATTTATTGTCTACCAGAAAGTATAAAACTACCTGGGGAGCCACACCTTACAAAGACCAGCTAATTGACGAAGATGCCACCGTGGTTAAACGCCTGCAGGATGCAGGAGGCGTGCTGGTAGCCAAAACTACTTTAGGCGCGCTGGCGATGGGAGATGTATGGTATGGTGGTAAAACCCGTTCCCCGTGGGATGTGAAAAAAGGTTCCAGCGGATCTTCTGCTGGTTCAGCCTCTGCTGTGGCAGCTGGCTTGCTGCCATACGCTATAGGTACGGAAACGCTGGGTTCTATCGTATCTCCTTCTACTGCCTGTGGTACAACTGGTTTGCGGCCTACATTTGGTAGAGTTAGTCGCCAGGGTGCAATGGCTTTAAGCTGGTCTATGGATAAAATTGGCCCGATAGCTCGCTCAGCAGAAGATTGTGCCATTGTTTTTAACGCTATTTATGGGCCGGACGGAAAAGATATTTCCGTGCACGATGCGCCTTTCAACTACAATAAGAATATCAATCCTAGAAAATTACGTGTAGGATACCTTAAAAATGACTTCGAGCGCGAGTATGGCGCTTTCAAACCAAACGACCAGGCTACCTTAGAAGCTTTGCGAAAAGCAGGTATTGAACTGGTTCCCGTCGAACTTCCCAACCTTCCGGCCCGGGACTTAACATTAACCATTACAGTAGAGGGCGCTGCTGCTTTTGATGAACTTACCAGGAGCGGCCGCGATAGTTTACTGGTGCAACAGCATAAGAATGCCTGGCCAAACACATTCAGGACAGGGCGTTTCATACCAGCTGTGGAGTATTTGCAGGCACAGCGAGTGCGTACGCTGCTCATACAGCAGATGCAGGAAAATTTAAAAGATGTTGATGTTTATATCAGCCCTTCTTTTGCAAGCTCAAATCTGGTGGTAACAAACTTAACAGGACATCCTTGTGTGGTGGTGCCAAACGGATTTCAGAAAAATGGTATGCCAACTACTATCACTTTTATGGGGAAACTCTTCGGAGAAGCCCAGGTGCTGGCGTTTGCAAAGTTTTACCAAGACCTGACTAACCACGAAGAGCAGCATCCGCCAATGGTATTTGCGGCAGGAAATTAGCGGGCTCACATGAAAACAAACTTATAGTAGCTTATAGCTGCTAACGACACAAACTAACTAATCTAACTTAATTTTACATGCTTTTTAAAAAGAAAGCTATGGCTCTCTTGTTCTGCCTGCTGCTTGGCGGTAGTGCAGTTCAAGCGCAGCAGCGTAACATGGTACTCAGTGTTGAGAAGATCATGCGTGATCCGAAATGGATAGGCACGTCTCCTGATAACGTTTTCTGGTCGGAAGACGGCAGCAAGGTATACTTTAGCTGGAATCCGGAAGGCAATCGTTATGATTCTTTGTACAGCGTTTTAGTTAGTGGAAAGAATATGAAGAAGGTGAGTGCGCAAGAGCGCCGCAACTTGCCTTCGCCTTATGGCCGCTATAATAAAGCAAGAACTAAAAAGGTGTATGAGAAGAATGGCGACATCTTCTTGTATGACATAAAATCTGGCAAGGTACAGCAGGTTACCAATACGACTGAGCGTGAAAGCAGCCCCTCTTTTAGCTTTGATGAACAGGAGGTATTGTACCTGAGCAATGGAAATATGTTTTCCTGGAGCCATAGCAGTGGCCAGGTAAGGCAACTCTCTGATTTCAGAAAAGGCCGCAAACCTGTTGCCGGCGAACCTAAAGACGCGCAGCGGGACTGGTTAAAAGAGCAGCAATTAGCCTTGCTGCAAATTGTCCGTGATCGGGAAACTGATGACAAAGCACAACAGCAGCAGCGTAAAGCAGACTCTCCTAAACGCCCCAAAGAGATTTACATTGATGATAAGTCAGCCGATAACATTTCTCTCAGTCCGGACGAGCGCTTTATTACTTATTGGTTGGTAAGCAGGCCCAAAAACGCCAAAGCAACCATTGTTCCGAATTTCATTACAGCTTCCGGTTATACAGAAGATATTAATGCCCGTACAAAAGTAGGGGATGCGCAGGCAACTATAGAGTTCTATATTTACGATATACAGCACGATACCACTTTTGCACCATCTATGAAAGATGTGGAGGGTGTTTATGAGCAACCTGCTTATCTGAAGCAGGCGGAGGTAAGTGCGGGTAACAGCACCGGAGGAAGCAAAGCGAAACAGCCTGAACCCAGAGCTACTACTATGTATGGTCCTTTCTGGTCGGATAATGGTAAACATGCTGTCGTTGTGGCGCGATCGGCTGATAATAAAGATCGATGGATTTTAAAGTTAGATCCTGCTACAGGTAAGCTCTCTCTGCTGGATCGTCAGCGCGATGAAGCCTGGATAAATGGTCCTGGTATTAGTTACGGAGCAGGTGACATAGGTTTTATGCCAGATAATGAGCATGTCTGGTTTCAGTCAGAAGAAAGTGGCTATTCTCATTTGTATACTGTAAACGTAAACAATGGCCGTAAAAAAGCACTGACTGCCGGGAAATTTGAGGTGTCGGGGCTTAAAATGAGCAACGACAAAAAAAGCTGGTATTTTACAGCAAACAAAGTTCATCCGGGTGAGCAGCACTTTTACCGGATGCCAATACAGGGAGGTGAAATGGTGCAACTGACCACTATGTCAGGTGCACATGAAGTGCAGCTTTCTCCAAATGAAAAAACGTTAGCCATACGTTACTCCTATAGCAATAAACCCTGGGAGCTATTTCTGATGGACAATAAAAAAGGAGCCACTCCCCGGCAAATAACAGAATCATTGACGGATGAATTTAAATCTTACAACTGGCGTGAGCCGGAGGTAATTTCATTTAAAGCCAGGGATGGCGTTGATGTTTATGCCCGCTTGTACAAACCAGCTGCTGCCAAAGCCAACGGACCGGCTGTTATTTTTGTGCATGGTGCCGGTTACCTGCAAAATGCACACAAGTGGTGGAGTAGCTACTTCAGGGAGTACATGTTCCATAACTTTCTGGTAGACCAAGGATATACTGTATTGGACATGGACTACAGAGGCAGTGCAGGTTATGGACGTGATGTGCGAACAGGCATTTACCAGTTCATGGGTGGAAAAGATTTAACTGATCATGTGGACGGAGCAAAGTTTCTGGCTGAGCAGCACCAGGTCGATCCGAAACGCATAGGCATTTACGGTGGATCTTACGGTGGTTTTATTACGCTTATGGCTATGTTTACGCAGCCCGATGTGTTTGCTGCGGGTGCTGCTTTACGTTCTGTTACCGACTGGGCGCACTACAACCACGGTTATACTTCCAACATTCTTAACACACCATACACGGACAGCCTAGCCTATGCCAAGAGTTCTCCTATATATTATGCAGAAGGTCTGAAAGGTGCTTTGCTCATGTGCCATGGTATGGTAGATACAAATGTTCATTTCCAAGATATTGTGCGTCTTTCGCAGCGATTAATTGAACTTGGTAAAGATAATTGGGAACTGGCTGTGTACCCGGTAGAAAACCACGGCTTTACCGAGCCTGCCAGCTGGACCGATGAATACAAACGGATATTTAAGTTGTTTGAGGAGAATTTGAAGTAGAGGGACTGGGGGAATTTCTTATTGAATGGGCAAGGAAGGTGATTATCATTAAGTATTTTTATTGATATATTCTATATAAGGAGCTATAGCAATAAGCTTTTAAATGCTTTTGTAGGACTACTCTCATTAAATAGTTAAACTCTCTAAATAAAATCAATATTAATTATTAATTGGAATATTGTGTGCTTTTATTTTTCTTATGATAATAAAACAACAATTCTTTTAGGTTGATCCAATTATTTGCCTTTAAAAAATTTAAATATTCACAAAATAAGCTCCTTAAGTTATGAAAATTATAATTCAAGGTGCGGTTACGGAAAAAAAGCAAAAAAGTTTTCAATAATAGATTTATAGTATTAAATTTAAATTTATATTACACAAACTAATCAATTATCTAGTCTAACTTTATGAGAAAAATTCTATTAATGAGTTTCGCTCTGTTATTCGTGCTGGCTAATCAAGCATGGGCGCAGGGATTCACTGTTACAGGGACTGTGACAGACCAAAAAAATACACCTCTTCCTGGGGTAGGAGTGGCTGTTAAAGGAACAACTGTAGGTACATTTACTAATGCAAATGGTACCTTTAGTATTGGTGCGCCATCTGGAGAGGCTGTATTAATTATTAAATTCTTAGGATATACAACCCAAGAAGTGAAAGTAGGAGGTCGCAATACAATAAATGTGCAGCTAGCTGAAGATACTAAGTCTTTATCAGAAGTTGTTGTTACAGGCTATGGGACTACAACTAAACTAGAGCAAACAGGTTCTGTGGTACAAGTTGGGGCTAAAGATATTGAAAACACTCAATTTACATCAGTTGATAAGGCACTGCAAGGAAGGGTTGCTGGTTTGATGTCTATAGCTGGTTCAGGTCAGCCTGGAGCTGCTCAGCAAGTGCGTATACGGGGTGTGGGTTCTATGACTGCATCTTCAGAGCCGCTTTATGTTGTTGATGGAGTGCCAATCAATTCAGGAGATTTGTCGAGAATTCAACAAACAAGTAATGCTTTAGCCGGTATTAATCCTAATGATATTGAAAGCATGACGGTATTAAAAGATGCATCAGCCGCTTCAATATATGGTTCCAGAGCTGCCAATGGTGTAATTGTTATCACAACAAAGAGTGGTAAAGCTGGCAAAACCAAATTTCGCTTTGATATGGAACGTGGATATTCTGAACCGGGGTATCTGAATAAAAGGAACCGTCCTTTAACTACTGAAGAGTATAGAGAACTAACAGCTGAAGGAAGGGTAAATGCGGGTTCAAGTCAGACTTTAGAACAGGCTTTAGCATATGTAGATAATACAATGATCACAGCTGCTCGTGCTGGTGTAAGTACTAATTGGTTGGATGAGGTTACTCAGGTTGGGGTTCAGCAACAGTATAATTTATCTGCTAGTGGTGGTAATGATAAAACTCAGTTTCATATTGGTGCAGGTTACTTTGAGCAGGAGGGCTCGGTTATAAATTCTTATTTTGAAAGATACTCAACGAATGTAAACCTTAAACATAAAGCAACAGAACGTTTATCTTTCAATACAAATATGATGATATCTTATTCATCACAAAAGGGAGAAACTAATGGTGGTACATTTAGAAATCCAATACTTGCAGCTTATTTTTTAACACCATATCTGCCTGCATATAACGCAGAAGGAAAGCCTAGCTATAGCGCAACCGATTTTAGTGGTATATATAATCCATTAGCTGTTGCTGAGTATGATAGTCGTATTTATGGAGCTCTTAAAGGTATCGGAAGTGCATCAGCTGAATATCGTATCCTTGATAACCTGAAGTTTACCTCTAAGTTCGGGGTAGATTATAATGGTATTGAAGAAGACTTATATTATAACCCATACTTTGGTGACGCAAGAAATTCAAGTGGGCAGAGCTATAGATATTATACTCGTTATTTTAATTGGGTGGCTACTAATCTGTTAGACTATAATTTAGACATTTTGAATGATAATTCGCTTGTAGCTAACTTAAAAGCAGGTTACGAAGCACAAAAGTCTTTATATTATAGCTCTAATGTTTCTACAACAAATTTACCCCCTAATACAGATATTACTGTGCCTTCTGCTGGCTCTGTTCTGAATACAGCATCTGGTACAAATGAAGGTTATACCTTTACTGGCTTATTAGCAATAGGAGATATATCATATAAAGGAAGATATGTGTTATCTGGAAGCTTCAGGAGAGATGGTTCTTCTAGATTTAGTATTAACAACCCTTATGGTAACTTCTGGTCAGTTGGTGCTGCATGGAATGTAGATCAGGAACCATTTATGCAGTCTGTACCTGTAGTTAGTCAGCTAAAACTAAGAGGTTCTTATGGATTGAATGGTAACGCAAGTATAGGTAATTACGCATGGAGACCAACTTACGGGTATGGTGCTACATATAATTACAATGGTTTGTCAGGCAGTGCTCCAAGTAACGTGGGTAACGAAAATTTAACTTGGGAAACTAATAAGCCTCTTGACTTAGGATTTGATTTAGGATTATTTAACAATAGATTAAATGTAGTATTTGACTGGTATAGCCGCAAAACTACTGGTTTATTGATGGAGCAACCTATTTCTCATACTTCTGGATTCCCTAATTTTACCAATAATGTTGGTGCTATGAAGAATAGTGGAATCGAATTAGAGCTTTCTGGTACTCCTGTAGCATTTGGTGACTTTAGATGGGATGCCCGCTTCAATATATCAACTAATAAAAATGAAGTCTTAAATTTAGTTGACGGAGATATAATTTCATCTCCATTTATTAGAAGAGTAGGTGAAAATTATTATTCATTCTATGTTCGTCAATGGGCTGGTGTAGATCCAGCAAATGGTAATCCTCTCTGGTACACTGATGAAACTAGAACAGAAACGACTTCTATTTATAATGATGCAGAAAGAGTTATAGTTGGACAGTCAACTCCAAAATACTTTGGAGGTGTTGGAAGTACTTTTTCTTTCAAAGGGTTTAGCTTGGACTTCCTGTTCTATTACAGTGGCGGTAATTTAGTACGTGATTCTTGGGCTTCATATACCCAAGGTGATGGTTACAATTCTTCATTCAATAAAGTAGCTTCTCAACTTGACCGCTGGCAGAAGCCTGGTGACATTACTAATGTGCCTAAATATGTAGTTGGAGGTAATTTAAGTTCTAACTCTTTATCAGATAGATTCTTGTATCAAGGAGACTATGTGCGTTTAAGAGATCTAACACTTGCATATAACCTTCCAAGTACATTATTGGAGAAAATACACATGACAAGCTTACGTGTTTATCTAAGTGGAACAAACTTAGCAACATGGGTAAAGGATAAAGATCTACCTTATGATCCTGAAACTTATGTAACAAGCTCTAATAATTTTGATGCATACATTCCAAAAACATACACGCTAGGTATAAATGTTGGATTCTAATAATTAAGAAATTAAAAATGAAGAATATATTAATAAAAACGGTGCTTGCATGTCTTTTAACTACAAGCATTTTAACCTCATGTAGTGATGAGTTTTTGAATGAAGCGCCAGCTACATTAGTGCCTCAAAATGCGGCAATATCCACTGAAGCCGATATGCTTATTGCACTCAATGGAACGTACAGAGCATTAAATACTGTAGTTTTATCTGGTAGCACTATCACTTTATACGGTCGAAATGTGCCTTTAGCGGGAGATTTACTAGCTGATAATGTGTTTGTTTCTGAGCGCAATTCAGGTAGATATATACCTTTTAGTAACTATACTTTTAATCAATCCAATGCGGATATAGGTGATATATGGTCTGCTTCTTATACTTTAATCTTAAGAGCAAATAATATTATTAACTCTTCTGTAAGTGGAGGAAACGCAGCTAATATAAATCAGTATAAGGGGGAAGCTTATGCTATCAGAGCACTAGCATACTTTAACTTAGTGCGTTTTTTTGCCAAACCATACACAGATGATCCCGCATCTCCTGGTGTGCCGATCGTAACGCAATATGACCCATTCCTGAAGCCTAGTCGCAGTACTGTAGCGCAGGTATATACCCAAATTATGAATGATTTGGATCAAGCATATCAGCTACAAACACAGTATAGAGGATCAGCTTTTATGTCTAAATATGCAGCGCGTGCTATTGCGGCAAATGTTGCGATGTATAAAGCTGACTATGCTACTGCTTTAACTTATGCTAATGATGTAATTACAAATAGTGGATTTTCATTATTAAACAGAGCAGAGGTAGGTGCATATTGGGCTTCTGGTACACCTAACTCAAGTTCAGTTAAAAGAGAAACTCTTTTTGAAGTTGCCTCTAACTCAGTAAATAATGCTGGTAATGATGAATTAGTAAATATTTATCATCAACAAGGTTATGGTGATATGTTAGCTACACCTGAGTTATATAATTCATATAGCGAAGAGGATATCAGAAAGAGCCTTATCTCGAATTCTTCACGCGTATCTGGAGAAAATCCTGCTTATATAGTAAATAAGTATCAAATACCATTCGGAGCGGGTGATATCAGCGATAAAAAAGTAATCAGAATGTCTGAAGTTTATCTAATTGCAGCAGAATCTGCTTATAGAACTAACAGTGAAACAACAGCGTTAGCCCGATTAAATGAATTAGCATCAAAAAGGTATTCTACCTTCACTTTTGCTTCTACAGGTAGCCAACTTTTAGAAGATATTATTACTGAAAGAAGGAAAGAGCTTGCATTTGAAGGAAATAGATTTCATGATTTAAATCGCTTGAAAAGAGAAATAACCAGATCTTCGGTATATCCTGCTACTGCACGTACAATTCCGTATCCTGGAAGTTCTTCTCTTCCTCGTTATTTCCCTATTCCTGAAAGAGAGTTAAATGTTAATCCAAATATTTAAGTGATTACAATAGATAAACAAAAGGGGATGCTAAGCATCCCCTTTTGTTTATCTATTGTAATCACTTAAATATATTTTAAAATAGAAAAGTACAGCTTGAAGTTCGTTTTAATAGTAAGTGAAAATTAAAAGAAATAACAATGATGAAATTAATAATGCCAACACTGTGTATTATATTTTGTCTAATTAGTAATTCGATAGTAGCCCAAAACTATCCTTACATGCAAGATGTAAACGGAAGTACGTTAAGGATTGGCCAATATGAAAGCATTAATGGATCTCCTTATTTATATGATGAGTGGGAGCGGGCAATAATTAAATTTGCTGATGGTGAAATTTTCCAAGTTGAAAAGCTTAAATATGATCAGATCTCAAACCAACTCATTTTTTCTAATAAAGATGGGATAGCCATGGCCTTTATTAAACCTGTTGTACAATTTGAATTTATGTCAGATTCAGATGATTCTAAGAATAATAGGAAGTTCAAAAATGGATATCCTGTAATTTTAGGTGGTACAGAAGCATCATACTATGAAGTTCTGGCTGAAGGAAAGATTACTCTTTTGAAGCGTTCATATAAAGCTATTAGAGAAGAAAAAAGTTATAATTCGGCAACTATAAACAAAAATATAATTGAAAATACAAACTACTTTGTATATAACACTACCGATAATAAAATAATGAGATTTAAAAAAGATTCAAAAGGCATAATGGCAATTTTGAATAATTCAAAAGAAGCAGAAAGTTATTTGAAGGAAAACAAGCTAGATATCAAAAAAGATAGTGATTTAATTAAACTAATCACATATTACAACAATCACTTGCAATAGTCTTTAAAGACTATTGCAAGTGATTGTTGTAATATGTGATTATAATACTTAATAAGAATATATAAAACTCCTAAAACCTACAACTCACTAAAGCCCCACTAAACCCTGGCCCGCTGATGGGAACAACTGAAAAGGGGAGCTTAGCAGACTTTTTGTGTAACTGAGGAACAAGGATACCAGCAGCTGCGCCTAAAGTATAGCCTAAAATGTTATCACTTAGAAAGTGCTTACCAGCTTTCAGCCTGAAATAACCTACAGTAGCTGGAATTGCAGCGGCAGTAGCCCAAACGTACGGTCGTGCCGGAGAATCAGGATTGAAATCGTGAAATACTTTGGCGGCAAAGAAAGAGGCACTGGCAGCGGCCGCAGTATGACCTGCATAAAAAGAATTCTGAGCATTTGCTCTGCCTTTTTCTGCAAGGGATACATCTTGGCTGTAGGTAAGGGGACGGTTGCGAATAACATTACCGTTTGTCATGGTGTAAAGGGCACCTGTTATAGCCATGGTTTCTACATAAAGAACCAGCACTTGTCCAGCATTGCTTCTAACATTCTCATTTAATAGTAGCAAGAGTGGTGTACCAAAAGAGGTGTATAAGGGATAATCGCTTATTGTATTAGCTCTTTCTGAATAAAAGCCTGCTGAGAAGCGATCAAACCTATTCACATCCTTCACATTAAGGGCTAGCGCCTCTTCCGAAGTCAAACCTGATTTAGATTGCATAAGAGTCAGGCCATAGTAAGTAAGCCCTGCACCTAAAGCCGTAATAGGGGCATCAACACCAACACTGGTTTGATATGGTGAAGCAGATTGACTAAAGCAGTTTAGGCTAAAAGTCATATAAAAGCACAAAAAAATATATTTAAATAACTTCATGTGTGTATTATTAGAGATGTACAAGTGGGCAATAGAACGTATATGTTAATTGAAAGGTTTGCAATAGAAAAGTGATAATGCAAATCCTGCTATGTTAGCAGGGCTTATATTAAAATAACAACTAAAAACTGCAGGTGTAGACGGTGATGATCGTACATAAGCAGCTTTAAAATTAATGTTATGACATGTGTTACCATGATGCTGATTTGTCGTATTAATTTTTTGTGTGGCAGATTTCTATTAGTTTTGTAGTTACTGCCAGAGAGAAGCACCTGGCTAATAATTTGTACCTTAATCAATCATAAAATGCCATATTTATTCACTTCTGAATCAGTGTCAGAAGGACACCCAGATAAAGTAGCAGATCAGATATCCGATGCACTTTTAGATGAATTCCTGAAGCAGGATCCACAATCCAAAGTAGCCTGCGAAACACTTGTAACAACAGGTTTAGTCGTGTTAAGTGGTGAAGTTAAAACAGAGGCCTATGTTGATGTGCAGAAGGTGGCCAGGGAAGTTATCAGACGAATTGGCTATACAAAATCTGAGTACAAATTTGATGCGGAAGCATGTGGCGTCATCTCTGCAATTCATGAGCAATCAAGCGATATTAACCAGGGGGTAGAGCGGGCAAATCCGGAAGAGCAGGGTGCAGGCGACCAGGGAATGATGTTTGGTTATGCAACAAATGAAACAGACAATTACATGCCACTTGCATTGAGCATATCGCATTTGCTGTTACAGGAGCTGTCTGCTATTCGTAAAGAAGGTAAAGAAATGACTTACCTGCGCCCGGATGCAAAGTCGCAGGTGACCATCCGTTACAGCGATAATCATGTGCCTGAAAAGATTGATACTATTGTTATATCCACACAGCACGATGAGTTTGAGCTTCCAACGGCTGATAACAGCGAAGCAAAAGAAGAAGCAGAAGTAAAAATGGTACAACGTATTAAAGAAGATGTTGATACTATTCTTATACCTCGTGTGCTTAATCTGCTTCCGGAGCGAATTCAGAAGCTATTTAACAACGATATAGTTTACCATATCAATCCAACTGGCAAATTTGTAATTGGCGGTCCGCATGGAGATACCGGACTTACAGGCCGTAAAATTATTGTAGATACTTATGGTGGCAAGGGAGCACATGGTGGCGGTGCTTTTTCTGGAAAAGATTCGTCTAAAGTAGATCGCTCTGCAGCTTATGCAGCACGTCACGTTGCTAAAAACTTAGTAGCAGCGGGTGTCGCAGACCAGGCATTGGTACAAGTGGCTTATGCAATTGGAGTAGCAAAACCAGTTGGATTCTATGTAACTACTTATGGTTCTACCAATGTAAAAGATGCCAACGGTAATGTAATGAGCGATGGTGAAATTGCTGATAAGCTGAGTAACATCTTTGACATGCGTCCTTATGCTATTGTACAGCGGTATGGGCTACAGAATCCTATCTTCTCAGAAACAGCTGCCTATGGACACATGGGTAGAACACCTGGCGTGAAAAAAGTAGAAATAGGAAAGAATGGCCAGACGGAGGTAAGGGAGTTTGAAACCTTTACTTGGGAGAAGCTGGATTATGTAGAAAAGATTAAGGCTGAATTCGGGCTATAGTGCCTTGAAATAGCTCTAAAAACACGAGGCCTGCAGTTTACTTGCAGGCCTCGTGTTTTTAGAGCTATTCTCTCTAATCTTACATCTGTGTGATGTTATACAGGTGATCACCACCTCAAGTTAATATTTATAATTTTAATGAGCCATCTGTTTTTGCTTAAACCTCTTTAGCTGGCGGCGCATCGCTTCAACAGCAGCATCAGTAGCAGCTTCAAAAGAAGGAGCATCTTCCTGAGAAAACAGGGTAGAGCCAGGTACAAATAACCTTATTTCAACCGTTTTATTATCTATTCCGTCTTTATTATTATGCTTTAGAAACACTTCTCCATCGACAATACGATCGTAAAAGGTTTCCAATTTATTTACTTTCTGCGCTATAAAATCAGTTAGCTGTTTATCAGCATCAAAATGAATGGAATGCATCTGTAGCTTCATAATTGAAATAAATTATTGGTTTAACTTATGCTTTGGGATGAGCTTTCTCAAATACAGATTTGAGTTTCTCAATAGAATTGTGTGTGTAAACCTGGGTGGCTGCAAGGCTGGCGTGGCCCAGCAAATCTTTTATCGCGTTTAAGTCAGCCCCTTTGTTCAAAAGGTGTGTTGCAAAAGAATGGCGCAACACATGTGGGCTGTTATGTTCTGAAGTTGTAATCATACTGATAAACTTTTTTACAACACGATAAACAAACTTAGGATAAAGCGGACGTGCCTTACTAGTAACGAGCAGGGTTTTAGAATTGTTATCTGGTATATATTGGCGCTTATATGCTAAATAGGTTTCTATACAGGTATAAAGCGAGTCGTTTACAGGAACAATGCGTTCTTTGTTGCCTTTGCCCAAAACGCGTACTGTTCTGGCTCTCAAATCTATGTCGGATTCTTCTATACTAATCAGCTCCGACAGGCGAATACCTGTACCATATAGGAACTCCAGGATCAGCTTATCACGGTAGCCTTCGAAATTTTCTTCAAAAGTAAAACTGTCTAGAAGCGTATTGAATGGTTCTTCAGGCACAAAACCTGGTAACTTTTTAGATACTTTAGGAGCTCTGATGCGCAGCATCGGGTTTACCTGTATGCGTTGTTGCGATAACAGGAAGCGGTAATAAGAACGAAGACAGGCTATCTTTCTATTGATGGAGCGCGGCTGAATGTGGTTATGCACCAGCGAAAGAATCCAGGAACGGATAATGGTATGATCAGCTTCGGCAGGATCAGTAATTTCATATACCTGCTCCAGGTAGGTGGCGAATTGGCCTAAATCAGTATGGTAAGAGGTAAGGGTATGAGTACTATACCGCTTTTCATACTGCAAATATTTAAAAAATAAATCCATAACTTAGTAAACCTGGCGCTTAAGGCAGGTTTACTAAGTTATGGAAAAATACAATATATTGGTACTAAGTCTAGTAGTTTTCTTGAGCAAAAAGCTTTTGCTTGTAAGCAGCTCTTTCTTTTTGCTTTCTTTTTGCTACAGATGGTTTTTCAAAGAAAGTTCTTGCTCTAAGTTCTTTCAGAACTCCAGTTCTCTCGAACTTCTTCTTGAATCTTTTTAATGCGCGGTCTACAGACTCGTTATCCTTTACGTTTACAATTATCATGTTTTTACTCTCTTCTTCTGATATTAGGGTTGCAAATTTACACAAGCTTTTACTTAAAAATCAATAGTTTGCTAAAATATTTCTCACAAACTATCCAAATATGTCGGCAATTGCCTTTTAAACTCAATAAAACTACTTTTTCTTACGATCTGCCATTTACTGAGTTGCTTTCTTACCGGTTTTGCTTGCTTGTAAAAAATATCAGCTCTATCAGATGTTTGTAGGTAGGTGTGTCAGAAAGTAAAAGACCTGTGGTAGTAGATGTCTGCCTCTTTATTGCTGCCATCTCCTGGCTCTTTATTTCTTTTCTAATTCAGAATGGCTCTTGATATGACGAGCTTCTGTATCTCACTTGTTCCTTCACCTATAGTGCAAAGTTTGGCATCTCGATAAAACTTTTCAGCAGGATAATCTTTTGTAAAGCCATAGCCTCCGAATATCTGTACTGCCTCGTTGGCAACCCGCACTGCTACTTCAGAAGCATAAAGTTTTGCCATAGCGGATTCCTTGTTTACGCTAAGCCCACGGTTCTTCATGTCGGCGGCCTGGTAAGTGAGCAGCGAGGCGGCTTCAATTTCTGTAGCCATATCAGCCAGCTTAAAAGAGATGCCCTGAAAGCTGGAGATAGGTTTATTGAATTGGCTACGCTCCTGCGCATAGGCCTTGGCTGCCTCAAAAGCACCTTGCGCAATGCCTAGCGAGAGAGCTGCTATAGAAATGCGGCCTCCGTCCAGTACTTTCATAGCTTGTACAAAACCTTCGCCAACATTTCCCAGCATCTGGTCCCTATGTACACGACAGTCCTCAAATATAAGCTCTGTTGTTTCCGAAGCACGCATACCAAGCTTGTCTTCCTTGCGACCAGCTTTAAATCCTTCTGTGCCTTTTTCCACAACAAAGGCAGTCATGCCATGAGAATCTCCCACCTCGCCGGTGCGTACAATTACAACAGCTACATGACCGGATTTGCCATGTGTAATAAAATTCTTCGCGCCATTGATTATCCAATAATCGCCATCCTGAACAGCAACTGTTCGCATATTGCCTGCATCAGAACCTGTATTAGGTTCTGTTAAGCCCCAGGCCCCAATCCATTCAGCTGTCGCCAGTTTAGGCAAATATTTCTGTTTCTGTTCTTCATTGCCGAATTGCAGAATATGGCCTGTGCAAAGCGAGTTATGCGCAGCCATAGATAACCCGATGGAGCCATCGATCTTAGCCAGTTCTGCAATAGCTGTAACATATTCTAAGTAACCAAAGCCGGCACCGCCATATTCGGCTGGTACCAGAACGCCCATCAGCCCAAGTTCACCAAGTTGTTTAAAAACATTCACTGGAAATTCCTGGCTTTCATCCCATGCCCGCATATAGGGTTTAATGTGTCTCGAACCAAAGTCCCTGATCATTTCAGAGATCATCCGCTGATTTTCTGAGGTGTTAAATTCCATTAGTTTATAAGTTAGTTTAGTTAGTTTTGAGTAGCGTATATAACGGAGGTTATATATGTTATGTTTACAACGCTATCCGATATAAAGCAGGTACCTTATCCATAGTCAGAAATCTGCCGTAACATCTTAATTAGCTTTTAATAACAGAATGCCTGATTCCACTATTTTGATGCAGTCGGGAAATTGTGTTATTTTGAACATTGTATGCACAGGTGTGCTGGCATAATGTGGCACAATAATGGATAGTGCTTAAATTGTAGATGATCAAGTTTTTTAAAAATTTATTTGGTAAGACAGAGGAGCCTGTTTCTGAAGTTTCTTTAGAAGTGTTAGGGGTAGACATGCATTCGCATATACTTCCCGGGCTTGATGATGGCGCTGATACATTGGAGCGTTCGTTAGAACTGGTGCAGGCGATGAAGGATCAGGGGTACCGTAAACTGATCATGACGCCACACATCATGAGCGACTTTTATAGAAATACACCTGCCGGAATAAGAGAACGCTTACAGATACTGAAGCAGGCTGTGGAAGAAGCCGGTATCGATATAGAACTGGATTGCGCTGCCGAGCATTACCTGGATGAAGGATTTATGGAGAAGCTGCTGAATAAAGAGGAGCTGCTCACTTTTGGCGATAATTACCTCCTGTTCGAGACTTCTTTTCTGAACGAGCCGTTTAATTTACGCGAAGCCATTTTTAAGATGCGGTCTTTCGGCTATAAACCGGTGCTGGCGCACCCGGAGCGTTATACTTATTTCTATGGTAAATTCGATGACCTGGTTGCGCTGCGTGATTTTGGGGTGCTTTTCCAACCTAACTTAAATTCGCTGGTAGGCTATTATTCGCCGGCTGCCAGAGAAGTTGCTGAAAAATTGGTTAACCTGGGTTTGGTAGATTTCTTGGGCTCTGATGCTCATAGTATGAAGCACATTGGTGCTTTACAGCGGGCACGCAGCTCGAAATATTTGCAGAAGGCGCTGGAGCTTCCATTGCTCAACAACCAGCTATAATTTCCTTATTTATTTCTGATAACTTATGGTTTTTGTAACGGGCAGTAGCGGCCTGATCGGTAACTTTCTTATACCTGCTCTGTTGCAGCAGGGGTATCCCGTTAAAGCACTATACAGGAATCAGATACCTGCTATAGAAGGTGCCGGGCAGGCACAGTGGGTAGAAGGCGATATTCTGGACCCTTCTTTTCTGCGGTCGGAGCTGGTAGGGGTAAGCCATATTTTCCATTGCGCAGGATTGGTTTCTTATGCACCACAGGATGAGGAATTACTGAAACAGATAAACATAGAAGGTACCGCTAACATTGTAGATGCCTGCCTGGAGATAGGTAATGTTAAGCTGTGCCATGTCAGTTCTATAGCAGCCGTAGGCAGGCCCAAGGGAACAAATATTTTAACCGAAGATGCCAAGTGGGACCAGGCGGAAGAGCATTCTGCTTATGCAAGCTCCAAGTATTTCGGAGAGCTGGAAGTATGGCGCGGTGTGGCAGAAGGACTAAAAGCAGTAATCGTAAATCCATCGGTCATTCTGGGGCCGGCCGACTGGAACCGCAGCAGTACCAGGCTCTTCAAATACGTGTACGACGAGAAACCTTTTTATACCACCGGTAAGGCAAACTTTGTTGATGTGCGGGATGTGGTAGAGGCTATAATGCGATTAAATTTTTCGGAAATTTCAGGAGAAAGATTTATATTAAATGCGGCGCAGCTCACCTATAAAGAATTTTTTGAAGAGGCTGCCAGGTGCTTTGGTAAAAAGGCTCCAGCCAGAAAAGTACCACCTTTGCTGGCTGAAGTAGTATGGCGGGCAGAGCATGTTCGCTCCTGGTTTACAGGTAAACGCCCGCTCATTACAAAAGATACAGCCCGTGTTTCTGGTAAGTCTCATTTTTTCAGCAACAGCAAAGTACAGAAAGCTATTAACCTGGAGTTCAGGCCGATTGCAGAAACCATAGCCTGGTGCTGCAATCAGTTGCTACACGTAGAGCCAGCTGTAGGCCATGGGCAGGAGGCGCCAAACTAAACTATTTGCAGCCTAATAATGTAGTATGACAAAGGCCGTTTTACAATGGCTAGTTGGATTTTGGAGATGAAAGATAACTTTGATGAACATAGCGAGGATCTGGAACTGATACACCGGTTCGAGAAGATGCTAGGGAATAGCGAGCCCGCTTTTTTTGATTTAACTGATTTTGAATTTATAATTGACCACTATACGGCCAATTTCGAATATAAGAAGGCTATACTGGCCTGTGATTCTGCCATTGCACAATATCCGTTTTCAACAGAACTTCTGATCGACAAAGCGCAGCTGCTGGCTATGTCGGGTAAATTTGAAGAGGCACTTACACTTATTGAACAGGTACGTGAGGTAGATCCCGAAAATCCAGATGTGCTGCTAACCCGTGGCATCATTTGCACGCAACAAGGAGAGTATCGCGATGCGATAGATTTTTTTAAGAAGGCCCTTGCTTTTTCAGAAGAACGCGACGACATATTCTTTAATATAGGCCTGGCTTATCAAAGCTGGGGAAAATTCAGCTCTGCCATCCAGTACTATAAAAAGTGTATTACCCTCAATATAGAAAATGAGGCGGCGATGCAAGAGATAGTATATTGTATGGATGTAGCGGGTAGTATGCGGGAGAACCTTCCTTTCTTTCAGGAATTTGTGGATAACGATCCGTATTCTTCTGTTGCCTGGTTTAACCTCGGTAACATATACAATAAGCTTGGCCTCTACGATAAAGCCATTGCTGCTTACGATTATGCCACCATTATTAAGCCTGATTTTATCACGGCATACAATAATATGGCAAATGCATATGTTTTTCTGGGAGAGTATACAAAAGCCATTGAAGCATTTAACGCGATGCTGGAGCATGGCGAACCATCTGCCGAAGTATACTGCAACATAGGGGAGTGTTATGAAAAGCTGCAGCAATGGGATCTGGCACGCCGCTTCTATCAAAAATCAGTAGATCTTGATCCGGAGATGGATGAAGCCTGGTTTGGTATAGGCATTATACTGGATGCGCAGGGAAAATGGTATGAAGCTGTACATTTTTTCAAAAAAGCAGTAGATCTTTATTCGGATAGTGCAGATTATTGGGTGGCGCTGGCTGCGGCGGAATATCATGTAGGGCATGTGGTATCGGCTTTGGAAAGCTATGAGCGTGCAGCAGAAATACAGCCTGAGGATAAGAACATATACCTTAACTGGTCTATAATTCTTTACGAACAAGGAAATTACGAAGAAGCAATAGATATTATTTTAAACGCAATTGAGCTGCAGCCCGACGAGGCAGAGCTGTATTACAGGGCCTGTGCCTATATGCTTTCTGCAGGAAAATACAGAGAAGCATATAATTATCTAGAAAATGCGTTAATTTTGGACTTCGATAAACATAAACTGTTGTTCGAGTTCTTTCCTGAACTTGAGTCGCAGCGTGCATTATCCCGTTTAATTGATCAGTACCGCAAATAAAACACATGAATTACACCCTGAACAACCTTCCGGAACGCGAGGCTAAACCGCGCGAGAGAGGCTTTACTATGGCAATGGACAAAGGATTAAGCCTGAGGGAGGTAGAAGATTTTATAGAAGTAGCTGGAGATTACGTCGATATTGTAAAGCTAGGTTGGGCGACTTCTTATGTAGTGCCAAACCTGGAGAAAAAGCTTAAAATCTACAGAGATGCTGGTATACCTGCCTACCTGGGTGGCACCTTGTTCGAAGCCTTTGTCGTTCGAAACCAGTTCGATGATTACCGTCGCCTGTTAGACAAGTTTAACCTGGAGTATGCAGAAATTTCGGATGGATCTATTGACATGAACCATGACGAGAAATGCAACTACATCCGGACGCTGGCTGAGCAGGTAACTGTTTTATCGGAAGTAGGTTCTAAAGATGCCGAAAAAATTATTCCACCTTATATGTGGATAAAGCTGATGCAGGCAGAATTGGATGCCGGTGCCTGGAAGGTAATTGGAGAAGCACGTGAGGGAGGGAACGTTGGTCTATTCAGATCGACAGGAGAAGTAAGAAGTGGTTTGGTAGAGGAGATTCTGACAAAGATTCCTTTTGAAAAGATCTTGTGGGAGGCTCCGCAGAAAGCGCAGCAGGTGTGGTTTATTAAACTGTTGGGAGCTAACGTAAACCTTGGTAATATTGCACCAAGTGAAGTTATTCCTTTAGAGACAATCAGATTAGGCCTTCGTGGAGATACGTTTACGCATTTCCTGGATATGGAGAAGCCTTGCTAACTTTAAATATTAGTTTAAATAATATAAATTGCCCGTCGATTTCCCGCACGGGCAATTTTCATTTAAGACTTCTTTATTTTTAGAAGCAGTTACTACAAGAGGTAATTTAAGATATGGCCAACGAAAAGACTATTGTTCAGGAAACCTCCTTGACTTCTGAGGGTCAGGTGCAACACCCTACTCACAAGCGTTCTGTTAAAGATTACCTGTTGCTCTTCCTGAAAGGAATGAGTATGGGAGCTGCTGATGTAGTGCCAGGTGTGTCAGGCGGAACAATTGCTTTTATTACAGGTATTTACGAAGAATTGCTGGGCTCCATCCGATCAGTGAACGGGGATGCTGTAAAGCTATTACTTCGCTTCAACCTGAAAGGCTTCTGGAAGCACATCAACGGCAACTTTCTGCTAGTACTTGTTGGAGGTATACTTTTTTCTGTTGCCACCCTCTCTACAATAATCCTTTATCTGTTAGAGAATCATCCGGAAATGCTTTGGGCCTTCTTTTTTGGCTTAATTGTAGCATCTGCTATTGTGGTAGGGAAAAAGATTACCCGCTGGACCCTGCCGGTTCTACTAGCAGGTTTGGTAGGTGCGGCCATTGCCTATTATGTAACGGTAGCTTCGCCCACACAGACACCAGAAGCGCTTTGGTTTGTTTTCTTATCGGGAGCTATTGCCATTTGCGCCATGATTCTGCCAGGTATTTCCGGCAGCTTTATTTTGGTTTTGCTGGCGAAGTATGAGTATATATTAGGTGCTGTCAGAGATTTGAAGTTAAGCATTATTATAACCTTTGGTATTGGCTGTGTGGCAGGTTTGCTTGCTTTTTCACATATGCTGAATTGGATGCTGAAGCACTACCATAACTTAACCGTAGCACTTCTTACTGGTTTTATGGTGGGCTCGCTTAACAAAGTATGGCCTTGGAAACAAACTCTGGAAACATATACAGACAGCCATGGAGCTGTAAAGCCTCTTGTTCAGGAGAATGTGCTGCCCACAAATTACCTTCAGATTACCGGGCAGGAGCCGTATTTGCTCTATGGCATTTTGCTGGCAATTTTTGGTTTTGTGGTAGTGTATTTCTTAGATCGTATCTCAAGCGACAACACTTCAGAGGTTTAAACAGGGTAAAATCGTATCATCAACTCATAAATAAGCAGATGCGCAGATTCGGACTTATCGGTAAAAAGCTGGGGCATTCTTTTTCTAAGAAGTACTTTTCAGAGAAGTTTCTAAAAGAAGGGATACAGGATGCTGCTTATGAGCTTTACGAACTGCCTGATATTGAGAGGTTAAAGGCCTTGCTGGAGCAGGAAGAAGGTTTGGTGGGGCTTAATGTTACTGTTCCCTATAAAGAGGAGGTATTGCCTTTGCTGGATGAACTGGATGAAGCTGCTGCTGCCATCGGAGCTGTTAATACTATTAAAATTTCAGAAGGAAAGCTGAAAGGCTATAATACAGACTACATCGGTTTTAGAAAAGAATTAGAGGAGTTTTATCCTGAACAGCAAAGAGGACAAGCATTAGTATTAGGTACAGGTGGTGCCGCCAAAGCTGTTAAAGCTGCTCTAACTGATTTGCAGATTCCTTATATGTCTGTTTCCAGGAAACCCAATGCAGATGAGCTTTCTTACCAGCAGTTGCAGCCTGCTACTCTTGCTCAGTTTAACCTGATTGTTAATACAACGCCACTTGGTATGTATCCAAATACAGATGAGCTGCCACGATTGCCATACAACAGCCTGAGCTCTAATCATTTTTTATACGACCTGGTGTATAATCCTGAATTAACAGCTTTCATGCAAAAAGGAATGGCCGCCGGTGCTAAAACCATAAACGGCTTAGGTATGCTATACGGTCAGGCAGAAGCAGCCTGGAATATATGGAATACTTAATTATAAATTATTTCCTGTTCAGGCAGAAGATATCCTGTGTTATACCGTAACTTTTTAAGGCACCTCTCTCGTAGAAGAGTTCAAATTTAATTCTATGAGCCATGGCGCATTTACATATACTGAAGCAAAAAGCACAGACACTTAACACAGAGGTTTATGCCCTCTACCTTTCTTACCGCGATACAAATGTGAAATGGTATGTTAAGGTGATTCTGGCCTTTGTAATTGGCTATGGTATAAGCCCAATAGATTTTATTCCTGACTTTAAGGCTGTTTTCGGGTTTCTGGATGATATCATCATTATTGCAGCTGGTTTAAGCACATCGTATCACCTGGTTTCGAAGCAGGTTTTGGATAAAGCCAGAATAAGAGCTTATGAGGAGTTTGGTGGTGAGAGTCAGGAAGCAGTAATGGCCTTTAGAATTGTTTTATATGCCTGGGTGCTTGCTGTCTCGTTGGTGGCAGTATTCTTCTATAAATTAATTTATATGAATGCGATGTAATGGATATACTGTTACTATTAAAACAATAGAAAAGCCCTCTTCCGAGGGCTTTTTTTATGGCAACAGATTTAGAAGAGGAGTTTAGCTTCACGTGCCCCTCTTTTCTGCGTGTGAAGCCGCTGTGATGATTTAATTCGCAGATATTCATATCTTTACAATGCCTTTGCATGTTCATGATTTGGTGGCGAGCATATTAAATTCTAAATTATTTTTATACAGCTTGCAACCATTCGTGCATTACTGGAATCTTAAGGATGTATGTAGGTTTTATACGCAGTTCAATTGAATCTTTTTACTAAGCCAAAGTCAGACGAGGATAAACTCATAGAAGGGTGCATTGCCGGCAAGCGGGAAATGCAGCGCTACCTCTATGACCTTTATTCAAAAAAGATGATGGTGGTTTGTCTGCGTTATGCTCCTACCAGCTTCGAAGCCGAAGATATTATGCAGGAAGGTTTTGTGAAGGTGTTTTCGAATCTGCAAAACTTTAAGCGGGATTGCCCGCTTGAGTTCTGGATCCGGCGCATTATGGTTAATACTGCCTTAAAGTTACTGCGCCAGAAGTCATTGCTTACCGTTTCTCATGAATCTGATGAGGCAGTTAATATTTATTCCGATAAGGTGAATCTTTCCGGGTATAGTATGGATGAGTTGCTTGGTATGATCCAGAGCCTGGCACCGCGTTACCGGATGGTATTTAACCTGTATGCCATCGAAGGCTACAATCATAAAGAAATAGGAGAGATGTTAGGCATCTCTGAAGGTACATCTAAATCACAGTACTCGCGTGCAAGAGTTATACTGCAAAGTATGCTATCGCGCCAGGATAAAATTTATACAGAGCATGTCATCAGCAAATAATTCAGAATATGGAGACCTAGAGCACGAGTTCAGGCGCCGTATGCACGACGCTGAATCTTCACCTGCTCCAGACTTATGGGCGAGAATCGATCATGATCTCACGGTACAGGAAAATAAGCAGTACAAAGATCGTATTGTCCTTTACAGGCATCTGGCGGCGGCGTGCTTTGTATTGTTTATGCTTACAGGTTCGCTACTTGCTTATGTTTACAAAGATGGTTTTGGTGTAGAGAAAGCAGGGACGATACTGCACGATGCCCGTGTTTCGTATAGCCAGGTGGAGCAGGCAGAGCTGCCTGTTTCGTCCGGTATTGCGCAAGCTACAGAAGCTGATGCTAGCAATAATATTGAAGCTGATGAAGCAGCCGCAGTAAAGGATATAGTTATAGAAAAAGTAACAATGGGCAGCAGTATTGCCTTAAAGCCAGTAAGTAAAAGCCAAACAGCTACGGCTACTTCTGCTGCTGGTGCCAGTGCTTCAGAGGAATCCCATGCTTCTTCTTCGGAAAAACAGTCCGCAATGCCCCTTTCTTTACGACAAGCCATAACCTCTGTGCCTGCTGCAGATATAGCTGATCGCCAAACAGCACAAACAGGTGCTTCTAATTCGGCTGCGTTACCTTCGTCAATTAAACAGTTGAATGATATTTACAGCAAAAGTGCTCCTCCTGCTGATAAGCAAGCAAGCCTGAATAGTATTGCGCTCAATACCAGTCCTGACTCCCGGGATAGCGATCGTTCCGGAAAGTCGGATAGCCGTTGGAGTGTTAGTATGGCCTATATGCCGAGTTACTTTAACCAAAATATAGGTGTGCCCGAAAATATAGTGAGCACTGCAAGTATGAATACCCTTGCGCACTCAGCACTTAAAACGTCGTTTATGACACCCTCTAATGTGGAGGCTGCGCAAGAAGAGTACGAGCAAAACACAACCCCGGCTTTTTCCTACACAGCAGAGGTAAAGACAGGTGTTAGAGTTAGCAGGAAGCTGAAGATCCTATCAGGTTTAGGTTTTAGCCAGCATAATGCCAGAACTAAATCAAGCTATATAGTGGAGCAGTTTTCAACAAATCCACTTACCAATACCCGTTATCAGCATCCGGCTTCAACTATTTTTGCACCGGCTTTAGATAATTCTTTTAGCACCGACTCTATAAGTGTGCAGAAAACAAACGAATTTACAACCAATTACCGGTATAACTATTTATCTGTGCCGATTGGCTTACAATATGATGGCGCTATTTCTAAGCATTGGTATTGGTATGCTACAGGTGGTGTAGCGGCTAACATTCTTATGCAAACTTCTATTTTAGCGTCTCATAACCAGGTAGAGGCCCAAAATTACAATCGCAACGATGATGCTTCTCCTTTTCGGGATGTTCAGTTTTCAGGTAATGTTGGCCTGGGTGTTGGCAAACGAATCTCAGAAACTGTTGCTGTTTCGTTTGGTCCTGAGTTTAAAAGTTTCTTTAGCCCTATGCTAGCTAACCCTGACCGAGCTCCTGCACCACAGGGCAAACCTTATGCCATTGGTTTAAACCTTGGTGTGAACTATGCCCTAGGCAGAAAACAGCTTTAAATTTATTTTAAAGCTTATGCAACCGCAGCGATTGAAATTGCATCTCCTATACAAGAGTGTATAATGTTTAACAGTTTAAAATCCGGATATATGAAAGAGCTTTTTCAGTCCTTTGCTGGCTTCTCCAACATACTGGCTATTGTTAGAGTAAATTTATCCGGGTGGTATGTTTTGTTAGCGCTTCTTCTGGCAGCTGTTTTTATGAATGGCTGATGCTAATACTTATAATTTTATAGTATACCTGCAAGCATTACTTTTCTAAATATGTGCCTGTTCTAATTTTGTTGCTTGTAAGGCAACTGCTACTGCCTTAAATCTCATTTTACGTTTACCATTAGTACAAGATGGAACTATGAAACTTTTACAACCTGTAAAGTTTTTATTTACAGCCTGCTGTTTGCTGCTGCTAGGTTGCTCAGAAATAACTCCTGAGCCTGCTTGTGTTCAGGCGCAGGTAATCGGGCTTGATTGCCAGAATGGCTGGTATGTGCTGCACCTTACGGGAAATGATAGCAGGACGGCAACAAGGGCTTATATTGGCCAATTGCAGGAAGGGTTTGTCACGACTGATAATCTGCCTGAAGCTTACAGAGAGCCCGGATTAACCTTAACCGTAGCGCTGGAGCTGAACACAGACTATAGTCCTGTTTGCACTGCTGTTAATATGATGTACCCAACGGTGAGAGTGAAGAAAGTATGCTCTGTTGTGGCTAGTTTACGGTAAAAGGTATCTTTACTTTTGCTTACTTATACTATAAAATGAGAAGAGGCTGCCATTGTAATGGCAGCCTCTTCTCATTTTAGCGGTTGTATGTTTACAGCAAGTTATTTACTAAAGCTGGAGCAATACCCAGTAAGATCGTTAATATAGTTATAAAGATCAGCACAAAAGATGCCAGGCTGCTAACATGAATCTTCTCCTGGTTCTCAGCAGGATGCATATACATGGCAATCACTGGCTTCAGGTAATAGTAAATACCAACTGTTGCCAATATAACGGCTACTACTACCAGCCACATCATGTTCTGTGCTTCTACAACAGCAGAGAAAATAAAGAATTTGCCAAAGAAGCCTGCAGTTAACGGTATGCCAGCCAAGGATAGCATTGATACTGTCATTGCAAAAGCTAATAGTGGGTTGGTTCTGCCGAGTCCGTTTAATCCTGTAAAAGTGCTGTCAGTGCGTTGATCTGCTACCAGCTTAAGCACAGCAAATGCGGCAATGCTGGCGCTTGAGTATGCTATAGCATAAAAGAAGATAGATGAGTCGGAGTAGCGGTTAAAAGCTACTAATGCCATCAGCATGTATCCGGCGTGTGAAATACTAGAGTAAGCCAGCATCCGCTTTACATTACCTTGTACCACAGCACCTATATTTCCTACCACCAGTGTTAAAACGGTAATGGCAATCAGCGTAGGGAACCAGGTTTCGTAAGATGCGGCAAAAGCTGCTACCATCAGTTTGTAAAAAGCTGCTACACCGGCTGTTTTTACTACCGTAGACATAAAAGCAGTAAACAGCGTTGGTGTTCCTTCGTAAACATCCGGCGTCCAGAAATGAAAGGGGGCTGCTGCTACTTTAAAAGAGATGCCGATTACTATAAGCAGTAAGCCTAAAACAAACATAGTGTTCATTACTCCATCTGCTGCTATGGCCTGTGTGTTTCCGATAGTAGTAATATCAAAAGAACCTGTTGCGCCATACACCAGTACTATGCCAAATAGAAGTACACCTGTAAAGAAGGCTCCCATCAGGAAATATTTAAGGGCTGCCTCGTTAGAACGTAAGCTTTTCTTGTTACTGCCAGCCAGCACATACATGGCTATTGATATAATCTCAATACCAATAAACAACATGAGCATATTTTCATAGCTTACCATCATGATGGCACCAACCAGGGCAAACAGCAGCAACGAGTAGTATTCTGCCAGGTTTTGATCCCGGTTGGTTACGTAGCTCTGTGAGAAAGGGATAAGCATTAACGTAGACAGAACCATGATACCCGTAAAAGCTACCGCAAAATTATCGATAGTGAGCATATTGTTAAAGAAGCTCTGGGTATCGTTCCAGCTGATCAGGTTAACGCCAAATACGATTGCTAAAAAGAGCAGTACCAGCGGCAACAGTATTCTTTTAGATTTCAGGAAACCCATGAACAGGTTTATGATCCCAAATCCAGCTAAAAGTATAATCGAAGTCATGTTGTTGTATTTCCTGTAAAACTCGTATCTGTTTTCTTGCCTTATTACCTGTTAATGATGTGCAGCAATTTGCCAACAGCAGGTTCTGATATATTTAAAAAAGTATTGGGGAATAAACCGATCCAGAATACCATAATTACTAAAGGAATCAATACTGCTTTTTCGTTGAAAGTAAGATCAGCGAAAGTTTCTGTAGCCGGTGACTTTGTACCGAACATAACTCCCTGAAACATACGCAGCATATACACTGCACCAAGTATAATGGTTAAGCCAGCAACACCGCCAAACCAGTAGTTAAACTGAAACACGCCCGAAAGCAGCAGGAACTCACCTACAAACCCGTTAGTAAGTGGTAATGCTACAGAACCCAGCAACAGAATCATGAAGAAGATTGACAGCGCTGGCGTAGTTTGAGTTATACCACCCAGACTGGTCACATCTCTGGTTTTGGTGCGGCTAAAGATGATGTCGATAATGAAGAATAGGCCTACTACATTTATGCCGTGGCTAAGCATCTGAATAACGCCACCCTGCAAGCCTTGCTCGTTCATGGTAAAGATACCTGCTGAAATGAGGCCTACGTGTGCAATAGATGAATAAGCGATCAGGCGTTTCAGGTCGCGCTGGCGTATAGCAATAACAGAAGCGTAGACAATACCTATAATAGAAAGCACCAGTACTACCTCTACCCATTCACTTACACCGTAAGGAACCACAGGTAATAGCCAACGCAGAACACCATAGATACCCATTTTCAGCATAATACCTGATAACAGCATAGTAGCCTGTGTTGGAGATTCTGTATAGGTATCCGGTTGCCATGTGTGGAATGGGAACACTGGCATTTTTATGGCAAATGCCAGGAATAAAAACCAGAATACCCAGCTCTGTGTATCAGTATCTAAGGCTATCTGGTAAAATGCATTTACATTGGATGAATGTGCTGAAGAAGCCGTTCCTCCTGTCTGGAAGTACAGGTAAATGAAAGCAGCCAGCATGAAAAGGGAACCGAATATGGTATAGATGAAGAACTTAAATGTAACAGGTATTCTTCGCTCTCCGCCCCAGATAGCCGCAATAAAGTAAATTGGAATAAGTGCTACCTCCCAGAAGAAATAAAACAGGAAAGCATCCAGCGCCGTAAACACACCAATCAGGCCTGTTTGCATGAACAGGATTAAGGCATAAAAAGCCCCTGGATTTTTATAGTCGTGCTTAAAAGAAGACAGCACGATTAATGGCACCAGGAATGTTGTTAGCAGCACCATCAGAAGGCTAATGCCGTCCATGCCAATGCTAAAGGTTATACCAGCACTTTCTACCCAGGGAAGAATCAGGGCAAACTGTGGGTCGGTAGTTTCATTTACAAAGTTCACTGTGGCATAAAGAGCAACGGCAAACTCCACAAGCGTGGCTATGAAGGCAATTTTCTTGGCTCCCTCTCCTTTTATAAGTAACAATAGTAGTGCAGCAAGGGCTGGCCAGAAAAGTAATAGAGCTGTTATCATTTTTCTAAGAACCTTAGATAAAGTAGTTTAAAAATAGAATCAGGGCGATGCTGAACACCATCACTAGTAAATAAAAGCCGGTGGCACCACTTTGTGCAAAGCGGAGGGTGCGGCTACTTACCATCACCACCTTACCAACTCCATTTACAATACCGTCAACCAGTACCGTATCTACCACACGGTGCAGTATACCTGAGAGCCACATAAGCGGGCGAACAAATATCGCATTGTAGATTTCATCGATGTAGTACTTATGATACACCAGGTTATGTGCCGGAGATAAAGGTGTGCCTTCTTCTGCCGGTAGTGTATTCTTCTTCACATACATGGCATAAGCTATAATAATAGCAACTACAGCTACGGCTACCGATACACCCATTAGCATGTACTCTGTCGCATGATCAACCTGTAGCGGAGCTAAGGCTGTAGAACTGGCTGCGCGGGCATAGTCGTATATTGGTTCAAAGTAATTAGCCAAAATATGATCGGCTCCGAATACTTCCGGCATTCCGATAAAACCACCGATAGTAGATAACACAGCCAGCGCAATAAGAGGAATGGTCATAACAGCTGGTGATTCGTGCAGGTGATGGCGTTGTTCTTCTGTGCCTCTGAAGTTCCCGAAGAAGGTCAGGAACAGCAATCGGAACATGTAAAAAGCCGTCATAAAAGAAGCCAGCACGCCAAATCCCCACATAATTTTGCTGTGGTGCCATACGTGAGCCAGCAATTCGTCTTTAGAGAAGAAACCGGCAAAAGGAGGTATTCCGGAAATAGCCAGCGTACCAATCAGAAAGGTAAGAAATGTAATAGGAAGGGCTTTTCGTAAACCGCCCATTCTGCGGATGTCCTGCTCGTTGCTCATAGCGTGAATTACGCTACCGGCACCCAGGAAAAGAAGCGCTTTAAAGAATGCATGTGTTAACACATGAAATATAGAAGAGGAGAAGGCCATAACACCCAGCGCCAGGAACATGAATCCTAACTGGCTGACTGTGGAGTAAGCCAATACCTTTTTGATATCGTTTTGTGCCAGACCTATGGTAGCTGCCAGCAGGGCTGTTATCAGACCGATGATAGCAATAACTTCTAAGGTAGTAGGAGCCAGTACATATAATACGTTGGAGCGGATAACCATGTAGATGCCAGCGGTAACCATGGTGGCTGCGTGTATCAGAGCCGAAACAGGAGTAGGGCCTGCCATCGCGTCTGGTAGCCATGTAAACAAAGGAATCTGTGCACTTTTACCCATTGCACCTACAAACAGTAACATGGTAATGGCAATCAGTACAGTAGAATCCTGCATGCCGGTCATGCGGGCTGCAGAGGCAAATACTTCCGGATAGCTTACACTACCGAAGGTAATAAAGATCAGGAAAATGCCTAATAAAAAGCCTAAGTCACCAATACGGTTCATGATGAAGGCTTTCTTAGCAGCATTGTTATAGTTGGTGTTCTTATTCCAGAAGCCGATGAGCAGGTAAGAGCAAAGACCTACACCTTCCCATCCTACAAACATCATTACATAATTAGAGCCCAGTACCAGCAGGAGCATGGAGAACATGAACAGGTTCAGGAAAGAAAAGAACTTTCCAAAGTTTTCGTCGTGGCTCATGTAGCCTGAAGAGTACAGGTGGATAAAGAAACCGATACCTGTTACCATGAGCATCATGAGCAACGTAAGCTGGTCGATCAGAAAGGAAAAGCTGATTTGCAGGTTACCTACCGATACCCAGTTATAATAATCTACTATATAAGATCTGCTACCGTTGGAGGTAAAGTCAAAAAATAAGTATACAGAGATCAGGAAAGAGGCCAGTACGGTTCCACAGCCAATTATTCCCACCAAACCTTTGGCTATTTTACGGTTTCCAAGTCCGTTAATTAAAAAGCCAATGAAAGGCAGCAACGGAACAAGTAAACACAGCAGCCCCATTTCCGGGTTATTGGCGGGCATTACTATTTCTTGCATCTTATAGTTATTTAAGCTTTAGTAGTTCAGGTTTAGGAGCTGTTACCACTTCAGGTAATTGAGTAACTGCACATCGGTAGAGCGTATATTGCGATAGGTCATTACAATAATCGCTAGCCCCACACATACTTCGGCTGCTGCCACAGCCATGATAAAGAACACGAATACCTGGCCGTTAGCATCGGAACGATAGGCAGCAAAAGCAGCCAGCAACACGTTCACGGCATTTAGCATGAGCTCTATACACATGAAAATAACAATGGCATTTCGCCGGGTAAGCACTCCTATTACGCCTATAGAAAACAGGGCGGCACTAAAGTAAAGGTAGTACTCTAAAGGAATGGTTCTGATAACCTCAGGTATCTGGTTCATCTTATGTAGGGTGAACTTATGGCTGATTGATGTATAATCCTATATCAATTCGCAAAGTTATCCTCATTTTTTAAATATCCATAACATATTTATATTCTTATTGAACCTTTGCACTTTGGTTGTAACAACAATATATCTGCAGCTTATATCTGCTTCGTACAGTTTTGAATGGAGTGCGTATACTGGTAATTAACTTGTTTCAGCTTTATGGTTTTGCAGCGTTTTTTTCTTATAGCCATTATATTAACAGCACTTCTTACTTTTTCCTGCAGGCGCCTTCCCGAAACCCGCGTACTTATTTCGGAATCTCCTGTTTCTATTGATTCAAGCTTAAGAATGAGAGCATCTATTCAAAATAAGGTATTTTATGATAAAATCCCTTCCGCGTCTGGTTTAGAGGCTGTAGGTAAATATTATTATGTTATCGGAGACGATTCTCCTTTTTTATACAAGCTGGATCAGGACTTTCAGCTGGTGGAACGGCTTGTATTATCAGATACAGCAAATTTTATAACAGGAAGAGTGCCGAAAGCCGAGAAACTGGACCTAGAAGGGATGACCTCTTTTTTAAGGAACAACAAACATTACCTGCTGCTGTTGGGTTCTGGCTCCGGGCCTATGCGCAACAGTGCTTTTTTAGTGGAAAATGCCGGTTCTCCAAACAGCAATGTTGTGGTTACCGTGCATAAATTAGAAGATCTTTATGCACAAATTCAAAGTTCTGGGGCTTTGCAAAATGCCGAACTAAACATAGAAGGAGTAGCAGCAAGCAATGATAAGTTGTTTTTACTGCAGCGCGGTGTTGGAGATGGTTCTAATATACTTCTTTCGTACGACCTGGATGAATTTTTCAGATTTCTTACCTACAACCCTGTAGAGCAAGAATCAGCTGATTCTGGTTTAAGCTTAAGTGGCGGTGCTGGTATCGGAGATGCAACTGAAAACCTGCATGTTCCAACTTTCCCTGCGCCGGCTATTCATCAGTTTCATCTGCCTATTTTAGGTGATTTGCAAGCTGGTTTTTCGGGTGCATTTGTTTTCGATGAAAAGCTGTTCTTTACTGCTTCTATAGAAAATACAGCAGACGCTGTAAATGATGGTGAGGTGTTGGGCAGCTACATAGGGTATATTCCTCTTGATGCTATTCCTGCCGACGATAGCGCTATCGTATCGGTTCCGGCCGCTGTTATTACCCGACCTGATGGCGCTACGTATATAGGAAAAGTTGAATCGCTGGTTGTGCTTGAGAAAAGCGGCGGTGGCAGGCGGTATAGAATAATTGCTGTGTCGGATGATGACAGGGGCAATTCAGAACTGTTAGAGGTTCAGCTAAGAACAAGGCCATAAAAAAGCCGAAGTGAATTGCTCCGGCTTTTACTGTATCTTATGTTCTGAAATTTAGAAGTGACTTTCTCCTGTTTCTTTCTTTCCAAGCATAACAGCACCTACCATGGCTACTAAGAAAAGCACCGAGGCCAGCTCGAAGGGCAACAGGTATTGTGTAAACAGTACAGCTCCCAGGTTTTCTACCATGCCTATTTGAGAGTTATATTCTTCTGGCGTAGATACTGTTAAAGCAGCATCTTTCATGGCCGCAATAAATACCACGAAAAGCATACCTCCAGCTATAGTACCTGCTATTTTTGTGATTGTTTTTGTTTTTACATCCTGCTGGTTTTTACCCAGGTTCAGGAACATGATTACGAACAGGAACAATACCATAATAGCTCCGGCATACACAATAATGTTGACAGCCGCCAGAAATTGTGCGTTCAGCAGAATGTAATGTCCTGAAATGGTGAAGAAGGTAATGATCAGGAAAATTACGCTATGAACAGGGTTTTTTGAAATAACGACCATCAGTGCGCACAGCAGCGTAAGGAAAGCAAGGAAATAAAACAGGTTCTCTGTCATCGGAGTTTATTTTGTTTCTGTAGTTTTTAATGGCTCTACCAATCGGTCTTTGCCATATATAAATTCATCGCGCTCGAAACGGGCCGGAGCAAGTTTATCATCCTGTAAGAAAATAGCAGCTTTAGGGCATGCCTCTTCACATAAGCCGCAGAAGATACAACGCAGCATATTTACCTCGTAGGTTACTGCATATTTTTCTTCACGATACAGGTTCTCTTCTCCTTTTTTGCGCTCACCGGCTGTCATGGTTATGGCTTCTGCCGGACAGGCTACAGCACAAAGTCCGCAGGCAGTGCAACGCTCACGGCCTTGCTCGTCGCGCTTTAGCACGTGCAGGCCACGCCACACATCACTGCGCTGGCGCGTTTCTTCCGGGTAATGTATAGTTGCTTTCTTTTTAAAGAAGTGCTTCAGGGTAATAGAAAGACCTTGAGCAATAGCAGGAAGATAAGCTCTCTCTGCGAAAGTCATTTCCTTTTTTTCAACGTTCTTTCTTCTATTTGATAATGGTTCCATTTCTTTCAGCTTATGATTGTTGGCGTATGTCTGTTTTAACAGTCATATAACAGGCAACATTCAAGTTTAGGTACTTTATTTTAAAATAAGTGCTCTTTCAGTAGAATACCACCGCCTGTTAATAAAATATTCAGGATAGCAAGCGGAATCAATATCTGCCAGCCCAGCTTCATCAGTTGGTCGTAACGGAAGCGTGGAAGCGTCCAGCGAACCCACATAAAGAAGAAGATGAACAGGAATATTTTGGTGAACATGGCCACCACCCCTACTATCGTAACCACGTTGTTCGCCAGTACGGGATCGCTGATGGCTGCTCGCAGGTTCTCCATAAACGGGAAATTGTAAGCACCAAAGTAAAGTGTAGACATTACTGCAGACGCTACAAAGATGTTAATATATTCTGCAAACAGGTACATTCCCAGCTTCATAGAGCCATACTCTGTGTGGTAACCACCAATTAGTTCGGCCTCACTTTCAGGTAAGTCGAAAGGTGTACGGTTACATTCTGCAAAGGCACATACCAGGAAAATGATAAACCCAAGTGGCTGGTACCAGATGTTCCAGTTAAAGCCTGCCTGTTGTGCTGCAATCTCTCTTAATGAAAGTGAGCCGCTCAGCATTAACACCGCGATCAGGGATAAACCCATTGCCAGTTCATAACTGATATTTTGCGAGGCAGCACGTATGGCACCCAGTAACGAGAATTTATTATTGGAAGCCCATCCTCCAATCATCAGTCCGTATACGCCCAAGGAAACTATTCCAAATACATAAAGAACACCAATATTTACTTCGATCGCCTGTAGAAATACTTCGCGTCCGGCTACCAGTAATCTGTCACCAAACGGAATAACAGCACTCGACATCAAGGCTACAATCATGGCAATGCCCGGCCCTATAATAAACAGCGCTTTGTTAGCTTTTGCTGGTATAAAATCTTCTTTAAAAAAGAGTTTACCGGCATCGGCTAACGGCTGCAGCAGTCCCATTGGTCCGGCACGGTTCGGCCCCCTGCGGTCCTGGATAAAAGCTGCAATTTTACGCTCGAAATAAGTAGAGTAGGTTGCAATCAGCAGGGTGATGCCAAAAATTGCCAGGATGTATATCGCTTTATATATTAGGTCTACAGACTCCATAAATTAGTGCTGAGGCAGGTTTTTCTTAGTAGATTTAGGTAAGTTCGGCACAATCGGTACATTCACTACAGGAAGTTCATAGTGGTTGGCTGATATAACAGAGCCTCTGTCTATGTGTCGAGGGCCTTCTATGGTCCAGTCGCTCATTTCTTTTTTATCGAAACGGCAGGTATTACAGATAAACTCTTCTACTTCGTTGTATTCGTCCTTACGGGCTGTTACGCGAAGTACCTGATCACCACGGTTCCAAAGTGTTACCTTGCCGCTGCATGTTGGGCAGTCACGGTGGGCATCCAGCGGTTTAGTAAACCATACCCGGTTTTTGAAACGCCAGGTTTTATCTGTTAAAGCACCCACAGGGCATACATCAATTACGTTTCCGGAGAAATCGTTGTCGATTACATTCTCGATGTAAGTACCGATCTCCGCAGCGTCGCCACGACCTAATACACCGTGCACACGCTTATCCGTAATCTGATCGGCTGTATACACACAACGATAGCACAGGATGCAACGCGTCATGTGCAGCTGGATGTAAGGGCCTAAGTCTACTTTATTGAAAGTACGTCTTTCTTCTTCGTAGCGGGTGGCACTCACACCATGCTCATACGAAAGGTCTTGCAAGCTACACTCACCAGCCTGGTCGCAGATCGGGCAATCCAGCGGGTGGTTAATAAGCAGCATTTCTACAATACCTTTGCGGGCATTCAGTACATCTTCGTTGGTTGTGTTTTCTACCACCATGCCATCCTGTACTTGTGTAATACACGAAGCAACCAGTTTAGGCATTGGACGCGGATCTTTGGCAGAACCTTGTGTTACTTTCACCAGGCACACGCGGCACTTACCGCCGCTGCCTTTTAAAGGGCCATAGTAACACATGGCAGGAGGCACCACATTGCCACCAATTTTTCTAGCGGCCTGCAGAATGGTAGAACCGTCTTCTACCTCTACCTCTATGCCGTCAAAAGTTATTTTAGCCATTTGTTAATTTATCTTTGATGGAAGGGTATCTATTGCCTTCACCTTTTTATACTACACTTATTATTATTGTTCTTTTTTCAATCTTGTAACCTGCAAGGATCTTGCTTGCTCTTAGCTGAGGCTTAGACTTTTTCGAACCAAGTTTCTTTCAGAATGACAGTATTTAAAAAAAACTTCAGAGGTTTTCCAAAAATCCCTATCCTTTTTAAGGCGGAGTTTAAGTTAGAATTCCTGTAAACGTAAGCAACTAAAAATCTGCTATCTTACGTCTTGATACATGTATCGTGCTACGCACCTAAGCTGTTACTTCTGCCAACTGGCCTCTGTATACTGCTCCAGGTGCTGTTGCTTCTTTCGGGTGCTTGATATGCCACTCGAACTCTTCGCGGAAGTGACGTACTGCACTTGCTACAGGCCATGCGGCGGCATCACCCAGCGGGCAGATGGTATTACCTTCAATCTGTTTTGCCACACTTACCAGCAGGTCTATATCCTGCTGATGCCCGTGTCCATGTTCGATGCGATGCAATACTTTTTCCATCCAGCCTGTACCTTCACGGCAAGGGCTGCACTGGCCGCACGATTCATGGTGGTAGAAGCGGGAGTAGTTCCACGTGTTACGCACGATGCACTGGTCTTCATCAAACACGATAAAAGCACCTGAACCCAACATAGATCCACTCACAAATCCACCGTCTGAAAGCGATTCGTAAGACATCAGGCGTGGTTCGCCTGCTGCAGTTTTCAGGATCAGTTCTTTGGGAAGAATCGGAACAGAAGAGCCACCTGGTACAACTGCCTTTAACTGCTTGCCTTTCCAGATGCCTCCGCAGTATTCATCTGAATAAATAAACTCCTCTACCGGCACTCCCAGCTCAATTTCATAAACACCAGGATTGTTGATGTTACCGCTGGCAGAAATAAGTTTTGTACCAGTACTGCGCCCTATACCCACTTTAGCGTATTCAGCACCTGTGTTGTTGATGATCCAAGGCACAGAAGATATTGTTTCCACGTTGTTCACCACTGTTGGGCTGGCAAATAGACCTTTTACAGCCGGGAAAGGCGGTTTATTCCGTGGGTTACCGCGCTTGCCTTCCAAAGACTCCAGTAAAGCAGTTTCTTCACCGCAGATATAAGCTCCTCCTCCTGGTGCTACATGTAGGTCCAGATCGTAGCCTGAACCCAGAATGTTTTTGCCAAGTAAGCCTGCTGCATAAGCTTCTGCAATGGCTTTCTCCAGAATGCGCAGGATGAACATCAGTTCACCACGGATATAGATATAAGATGTATTAGCACCCAATGCATAACTAGAGGCAATCATACCTTCTACTAAAGCATGTGGGTTCTTCTGCATGAAGTAACGGTCTTTGAAAGTCCCGGGCTCTGATTCATCTGCGTTACATACTAAATAACGCGGAACACCTTCTGGTTTAGCCAGGAAGCTCCATTTCATACCTGCCGGGAAGCCAGCTCCACCACGACCACGCAGGCCAGCAGTTTTTACCTCTTCCACCACTTCTTCCGGTGTCATCGTTTTCAAAGCCTTTTCTACCGAGCGGTAGCCGCCATGCTTACGATATACTTCCAGCGTTTCAATGCCAGGTACGTTTATATGTTCGGTTAATATTTTAAGTCCCATGCTGACAGGATATTTTGTAGTTTTCTTGTGCCCGATTTTTAGTTCAGGCTTTTCTTTCTTTCGGACAAAGGATTTTTTTTGCTAACGGACAAAAGACTTTATAAAGGAATAGCTTTTAATAACAACATCCTTTGCTTTTGTCCATTATCTTTTGCCTATTTCGAAACTTGGTGATAAGGCGTTTCCACTGGTGTGTTGCGCATCATCTCTAAGAAAGCATCGACACGTTCTTCTGTATCCAGGTTCTCGTAATACTTTTCACGCACCTGTAGCATCGGACCTGAGCCACAGGAAGCGAGGCACTCAACAGGCTTTAAGGTAAACATACCGTCAGCAGTTGTTTCGCCTTCCTCTATATTCAGCTTTTGCTTCAGCATATCGATCATCTGATCTGCACCTCGCAGGCAGCAAGGGCCTGTGCGACATACTTCCAAAACATGCTTGCCAACTGGTTTTAAGTTGAACATGGTATAGAAAGTGGCAACCTCATATACTTCGATTGGCTGTATATTTAGTATTTGGGCAATTTTATCCATTGCTTCAGGGCTAACCCAGCCACCAAACTCTGCCTGTGCAATGTGCAGGATCGGCAGGATAGCAGACTTTTGTCTGCCCTCCGGATAGTGGCTGATGTAACGCTGAATCTCGGCCATTCCAGCTTCAGAAAACTGTACTTCGTTTATAGTCTCTGCCATTTTTATAGTTCATTTATCAAGGACCAAAGGCCGCTGATAACTTGTATTTTAATTATTAAGCGTCTAGCTCGCCTGCAATTACGTTTAAGCTACTCAGTGTCAGGATAGCGTCTGCCAGCTGACCACCCTTAATCATTTCAGTATAGGCCTGGTAGTATATAAAGCATGGGCGGCGGAAGTGTAATCTGTAAGGTGTTCTGCCGCCATCGCTGATCAGGTAGAACCCTAACTCACCGTTTCCACCTTCAACACTGTGGTATACCTCGCCTTTAGGAGCATCTGTTTCACCCATTACTATTTTAAAGTGATAGATTAGCGCTTCCATGTTGGTGTAAACTTCTTGCTTTGGAGGCAGGTAATAGTGGGGAGCATCTGCGTGATAAGAGCCTTCAGGTAAATTCTTGTAGGCCTGCTCAATAATTCTTAAGCTTTGCCATACTTCCTCATTGCGCACTAAAAAGCGATCGTAAGTGTCACCTTTGGAGCCTACCGGAATGTCAAACTCAAAGTCCTCGTAAGAAGAGTAAGGGTTCATCACACGCACATCGTAGTCGACACCGGCAGCACGCAGGTTAGGACCTGTAAAACCGTAGCTCAGGGCACGTTCTGCTGAAATGGCACCCACATCGGTTGTTCTGTCCATGAAGATACGGTTGCGTGTCATCATCTTCTCAAACTCCGCCCACACTTTCGGGAAGCGCTTCAGGAACTCTCCGATCAGGTGCAATGCCTTTGGAGACAGATCGCGTTCCATACCGCCTATACGGCCCATATTGGTCGTTAGTCGGGCACCGCAAACCTCTTCGTAAATATCATAGATGTTTTCACGCTCCTGCATCACATACAGGAAGCCTGTAAATGCACCAGAGTCCACACCCAGAATAGAGTTACAGATCAGGTGATCAGAGATTCGAGCCAGTTCCATCATAATCACACGGATGTACTGCGCACGCTTCGGTATGGTAATACCCAAGAGTTTCTCTACTGTCATATGGTACCCCATGTTATTGATAGGGGAGGAACAGTAGTTCATGCGATCAGTTAAAGGCGTGATCTGGTAGAACGGTCTGCGTTCTGCTATTTTTTCAAAGGCCCGGTGGATATAACCGATTGTAGGCACTGCGTCTACAATCTTCTCACCGTCCATTTGCAGGATGTTCTGGAAAATGCCGTGCGTTGCCGGGTGCGTTGGCCCCAGGTTCAGCGTAGTTAGTTGCTGCTCGTCCTGCAGGGCAAGTCCGTGATCTTTTCGGAATTGCTCTATTTCAGTCAGTTCAGCTGTTTTATTTTCAGTCGCCATTTTTATGTCCTTTGGCTTAACGTCCGAAATATGTATCTATCTTATCTTCCCTTGTCCGGTCTTCCAGCGGATATTGCTTCAGCATTGGGTGGTATTCCATTTCTTCGATGTTCAGAATACGTGTCAGGTTCGGGTGCCCTTTAAAGATAATGCCGTAGAAGTCAAAAGCCTCACGCTCCATCCAGTTAGTGGTAGCGTAAACGCCCGTCATGGTTGGCATCACAGGGTCTGAACCTGGTATAAACACCTTAATCCGAACACGGTAGTTATGGCGCAAGCTGTGCAGTTGATACATCACGCACAGTTCTTTGCCTTTTTGTTCCGGATAGTGAATACCGCACATCGTGGTCAGGAAGCTTATTTGCAGTTCCTTGTCGTCGCGCAGGTAAGTGATCAGGTTAACAATCGTTTCACGGTTAGTGGTAAAGGTCATAATACCATCCGGGTTGTAAGCATCCCAAATGTTCTCTTCCCCAAACTCGCTGATTATTTTACCTAGTACGTTTTCGTTCGTAAGCTCCATTTGCTTATTTAATGTTATAAGAGGCTAAAAGCGCCTGGTATTCCGGCGAATTACGGCGGCGTAGCGATTCATTTGCAGCTAAATCCTGCACACGCATCAAGCCGTCTAAGATTTGCTCAGGGCGTGGAGGGCATCCGGGTACGTACACATCCACAGGAACAATACGATCGATGCCTTGTAAAACGGAATAGGTATCAAAAATGCCACCTGAGGAAGCACAGGCTCCTACAGCTACTACCCAGCGTGGTTCTGCCATCTGCTCGTATACCTGTTTCACAACTGGCCCCATCTTTTTAGCGATAGTACCCATTACGAGCATAATATCTGCCTGGCGCGGGGAGAAGCTTGGCCTCTCTGAACCGAAGCGGGAGATGTCGTAATGCGACCCCATGGTTGCCATATACTCAATACCACAGCAAGAAGTAGCAAAAGGCAAAGGCCAAAGCGAATTCTTACGTGCTAAACCAATTACTTTCTCAAAGGAAGTGGCGAAAAAACCAGCTCCGGAATGCCCCTCAGGAGCATCTACCATTTTTATATCTTGATTTGAATCACTCATTGTAGATCGTTTTATTTTACAAGCGGGATGCTAGTACCCTCAGTTTTAACACAAATGAACTTGTAAAAGTTTAATGGTCTATTCCCACTTTAAAATACCTTTTTTCAGCACGTAGAAGAAACCTGCCAGCAGTAAGCCCATGAAAACAACCATCTGTAAAAAGCCTTCTAAACCGAATGAGCGGAAGTTTACTGCCCAAGGGTATAAGAAGATGATTTCCACATCGAAAAGCACGAAGAGAATGGCCGTCATGAAATATTTATAAGAGATAGGCGTGCGGGCATCACCAACAGACTCTATACCGCTTTCCCAGGACGCATCTTTTACTTCGCTGCTTCGCTTCGGGCCTAGCGTATGCGTAGCCACTAAGGCAAAAATAACAAAGCCAAGGGCTGCTGCAAACTGAATAAGAATCGGTAAATAATCCGACGGTAAGTACTGATCTACAGTAGTTTCCATATAGCTGTAATCCGTTGTTAAAATTTGGGAGCAAAATTAGGTATAAATAGCCAACAATCAAAAGCATAACTATACTGTAATATCTGTAGAAATCTGCATTTCAGGCAGTTTAAGACTATTTTAAAATCATTCTAAATAGTGTGTTGGGATGAATTAGAAATTGTGAATTAAAAATCAAAATTGAGTTTGGGAATATGAGCCGGAATATACCTGTTTATAAATTATAGCTCTCAGAAACCTAATTTGTTGCATCGTTACATGGTAACAACCTAGTGGCTACAGGACTTTAATAGGTGGGTACGAATAAATAACCGGGGAGAGGTTGTAAACGACTGTCACAAGTTTCAGAGCTATGATAAAAATAAAGGCAAGTTTTCAACTATGAACGTGTACCTGCAAGAGGAGCACGCAAGGTGAAAACTTGCCCAAAGAGAACTCAGGTCGTAAACCTGGAGCAGTATAAGCGGCAATTACGCCATTCAGCTTTTCTGATTTAGCACTGCACTACTTGTCTTCTCCTAAGAACGGGTAACGGTAGTCTACCGGAGGAGCAAAGGTTTCTTTAATTGATCTTGGTGACACCCAGCGCAGCAGGTTGAGCATGGAGCCTGCTTTGTCGTTGGTTCCGGAAGCTCTGGAGCCTCCAAATGGCTGCTGGCCTACCACGGCACCCGTTGGCTTATCGTTGATGTAGAAGTTGCCGGCTGCATCACTCAATTTTTTAGTAGCCAGTTCTACAGCATAGCGGTCACGGCCGAATATGGCCCCTGTTAAAGCATAAGGAGACGTAGAATTTACCAGCTCCAGCGTATCTTCGAAATAGTTCTCGTCATACACATAAATAGAGATAACCGGCCCAAAGATTTCTTCGCAAAGTGTTACGTATTGCGGATTATGGGTTTGTATAACCGTAGGCTCAATAAAATAGCCTTTGGATTTATCATGGTTACCGCCAACAATAATCTCAGCCTCGTTGTTGCTGTTCTTGGCATTGTCTATATAGCGGGCAATTTTATCGAATGACTTTTCATCAATAACAGCATTAATGAAGTTGCTGAAGTCTTCTGGAGGACCCATTTTAAAGGACTTCACATCTTCTATCACATATTGCTTTACCTCGTCCCATAGGTTGCTTGGAATATAAGCACGCGAAGCGGCCGAGCATTTCTGGCCCTGGTATTCGAATGCACCCCGTACAATGCCAGTGGCCAGTACGCGCGGATCAGCAGAACTGTGAGCCAGGATGAAGTCTTTACCACCGGTTTCGCCCACAATGCGCGGGTAGGTTTTATACTTATGAATCTTTTCTCCGATAGTTCTCCAGATGTTCTGGAATACGGCAGTGCTTCCGGTAAAGTGAATGCCTGCAAAATCAGCATGGTTAAAAATTACATCACCAGCTACAGGGCCATCTACATACACTAAATTGATTACGCCATCAGGTAATCCTGCCTCGTGGAAAAGCTCCATAATCATATGAGCGGCGTAAATTTGTGTATAAGCTGGTTTCCAGACTACCACATTTCCCATAAGAGCGGCAGAAGCTGGCAGGTTGCCGGCTATGGCCGTAAAGTTGAATGGCGTAAGTGCAAATACAAAGCCTTCCAGCGGGCGGTGCTCCATACGGTTCCAAATGCCAGGAGAAGATTCCGGTTGCATCTGGTAAATCTCCGTCATGTAGTGCACATTAAAGCGCAGAAAGTCGATAAACTCACAGGCAGAATCAATCTCAGCCTGGTAAGCGTTTTTTGACTGGCCCAGCATGGTCGCGGCATTCAGCCTGGCTCTCCAGGGGCCAGCGAGTAAGTCCGCTGCTTTTAAGAAAATGCTGGCTCTGTGTTCCCAGCTCATATTAGCCCATTGTTCGCGGGCTGCCAGAGCAGCGTTAATGGCTTGTTCCACGTGTGACGCATCGCCCTCGCTAAAGTGCCCCAGTGTGTGCTGGTGGTCGTGTGGTTGCAGCATAGGCTGCTTATTGTCTGTATACACTTTGTCGCCGCCGATGTACATTGGTACATTCAGCTGTTTCGACTTTAGTTCTTTATAGGTACGCTGTAGTTCTGCTCTTTCGGGGGAGCCGGGGGCATAAGACTTTACAGGCTCGTTTACAGGTGTTGGTACTCTAAAAAATCCAGTTGCCATGCTTTACTTTGGGTTTTGTAGATTAGCTAAAATAGTTCATGAGGCATACCGCTATGCAGGGCCTCTGTGCAAAGGTACGCCTAATTGGGTAAGAAATCAGGAATTCTGAATTAGAAATTATGTCTGAAGAACAGTTGCTCAGGCAGAGCGTATATTTAAACCTGATGCCGGTAAGCGAAAGATGGAGCCGGCTTCTTTAGGCAGAGGTTTATAAAATCTGCTTTAGTTCGCTCAGGCAGCTGATTTCGTAAGTTGGCTTGGGGCGATGTGTTGTCTTTATCTTTTCCGGGTTAAAATATACCTGGTCTATACCGGCTGCCCGGGCCCCTGCAATATCACACAGTAAATTATCACCTACCATCAGGCACTCCTCCGGATTTACATTTATCCGCTGCAATGCATGCTCAAAAATGCGGCAATCCGGTTTTTTATAGCCGCAACACTCTGAAGTGACAATTTCTTTAAAATAGTCGTGTAGCTTAGAAGAGTTCATTTTGATGTATTGCACATCTTTGAACCCATTGGTGATAATGTGCAGGCCATATTTAGGCTGCAGGTATTGCAGCACCTCATATGTATAGGGAAACACTGCCGACTTAGTAGGGCACATGTAGGTATACGCTTCCGATATCTCTTCCGGTACCTGGTGTGGCTCTAAGCCTAAACCGGTTAAAGTTTTTAAAAAACGTGTTTCACGAAGTTCCTGCTGGCTGATCTTTCCTTTGTTGTAGAGGTCCCAAAGGCGGGTGTTTACAAACTTATACTTTTTATAAAATGAACTGCAGTCGAACTTCCCAAAGGTATGAAGGCCGAACTGTTCGTATAGGGTATAAAGCGTCTCTTCTGAGTTCTTTTCAAAATCCCAGAGCGTGTGGTCTAAATCGAAAAGAATGTGTTTATATGTTTTCATAATATAATCTGAACTAAAAGTAAAACGGACTTAACCAGCCAATGTTTTAAATAAGAACTGGCTTTAAACCATTTTGGGTGAAACAGTTGTTATAAAGGGGCAATAAATAAAGAGTAGAAGAAGTTATAACATAAACTTAACAGGCAAATGCTCCTTTGGTTTAGATGTAAGAGTTGATGCAGCACCTTGCGGTGCAGAGAATAATTTAGTGGGAGCTAAACCTTTGATCCATGTTTTTCTGATTTTAACTTAGCGGGACGTCAGGAGGGCGACCAGCGACGGGCTATCAGCTTATTGGCAGCTAATTCGCGGTTAGAGAAGAGAATTTGGTAAATTTCCTGATCTTTGGTAAGAGTGGCATCACGTTCCATATAGCTGAAAATCTGAATAGTTAGCTCAGATGCTTCTTCTTTAAGAGCATAAAAAACCCACTGGTCTCTCTTTCGGGGAGTGACAAGCCCTGCACTTCTTAAATAGGACAGGTGGCGTGACGTTTTGGTTTGAGTAAAGTCAAGGACCTGCTCCAGATCAGAGGTGCACATTTCTTTGTTCCGGATAACCAGGTTCAGGATACGGAGACGCGATTCGTCGGCTAAAGCCTTTAATACCTGTTCTCCGTATGTTAAACTAAAGTGTTTTAACTTCATAAAGCGTTTGCCATCATAAACAAATTTAGGCAAATGCTGCTATTTTAAAAGAAATAACAGTATAATTGTACTCCATGGAGTCTTACATGTCCTATAATACCGTCTGTAAAAGGAAGCTGAAGTGGTTGTTACTACCTGTAATAGCCTTCTTGTTGTTATGTATTGGTTTGCCTCAGGAGGCAGCCGCGCAGGGAGAAAAGCGTGCGGTGCAGCTGTCTGGCTTTGTGGCTGTAGGCGATAGTTTGTATGGCGTAGCAGGTGTGTCGGTGTATGTTCCGAATACAAACCGCGGCGCGCAGACAAATGAATATGGCTTTTTCTCTGTGCCTGTGCTTACCGGTGATAGTGTTATTTTCAGGGCGATAGGCTACAAAACACAATATCTTATTATCCCGAAAAATTTTGGCAGCCAAAGCTATTCTGTTATCATGCAGATGCAGGAAGATCCTGCGGAGCTACCTATGGTAGATGTTTTTCCGTGGGCGACGGAGCGTGATTTCAAACAGGCCTTTCTTGCTGTCAGATTACCAGACGAAGGCCGCTCTATTGCCAGCCGTAACTTAGATCCTGATCGCTTGTCTGCTCTGTTTATGAGTACGCCGATGGATGGAGGCGGTAACTTCAGTACCTGGAATATGCAAAATGTCCGGGCTACGGAGCAAAAGTATATGTTTCCTACCGTTAACCCGCAGTCGCTTATTCAGCTCATGAATATGCTCAAGAACGGCGACTTCAAAAAGAAATAACCTTTCAAGCTGTTGATTATTTAAAATTAAACCCTGCTTTTGAATAGCAGGATGTGCTTCTGTATTTTCTTCTGTAAACTTTTATTAGCTTAAACCATACATTTCTGCTTCGCACGTTGATCTGCTAAAGTAACTAAGCTGCACAAGGTTGCGTTATCGCAATATTGATACATGTGTATACTTTTTCGTTTGGTATACCATACTTGTACTTTCATTGCAATGGCTAACTATATACCTATATGCTCGAAGTTGATAAGTTATCGCTGAATATACCTCCTACCACTAAACCTAGAGTTGTGATAATTGGTGGGGGCTTTGGTGGGATAAACCTGGCAAAGAAGCTAAAGTGCAGAGATTTTCAGGTGGTTCTGTTTGATAAACAAAACTATCACGGCTTCTGGCCCTTGCTCTACCAGGTAGCTACGGCCGGCCTTGAACCCGATGCTATTGCTGAACCGCTTCGCAAGATGTTCGGCAGCGACGATTTTGAAGATTTTCACTTCCGTTTAGTGCGTGTAACCGGTATTAATACTGCACAGAAAACAGTATCTACCCTAATTGGTGATCTTGCCTACGACTACCTGGTAATTGGTACGGGTACAAAGCCTAATTACTTCGGAAATGAGCAGGTAAAGAAATATTCTTTCCCGCTGAAGCAGATACCGGATGCGCTTAACCTGCGCAGCCAGATGCTACAGTGCTTTGAACAGGCGAACATGACAACAGACCCGGAAATCAGGCAAAGCTTGTTGAACTTTGTTATAGTAGGTGGAGGGCCAACAGGTGTAGAGCTGGCTGGTGCATTGGCTGAAATGCGGAAGTATGTACTGCCCACCGATTATCCGGGCCTCGACTTCAGCACCATGAATATCTACCTGGTGGAGGGGCTCGACAGGGTGCTTCCGCCTATGTCGCCTGAAGCGAGTAAGAAAACTCACAGCTATCTGCAGGAGTTAGGGATCATAATGAAGCTGAATACACTGGTAGAGTCTTATGATGGAAGTATTGCCACTTTTAAAGGCGGGGAGCAGGTTCGGACGCATACGCTTATCTGGGCAGCCGGTGTAGCGGGAGCCTTAGTAGATGGCTTGCCGCCTGAATCGTTAGAGCGGGGCAGAATTTTAGTAAACCCTTACAACCAGGTGCTGGGCTTTAACGACATTTTTGCCATCGGAGACATTGCCTTCATGAAAACGGATGAATACCCGAGAGGACATCCGGGGGTTGCGCAACCTGCCATACAACAAGGAAAACTGCTGGCTAAGAATCTCAAAAACATCATCAGCAATCAGCCCTTGGAGCCTTTTAAATATTTCGATAAAGGTTCTCTGGCAATTATAGGAAGAAACCGTGCCGTCGCAGACTTGCCTAAAAATATTCACTTAGGTGGTTTCTTTGCCTGGGTAGCATGGTTGTTCGTGCATATTGCCTACCTGATTGGTTTCCGTAACAAGCTGGTTGTACTAAGTAACTGGATTTACCATTTCTTTACTTATGAGCGCGGTACAAGGCTTATAATCAGGCCATTTGTGCGGAAAGGAGATATTGCGCGGCAGAAGTTTATGAATAAGTATAATGAAGAGTAAGGTTAAGATTCGGAAATGGGCAGGAGTATGATTTTCTGAAGGCAAGATGTTCGTTTTATTGATAGAGGCATAGAAGATTATAGCAGATACCCCCAGCAAGCAGAAGGGGCCGCTGGATAACCAGCGGCCCCTTCTGCTTGCTGGGGGTAAACAATTATTGGCCCGTATTGCTATTATTGTTAGTGCGTGTTGTGCTGCGCTGCTGTTGCATTGGGTTTTGCTGCGCAGGGCGGTTCTGTTTGAAGATATCGAAACGAGAGGGTGCCACACGACGAGGATAAGCATTATTCGAAAGATCTGTATCAGCCGTCTGCAGGAATGGGTCCAGCGTAAAGCTAACAACAGGTTTAGCTGTTACAAATACCTTCGTAATCTCTTCGTTGTTGTAGCGCCAGATTTCAGCCGGAATGTTTACAACCTCATCGGTGCCGTCTTCAAATTCCATGCGCACAATCAGCGGCATTACCAGGCCTCCTATGTTTCTAAAACCAACTTCGTAAAAGTTCAGGCCAGAGTCCAGTATCTTCTTTTCTGCCGGTGTTAAGCTGGCTACCAGGTTCTGGTATCTGGCTTTGTCGGAGGCAGTGGCTGCCAGCGGGTCGTAGCTATTGTAGAAGTCTTTTAGCTCAGGCTTCTGCTCTACCAGTGTTTTCTGGATGTCCTGGAGGTTACGCTGCTGCGAAAGTGTTTGAGGAGCCTTGTTTTGCTGCTCTCTTCTTTGTGCACTTACAAATTCAGGGTCCTGAGAATCGATGCTGTACCATTTAACTTCTTCAACAGAAATATCGGTATGGTCGGTGGTATAGAACCAGCCTCTCCAGAACCAATCGAGGTCTACACCAGATGCGTCTTCCATGGTGCGGAAGAAGTCGGCTGGCATCGGGTGTTTAAAGGCCCAGCGGTTAGCATACTCTTTAAAAGCGTAATCGAATAACTCACGGCCCATTACTGTTTCACGTAAAACATTCAGGGCAGTAGCTGGTTTGCCGTAGGCATTGTTGCCAAACTGCAGTACCGATTCTGAGTTAGTCATGATAGGCACCTGCATATTTTTGTCGCCTTTCATGTAATCTACTATATCTTTCGGCTCACCGCGCCTGGATGGGTAGTTGCGTTCCCATTCCTGCTCTGCCAGGTATTGCATAAAGGTATTCAGGCCTTCATCCATCCATGTCCACTGGCGCTCATCAGAGTTGATGATCATCGGGAAGAAATTGTGACCTACTTCGTGTATGATAACAGAAATTAAACCATACTTGATGCGGTCGGAGTAGGTGCCGTCGGCTTCGGGGCGGTACCCGTTAAAGGAAATCATCGGGTACTCCATACCGCCTACAGGGCCATGAACCGAAATAGCAATAGGGTAAGGGTAATCGATGGTGTGCTTAGAGTAAACACGCAAAGTATGTGCTACCGACTCCGTTGAATACTGCCCCCAAAGTGGATTAGCTTCTTTAGGGTAGTACGACATAGCCAGTATGTTTTTGCCGCCTACATTTACATTCATGGCATCCCAGATGAACTTGCGGGAGCTGGCCCAGGCAAAGTCGCGTACGTTTTTTGCAGCAAATGTCCAGGTTTTCTTGCTTTTAGACTTGGCTTTTTCAGCTTGCGTTGCCTCTTCCTGTGTTACGATCAGGGTAGGTTTGTTTGCTTTGGCAGCATCAGCCCAGCGCTTTTGTTGGGTAGCTGTTAAAACCTGGCTGGCGTTCTGGAGCTCACCTGTAGCGGCTACAATATGATCGGCTGGCACTGTAATGCTAACCCGATAATCGCCGAAAGGTAATGCAAACTCACCGCTGCCCAGGAACTGCTTGTGCTGCCAGCCGTTTACATCGTCGTAAACAGCCATGCGAGGGAACCACTGCGCCATCTCATACAGGTAGTTATTGTCGCCGGCGAAATATTCATATCCAGAGCGCCCGCCCAATTTAAGCTGGTCGTTAATGTTATGGTTCCAGTCTATGCTGAAAGTGTAAGACTGCTTTGGCTTGAGCGGCGCAGGCAAATCTACGCGCATCATCGTATTGTTGATGGTGAAGGGTAATGCTTTGCCGTTACGGTCTTTTACTGTTTTAATTTTAAAGCCTCCGTCGAACTGCTCGTGCGCCAGGTGCTGCTCTACGGCGGCAACCGACATACGATCCTGTAAGGTACCTGTGTTGGTCAGGTTCGTCATCGATTTAGGCTCAAAGATATTCTGATCCAGCTGTACCCACAGGTACGAAAGCACATCCGGCGAATTGTTCGTGTAGGTAATGGTTTCAGAGCCTGTTACGGACTGGTTCTCATCGTTGAGCTCTACCTTAATGGTATAGTCGGCACGCTGTTGCCAGTACTGGTGACCGGGTGCACCAGAGGCTGTGCGGTATGTATTCGGGGTTGGAAGCTCTTGGGCCAGTTGCCTGAACTTAGACTTATCGGTGTTTTCTCCTTGTGCCAGTGCAGCAAGAGGAGCGGCAACGAGCCCGATAAGAGCCAACCTTGCTAGTATGTTCTTCATGACAGAGTTAAAAAAGGATTAGGTTAGATAGTAAGTAAAGGTATAGGTTAATGTTTAAACTCAAAAGATATTATTTTCCATAATCAAAATCAAGGAAATACCTGCTGCTGCACTGGAAAGTACCAGAATCCAGTCTCTTTTTTTCAGGTTGAAGAGGTTCATTGCCAGAAATCCGGCTACCAGGATAATGCCTACAATAAGTAACTGGCCTAGTTCGATTCCAATATTGAAAGCCAATAGCTGCTCCCATATCTTACTGTTTCTGCCCAGGATAGACTTCAGGAAATTTGAGAAGCCCATGCCGTGAATCAGGCCGAAGAAAATGGCCATCAGGTTGTGGAGCGACCAGATCGGGTGTTGTTTTGCTGCAGCGCCTTTCATTTTGAAAAAATTCGTGAGGCAGGTAAAGAGTATGGTAATCGGTATCAGAAATTCTATCAGTGCAGAATCAAATTTAATGATATTGAACGTAGATAACGCCAGGGTGATAGAATGCCCGATGGTAAAGCTGGTTACCAGCGCAATTACTTTTCGCCAGTCGCTTAAAGTATAAATAGCACTAAGCGCTACTAAAAACAGCATATGGTCGTACGCGCCGAAATCGTAGATATGATGGAAGCCCAGCTGCAGGTAGGTCCAGAATTGTGAAGACAAATCAGTTTTGGAATATAGTTTATGTTACAATGTTGCAAATTATATATTTATCGGATAATTAGCAACAAGAGAATTATTGCGTAAAGAAGCGGACAATAATAAATTGTAACAGAAGCATCTTAAAAGAGTAATATTTGCTACTTTGTAGTGTTTTTATAGCAAGCCAGCCCTTTGGGCGAAGGTTGTGCAACTATTCACTTAAAACAGATAGTACATGAAAAGAATGAATAACCATAAGCGCTTTACTTTTGTAAAAGGAACAGCATTGAGCCTGATGTGTGCAATGATGATTTTTACTGCCTGCAACTCTTCCGGTTCGGAGCAGCAGGAGTCTGGTAACGAAACAACAACAGTTAACGAAGCAGCTATGGTCTATATAGGTACTTATGCAGAGGCAGACAGTGAAAGTATTTTCTTGTATAGCCTGAATCCTGAAACAGGCGAATTGACACGTGTAAGTGCCGCAAAGGGTGGAGAAAATCCGTCGTACCTGGCACTAGATAAAGATAAACGATTCTTATATGCTGTAAACGAAACGTCAGAATATGAGGGACAGGAAGGTGGTGCTGTGAGTGCCTTTGCAGTAGACAGCGCAACCGGAAACCTTACTTTACTGAACAGACAGCCTACTTTGGGAGGAGCTCCCTGCCATATTTCTTTAGATGCCACAAACAAAATGGTGCTGGTGGCAAACTATACGGGCGGTAATGTAGCTTCTTACCAGGTGCAGGAAAACGGGGAGCTGAGTGCGCATGTTTCTACCAATAAGCATTCCGGAACTGGCCCGAACAAAGAGCGGCAGGAAGCACCGCATGCACACTTCATACAACCTGGCCCTGACAACAAGTATGCATTTTCTGTTGATTTAGGTGCTGACCAGATTATAGGATACAAGTTAGATGCAGCGAAGGGTGCTATCACACCTAACAATCCTGCAATAGCATATGCTGCAAAACCTGGCTCTGGGCCTCGCCACCTGGCTTTTCATCCGAATGGCCGCTACGCCTACGCCATCAACGAACTAAACTCTACCATGACGGCGCTGGCTTATAACAGCGATAACGGTACATTCAGTGAAATCCAAACCATTACGACCAAGCCTGAAGACTTTACAGAAAACAACCAATGCGCCGCCGTAAAAGTATCTGCTGATGGGAAGTTCCTGTATGGCTCTAACCGCGGCCACAACAGTATAGTAGTATATGCGATTGATGAAAGCACAGGCAACTTAACTTTAGTAGAGCATGTGTCTACAGGCGGAGACTGGCCCCGCGACTTTACCATTGACCTGACAGGTAATATTTTGCTGGTGGCCAATGAGCGCAGCAATAAGGTGGTGTCTTTCAAAAGAAACAAAGATACAGGCAAGCTTACGGCAACAGGTCATGAGGTAGAAGTGAGTAAGCCTGTTTGCCTGAAGGTGGTAGAATAATACCTGCCGCTCCTGAGTTAAGCCTGTTTTGTTATTTTACTCATATTTTCCTGGTTATGAAAAGAGTTTTCTGGTTCTTGTTAATAGGAATGGCTATGGTTAGTTCTTCGGTAGGGTATGCGCAGGGAGCGCTGAAGATTGCATTAGCAGGATTAAGCCATGACCATGTGCATGAAGCTTTTCAGCGGGCAAAAAAAGGCGATGTTGTTATTGTGGGGATAGCGGAGCATAACAAGGCGCTGGTGGAGCGTTACCAGAAACAATACAAGCTGGCTTCTTCTTTATTTTACAAAGACCTTAAAACATTGCTGAAAAGCCAAAAGCCGGATGCTGTGCTTGCTTACAATGCTATAGCTGAACACCTGGCAGTAGTAGAGGCCTGCGCTCCACTGGGTGTGCATGTAATGGTAGAAAAACCGTTGGCCACCACTGTAAAGGATGCAGAAAGAATGGCATCCCTTGCCCGGCAGCATAAAATCCACTTATTAACCAACTATGAAACTACCTGGTATCCGAGCAATCAGAAAGTAAAAGATATGGCCGGTCGGGAAGGTGCTATTGGTGAGATACGAAAAATGGTAGTGCATGACGGGCATCAGGGGCCCAAGGAAATTGGCTGTAGCAAAGAGTTCCTGGAGTGGCTGACTGACCCTGTAAAAAACGGAGGCGGAGCCCTGATAGATTTTGGCTGTTATGGTGCCAACCTCATGACGTGGCTTATGAAAGGGGAGGAGCCCATTTCAGTTATGGCCGTTACGAAGCAAGTAAAGCCAGACCTGTATCCTAAAGTTGATGATGACGCGACTATTGTGCTGGAGTATTCCAAAGCGACAGGCATTGTGGAGGCGTCCTGGAATTGGCCATTCAATATTAAAGACCTGGAGGTGTTTGGGCAGACGGGTTACTTACAGGCTGTTAATAACAGAAGCCTGAGAAAAAAGTTAAAGGATGACAGTGCCTATAAAATAGAAGAGGTTGAGCCTCTAGCTCAACCTGATCAGGATTATATCAGTTACTTAGCAGCAGTTATCAAAGGTGAAATTAATCCTGCCAATGATCTCTCGTCTCTGGAGAACAATCTTATTGTAGTAAAAATACTGGAAGCAGCCAAGCAGTCGGCCCGAGATGGCAGAAAGGTTTATCTGAAAGATCAGGTGCTTAAAGCTCCATAATATCCTCATTCCAGAGCTCCGGTTTCTCTTCAATAAACTGCTGCATCATTTCAACACACGCTGGCAGGTTTAAATCAACTACCTCCACCCCATGCGCCTCCATAAACTCGCGTGCACCACTGAATGTTTGAGATTCGCCTACAATAACTTTCGGAATCTTAAACTGCACAATAGTACCTGCACACATGAAGCAGGGCATCAGGGTAGAATAAATAACAGTATTGCGGTAGCTGCCAATACGGCCGGCATTGTTAAGGCAGTCCATTTCGCCGTGTAAAATCGGGTTATTTTCCTGCACTCGCTTGTTGTGCCCTTGCGCTACTACTTTGCCATCTTTTACCAACACCGAACCAATAGGGATACCGCCTTCGCTACGTCCCTTTTGTGCTTCGGCAATGGCTAGTTGCATAAATTCATCCATAACATACATTTTTGGTTCTGATAAAGATACTCAGAAAGCGCAAAGGCGCAAGTTAAGGCAATCATAAACTTGCAGCAGGAGGGGCAGGCAACACTTCGGCTAAATACTTTTCAGTTCGTATAAAACATCAGCATCTATAGTTAAGAATGTTATGCTTGAAATATTGCCAGATACTAAAGACAATCTGTTGGCTGTGCGGGTAAGCCATGCACTTACCATAGCTGATTTCGACCAATACCGCAACCTGCTACGCAACCTGATGGGCAGATATAAGGAGACGCATTTATACTATGAAATGGTAGACCTGGACCTGACGCAGCTAAGCCCTGTAGCCGCCATCGAAAATGGCTTGTTTGATGTAGTGCACGGGCTGGACTATGGTCGGGTAGCCATGGTAGGTGAGAAAAAGTGGCAGGAGTGGGCGGCAAAGCTGATTAGTCCTGTAAAGAAGAAAGGTGTTCGCTATTTTGATCTGGAGGAAAAGGAGGAGGCGATGGTTTGGGTGCAGGAGGAGGAGTGATCTCACAGCGTCTATCAGACCTATGAGTGTCTGTGCCAGAAACATTTGCTATGCAGCAAGCAAAATCTTTCAAGCCGGATAAACACCATGAGTTGACTGTAGTTTAAAAATAAAAAGCCTCACCAAACGGCGAGGCTTTTATACAGCTAAACTTTTAAACTTAATTAAATTACTTTTCCGTTGGCAGCTCAATATCCACGTTAATGAAGTGAATCTTGCCTTCCAGTAGTACTGCTTCCACCACAGAATCTTTGCTGATTCTGTTGGCCAGGATATCCTTCGAAAGCTCGTTCAGGATCTGGCGCTGCAGTACACGTTTCAGCGGACGGGCACCAAACTGTGGATCAAAGCCTTGCTCACCCAGGTAATCCAGTACCTCATCGGTTGCGATAAGCTGTATACCTGTTTCTTCTAACCGCTGCTGGATGTGCTTGAACTGAATATCCACAATTTTTCTGATGTCTCCACGGCTCAGCGGACGGAACATCACCAGCTCATCGATGCGGTTCAGGAACTCTGGTCTTACCGATTTTTTCAGCAGATCGAATACCTCATCCTTCGTACGTTCAATCACTTCGTCTTTATTGAACTCATCCATCTGCTCAAAATTGCTCTGGATAATGTGCGAGCCAATGTTAGACGTCATGATGATGATAGTATTCTTGAAGTTCACCACACGGCCCTTGCTGTCTGTCAGTCGACCATCGTCGAGCACCTGCAGCAGGATGTTAAACACATCGGGGTGTGCTTTCTCAATCTCGTCGAGCAGCACCACAGAGTAGGGCTTGCGGCGAATAGCCTCGGTTAACTGACCACCTTCATCGTAACCTACGTATCCCGGAGGCGCACCAATCAGGCGACTAACCGCGTGGCGTTCCTGATACTCACTCATATCGATACGCACCATGGCGTTGTCGTCGTTGAACAGGTAATCGGCTAAGGCTTTGGCCAGCTCTGTTTTACCTACACCCGTGGTACCCAGGAAGATAAACGACCCGATTGGACGGCGTGGGTCCTGCATACCGGCTCGGCTACGGCGCACGGCATCAGAAATGGCTTCAATGGCCTCTTCCTGGCCTGCTACACGTTTGCCTAGTTCCTGCTCCAGGTGTAACAGCTTCTCGCGGTCGCTCTGCAGCATTTTACTTACTGGGATGCCTGTCCATTTGGCTACAACCTCGGCAATGTCCTCAGCGTTTACCTCTTCCTTCAGCATCGGGTTCTCTCCCTGCATTTCGCGTACCTGCTCCTGCAGTTGCTTCACCTTAGCTTCGGCTTCCTGAATTTTACCATAACGTAACTCTGCTACGCGGCCATAGTCACCGGCACGTTCGGCCTGCTCGGCCTCCAGCTTGTACTGCTCAATGTTCTCTTTCTCTTTCTGCAGCCCTTCAATAATCTGCTTTTCATTCTGCCATTTAGCCTTCAGGTCATCACGCTTGCCGCTCAAATCGGCAATCTCTTTAGAGAGCGAAGCTTCTTTGTCTCTGTCGTTTTCACGGCGGATAGCCTCGCGCTCAATTTCCAGCTGCATGATGCGGCGCTGAATCTCATCCAGTTCCACTGGCAAAGAGTCAATCTCGATACGGAGTTTGGCAGCCGCTTCGTCCATCAGGTCAATCGCCTTGTCGGGCAAAAAGCGGTCAGAGATGTAGCGGTTCGATAATTCCACAGAGGCAATGATCGCATCGTCTTTAATGCGCACGCCGTGGTGCAGCTCATACTTGTCTTTGATACCGCGAAGTATGGAAATGGCATCCGGCACACTTGGCTCATCCACCATTACCGCCTGGAAGCGTCGCTCCAATGCTTTGTCTTTCTCGATATACTTCTGGTATTCTTTCAGCGTAGTCGCACCGATGGCATGTAGTTCACCACGTGCCAAAGCTGGTTTCAACAGGTTAGCAGCGTCCATGGCACTTTCACCACCTGCTCCGGCACCAATCAAGGTGTGAATTTCGTCGATGAAAAGAATAATCTCTCCTTCCGCATCTATCACTTCTTTGATTACTGCTTTCAGTCGCTCTTCGAACTCACCTTTATACTTGGCACCTGCCACCAGCAGGCCCATGTCCAGGCTCATCAAAGTCTTCGACTTCAGGTTCTCGGGCACGTCACCGGCCACAATGCGTTGTGCCAAGCCTTCTACAATGGCAGTTTTACCTACACCAGGCTCACCCAGCAATACCGGGTTGTTTTTGGTGCGGCGGCTCAGGATCTGCAGTACACGGCGAATTTCGTCGTCACGGCCAATTACCGGATCAATCTTACCGGCACGCGCCAACTCGTTCAGATCTTTGGCATAACGCTTTAAAGAGTTATACTTTGCCTCTGCATTCTGGTCAGTCACTTTTGTGCCGCCTCGTAATTCTTTAATCGCTTTTTTAAGGTCTTTCTCATTAAAGCCGACATCTTTCATAATGCCTGCTACTTTATCACGACCTGCTAAAATACCTAAGAGCACGTGCTCTATAGCTACATACTCATCACCAAACTCTTTTAGAAAAGAGGTAGCTTTTTGCAGTGCAGTTGCGGCATCGTTTGCCAGGTATGGGCCTCCGCCTCCTGTTACTTTGGGATATGCGTTAACAGCTTCGTTTAACTTGCTGTTAAGCATATTACTGTTAACGTTTAGTTTCTTCAGCAGGAAGTTAGTCACGTTCTCGTCTGTTTCGAGAATCGCTTTTAAAATATGCCCAGTTTCGATAGCCTGCTGCTGATTGCCGCCTGCTATCTCAGTGGCCTTTTGTATGGCCTCCTGCGCTTTGATTGTATAGTTATTAAAGTTCATTTCTTTATCCTGTTTCCTATAGTTTTACTCTTGCTATAATACTAGCAACTTACGCACCAATGGTACTTTTAGGTGAAGTAGATGTAATTATGTCATATTCTGGAGAAGCAATTTTAGGGAATGCAGCCAAAATGTCTGAATCAGGATTTGGGGGATTGCTAAGGATGAACAGGATTTAATTTCAATGATTCAGGAATAAAAAAATTATGAATTAGGTTTGTAGCTGTTGTTGAAGACTTTCTTGTATTGAAGACTGAGAGCGCCAAAGTTGATGAGCAGGCCGACTGGGAAGTTATACGCTACGGTATAGTTTTTTGCTTGGGCTAAGTGTAAATCTTCCAGGTTCACTAAAGCTTTCAACTCTATTACGATGCTGTTCTCAACAATAAAGTCTGCTCTACGGCTCCCGATCTCCACGCCATTATAGTAAATTACCTGCTCCTTCTCCCGCTCAAAGTTCAGCCCTGCCTGCTGCATTTCAATAGCTAAACAGCGCTGGTAAATTACCTCTTGGAAGCCACTCCCCAGCGTGTTATGCACCTTCATCACACATCCTATTATTTTGTATGTTACATCATCTAGCAGCATCGCCTCTATTGGAATTAATCTTTTTATCTTTTAAATCAAAAAAAATCCTGCTCATCCTTATCAATCCCCCAAATCCTGATTCAGACGTCCCTCTTAAAAACAGCTGCGTAATGATCGGCCAATCTGGTTGGTTCCGGGAGTTTATGTTTTATAGCACAGGCCATGGCGATTTCTGTGGCAGTTTCAAGGTCAATTAAATGGCCGGGCGAAACAAATACCGGCTTTACATTATCCTTTGTGCGAAGAACGTTGGCTATTACCTCATTTTTATAGACTAAGGGAGATAGAGAGCCTTTTGTAGCAGCAGGCTCATTGTACTTACCTACCAGTACCTTCTTGGCTACCCCCATGGTGGGCTTGCCTAGATGCAGGCCCAGGTGCGTGGCAATGCCCAGGCGGCGCGGGTGCGAAATGCCGTGTCCGTCAACCATAATCAGGTCAGGCGTTTGCTCGAGCTTTTTATAAGCTTCCAATAGATTAGGAGCCTCCCGAAAAGCCAGAAAGCCTGGTATATAAGGCAGTTCCACCCGGCCATGATGCCACACCTTTTCCAGTACTTCCAGGCCAGGATATGTCAGTAATACAAATACCGATAGGATCGTGTCTTCACCTATAAAAGAAGAATCGCAGCCTGCTATAAATTTTAGGCTGAAATCAGGCTTTTGAATCATAACCCTTTGCTGCATCTCCTGCTGTTGCTTCGTTAGCTCCTGTACAAGAAGAGGATCAGGTGGGGGAGCATCAAATTGTCTGTAATAAGCCATTTCTAAAATATTAAGTATAACTGCTTTCTTTCGGGCTGAGCGGAGAGCTACCGCAACAGCATATAACTTTATGCGCTTACGAGCTTAACCTATATCAAGATTAGTGTAAGTGTTTAACCTTGTCAGAAGCAAGGGCGTAAGAGGTATACAGCAAAAAATAAGAAAATGGCAGATAATACACTGAAAATAGGGATAGGTGATATAGAACTGGAAGCCGCATTGTTTATACCGGATAACGCACACGGCATAGTTGTTTTTTCCAACAGCAGCCACAAACGCAGGCTAAGCGAAGGAAACAAATTTTTAGTGCATCACCTGCAGCAAAGTGGTTTTGCCACACTATTATTTAATTTGCTGGCCGATAACGAAGAAGAATCAGCAGAAGACGAAGCAGATATTGCGCTGCTAACTGACCGCCTGGTGAATGTAACTGGCTGGTTACAGCGAGAAGAACTAACCAGTCATTTAAATATCGGATATCTGGGCGAAAGTGCCGGAGCTGCTGCTGCTTTAGGGGCTGCAGCTGCCTTAGGTACCGAACTGGGTGCTGTGGTGAGTATAGGAGGGCCACTAGCTCTGGCAGCTCCGGTTTTAACAGATATACATGCGCCGGTACTTTTACTTGTAGCGGGCTTAAATGAAGAAGCGCTTGCTCTGAATATACAAGTGCAGGAGCAACTGCAAAGCATCAAAGACCTGCAGATTATACCGGATACAAAAGACGTATTTAAGGATCTCGGAAAGCTGGAGATGGCGGCGCAGCTGGCTACAGACTGGTACAGAAAATACCTGAAACCTGGTAAACAGCATGCTCTCAGGCAAAATCAGCCTTAATGGTATGGGGGGATTATTGTGCGATTATAAATTCTCTTGTCTGTACGCGATCAGCAGATACGATGCGCATAAAATAAATACCGGAGGCGTACTTATTCGATAGCTGTAGCCTTTTTGTAAAAGTGCCTGTCTGGTTTACTTTCTCATTAAGCTGCTGCAGAAGCTTGCCTTCTTTAGAGTAAATTTCGAGCCGTAGCAGCTCATTAGGTGTTAAATCCTGCAGTTCTATTGTAATTTGCTGTTGAGATGCGACCGTGGGATAAAGCAGCATACCTGTTTCTGTCAGTATATCTTTGCCTGTTTGCGTTACAGATTTTATTTTAACAAACTGTCTCACAACCTGCAGCCATTTTTCAGCCATCTTCTCTTCTCCCGAAGCATTCGGATGTACTCCGTCATACGTATCTTTGCCTGGAGTAGGATCGAACCCAGAATGCTGATCAACTAACACGACAGGGGAATCAGCTGTGTTCAACTCTGCAGCCAGCGCAGGAATTTCCTTGTTCAGGTTAACTATATTTTCGGCTTGCTGAGGACCTACTGTTTCCGGATTGGCAGGTATCAGCTGGGCGAGGAGTATAACAGCCCTGGCGTTTCTTCCCCTTACTTTGGCAATAATTTCACGCAGGTTGTCCAGGGTAGCAGGAATAGAATGATTCCGGAACATATCATTGGTTCCGAAGTGTAACAGTACAATATCAGGTACATATCCCTGCAGCCACTGATCCAGTGTGCCTTCTTCCTTGTTGTCTTCGTGGCCATATAAAGCCTGTTTGGTGCTCCAACCCCAACGCCCTTCATGCGCACTGTCGAAGGTTTTACCTGCATAGGCAGGCCACTCAGGGTTGCCATTATTGTTTTGATTTAATGATCCTACGAATTTGAAGTCGGCGTCTATATCGAGCAACTTTTTCCAGAGGAAGTACCTGTAGCTATAAGTGTTCTGGTTTCCCTGGGTAATGGAATTGCCAATGCAAACAATTCTGGATTGCCCATTGCCAACAACACTATAAAAGAAAAGCATGAGGCCCAGTAAAGCCGGTTTAATAAGGGTGAAGAAGCGGGATTTCATGTAGGTCGGTTACTGTAGTTGGTGCAATGCCATTATGCTACGGCGCTTCTTAAAATAGGTTTCGCTGGCAAATTGGAATTTATGTAATTATAGCTAGGTATATTGTGAACCAATCCTGCAGATTGGCAAATCTTTTCTCAGGGTGTACTCGTAGCTTCAGTGGCTAACGTTATAGGTGTTTTTTAAGAAGATAATGCTTGCCTTTGTTGTTCAGCACCAAGGTTTCAATGGGTTTATAATGTATGGCCAAAGTATAAAAAAGACTCTTATATTTGCTACTTAAACAGCTTGTTGGAAAAAACAGCCTGATTAAGTAATACAAAATTTTATGACCAGACCTGCTCCTTCTTTTATGCAGATGCTCCTGCTGTGATGCGCCTGTAAAGAGATTTATCACATAAGGCATGAGTTCCGTTTGCCGTAAGGAAGTGAAAAGTTTGTGGCAGCTGTAATTTCTAGTGTAATTAAGTTTTCAACAAATAAAGTAAGAACTATAATCTGTATTTGCCTTCCTGGTTGAAGGTGATATAAATCAAACTAAGAGAACAACATGGCAACAAAAACAGCGAAAATTGTTTACACCATAACCGATGAAGCTCCTGCTCTGGCAACTCAATCTTTCTTGCCGATTGTGCAGACGTTTACGAAAGCTGCTGGTATCGAAATAGAAACAAGAGATATCTCCCTAGCGGGTAGAATTTTAGCAAGCTTTCCAGAAAACCTGAGCGAAGATCAGAAACAAACAGATGATCTGGCTTATTTAGGTGAGTTAGCAAAAACACCGGAAGCAAACATAATAAAATTACCAAACATCAGTGCTTCTATTCCGCAGTTAACGGCAGCTATAAAAGAGCTGCAGGAACAGGGCTATAATATTCCTGATTATCCTGCAGATCCAAAAGATGATGCCGAAAAAGAAGCAAAGGCACGATATGCCAAAATATTAGGTAGTGCAGTAAACCCTGTATTACGAGAAGGTAACTCCGACCGCCGTGTGGCAGATGCTGTAAAGCAATACGCTAAAAAGAACCCGCATTCTATGGGTGCCTGGAGTTCAGATTCTAAATCTCATGTGGCGCACATGACTGAAAACGATTTTTACGGTAGCGAGCAATCCGTTGTAATGGAGGAAGCCGGTGCTGTTAAAATTGAGTTTGTTGGTGCTGACGGTACTACTAAAGTTCTGAAAGATAACCTGTCATTAAAAGCAGGAGAGGTAATAGACTCATCCGTAATGAGCAAAAAGGCGTTACGAGCTTTCTTTGAAAAAGAAATAGCTGATGCCAAAGCTTCTGGCGTGCTGTTATCGCTGCACCTGAAAGCAACTATGATGAAAGTGTCTGATCCTATTATGTTCGGACATGCTGTTACTGTGTTCTTTAAAGATGTGTTTGAGAAGCATGCTGCTGTATTTAAAGAACTAGGTGTAGATGCGAACAATGGTCTGGGCGATGTATTCAATAAGATACAGAAGTTGCCGGAAGATCAGCGGGCTGCTATTGAAGCCGATATACAGGAAGCATACAAAAACGGTCCTGCGCTGGCTATGGTAAACTCTGATAAAGGCATCACAAACCTGCATGTGCCAAGTGATGTGATCATTGATGCCTCTATGCCGGCGGCTATACGCTCTTCTGGTAAAATGTGGGGGCCAGATGGCCAGCTGCACGATACAAAAGCCATTATCCCGGATAGAAGCTATGCCGGTATTTATCAGGAAGTAATTAATTTCCATAAGGAAAACGGTGCTTTCGATCCAACAACGATGGGAACTGTTCCGAACATCGGTCTGATGGCTCAGAAAGCTGAAGAGTATGGATCGCACGATAAAACTTTCCAGATTGCAGAAGCAGGTACTGTAAGAGTAGTGGATGCTGCCGGTAACACCCTAATGGAGCATAAAGTAGAAGAAGGCGATATCTGGAGAATGTGCCAGACAAAAGACCTGCCTATTCAGGACTGGGTGAAACTGGCTGTAACCAGGGCGAGAATTACCAGCACACCTGCTGTTTTCTGGCTGGATCCGCAGAGAGCACACGATGCAAACCTGATTAAAAAGGTAGAGCGCTACCTGCAGGATCATGATACAAATGGCCTGGAAATCAAAATTATGTCTCCGGTAGAAGCAATGCGTTACTCTTGCGAGCGTGCAAAAGCTGGTCAGGATACTATCTCTGTAACTGGCAACGTGCTGCGCGACTACCTGACGGACCTGTTCCCGATTCTGGAGTTAGGTACAAGCGCTAAAATGCTTTCTATTGTGCCACTTTTAGATGGCGGTGGTTTATTTGAAACAGGAGCCGGTGGTTCTGCGCCTAAGCACGTGCAGCAGTTCATGGAAGAAAACTACCTGCGTTGGGATTCTTTAGGTGAGTTCCTGGCATTGGCGGTTTCTCTGGAAGACCTGGCTTACAAAACAAATAATGAAAAAGCACAGGTATTAGCAGAAGCACTGAACCAGGCAAATGCTGAATTCCTGGAGAAAGATAAATCTCCTTCGCGTAAAGTGGGCGGTATCGATAACCGTGGCAGCCACTTCTACCTGGCTTTATACTGGGCACAGGCACTGGCCGAGCAAACAAAAGACCAGGAGCTGAAAGACAGGTTCTCTAAACTGGCCCAGGAGCTAACGGAGAACGAAGCGAAGATTGTTGAAGAACAGATCGCGGCACAGGGCAAGCCAGTGGATATTGGTGGTTATTTCCATCCTGATTTTGAGAAGGCAAGTAAGGCCATGCGACCAAGCGAGACGCTGAATGCTGCTTTAGCTAACTTCTAAAGAGTATAATTTACCACATAAAAAGAAAAAGGCTGCCCGATTAATATCGGGCAGCCTTTCTTTTATAACTGATATCTGGTATGCAATAAAACCTGCCTTCTCCTGTGTGTAGGAGAAGGCAGGTAATTAATATCCGAAAATCTCTTCTAAAGTCAGCTGTTTCACTTTGCCGTACTTCTCAAGTTCTTTAAAGTTAAGCCTGTCTTTAGAGCCGATTACCAGTATTGCCTGTGGCTGTTTTCTAATGTACTGCTGCTGGAACTGCTGCATCTGATCAAAGGTCAGGCTGTTGGCACTTTCATACACGTCTTTGCGGATATCATAGTCTATGCCTAAACGCTTTGCCCGCTCATAGTCGAACAGAATAGATGATTTAGTGATGCGCTCTGTCGAAATGCTGTTACGCAGCGATGCCTTCGCAATTTCGTAATTCTGCTCGGCCAATGGCATGTTGTTAAGCAGTTCCTGCATACCTGCCATAGCTTCAGGCAGCTTATCGGCCTGTGTGCCTATATAAGATAGAATATAGTTCGAGCGATCTTTTTTGGCAGCTGTACTGTAGCTGGAGTAAGCTGAGTAAGCCAAGGCTTTAGACTCACGCAGTTCCTGGAACACAATAGAGCCCATGCCAGATCCAAAATACTGGTTGTACATTCTGATAGTTGGTGCCATGGCTGCATTATAAGGAATAGACTTGCTAAGGAACAGTAACTCTGCCTGCACCATGTTATAATCTACCCAGTATACGGTTGGCTGCTTTATTTCCAGTTCTGCGTATTCTTTCTCCGCTGGAGTTGGTTTTAGTTTGGCAGGAACTATATGGCCTGCATTCAGTGCTGCTACCAGATTATTTGTTTCACGTGGGCCATAGTATAGCACACGGTGCTCGTAAGTTGGAATGCTCTTAATGATGCTTACCAGTTCCTGTGGCTTCACGGCTTTTAACTGCTTCTCTGATAAATTTGTCGTGAATGGATTCTTAGGGCCATACTTGGCATAGCTAACGAGGGCCTGGTTCAGGATAATGCCTTTGTTTAATTTTGCATCGCTGCGCGCTTTTAATATGCCAGCCACCATGTTGTCGAATGCCGCCTGGTCAGGTTTCGGGTTCTGCAGCGTATTCTCAAACAGCGCCAGTGCTTTTTCAAAATTTTCGTCAAGCCCTGACAGCGTTACATATACCTGATCGCCGGAAGAAGACACGTTAAATGAAGTGCCCAGTTTGTAAAATTCCTTCTTCAGTTCTTCTGCATTATACTTGTCGTTGCCCAGGTAGCGCAGGTAGTTCACAGCCATGCCCAATTTAGGATCGTTGTTGGTGCCCATGTCCAGGATGTAGTATAGCTGGAACAGGCCATTCTCCTTGTTCTGGGTGTATAGCAGCGGGATGTTATTTTTCAGAGTTGCCTTTTGAATGTCTTTTTCGTAATCTACAAAAACCGGTTCCAGGGCAGGAGCATCCTTCGCCATAAAGTTTTTATAGTACTCCGACTGTGCATCGCGGTTAACAGGTACAGGAGTAATGCTTGGCTTTTCAACTTTCTCGGCTGTGGCATTTTTGTCGGTGCGCTTGTATACCAGCACATAGTTGTTGTTTAGGTATTTGTTAGCCACCTCCATTACATCCTGCTTCGTAATTTTGGCAAACTCAGCGGGTCTGTTCACATAGTCTTTCCAGTCCATGCCATAAATAAAGGCAGTTACAAAAGCATCTGCACGGTTGCTGTTGTCTTCATACGACTGCATCAGCGATATTTTGTTATCGTTGATGATGGCTGGAATCAGCCAGTCTTCAAACTTGCCCTGCTTTACCAGTTCTACCTGCGACATGAGCAGATTCTTAACATCGTCCAGGCTCTGGCCCTGGCGTGGAGAGCCTCCCAAACGGAAAACAGAGTAATCTTTCATCTGGTTGTCGTACCCATATGCCTGCAACACTTTCTGTTGCTGGTTTAGGTTCAGGTCTATCAGGCCCGCCTGCCCGTTGTACAGAATGCTGCTGATCATGCTAAGTACCAGTGCATCCCGGGAACTCATACCAGGGAAACGGTAGCCGATAGCCACACTTTCGGCACTCGGGCCGGCTACTTCTTTTACCACAGGTTGTGCAATAGGCTTCTCCTGCGCTACATTATAAGCCGGTACAGGCTTTTGCTGCAGTTTGCCGAAATGCTTGTCTATGGCCCGGATAGCCTCGTCAAAATCAATGTCGCCACTTAGAGCAATGGCCATGTTATTCGGCACATAATACGTGTCGAAGTATTTCTTGATCTCGATGATAGATGGATTCTTAAGGTGCTCTATTGTACCGATAGTGGTTTGTGTGCCATACTGGTGCGTTGGGAAAAGCGCTGCATTCAGCGACTCCATCACTTTCCAGCCGTCGTTATCCAGAGAGCGGTTCTTTTCTTCGTATACAGCTTCCAGTTCTGTGTGGAACAGGCGCGGTACCATTTCAGAAAAACGGTCTGCCTCTAGTTCCACCCAGCGCTCCAGCTGGTTAGATGGAATATCGTTGGTGTAAACCGTTTGCTCAACCGAAGTGTAGGCATTGGTGCCTTTTGCTCCGATGGCACCTAATATTTTGTCATATTCGTTCGCAACAGCGTAAGTTGCCGCTACACCCGAAATGCTGTCAATCTGGTGGTATATTTTTTTTCGGGCAGCAGGATCCGTTGTATTGCGGTGCTTCTCGTAAAGTGCCTCAATTTTGTCCAGCTCCACCTTTTCCTTCGCCCAGTCCTGTGTGCCGAGTTCGGAAGTGCCTTTAAATACCATGTGCTCCAGGTAGTGTGCCAGACCTGTAGCTGTAGCAGGGTCGTTTTTGCTGCCTGCGCGCACCGCAATATATGTTTGAATGCGTGGAGCATCCTCGTAATCTGTCAGGTATACCTTCAGGCCATTATCCAGGGTGTAGATACGGGCACTGAGCAGGTCGTTTTCTACCGTTTCGTACTTGTACTCCTTCTGGGCAGAAGGAGTAGTCGCTGTGTCTGTGGCAGACTGCGACTGATATGCTTCGTTTTTACATTGCGTAAACGTAAAGGCGGACGCAATCAAAAACAGGGACAATCCTTTTTTCACGTGTTTTAAAAAATTAAGAAGTAGATGTTAACAATTAAGGTGTACAATCAGCAGACATAACCTGTAAGTGGTTTCATCCGACGGATGCGTAAATATTTTATAGCTACAGATTTGGCAATGCCGTAGCCGGATCTGTAGCTATAAATACAAATATAAGATTTATAGTGAATTAGAAATCTACATCAAGGCCGAGGCGTTGCTTTAAATCGACCAGCACAGGATATTTCTCTGCTAAATAGTTAAATTTATCTTGTGACGTATACAGCTTCTGTTCGTGCTGCATTTCTATTACTTCCGCCTTCAGCTTAATAGAGCGGTTACCCAACTGATTTTTGAGTTCGGCCAACAGGGCGGGGCGAAGGCTGGTGAACTGGTCCAGCATCACATTGTTTTCTAGGTGAAGTGTGAGTTCATTCTGGTCGCTTACATGGTACTGGCGGTTCAGGAGCGTATACTCCATCATGTTTTCCTCTTTCTTGCGGCGCAGGATACCATGCCACACTGTTTTCAGCTTTACCTGGTCTACAGGCACAAGAGTGCCGTAATTTTGCTCCTCCTCTTCCTCTGCTACAACGGTGGTGGTTGGTGCCGCCATTGTCTGGTTCAGGTCTTTCAGGCTTGGTAATTTGCTAAGCTTCTTTTGCGGTGGCAGCGCTGCCGCAGGGCGAGGCTTTTCAGCGGTTGCCTGGGCTGGAGCTACCTGTGCCTCAGGCGTTACCTGTTGTGGAGCCGGGGCTTGCTGTAAATCGGCAGAAGGCACAGTTCCGTTAGAAGGCTGCTGCAATCCTCCCGAAGGAATGCCGCCGCCCTGTGGTTCTCTGCCATTAACCGATGGTGCCGCAACACCTGGCTGTTGTAGCGAGGCAGAAGGAACAGTGCCGGCACCTGGTGTATGGGTAGGGGCTGGTGCCTGGGCCGCTACCTTAGCTTTTTTTGGTGCTGCTCCTTGTTCAAATTCCCTGGCAAAGCTGATGGCAGCGTTTAAATGAGCCATTTTCATGAGGCAAAGCTCAACGTGCAGCCGTTGGTTTTTGCTGCTTTTGTAGTGCATATCGCAGGTGCTTACCAGGTTCAGGCCCGACAGCAGGAACGAAACAGAGGCATGGGCCGACTGCTCAGCATAACGTGCCTTTATATTATCTGACACTTCCAGGAGTTGCACCGTAGCGCTGTCTTTGCAAACCAGCAGGCTGCGGAAATGTTCGCCTATGCCAATCAGGAAATTATGCGCATCAAATCCATTCTTCAGAATCTCATCGAACAACAGCAAAGCACCTGACAGGTTCTGTGACAGCAGATGGTCAGTCAGGCGGAAATAGTAGTCGTAGTCGAGTATGTGCAGGTTCTCTACCGTAGCCTTGTATGTTACATTGCTTCCGGAAAAAGTAACCATTTGATCGAAAATAGATAAGGCATCGCGCAGAGCACCGTCTGCTTTCTGCGAGATCAGGTGCAGCGCATCTGGTTCGGCCTGTATGTTTTCCTTCCGGGCGATATTACCCAGGTGGCGCACCATATCCTCGATACGTATTCTGTTGAAATCAAATATCTGGCAACGCGACAGAATGGTAGGAATGATTTTGTGGCGTTCCGTTGTAGCCAGAATGAATATAGCATAGGAAGGCGGTTCTTCCAGCGTTTTCAGGAAAGCATTAAAGGCCTGGTTCGAAAGCATGTGCACCTCATCTATAATATAGATCTTGTACTTGCCTGTTTGTGGCGCATAACGCACCTGCTCTACCAGGTTGCGGATATCTTCTACCGAGTTATTGGAGGCAGCATCGAGCTCGTGGATGTTAAAAGAGCTGTTGCTGTTAAAGCTGCGGCACGATTCACACTCGTTGCAAGCCTCTGTTTCCGGAGTAATGTTCTGGCAATTAATGGTTTTTGCCAGGATACGGGCACAGGTAGTTTTACCAACTCCTCTGGGACCGCAAAAAAGGAACGCCTGTGCCAGATGGTGGCTGCTAATAGCGTTCTTCAGAGTATTGGTAATATGGTGTTGCCCTACTACACTATCGAATGTAGACGGACGGTATTTACGTGCTGATACTACAAAATTTTCCATTACTACAAAGATAATCAATCCGAAGGTGAGATGGGAGTGCTATTTTTCCATTACTTATCCATACAGTTATCCACCAAAAAGGAATAAGCAGGTTGTATGTAGTTAAAATATATATTTGTTAAATTCTATTTTAAAGAAGACTCAACTAGAGGCTGAATTTTGTAACGTATTTGTGTAAGCGTATTTTATAAAAGCTTTCGTAGGTGCCAGGAATATAAGCCTATTCCTGATCTGATTAAAGTGTGTTAGATTTTTTAATAATATAATCATGTGAAGTTAGAAGTGATAAGCTGAAGAAGAGTTTTTTATATTTTTTGTGTTGATAATAAGGGTTTAATGTTTAAACTGTAATTAATTTATGTTAGGTTTTATTTTGTGATTTATAAAGTTTCCGTAGCTGTAGATATTGGTTTATTTCACTTACTTTGTGTACTGAATTTGTATTGGTAAAAGCTTTTGTTTATTAAGTTATTTAATCGCTGAAAGTGAGCGAATTGTGATGTGCTGAAGTAGACTAGGATTTGGTAGTGTTGATATAGTTTTGAAAAGTACAATTAACCCACTGCTTTGGTTATGGTTGAACAAAAGTTAATCTCTTCTTTATTGCCTGCTCTGTTTAACAGGCTTCAATATGCATTATTAGTTGTAGATGCTGCTGAAGTTATTTGTTACATGAACAAGCCGTTTTCCCTCCTTTTCAATTTACCTGCTCCTGAAGGTGAGTATACAGGTAAATCTATTCGCTTTCTGGAGCCTCATATTTCAGTAAAAGATGTAGTTTCTGGCAATGAGCAAATACATAAGCAGTTTAATTTGCCTGATGGCAGGGTGGTAGAGCGTGATTTTTTTAATGATTTTCCAGAGCTTGGGGAACATCTAAAAGTCTGGTTGTTCCGGGATATTACCGCTCAGAAACAACATGAGAAAAAGCTTGAAAAGGAGATAAAATTCTATGCAAATGTGTTAGATACCATCTCCTCGGATATAGCTGTTTATGATAAAAAGCTAAGGTTTAAATATGTAAATCCGGCTGCTGTAAAGAGTAAAAAAGTTCGGGAGTGGATTATCGGAAAAACAAACGACGAATATACTGCTTTCCGTAAGTTGCCGGCACATATAAGCTCATATCGTGCTTTGCATGTGGAGAAAGTGCTACAGGAGAAGGCTTTTGTAGAATATGAAGAGTCTTTGATAACCCGTGAGGGTGAAACAGTGCATTACATTCGTCGTGTGAGTCCTTGCCTTAGTACCAAAGGCAATGTAAAGCTGCTGGTTGTGAACGGAGTTAATATAACAAAGCTTAAACAGGCAGAAGAGAAAATACGAGCAAGAGAAGCTGAAAACAAAGCTATTCTGGATGCAATTCCTGACCTGGTGTTTATTATTGATCGAAATGGGTATTATTTAGAGATGAATAACTCTACCCAAGTGCCGGCTGTGGCATCTGATAGTGAGATCATAGGGAATAATATCAGAAGTTACCTGCCCCCACAACTGGCAGATAAAATGTTGCAACTGTTTAAAGAAGTTTTAGAAACAGGCAAGTCTGCTACCATAAAGTATGACTTTATGACGCAGGAGGGAAAAAAGTACTGTGAGTCCAGGATAGTTAAATATAAACCTGATGAGGTGCTGGTAATTGTAAGGGATTATACAGAGCAAAGGGAGGCTGAACTTCTGGTTGAAGAGAAAGACGAACTCATCAGGCAGGTGATGGATACAAGCTCGAACCTCATCTTCGTAAAAGATAAAAAAGGAGCCTATTCATTTGTTAATAGAACTTTTGCGGAAAGCTTAGGCTTGCAGGTAAAAGATATCATAGGTAAAACAGATCGTCAGTTTCATAAACAGACTGATGAAGCTGATTTTTTCCGAGATATGGATCAGAAGGTACTTCTGAAATTAGAAGGCTTTACTTTTGAGGAGAAGTTTACGAAAGGAGATGGAGAAGTTGTTTGGCTTAAAACTACAAAGAAACCTTTAATTACAAAGTCAGGCGAAGTAAACGTATTAGGTATATCCACTGATGTAACACAGGAGAAGTTTTCTAAAGAACAACTAGAGAGGCGGGAGGAGCTATATCGTTTATTATCAGACAACTCAAAAGATATAATCAGCCTGCATGAGCTGGATGGTACATATTCTTTTGTTTCTACTGCTGTTACAGAAGTTCTTGGCTATACACAGGAAGAAGTAATAGGCACAGATCCTTATAAGAATATTCATCCTGAAGATCAGCAAAGGGTATTTGAAGAAGGATACAAGAAAGCAGTAGATGAGAAAGTAAATACTATTATCCGGCATCGGGAGCGGAAAAAGAACGGTGAATACATCTGGATGGAGTGTATTATCAAACCTATTCTTAATGCGCAGGGAGAGGTAGTGCAACTACAGTCCTCTTCCAGAGATATAACAGAACGGCGAAAAGTAAGCGAAGACCTGCAGAATAGTGAGAAGAAGTACAGAGAGCTTATTAAACATAGCCAAGCCTACATCTTAAGCCATGATATGGAAGGACGTATTTTGTCTGTAAACCCGTACCTGTTGCAAAAGCTAGGATATAAAGAGGAAGAGATGCTGGGCAAAGAGATATTTAAATTCTTTCCAGTCAGCCACCAGGCAAATGCGGACTCTTATCTGGAACGTATACGGCAGGAAGTTGTAGTGAATGGAGTGCTGGCGATCTTTAATAAACAGCAGGAGAAGCGCTACCTGTATTACCAGAACTACAAAGTACAGGAACAGGGGGAGGAGGATACCTATGTTATAGGTATTGCGCAGGATATTACCGATAGGATGAAGATTGAAGAAGAGCTTAAAAAGGCAAAAGAGGCTGCTGAAGAATCTGCACGGGTTAAAGAAAACTTTCTGGCCAACATGAGCCACGAGATCAGAACACCTATGAATGGTATTCTGGGTATGACAGGATTGCTTAATAAGACGAAACTGGACGCTACCCAGCAAAACTACCTCGATGTAATTAAACGGTCTGCCGATAACCTGCTGGTTGTCATTAACGACATCCTGGATATGGCTAAAATAGAGGCTGGCAAAATTGAAATCGAGCAAATTCCTTTTAACCTGGCCGAAACGGTTACTGCTGCTTATCAAACTCTGAAATATAAAGCAGAAGAAAAAGAGCTGGATTATATACTCAAGATGCAACCGATTGATAATCCGATGCTGATTGGCGATCCGTACCGATTGAACCAGATATTGCTGAACCTGTTGAATAATGCAATTAAGTTTACTGAAACGGGCAGCATTGCCCTTCATGTAGAAGTTCTACAGGAAACATCTGATGCTTTAGAACTCGAGTTTCTGGTAAGTGATACTGGTATAGGTATTCCAAAAGCCAAAATAGAAGATATTTTTAAAGAGTTTACACAAGCATATTCGAGCATAACCCGACAGTATGGGGGCACAGGGCTTGGGCTGAACATTAGTAAAACATTGGTGGAGCTGCAGAATGGAAGTATTTCTGTTGAAAGTGAAGAGGGAAAAGGAAGTATATTTAAGTTCAGGCTTACGTACAAGAAGAGCAGTATGCCCATAGTGAAAGAAGAGGAGACAATGATTGATTATACAGAGCTAAGAAACATTCGTGTGTTGCTGGCCGAAGACAATGAAATAAATATTTACCTAGCGCAATCTATTGTAGAAGGTTGGGGTGCTCAGATAGATATAGCTGTAAGTGGAAAAGAGGCTGTTGCGCTGGCCTCTCAGTTTAACTATGATGTTATCTTGATGGATATCCAGATGCCGGAGATGAATGGCCTGGACGCTACCCGTGAAATAAGAAAGCTACCGGATCATAAAAAGGCTACAACGCCTATTATTGCTTTAACTGCAAACGCTATAAAAGGGGATGCAGAAAAGTACCTGAAGGTGGGAATGAACGACTATATTTCTAAACCATTTGAAGAGGAGAAGCTTTTTGTAAAGATCAAAGAGTTGCTTCCTGTGCAGCAGAAAGATCATACAGTTATAGGGGAAGAGCAGAAACAAATGAAGGAGGCAGAGATGCCGGCTACTCCATTGTATGACCTTGCCCTAGTTTACAGCATGGCGCGTGGGAATGAGGATATAGTTACCAAAACAAAAGAGCTGTTTGTAAATTCAGTGCCTAAAACCGTTGCTGCCATGGAGCAACATCAGCGTAGCGGTAACTGGAAAGGAGTAAGTTCTTCTGCACATGAGCTAAAGTCTATTATTGATTTAACGGGCATTTCCAGCTTAAAGGATGTAATAAGAGAGATTGAACGTGATGCAAAGGAAGAAACTAATCTTTCGGATATCGAAGCAAAAATTCAGCAGGTAACTGCAATAGCAATGCAGGTGGTAAAACAGCTAAAAACTGATCTTGCTATTGCCTGATTAACTTTTGCCGTAACATTAAAAGGCTTTTGCTTTAGATTGACCCAAAACAAAGCGGGTTGTTCTAAGGCAAAAGCCTTTTTTGTGTTACATACACATTATATCTAACTATCTGTGCGTCGGATAGCTTAGGCGTTCCCATCGAAAAAGATCAGGTTTTAGCTACGATAGTACCTATTGTAGGTATAATCCTATGTAAGCATTCATTTTAAAAATGTTACTTATTCTAAAATTGAAATTGTTATATATAAACCTCCTTTTTGAGATATTAATGTTTTTTATCTGCAACTGGTATTAATCTGTTAAAAAGGGCATGTTACTTTCAAGGGTATTTCTTCCTTGTTAAAGAATTGTTATTAGAAGTATTTTTATAATGAGTTGACTTGGGCAGCTGAGCTAGCTTGTGTTATACATATTCTAACATACTAATCTTTAACTTTATGAAAAGAAATTTACCAGTTTTACTGCAGCTGGCGCTGCTTATGGTCTTCCTGTTGGGAAGCATAACCTCTTACGGACAGGGAAAGCCTGATAAAGTGAAAAAAGCTGTTCCACGGGCAGCTGTAGAGCATCTGAAAAAAAACAAGCAGAAGCTTGAGCTGGCAGATGAAGATTTTGCAGAGCTGGAGGTGAGCAGTACCGCAGAAACCAAGAAAAACGGTCTGAAGCACTACTACCTGAAGCAACTGCACAATGGGATTGAGATCCATGGAGCGATAACCACAGTCAATTTAGATAAGAATGATAATGTGGTATCGATGGGGAACAGATTTCACAAAGAGGTTGGCAAAAAGGTAAAGGCTAAGCAGGCTGGCTTAAGTGCCGAAGCGGCAGTAGCGGCGGCGGCTACTTACCTGAATACACCTTTAAAAGAGCCCCTTACTGTAAAAGAAAGAGGTAACGGAGCCAATAAAGAAGTGCTGTTTACAACCGGCGGCATTTCACTGGAGCCAATTCCGGCGAAACTGGTATATCAGCCTATGGAAGACGGCAGCCTGAGGCTGGCCTGGGAAGTGAGCATCTACGAAATGGATGCGCAGAACTGGTGGAACCTGAGGCTGGATGCTGCTACAGGCGAGGTGCTGGACAAAGATAATATGGTGGTGCATTGCCAGTTCGACAACAATGGCCCCGATGGGAAATTCCTGCATAACGACCATGGTCATGCTGTGTTGTCTCCTTATATAGCCAATTCAAAAGCAAGCAACGCAAGCATAGCTATTAGCAATGCCTATAATGTGTTTCCAATGCCGTACGAAAGTCCCAGCCATGGCCCGCGAGCTATTGTAAGCACTTCGGCAGCAGATCCGGTGGCTTCTCCGCAGGGCTGGCATACCGAAACCAGGACGCGCGGTAACAATGTGTATGCCTACGAAGATCCGAATAACAATAACAGCTGGCAGAATAACTACAGCCCTGACGGTGGTGCAGAACTGAGCTTCGACTTCCCAATTGATTTTACACAGCAACCGGTGGCTTACAGAGATGCCGCTATCACTAACCTGTTTTACTGGAACAACCTGGTGCATGATGTATGGTACCAGTACGGCTTCGACGAACTGAGCGGAAACTTTCAACTGAACAACTATGGCAGGGGCGGAGCACAGGCCGACCCGGTACTGGCGGAAGCGCAGGACAGCCGAAACATAGCTACAACACGCAATAATGCAAACTTTGCAACTAACGTAGATGGCTTTGCTCCCAGAATGCAAATGTACCTATGGAGCAGCCCGCCGGATGAAAATATGTTTCGTGTTACCTCGCCTGGTGATATAGCGGCTGCTTACCCTGCTGTGCAGGCTGCTTTTGGGCCAAGGCTAACTCCCACTGCCGTTACAGGCAAATTAGTGTTGGCAGAGGCTCCCGGAAATCCGGTTGAAGGTTGCGGAACATTTACAAACGCCAGTGCCATGGCCGGAAACATAGCAGTGGTTTACAGAGGAAGCTGCGAATTCGGAGCAAAAGTGTTAAATGCGCAGCAAGCAGGAGCCATTGCCGTGGTAGTTATTAACAATGCAACTGGCGCACCTATATCCATGGGGGCCGGAGCTACGAACCCTGACCTGATTCGCATTCCTTCGCTTATGACCACCGATGTAGCCGGAGCAGCCATCAGGGCAAAACTGGATTCAGGGCAAGAGGTAACAGTAGCTTTGAAAGATGAAGGCAAGCCTGAGTTAGACGGTGACTTCGATAACGGAATTATAGTGCATGAGTATGGCCATGGCATCTCGAACAGGTTAACCGGTGGTCCGCAGGTGGCAAACTGCCTGAACAATGCTGAGCAGATGGGCGAGGGCTGGAGCGACTGGTTTGGCCTGATGATGACCATGCGTGTAGGTGATACCCGTGGTAAAGTAAGAGGCATAGGTACTTATGCGCAAGGGCAGCCAACCAACGGGCAAGGTATCAGACCGGCTCCTTATTCTACAGATTTTGGCGTGAATGCCTATACCTATGCTGCTACCAACAATACGGCTGCCATAAGCCAGCCTCACGGAATCGGCTTTGTATGGTCTACAATGCTTTGGGATATGACCTGGGATCTTATAGATAAGTATGGTTTTGATGAAGACATTTACAATGGCAATGGCGGTAACAACATGGCGATGCAGCTTGTAATTGATGGCTTAAAGCTTCAGGCGTGCCGCCCGGGTTTTGTAGATGGACGCGATGCGATACTGGCAGCAGATCGGTTGAACTACGGTGGTGCTAACCAGGAGCTGATCTGGAGAGCTTTTGCTAAGCGAGGTTTAGGCTATAGCGCCAGCCAGGGGTTAAATACAAGCAGAACAGATCAGGTAGAAGCATTCGATCTGCCACCTGTTTATGCCTGCGAAGCGCCTGCTATTGCTGTTAAGAAAACAAGCGATGTTTATACAGGAGGCGATGAAAACACTATTTTCTTAGGATATGGAGCACAGAGTGTGGTGCTTCAGGCAAGTGGCGACCCAACCTTTACTTATAGCTGGAGTCCTGTCGCAGGCCTGAGCGATACAACAATAGCAACCCCTGTGTTTACGCCAACGAAAGCCGGTACATACCATTTTACTGTAACTGCTGTTAACGAAGCTGGTTGTACCAGAACAGCTGCTGTAACCATTTCTGTTATTGATGTGCGCGATGTTAAAGGAAATGGCAACAATGTAAAAGTGTTTATTTGCCATAACGGTAAAATGCAGTCAGTTGGCGCAAGTGCAGTAGCAGACCATCTGGCACACGGAGATTATTTAGGAAGCTGCGGAGCAACATATACGGTTTCATCGGCTGCCACAGCTGAAGGAGGTCTTCTGCAGGACGCTGCTGTGACAAGTTACCCTAATCCATTCTCCGAGGATGCAACAATTAGCTTTACAGCTCAGGAAAGCGGATTCGCCTCCCTGAAGGTATATGATGTAACTGGTCGCTTGGTGGCCACGCTGTTCGAAGGAAACGTAGAGGCAGGTGCAAGTTATTCGGAAACCTTTACATCTGGCAACAAAAAAAGCGGCGTGTACATTTATCGTTTTGTAAACGGTAACACTGCAAAATCCGGTTCTATGTTACTGATTAAATAATAAAAAGTACTCTTAAAAGGTAGTGCAGGGGGCGTGGTAACAGGCATTTTAGCTGTTGCCACGCTTCTTTTTTAGGAAAATTTTTTATTCGAGTACAGCGATAAAACATTAATATTAAAATTTTAATGCTTTAAACTTGAAAAAGTTACTGGTTTAACATTAAATTGCTGTGCTGAAACTCTGATACTTGCATAGTCAAAGCTTCATAGATTGATTTACGTGCTCTACCTTTTTTAATGATTCTGTTACCCTTCCACCGGTCTGTTAAACTGCCTAAGCCTTTAAAGGCTGGTGCCCTGCTTTTATTTATTGTAGTAGCAACCCCTTCGTTCGCACAAAGTTCTTATAAAGGCTTACCTCTTATTAAAGCCAATTCGAGCAAAGTAAACCTGCGTGTAGGTGAAGCACAGGTAAATGGCCTCTGGACTATAAAACCAGAGTATAAAGTTAATTCGTTGGGAATTGAGGTCTTAGGGCAGAAGGAAAAGCTGGTAATCTATACCGATGTGGATTCTATTGCCTATGAGGTACGGCCGGATCAGGCAAAGCAGTTTTATGTGCTGCTAAATAACCGGCACTATGTGCTGACAGAGGTAAAAGGGTTCAGAAACGAAAGCACCCAAAGCAATGATAAGTTCTTAAATGTAGAGAAACCGAAAAGCAAGACCTTTGGCTCCTTATGGGAGAAACATCATGTGGATGACGTAGTAAACGGCATCAACGATTATGCAGATAAAGCATCTGGAGCTTTTAAATGGGTAAAAGATAAAGTTTCAGGCAAGGATTAACAGCAAAGAGTGATCTGCTGTTACCTTCCCCAAGACCTGGCACCTTGCTGCAATATCATAGCTTAGCGAAAGTACCAAAACTGTCGCCGCGCTGGCAGGTGGCATGCAGCTGAAATTTTAACCTGTTGTGTCTGATTTAAGATATATTTACTTTATACTGTATAGAGAGTTGCAATTACTACAATCAACCCACTAATAGTTAAAAGAAAGCTGTAGGCAAAAAACAGTAGGAAGAATTTATAAACAGTGCGCCAGCGTGTACTTCTGTAGATATTGCGCATAGATCGATAGATGTACCATAATACTACGATCATCCCAAAGAACTGTATCCAATCAGACAGGAAGGGTAATACCCAACTCAGCAGGATCATTATAGATCCAAACAGGAAGAGGAAGGAGTGTACGTGTATAGAGTAAATCAGGTGCTCCACGTAATATTTAGAAGATCGCCAGTTTACAAGCTTTAAGATTAGTGCAAAGAGTGGCAGCAAGATAAACATTACTTTAGGCAAATGACTCACCAGCTTATTCTTGAAGAGTTCGCTGCTTAAATCGTCGTCCATTACCTGCCTGAATTTAGCTTGTAGTGAATTGGAGAACGTATGCTCTTCTACCACCTCTGCTTCCACATCATCTGTTTTTGCTTTACTTGCTGCTTCTGTATTTAAAATCTCTTTTCCTGCAGGCTTGGCAACAATAACAGCATCGTTGTGTTCATGTTTTGTTGTATCCAAAGAAGCTTCGGCATTATCCAATAGCGTATAGGTATACGAAGCAGCTTTTTCGTTTACCTTCCCTTCAGCCAGTTGCCGCTGTATGATTTCTTTTGCTGTTGCGATTTCTTCTTTAACCTCGGCTTGTTCTGAGGCGGTATTTTCTTCTATAATGTCTTTTTTGTTGCTATTGGTATTGGCCGTAAACAGGAAAAAGAACAAAATGCTGATAAAGATATACATGCTCACCGGGCTTAGATGAGAAGCCCGTTTACCGGCAAAATATTCTTTAGTTAAATAACCCGGCTTGGTTAGCAGAGGGATAATGCTGTTAAAGAACTTCGACTCGAAATGGAAATAGTGGCCCACACTGTGCAAGGCCAGGTGCAGAAAGTTTTCGTGGAGCTCCAGATTTTCCTGACCACAGTTCGGACAAAATTTATCAGGAACAGTAGTGCCGCAGTTCAGACAGTTTTTTTCGGTGCGGTAATGCTTTTTCATAATGACTTCTATTTACCCTTTCAGACCCAAAGCTTTAGAAAAGCTGCTCTGATAAGAAACTATAATCAGATACAGTTCTAAAGCTATAAAAAATATGGCATTATTTTTTGATGTTGTACCTTAAAAAATTTAAGGTTTACTAAGATTTGAGGCAAGAATAGCTTTCCTGTTGCAGAGGTGATAGCATAGGCAGCTTTAAGTATAACAGAAGAAGTATGCAAGCCTGTGTAGCTTGCTTAGAATGTCAGTCTAAACACAGTGCCTACTCCCTCGTCCGATGTTACCTGTATACTGCCTTTGTGCAACAGTATGATCTGTTTGGCCAGGCTCAGGCCAATGCCGGTGCCTTCTTTATGCGACGTGAAAAAAGGAATAAAAATACTTTCCATGATTTCTTCGGGTATACCGCTGCCGTTGTCGCGGATCTCCAGTACAGCCTTTCCATTCTCCTGTTCCCTGGCCTCCAGTTCAATTTGCGGTGCAGGAGCTTGTAGAACGGCTCGTTCGGCATTCAGTACCATATTAATGAGCACCTGCTCCAGTAAGTTTACATCGCCTTGAATGGTAAGTTCGGGAGAAGAAACACGCCAGCTGAGTTGTATGCCCTTCTCTGCCAGGCGTGGTTTCATAAGTGCTTCGATGCTGCTAAAGAGCTCCTGCACATATATAGTGGTGTAAAGCAGTTGCTGCGACTTGTTCAGGTTACGGTAAAAGTGGGTGAAGCGCAGCAGTCCTTCGCTACGGCCTTTAATAATAGCCAGACCCTCTTCTGTATCCTGCAATAGCTCTTTATTAGGCTGCTCCTGCTGCACGGCTTCATATTGTTCACGGTCTGCTTTCAGGTAGCGGCCCATCGATTCGGCCAGTGAGGCAATGGGGGCTACCGAATTCATGATCTCGTGGGTCATCACGCGCAGCAGCTTCTGCCAGGCCTCTGTTTCGGTTTCGTCTACGGCAGAGCTTACATTTTTAAAAGCCACCAGTGTGAGCAAACGTTGCTGCAGCATAAAGTCTACCGATGTTAAGAGCAGCTGCGTAGGTCCGCCGGGGAGTTTCAGCTTCAGCAGCTTGTTTTGTTGCGGCTCCAGTGCCAGCACCGCCTGGTATAGCTTCTCGTTGCGCAGCTCCAGCGCTTTGATGTTCTTTAGGTAAGGAATACCTAGTATTTCTTTAAAAGCATCGTTTACCCATTCTACCTCGCCCTGCTCGTTATAAGCCATAATGCCAGTATCGATCAGTTGCAGGATAATTTGCATATACTGAAACTGCTCTTCCCGCTCAATGTGGAGCTGCTTAAACGTGAGGTTGATCTGGTTAAAAGCGTGGTGCAGCTGCCTGAGCGAGCTGTTGGTGCGCTGTTCGTTGAAATGCTGCGAAAAATCGCGTTGCTTCACTGACTCCAGAAACCTGGCTAATTCGTTGTTGCTACGGGTAACGTAGCGGGTAAGCTCAACTATCTGTGCCAGTATAATCAGTATGCCAGAGGCTGTCTGCAACCAGGTAAACTGCACCAGGTAGTACAGCGTGAGGTACATTATGGCAAAAATAAAAGTGAGCCGTACTAAGAGGCCCAGCTCCAGGCGTTTAAATATCATGCTTGTTCAGTCGGCGGTAAAGGGCGGTGCGGGTAAGGCCAAGTTCTTTTGCTGATTTGGAAATATTGCCCTGGTTTTTCTCGATTACTCTGATAATAGTTTCCCGCTCCAGTTGATGCAGCTGGGTGGTATTAGGTGAAAAAGGAGCAGCAGGAGCAGCCAATACAGGAGATTCTATGGACGAAAAGCTAAAGTCCTGTGGCTGTAGTACATTATCTTCGGCCATGATGAGGGCACGTTCAATGGTATGCTGCAGTTCCCGCACATTACCGGGCCAGCTGTGTTGTTGCAGCTTTTTTAGGGCAGCCTCCGAAAATGCAGGGGCAGGTTTATGGTTTTTTTCAGCGTAAATTCCGGCAAAATGACGCGCCAGCAGTTCAACGTCTCCTGTACGCTGGCGCAAAGGTGGCAGCGTAATTTCTATGGTATTAATACGGTAAATCAGATCTTTGCGGAAATGATTAGAAGCAGCCAGTTCGTAAAGCGGAGCATTGGTGGCAGAAACCAGCCGGATGTCTACAGGCACAGGCTGGTTGGAACCTAACGGAACTACCTGTCTGTTCTGCAGCACCGTCAGTAGTTTTGCCTGCATAGCGGGTGAAATATTGCCGATCTCGTCCAGAAACAAAGTGCCTCCGTTAGCTGCTTCAAACCTGCCTGTGCGGTCTTCTTTGGCATCGGTAAAGGCTCCCTTTTTATACCCGAATAATTCACTCTCAAAAAGAGAGTCGGTTAGTGCGGCAATATCCACGCTAATAAAAGGCTTACCGGCTCTGAACGATTTTTCATGCAGGGCACGTGCTACCAGCTCTTTACCTGTTCCGTTTTCACCTAGTATCAGTACATTGGCTTCGGTTGGAGCTACTTTCTCAATTTTATACAGCACTTCCTGTATTGCCTCTGATTGCCCGAGTAAAAGTGTAGCACCTGCGCTACTAGCCTGTGCCGTTCGTGCAGCGCTGCCTTTACCTTTTACCTGTTTAGTTTGTAGCGCCTTGTGCAAGGCCTCTACCAGCTTCTCGTTATGCCAGGGTTTTACAATAAAATCGGAGGCTCCTTCTTTTAAAGATTTAACTGCCAGTTCCACATCGCCATAAGCTGTAATCAGGATAACTGTAGCAGTTCTGTCTTTTTCCAGTATTTTATGAAGCCAGTAAATGCCTTCGTTACCGGTATTCAGAGCACTTTTAAAGTTCATGTCCAGGAAAATAACATCGAATTGCTGCCTGTCCAGCAACGAGAGCAGGTTCTCCGGGTTCTTCTCTGTTACGACCTCCTTCACTTCTGCTTTAAGCAGCATCTTCATGGCGAAAAGCACATCGCTTTCGTCGTCTACGACTAGTACACGAGCATTTTTTAAAGTGGCCATACCTGTAAAAAGCTAATTTAGCTTCTAATATAGGTATTCCTGATGAAATAGTCTGAATCAGGATTACCAGGATTTATAGATGAACAGGATAAGGATTATCAGAATCAGGATTTACAGGATTTGTATATGAACAGGATTGAATTTAGGAAAGTTAAATTTCCAGAAAGTGCGGAAAACGATTAAACATGCTGAGGAAGAACAAACGCCAGATTTTAGCTGCTCATCCTCACAATCCTCATCCTGCCCGTCAATTAATCCGGTAAATCCCGATTTAAACATCATCCTGTACATCCTTCCTCATCCTGTAAATCCTGATTCAGACAATTGTAGCAGAAGCGCACACCTGTATCGCTGAAATGTGTATCAGAAGCGAACACTTGTATCTTTTGAATTTTAGTTAAAGTTCAGAAAATCAATTATTTATTAGTTTGGCATTTTAATTTCTTGTAGTTGAGCAGGTGCAAACAACCAGCAAAGTCTTGAAAGAAACTGAACGATAATATCTCTTTTAATGCCTAAAACTATGTTAAAGAACTACATTAAAATGGCCTTTCGCAACCTGATGCGGCACAAGGTCTTCTCTCTTATCAATATCGCAGGGCTTGCATTAGGGATGACCTGTAGCATTCTGATTCTGCTTTGGGTACAGGATGAAGTAAGCTTTGATAAGTTTCATGAAAATATCGATCAGTTGTACCGTGTTATGGAGGTACAGCACTATCCTGGGAACGATGATTTAATTACAGATGCTAACCCGGGACCGCTTGCTGAGGCGCTGGAGAAAGATATGCCGGAAGTAAAGTATGCTGTTCGTTCTACTACGTGGGAGTGGAAGCAGCTTTTTACCTATGAAGATAAAATTATTAAAGTGAATGGCCGCCATACCGATCCTGAGTTTTTTGAGGTATTTTCTTTCCCATTACTGCATGGCGATCCAAAACAGGTGCTGCAGGAGCCGAATTCTGTGGTAATAAGTGCAAGCACTGCTCAAAAATTTTTTGGTACGACAGATGCAGTAGGCAAAATCTTTAAAATAAATAACAGTGCCAGCTACCAGGTAACCGGCGTGATGCAGGATGTGCCAAAGAACTCTTCGTTTCAGTTCGACTATGTAATGCCCTTGAATGACTGGATAAATACACCAGGTGGCGAATGGGTAAAAGACTGGAGCAACAACGGCATACGAACGTATGTGTTACTGCAGCCAGGGGCAGATGTAGCAGCTGTTAATAAGAAAATTGAAGGGTTTATAAAAAAATATGCACCTAAATCTAACGCCGATCTTTTTCTGCAGCCGATAAGCGAAATGCACCTGTACTCTGATTTCAGGCCGGGTAAAGACCGAAGCGGCATGATTGTATACGTGCGGCTGTTCTCGGTGGTGGCTGCTTTCCTGATTATCATTGCCTGTATTAATTTTATGAACCTGGCTACTGCCCGTTCGGCAAAACGTGCCAAAGAGGTAGGAGTGAGAAAGGCTATAGGAGCCGGTAAAAATGCCCTGGTGCAGCAGTTTATGTTAGAATCGGTGCTGGTGGCCTTTCTGGCCTTATTCCTGTCGCTGAACCTGGTTGGCATTGTGCTGCCCCAATTCAACAATTTAACGGGTAAAGCTATAACGCTTGATCTTTCCGACCCCGGCCTGATCCTGATTTTGCTGGGTGTAGCTCTTGTTACAGGTTTGATTTCGGGTAGCTATCCTGCTTTCTTTTTATCATCCTTTAATCCTGCCGTAGTGTTGAAAGGTACTGTAAAGCTAAGCAGCAAAGTTTCTTTATTCAGAAAGGGGCTGGTTGTATTCCAATTTGTACTTTCTGCTTTACTGATTGTAAGTACGCTGGTGGTATACCTGCAATTGCACTATATCAGAACAAAAGATATAGGACTGAACCGTGAGAATGTTGTGCAGATACCGATTGAAGGTGAGATAGGCCAGCGGTATGATATGATAAAGCAGGAGTTTCTGAAACAAGCCGGCATAACAGGGGTAACAGCCGCTAACCAAAGTCCGCTGATGATAGGAAACTCTACAGGCCATATAAACTGGGCTGGTAAAGCACCCGACGCTGACATCCTGTTCAGTATTATCTACACAGAACTCGACTTTCTGGAGACGATGAATATCCAGGTAAAAGAAGGAAGGGGCTTTTCGGAAGAGTACGGTGCCGATACAGCCAATGTGCTGATTAATGAGGAAGCCGCCAGGCTGATGCAGCTGGAGAACCCTGTAGGAGAGTGGCTGGAAGGCGGTGGGCAAAAAGCTCAAATTATTGGTGTTGTAAAAGACTTTCATAGCTCCTCTGTTCAGGAGCCTATGCAGCCACTGATTCTCCTGCTAAATTCCGGTGCCAAGAATACGATGTTTGCCCGCATTGCACCCGGACAGGCACCCGGTGCACTGGCTGCCATGGAAAAGGTGCTAAAGAAGTATAATCCGGCCTTTCCGTTTACCTACCATTTCCTGGACGAAGACTTTGAGAAAATGTATAAAAGCGAGGCGATTATAGGTGAGCTAACAAACTATTTTGCAGGCATTGCCATCCTTATTTCCTGTATGGGCTTGTTCGGCCTGGCCTTATTCACGGCGGAGCAGCGCACTAAAGAAATCGGAATCCGAAAAGTATTAGGTGCCTCTACCTCTGGTATTGTGTTTATGCTGAGCAAAGATTTTCTGAAACTTGTGTTGCTGGCAAATATTGTGGCGCTGCCATTAAGCTGGTACCTAATGAGCAATTGGCTGGACGACTATGCGTACCGTACCGAACTTAGCTGGTGGATCTTTGCTGCTGCCTTTGTGGCTACCATTATTATAGCTATGCTTACCTTAAGCTTCCATGCTATAAAAACGGCAGTAGCCAACCCCGTTAACTCGCTTCGAACAGAATAGTTTGATCTAAACTTTCAAATTAAACATATGAAAAGCATTTTAACACATGCTGTAGCCCTTGCAATGCTTGGGCTGGTGCAAATCAGTTGTGCACAGTCTGTAAGACAGCTGCCTTCCATTAAATCGGGTATCGAAACCATTAGCTACCGGGTAGGTGCAGAGACCAGCGATGGCTGGAAAATATCGCCCGAGATAAAGCCAGACCGGCTGGAGGTAGAGGTAAAGCAGCGCCGAATGCCAGTCGCTTTTATTACCGACATAGACTCTGTTAAATTTACTATAAAAGAAGGCGACACAGTGCGTTTTTCTGTGCAGTACCATGGAGAAGAGGCTTTAACAGAGGTGGTAGGAGTTTCAAAGAACGTTAATTTCAGCAAGTCCTACATAAAAGCGCATAAAGGCAAATCTATAATAGAAGTGCCGGAGGTGCATGAGTTGGCCAATATCCTGGTGGCGCTTTCGAGGATAGGGCAGCAGGATTCAAACATGGTGGATATGACCACGCCATATTATAAAGAAGTGATGTCGTATTTTGCTCCCTACCAGAACCACCCACTCCTGGACATCATTAACCAGCACATTGTAAAACCTTTCGACAACGAAAGCTATTGGTACTATTATGCCCTGAAGATGAACGCCTGTGGCTATGTGTTTAATAAGAAGGGCAACATTGTAAATGAAGGCATCATCCGGAAGATGGGCTTCAATCATCCGGATGATCCTATTAAAGCTAACCTGGCATTGGTGAATGATTTTGCCAGGAAATCTAAATTCAGGGAGTTTTACAAGCAACACCAGCCATACTATCAGAGCCTTATTAAAACCTATGAGGGGTTGAACCCGATGGACAAGATGCAGACCTGGCTGGAGGGTAAATTTCCGTTTACCTATGGCAGCTACCGTGTTACCTTCTCACCACTGGTGGGTGGGGCGCATGCTACTAACCGGTTCGAAGATAATGACTTTACCCAAACCGTAATGTTTGTTTGCAGATCAAAGCCATCTGACAAGAATAGCAAGGCCCTGAATGAGATGCAGGATTCGCGGGTGGTGTTTACTGAAATCGATCATAACTTCGTAAATCCTGTTTCGGATGGCTACCTGAAGCAGATTAACGAGGTGTTCGGAGATCGCCAGAAATGGACAAAGGAAAAGAACGGGACCAGCGCCTATGGTTCGCCTTATGCTGTTTTCAATGAATATATGACCTGGGCTGTGTTTTCGCTCTACTGCCTAGATAATTTTCCGGCAGAAGAAGTGGCTGCTTTTTTACCGCGTATGGAGCGGCAGATGGAAAACAGCAGGGGCTTTAGTAGGTTCGGAGACTTTAATAAGCAACTGATAACTTTATATAAAGCAAATCCAGATAAAAAAGTAAATGAGCTTTATGAGGAGATGCTGGCCTGGAGTAAAGCGCTGCAGTAGGCCTGGTGCTTCTGTTAGGTTGATAAACACGCTGTGTCTTTTTTCGCTATGCGATATAGCAAAAAAGAACGTAAGTCTACAAAGACTGTGACAAGTATAAAGTTATGATTCAGCCAGGTTACTATATTAACTAAGAGATGCCTAAATACAAATGGGTAAAATATGTAAATGAAATCCTGAATGCAAAATAGGCATACGAGCCAGAGCAGGCGGTAAAACAGTAGTTTAATTGTTCCGCAAAGGAAACTATTTTGCCGTCTGTCTGGTTTATTATGAGGTTGCCCGCCCAGGAAAAGCAAAAAGATGTATATTTGCAATGTATTGTCTGCAGGAATTAAATCAGGGCAAAAGTTCTTTAACATTTGGGGATGACTGGAATTGACAGCTTGTGCAGGTTGCGTGTAAGCATGTCGGGTGATGAACGTACCACCTGTTAAAAATCCGTTCGAACAATAACTGGCGAATATAACTACGCCATGGCTGCTTAATCTAGGTATTAAGCTCTAAGCCATAGTCTCGTGCAGGTCCCGTGAAACCACTTGCACATCAGAGGCTTCGAATCGTTTCACTAGTTTGTGCAGAGGTGTGATGCACAGGCGAAATTAAGCATCTAAGGAGTGCGCATAGGCTTGACCTAGGCCTGCAAACTCCCGAAAATCTAACTAGCGTCTAAGCATGTAGAAGGCACGACGATTTCCTTGTCTGGACCAGGGTTCGAATCCCTGCATCTCCACTTAGTATTAAAATTTATATTTGTTAAAAGCCTGTGAATTAGTCATTCACAGGCTTTTTTGTTTTTAAGTAGTACCAAGTTTCGTTTATCCGCTATGTTAGCGTGTTGTAGCCAATTTGTATAACACGTTACCCACAGCCCCTCCTTATTTGCTTTGATATATAATGTTTTATGAACTATAAACTTCTGCTGTTTCTACTTCTCGTTTTAGTCTCAGGCCGGTTAGCTGCTCAGGTAAAGTCCATTAACGAGGCAAAATATGTTTCCATTGGCGGTATAGAACAATGGGTAACCATTAGCGGAGACGACAGGTCCAAGCCCGTTATTCTGTTTCTGCATGGTGGGCCAGGCAGCACCATGAGTCAGTATGATGACGCCATCTATGGCTACTGGAAAAAAGACTTTGTATTGGTGTATTGGGACCAGCGTGGAGCAGGAAGAACTTTTGGCCGTAATGCTCCTGAAGTGGTAACTGAGGATTATTGGATTGAGAACCCACTGACTGTCGAGCGCATGACAGCTGACGGGATTGAGCTTTCAGAGTACCTGACCAAACACCTTGGGAAGCGTAAAATCATCATTATCGGAACCTCTTGGGGATCGGTGCTGGGAGCCAGTATGGCCTTAAAGCGCCCTGATCTTTTCTCTACCTATATAGGACATTCACAGGTGGTAAATGGAGAAGAAGGGTTTCTGAATGCATTTAATTTGGTATCTAAACTAGCTAGGGATGCCAGAGACCAGGAATCTTTAGAGAAGCTGCAGGCCTTAGGTCCTCCTCCTTACGAAGATGCCAGAAAATCAGGCCAGCTCATGCGCATCATCAAAAAGTATGAGCGGGAGAATTCAACACCTGCTCCTGCATCCTGGTGGAAAGTAGCGAGCGAATACGACAATGAGAAAGATGCCCAAAACAGGTATGATGGGGATGATTATTCTTTTCTCTACTTTGCCGGTCATAAAGCAATGGGAATTAAATCTATGGAGGCTGAGGTGAATTTTATGAAGAATGGCCTGCATTACAAGATTCCTGTGTACCTCATTCAGGGCGAGGAAGATATTTTAACCTCCAAAGAGCTGACTAAAGCGTATTTCGACAAAGTAAAGGCTCCAAAAAAAGAGTTTGTGCTTGTGCCGGGTGCTGCTCACGGACACAACCAAGCGGTGATTGACGCGCAGTATAACGCTGTAAAAAAGGCCTTAAACCTTCATTAGTAAATTAGAAACAACAATAATAAAGATTGGCTGCGTTACATCGCCCTGTTATAGGGTAGTGTTTATATAATTACAAACTAAGTGATAACAGAGGAAACCTTATAAGCAGCAGAATGAACGGATGAAGCAGGTTGAGCCTGTAGCCTGCAGCATGTCTTTCAGATGGTGGCAGGTTTTGGAGTATACGCGAACACTATTGAGGAGTGCTTATCTCTGCAGAGTAGCATTAAACAAGTATAACAGGAACATGCTCTACTCAATCACAATATCATGTTTTGCTAGTAGGCCCGGTATACCGCTTAGGGAAAACCTGGCTTTTTTCAGCCGGTTCTGTTCCGGGTTAATCTGGTAATTATAGGAGGTTCTGAAGTCGGCTTTTTCCAGGAGCGTGTTTTCAAAGATAGCGCCTGCCAGATCGCAATTTTCGAAATCAGCAGCACTTAAATCGCTTTCGGCAAAGTCTACCTCGTGCAGGCTGCAGTTCTTAAAACGGGTTTTCTTAAGTTTCAGGCGGTAAAAAGAGGAAAGATTGAGCACACAGTTCTCAAAATCAACAGAAAAGAGAAATTCGTTGCAGTTCTGAAAGTGCAGTCCAAGTAGTTTGCAATGTCTAAAGCGGACATCTTTTAAAGAGGTTCTGGCAATACGGGCCGTGCTTAAATTGCAGTCATTGAATTCGCAATCAGCAAAACTGATACCGGCCAGATCTGCACTGGCAAAATTACAGTTTGTAAACGTGCAGTTTTCGTATTCGCCTTTGGGTAAAGCTTCCTTCGTATAATCTATGTTATGAAAGATTTCTCCTTCTGTGTAAACAGCTTCCATGGTGTATAGCTAAAATTATGTGGTTCCCAAATCATAGCTGCAGCTGCCTTAGCCATAGCAGGGCCTATGATTTCCCATTCAAATATACTTATTAAAAATAGGAGCTATGTTATGTAAAAGAACATAGTATAGTTTGCATCTCCCTGATTCGCTTGTTGAGTAACCAAGTATTGTGATGGCATTCAGGTATGATGCTTTAAATAACACGGTGGCCTTGCAGGCTATAATGATGCATGCACGGTAGTATTACGGACATAATTTTATAAAATAGCGCTGAAATGGCAGTACTAAAATGGGCTTTAAAGGCGGAATTTAATATATTCAGCATTAAATACATTTTTGTTATCTACCCTAAAGTCAAGCTGTAGTGAGAAAATTAACTGCTGTAATTATTACACTGGTGTTTTGTAGTATATCAAGTGGCTTTAGTCAGCCTGCTTTTAGTGCTGCCGACATGAAGTGCGAGTACCTGGTGAACCCTCTGGGAGTAGATACACCAAAACCACGCTTTACCTGGTGTTTAAATGACAGCAGGCCGGGAGCCAGACAAACAGCCTATCGTATTTTGGTTGACATAGATTCAATAGCGCTTTCAACAGGAAAAGGTAGTATCTGGAACACTGGCTGGGTGAAGTCGGATGAACAGCTAGCTATTTTTAGTGGGGATGAGCTAAAAGCTTTTACAAAATACTTTTGGCGTGTAGATGTAACGGATCAGCGGAAAAAGAAATCAACTGTAGGTAAGATAGCAAGCTTTGAAACCGGGATGATGAACCAGAAAAACTGGCAGGGCTCCTGGATATCCGATACAGAAGATATCCAACTTAAACCTGCTCCTTATTTTAGGAAAACCTTCGCCACAACAAAGAGAATAAAAGCAGCGAGAGCTTACATGGCAGCTGCTGGCTTGTACGAGCTTTCCATCAACGGACAGAGAGTTGGCAACCACAGACTTGATCCTATGTATACCCGGTTCGACAGGCGGACTTTGTATGTAACATACGATGTAACCCCGCAACTGCAGGCAGGAGAAAATGCAATAGGCGTTTTACTGGGCAATGGCTGGTACAATCATCAGTCTACCGCTGTCTGGAATTTTGACAAAGCCAATTGGCGGAACCGTCCTGCTTTTTGCCTCGACCTGCGCATTACCTATGAAGATGGAACCACCGAAACCATTAGTTCAGGCAAAGACTGGAAAACTTCCTTAAGCCCGATCATCTTTAACAGCATTTATACAGCAGAACATTATGATGCCAGGTTAGAACAGCCTGGCTGGAACACAGCAAATTTCGACGACTCCAAATGGAGAAGCGTTATCTATCGTTCAGCCCCGTCAGTAAACGTAGTAGCTCAGGTGATGCACCCTATACGGGATGTAGAGGAAATGGCAGCACAAGGCTTTAGGCAGCTAAATGATTCTACTTATTTGTTTGACTTAGGCAGGAACATTGCGGGCGTAAGCAGCATAACGGTGCAAGGTGCGGCAGGCACCATTGTAAAGCTTAAGCATGGGGAGCGACTGTACAAGAACGGGTACGTGGATATGTCGAACATAGATGAACATTACAGGCCTACTGACAATACTGATCCGTTTCAAACAGATATATTTATCTTAAGTGGCAGAGGCGAAGAAACGTTTAAACCGCGCTTCAATTACAAAGGGTTTCAGTATGTAGAGGTAACCAGCAGTAAACCAATTACTATAGGCAAAAGCAGTTTAAGAGGGTATTTTATGCATAGCGATGTGCCTGTCGCCGGGCAGGTCAGATCGTCAAATCCGGTGTTGGATAAGATATGGCATGCAACCAATAACTCCTACCTCTCCAACTTATTTGGTTATCCTACAGATTGTCCGCAGCGGGAAAAGAACGGCTGGACAGGCGATGCACAGATTGCCATAGAAACAGGCTTGTATAGCTTTGAGGGGATCACGGTGTATGAAAAATGGTTGGCAGATCATCGTGATGAACAACAGCCAAATGGCGTGCTGCCTTCTATAGTGCCAACGAGTGGTTGGGGTTACGAGTGGGGAAATGGCCCCGACTGGACCAGTACCATCGCCATTATTCCCTGGAACATCTATCTTTTCTATGGTGATAAGAAGCTGCTGGTTGATTGCTATGATCATATTAAACGCTATGTAGATCATATAACTGGAATAAGTCCGACAGGGCTAACAACATGGGGGTTGGGAGATTGGGTGCCGGTAAAGTCTAAAACACCTGTAGAGCTAACCTCTACCTGCTACTACTACGCTGATGCCGTTATACTGGCCAGGGCGGCTCAAATTCTTGGTAAAGAGACAGATTATGAGAAATATATGGCACTCTCTGTCAAGATAAAAGATGCTTTTAATGCTAAATACTTAAACAGGGAAACAGGTATTTATGGCGATGGAGTGCAGACCGCTTTAAGCGTGCCGCTATACTGGGGACTGGTGCCTGAGAACCTGAAAAGTAAAGTGGCGGCTAATCTAGCAAAACGTGTAGAGGCTGATAACTATTACTTGGATGTAGGCTTGCTGGGTCAAAAAGCAATTTTGAGCGCTTTGAGTGAGAATGACTATGCTGCTATAGCTTATAAGGTTGCTGCGCAGGAAACCTATCCATCGTGGGGCTGGTGGATCAGGAATGGAGCAACCACCTTATATGAGAACTGGAATATAGCGGCAAGTCGTGACATGTCGTTAAACCATATTATGTTCGGAGAAATCGGGGCCTGGCTTTATAAAGGTATAGGAGGTATAAAGCCTGATCCGGCACAGCCTGGATTCAAAAATATATTGCTGAAGCCTCACTTTGTGGAAGAACTGAGTCAGTTTGAAGCATCACATAACGGCCCTTATGGAAAAATAGTCTCCTCCTGGAAAAGAACTGCGGATGGAATATCATATACTGTTACTGTGCCTGCTAACTCAACGGCTACATTATACCTGCCTGTTATAAATGGTTTACAAGTTCAGTTGAATGGTAAAACTATTGCGGCTACCACAATGCAACTCCAGGCAGGAGAGTTTCTGTTTGAGTGGAAGCACAGATAAGTTTACTTACCATGAGATAAGCAGAACGCAATGGAGAGCAATTTAAAAATAGTTTACCTTGTTTAAAGTGCCTTCATAGAAAATTTACTGGTGTGGGACTTAGAGATACAAGAATTGCGGCTCCGGCTATTGTAAACACTGCTTCCTGGCTGCACTTCTGCCGTTTCTGGCAGAAGCATTTACTAGTTCTTCTGAGAAAGGTAAATCTGATGAATAGTTGTATAGTTGTGGTGCAACTGCTGCATGAGTTACATAAAATCAGCATCTATTAAAGCTTTACTGCCAAAATCCTGTCTCTACTTTTGTTGGTTTCCCTATTGCTGATGGCATATAATGTGGAAAACTAAAGTTATTAACATGATTTACTAACATTATTAGGATTTATCTAAATATATTAGTAATATTGCTTCATCAATTTAACTTAAGCGTAATAAGATTATGGCATCAGTAAACAAAGTAATACTGGTAGGTAATGTGGGCAAGGACCCTGAAGTTCGACACTTAGAATCAAATGTAGCAGTAGCAAGGTTCCCTTTGGCTACTTCAGAATCCTTCAAAGACAAATCGGGGGCAAGGCAGGAGAAAACCGAATGGCACAATATTGTGGTTTGGCGAGGTCTTGCAGAAGTTTGCGAAAAGTATGTGAAAAAAGGCATGCAGGTTTTTATCGAAGGTAAAATCCGAACAAACCAATACCAGGATAAAGATGGCAATACGAGGTATTCTACCGAGATTGTAGCAGATTCTTTAACAATGTTGGGTGGCAAAGGAGACCAAGCACCTCAGCCAGTTGCTGCGGGTGGTTATGCTGCCAAGTCAGATGAGCCGGATGACCTTCCGTTCTAACCTGTTTAAATGAAGTATAGAAAGGCAGTTGCATTGTGCAGCTGCCTTTTTTTGTGGCTAAACGTTTTATCTGGGCAAATAAAAAAGTGAAATTTCAAATGTATGCTAAGTTCTATGGCAGCGTGGCAATGTAAACAAAATAGAAGCAGGCATCTGCTAGACTAGTTGTTGCACTTGGCTACTAGAAGAGAAAAGTGTACATTTAAGACTTACTTGTTTCAACATTAAGTTCGTTATGAAAACTCTCCCCAGCTTTTTGTCCGGCCATGGTACAAGATTGTATTACCTGCTCCTGTTCCTTTTAGTAACATTTACAGCAGCGCCTGTTCAGGTGCAGGCACAGGTTGTAAACCAGGATTCACTTTTTATCAGGGAAAACTACATAAAGCTGGAGAAAATGGTGCCCATGCGTGATGGGAAGAAGCTTTTTACATCTATTTACATACCCAAAGACAAATCAAAAAAATACCCGATCATGCTCGACAGAACTCCTTATGGAGTGGCGCCTTATGGTGAAGAAGCATATCGTAAAACGCTGGGCCCTTCTATGCTGTTTGCGCGCGAAGGCTTTATTTTTGTTTACCAGGATGTGCGCGGCAAATTTATGTCGGAAGGAGACTTTGTGGCAGTGCGGCCTTACATTCCAAATAAGAAAAAGTCGCAGGTAGACGAAAGCTCCGATACTTACGATACCATTGAGTGGTTGCTGAAGAATGTAAAGCCTAATAACGGTAGGGTTGGTAGCTGGGGCATCTCAGCACCAGGATTCTATACAACTGCCACCTTGATAGACGCCCATCCGGCGTTGAAAGCGGCTTCGCCTCAGGCGCCTGTAACAGACTGGTTTATGGGAGACGACCGCCACCACAATGGCGCCTTCTTCCTGATGGGGACCTTTGCCTTTCTTTCCTCTTTTGGCCAGCTACGCCCGGAGCCAACCACAGAATGGCCTCGCGGCTTTACGCAATACGGAACACCGGATGCCTATAAATTTTATCTGGGCATCGGGCCAATCAAAAACATCAACGAAAAAATACTGCACGGTGAAAACCCGCTTTGGAACCAGATGATGGAGCACGGTACATACGATGCTTACTGGAAGGCCAGAACACCTGTGCCTCATCTGAAAAATGTAAAACCTGCTGTGCTTACGGTAGGAGGATGGTTCGACCAGGAAGATTTGTACGGGCCTCTTAAAACCTATGCAGGTATAGAAAAACAAAGTGCCAAAACCAGTAATAAACTGGTGATGGGCCCCTGGATACATGGCAGCTGGTCTCGGGGAGAAGGAGCATATTTAGGAGACATACGTTTCGGAGCCAACACATCTGAGTTCTACAGAGAGCAGATTGAATTCCCTTTCTTTATGCATTACTTAAAAGGAGCTGCCGATCCGCAACTACCAGAAGCCTATATTTTTGAAACTGGCACAAACCAATGGAAGAAGTATGATGCCTGGCCTCCTAAAGAGAGCCAGGAGAAGAACTTGTATTTGCATGCAGGAGGGAAATTATCTTTTGAGCCTCCTAAAGCACAGCAGCAGGCGTTCGATGAGTACGTAAGCGATCCGGCAAAGCCTGTGCCTTTCACTTCAGAAATAAGAACGTTGAGAGGCAGTGATTTTATGTATGAAGATCAGCGCTTTGCCGCTACCAGACCCGATGTGCTGGTGTATGAAACAGATGTGCTTGCCGAAGATGTAACGATTTCAGGAAATGTGCTGGCTGATCTGTTTGTATCGACAACAGGTACAGATGCCGATTTTGTTGTAAAGCTAATTGACGTTTACCCGGATGATGCTCCCAATAATAGCCCGAGGCCAAATACGAAGATGGGTGGCTTTCAGCTGATGGTGCGTGGAGAAGTAATGCGGGCTAAGTTTCGGAACAGCTTTTCAGAGCCGGAAGCCATGGTGCCGAATCAGGTAACAGAAGTAAAGTTCGACATGCAGGATGCGGCACACACCTTCCGGAAGGGGCATAAAATTATGGTGCAGGTTCAGAGTTCTTGGTTTCCCTTAGTAGATCGTAACCCGCAAAAGTTTGTAAACATTTATGAAGCCCAGGAGTCTGATTTTCAGAAAGCTGCTCATAGAGTGTTCTTTTCAGAATCTCATCCGTCTCACGTAAAACTGCGGGTAGTAGAATAGAGATAAAGCTACATCATTTATAACATCTGGTATAAAGAGGTGTTGCTGCTAAAGCATTGTTTATAACCATTATAATTTAAGAATATAAAATAATGGGAATATTTTAAATATTATGTCTTTAGCGAAATTTGTATTGTTTTGAATGAATTTTCCTCTGTATTTTACGCAATAAAAATTAAGGAGGGCCTGAGTATATTATCTGGAGTACTTTTTCTGAGCTAACAGGAAATGCTTAGTGAACTTTGGGCTTAGCTTTATTGTAATCTGCTAAGTCTAATTTATGCTCAGGAGGAGTTTAATTATTCATTTAATACAAATTAAAATTATATATTTCTTTATCTATTAGTGATGGAGTTTGGCGATAGTAGGAGCATTTTAGATAAAGTAATGAGGCATTCCCCAGATATGATCTGTGCTATAGATCGGCAGGGGAGTTTTGTTTATGTCAGCGATGCCTGCAGGAACATACTAGGTTATAATATGCAGGAACTACAGGGGGCATCCTGTTACTCATTTATACACCCGGATGATTATAATGCTACGGTACAGGTTGGCAAGAGCCTTGTTTACACTAACTCCACTACCTACTTCAGGAACCGCTACAGGCATAAAAATGGAGAATGGGTACCTGTAGCATGGTCGGTAAACTGGTCTGCAGAAGAGCAAACATTTTTTTGTATAGCCCGCATTCCATCGGAGAGCGAGGTGCTTTCCCGGCAGGTACAAGAAAAGGAGGAGGTGCATAATGCCCTGGTGGAGCATGGTGTTGATATGCTTGCGCTCTTTAATACAGAAGGAGATTTTGTATACAGTGGGGGCTCCACATTGCGTAAGCTTGGTTATGAGCCAGAGCAACTCATTGGAAGAAATGCCTTTGAATTTATTCATCCGCACGATACGCCTAAGCTAAAAGAGGCTATGCGCACGGCGCTGAGCACAGAAGAGCAGGTAAAGGTGTCGGATTTCCGGTTTAAAAGTGCTACAGGTGAGTGGAAGTGGCTGGAGACAACGCTTCGGAATCAGTTGTATAATGCATCTATAAATGCTGTGGTTAGTAGCTCGCGCGACATCACAGACCGGAAGAACCGTCTTCAGAGGATCCGGCAGAGTGAACAGCGTTTCCGATCTCTTTTCGAATACAACCCGGATATCATTCTTATCGAAGACAGAGACAGTACCATACTTGATATTAATCCGGCAGGTCTCCTTTTCTTCGGCGCAGACAGAGAAAGCATTGTTAACAACAAACTCTCAGCCATACTTCCGAAGGAGATAGCACCCGTATGTATGCATTATCTGCAGGAGGCGTTTACAAATAAATCAGTTGCTTTTCATCTTACTTTACCTGTAAAGGAAGGGGACCACAAAGACATATTTGTAACGAAAGTACCCATTATTGTAGATGATGAAATTATAGGGGTATTTGCTATAGTAAGAGATGTAACTGACGTTACGCAGTCGCAGCAGGAGCTAAAAAAGCTATCATTGGTAGCAAGTGGCACTGATAACGGCGTTGTGATTACAGGTGCCAATGGCCAGATTGAATGGGTGAATGAAAGTTTTACAAGAACTACAGGCTATACTTTACCGGAAGTAGTTGGTAAAAAACCCGGATCATTTATGCAAGGCCCTGAAACTGATCCGGCAGCTGTGCAGCGTATAAGTGAAAAGCTGGAAGAGGGCGTGCATTTTAACACGGTGCTCATCAACTATAAGAAGTCTGGGGAGAAACTGTGGCTTTCTATAGATATCACCCCAATCTATAACGATGAAGGGCAGATCACGCAGTTTATCGCTATTCAGAAAGATATTACTTTCCGCAAAGAAGTAGAAGCAAGCCAGCAGCAGATGGCTCAGGACCTTTACAGGCATAACAGAGACTTGCAGCAGTTCACTTACATTGTGTCTCACAACCTAAGAGCACCGGTTGCAAATGTTTTAGGTCTGGCTACTCTTTTACCTAAACTAGACAGAAATTCAACAGTATATGATAAAGCACTGGCCAGCCTAACGGCTAGCGTATGGCAGATGGATACGGTTCTGAAAGACGTAAATACCATTTTAACTACTCGGGATAGTAAAGGTAATTATGTACAGGAACAGGTGAACATTCTTTATGTGGTGCAGCAGGCTACTTCGGCTCTTCAGGATCTGCTTCATATAAGTGGAGCAGACGTGAAGCTTACTATACCAGAGGATTATACCGTGGAAGGTAATAATGCTTATCTGAACAGTATTTTTTATAATCTATTATCAAATGCGCTGAAGTACAGGTCTCCTGACAGGAACCTGGAAGTTACCATTAAGTGCTTCGGAAGCCCGCAACGAGGTACCATTATCTCTTTTACTGATAATGGGCTTGGCTTTAATATGGAGAAGCATGGCAGTAACCTGTTTAAACTCTACAAGCGGTTCCATACCGGAATTGCAGATGGCAGAGGCTTAGGCCTGTTTATGGTTAAGACACAAATTGAAGCAATGGGAGGGCGGATTGAAGTAAGTAGCCAGGTGAATGTAGGCACCCGGTTTATGATTTACTTAACCTGATCTTTTTCTATGAAAACATTTATTATCGACGATGATCCTATAAGTTCACTGCTGACAGAACAGTCGCTGCTGGTGGAGGGCTTTCCGGAGGACATTGTCACTTTTGAGGCTGCAGAGGAGGCGCTAGGGCTAATCCTCAAAAATGCGCCAGATGGTGTGCCGGACATTATCTTTCTCGATCTTAATATGCCTGAAATGGATGGCTGGGCTTTTCTGGATGTTCTTGAGTCGCATTCTAAACAGGTGAGCATGAAGTGTAGTGTATATATCCTCACCTCTTCTTTAGACGCTTCCGATTCTGCCAAGGCTGAATCTTACGCCCTGGTAAAAGGTTTTTTGCATAAGCCTGTCAGTACAGAGGCAATAGCAGCTATTCTAACAAAGCATAGGCCGGCAGGAGACACAGAGTGGAGTTAAATTTTTTTCATAAACCCCGACTTATGAAAGATATGTACGAAAGTTCCGGGCTGTATGAACAGGAAAGGCTGAAGCGGTTATACAGTTATGAGTTGTTAGATAGCACCCAGGACAATACTTTTCAGGATGTGGTAACCATGGCAGCTCATATGTTTAAGGTGCCCATAGCATTTGTAGCACTGGTAGATAAAGCGCGTGTATGGTTTAAAGCCAGGTGTGGCCTGGATGGGAGAGCTGAAATCAGCCGGGATCTGAGTTTATGTTCTATTGCAATTTTGCAAAACGAAGTAACGGTTATCAAAGGTGCCTGGCTTCAGGAACTTATGCAGGAGAAACCGGAGATGGCCAGTATTTATAACGTAGGTTTTTATGCAGCAGCCCCTCTTACGACACCCGATGGTTATAATATTGGCACTTTATGCATAGTGGATCGGGAGCCGAAACCATTTAGCCAAGACGATGCTGCTATTTTAAGCAGTTTTGCAGCTATTGTGATGGAGGAAATCGAGCGGCAGAAGGTTATAGTAAAGGCAGAGTAAAATACTGGTATTTACGTTGCCTGCCATTTTTTACTTTGCTGTTTAGTTATTTCTTAACGTTTTTGCGTTATAACAAAATAGCAGCTATAGGAAGGCTGCTATTTTGTTATACTTGAGGCGCTGTATGTGCGCGCTAACATTTAATTCCCACTCTACTAAAACGTAAACTATGAGTAGTTCATCTGCCAAAGCATTTTTATTCGACTTAAATGGTACAGTAATAGACGACATGCATTATCATGCCAAAGCTTGGCATCATATCCTGACGAAAGATTTAGGTGCCGACCTGACATGGGATGAGGTGAAGGTGCAGATGTATGGTAAAAACAGTGAAGTGCTGGCGCGAATTTTTGGTGAGAGCCATTTTTCTGATGAAGAAACAGAGCGCCTGTCTGTTGAGAAGGAGAAAAAATATCAAGCGGAATATCGGCCACATCTCTCGTTGATAGACGGCTTGGAAGGTTTCTTAAAAGAAGCGCATGAACAGGGTATTAAGATGGCTATTGCCTCTGCCGCCATTACTTTTAATATTGACTTTGTGGTAGACGGCTTAGGGATCAGGCATTATTTCGATGCCTTTGTTAGTGCCGATCATGTTCATAAAAGTAAACCGGATCCGGAAACTTTTTTAAAGGCAGCCGAAGCTCTGGGAATGGCACCAGAAGATTGCATCGTGTTCGAAGATGCTCCTAAAGGTGTTGAGTCTGCCCAGAATGCCGGCATGCAGAGTGTGGTTATCACTACAACGCATCCGAAAGAAGACTTCAGCCAATACAACAATGTTATAGCCTTTATACAGGATTATACAAATCCATTTATTGTGGAATACTTTAAAGCTGTAAAGCCATCATAAGTTCCGGCACACCTGGCATGTAGCACGGCCTTTCTGCTGAAAGAGCAAATAAGCGCCAAGGTGCTGTAGATATTATAGGAATGGTAACCTGTCTTTTCTAAAGGTCGTGCTACATGCACGTGTGCCGGTTTAACTAAGATTTGTTTATCTGGTAATAAACCTCGCTCCAGCGCAACTCATTTTGCAGTTGACGAAGCCTGGTTTCTTTATCGATGAGCACACATTCTATACCGGCCATGTCGGCAAAATCCTGTAACTGCTCAGAAGTCAGGTTTTGGCTGTAGCAGGTATGGTGTGCACCGCCAGCCAGAATCCAGGCAGCACAACCTGTTTTCATGTCTGGGTATGGCTTCCATAGAACACGTGCAACCGGTAAGTTTGGCAGCTCATGTTCTGGCTCTACAGCTTCCACTTCGTTTACCAATAACCTAAAGCGATTGCCCATGTCAACAATAGAAGCATTCAGGGCAGGACCACCGGCTACATTAAAGACCAGCCGAACAGGATCCGCTTTGCCTCCTATACCAAGCGGATGGATTTCGCAGGACGGTTTGCCGTTTGCAATCGACTCATCGATCTCAAGCATGTGCGAGCCGAGTACAAGAGAGTTGTTCGGGTCGAAGTGGTAGGTGTAGTCTTCCATAAAGGCATTACCGCCTTTTAATCCGCTTCCCATTACTTTCATGGCTCTAACCAGGGCGGCAGTTTTCCAATCGCCTTCACCGGCAAAACCATAGCCCTGCCCCATTAAGCGCTGTGCAGCTATGCCAGGCAGCTGCACCATGCCATGCAGGTCTTCAAACGTGTCGGAAAAGCCTTTAAAATTTCCTTCTTCCAGGAAAGTGCGCAGCCCGATCTCAATTTTTGCAGCATCTCTCAATGAGTTGTACTGGTTCCCGCCTTTGCGTAAAGCCTCTACTACAGCATAGCGTTCTTCGTACTCAGCTGTGAGCTGGTCAATCGCCTGGTCGCTGACCTCATTTATAACTTTTACCAAGTCGCCAATACCATAGGTATTCACAGAGAAACCGAATTTCATTTCAGCTTCTACCTTATCACCTTCTGTAACGGCTACATAGCGCATATTATCGCCGAAGCGGGCAAATTTAGCACCTTGCCAGTCGTACCAGCCACAGGCAGCCCGGCTCCAGCCATTAATCTGATCCAGCACGGCTTCGTCCTGCCAGTGGCCTACCACAACTTTTCTGTTGATGCGCATTCTCGATACCATAAACCCAAACTCACGGTCGCCGTGGGCACTCTGGTTCAGGTTCATGAAATCCATGTCAATGGAATTCCACGGAATATCGCGGTTAAACTGGGTGTGCAGGTGCAGCAGAGGTTTGTTCAGAATTTTTAAACCACCGATCCACATTTTTGCAGGAGAGAAAGTATGCATCCAGGCAATCACACCTACGCAGTTCTCGGCTACGTTTGCATCCTGGCAAATACGATAAATCTCTTCAGTTGTCTTTACTACGGGCTTAAATACTACATTTACAGGTACCTGTGGGGCTTCATGCAAACCTTGTGCAATCTGCTGTGAATGTTCGGCTACCTGGTTAAGTGTTTCTTCGCCATATAAATGCTGGCTACCAGTTACAAACCAAACTTCGAACTGTTTCAGATCTATCATAAAAAATGAAATGTATGTTTAACACTAATTAATTCAATTAAAAAAAGTGCAGCATTTTATAGCTGCACTTTCTGTTATAAAGCATTATTGCCTAATGCCATAAGAAATAATAAATCAGGCCAATGATCAGGATAATGCCTGCTGCGCCTATGTTAAATGGCGTACCTGTGTTGAACAGAACCGGATCTGTTGTAATAGCTTTGGCATCAGCAATTTCGATTTTAGCATTAGTATACAGTATAATGCCAACCATCAGGAAGAAGGCTGCCAGGAAGTATAGGGCTTCGATGCCAATGTAGCTGTATGCCGGTGTATATACGATAGCTCCAATAAGCGAAACGGCGGCAAGCACAAAGAGCACATAAGCGTATGTTACCAGCATTCGCTGTCTTCCGCTTTCTGGCAGAGGAGCTTTTACTTTAGCCCCTTTTTCTACAAAGCTTATAACAGACGCAATTACGCAAAGGATAATAAATACATACCCCATGCGTAGCAGGAACGGCATATCCGGGCTGATCACCTTGAAAAGAATACCAGCCGGAATGGTGGCAATGGCTGTCCAGAGTGCGGCATTGGCTGTGATCTGTCTCCAGAATAAGCCCATACCGAATACAGCAACTACGCCCGGATAGATATAACCGGTATACTCCTGAATATATTGGAATACCTGATCCAGTGCACTTAGCTGTGGCGCTACAATGGCTGCAATACCTAATGCAACAACTGCTACAATACGACCTACACGTACTAATGAACGACCGGATGCATCCGGGTTAAAGTAGGGGCGATAGATATCCATGGTAAAGATAGTAGAAGTACTGTTTACCATAGAAGCCAGCGACGAAACGATAGCTGCTGCCAAGGCCGCAAAAGCAACACCTCTGACACCCACCGGTACGAAGTTCTTTAACAGCCATGGGTAAGCCTGGTCAGATTTATCGATAGTGCCTATTTCTGTTATGGATTTGCCAAGAATAGAAGAAAGCTCTTCAGGAGTGTGCGCATTTAATAATACATAAGCTGTAATGCCTGGAATTACTACAATAAGTGGCATTAGAAGCTTTAAATAACCTGCGAAAAGAAGACCTCTTTTGGCTTCGTTGATACTTTTGGCAGCTAGACCTTTTTGAATAATGTATTGGTTAAAGCCCCAGTAGCCTAAATTGGTAGCCCACATAGCACCGGCAATTACGGCAATACCTGGCAGGTCGATAAAGGCATCTTTAGAACCTCCGGAGCCATCCGGTATGAACAAATGACCTTGCGGAATAATCATGGAGAAGTGGTCGCGGCCTTTCTCATAGATGTTTGCCAAGCCTGCAATAATGCCAGAGCCTTCGCCTACTGCATCTAATGCCAGGAAAGTCGTAACCAAACCACCACCTACCAGGAAAATAACCTGAATAACGTCTGTCCAGGCAACTGCCTCCAGACCTCCGTAAATAGAGTATATGGCCGAGAATAACAGCAAGCCAATGATGCCATACTGCAGCGGTATGCCCATAATGCTTTCCATCGCCAGTGCACCCAGATAGCTTACAGAGGTCAGGTTTACAAAAACGTACACCAGCAGCCAGAATACGGCAAAAGCGGTACTCACACCTCTGTTAAAGCGTTGGTTCAGGAACTGAGGCATGGTATAAATGCCATTGTCGATAAATACTGGCAGGAAATACTTTGCTACTATAATAAGTGCAAAGGCAGCCATCCACTCGTAAGCAGATATGGCAAGACCGATAGCAAAACCAGAGCCCGAGGTTCCGATAAAGTGCTCGGCTGAGATGTTGGCTGCAATAAGAGAGGCACCAACAGCCCACCAGGTAAGCGATTTATCAGCAAGGAAATATTCTTGAGCAGTTTTTTCAGTGCCTTTCTTATTCCTCGATACCCATAATCCCATAAAAAGGATGATAACGGCATAGAGGATAAAGACTACGTAATCCAGTGTAGAAAATCCTGAGGTCATGTGCGTGTTTTAGAGTTTATAAGTTTAGGGTTAGAAAAAGTAATTACTTGCTTATAGAAGGCATCCATAACCTTTATTGTCCATAGTAGGAGTGGGGGCCATGCTTTCTTTCATAGTGCTTCTTTATCAGCGAATCCTTTAAACGGGGAACATCGCTTCTAATTTGCTCTGTAATATAAGCCATTCTTGCAACTTCTTCTAAAACTGCACTATTATAAACTGCTTTTTCTGCTGTTTTTCCCCAAGTAAAGGGTGCGTGGTTCCCCACTAACACCATTTCCACTTCTTTATAACTCATATTCTTCTCTTTCAGGTAGTCCATTATCTGGAAACCCGTCTGATATTCGTAGTCGCCCTGTATCATGGCATCCGCCATAGGGGGGGCACAAGGAATGTCTACTGTATTATGATCTGCATGTGTAGTGCCATAGATAGGAATGTCGCGCTGGGACTGGGCCCAGGCGGTAGCATAAGTGGAGTGGGTATGTACAATGCCGCCTATGTTTTCCCAGTGCTTGTAAAGTACAGCGTGCGTTTGCGTATCAGATGAAGGGCGTAAGTTGCCCTCTACTGTTTTGCCTTCAAAATCTACGATCACCATTTTATCCGGAGAAAGATCGTCGTAAGGCACGCCACTTGGCTTGATAGCAAAAACTCCTGCCTCACGGTCTGCCGCACTTACATTTCCGAAAGTAAAAAGTACCAGCCCCAGCTTTGGCAGCTGCATGTTAGCTTGATAGGCTGTTTCTTTAATGTGTTGGTATTGACTCATGTTATCTGACTACTGCTTCTTGAACGTCTGTTACTTGTGATGCCGGAGCGTCTATCTGTGCCTCTATAAGGTCGCCTAGCGCTTCGTATTTCCGAAACCGTTTCTCATACAGAGCGGCACGTTCCGGGTCTGGTGAATATTCAGCATCAAAGCCTTGCCCCATAGCATCCATGGCATCTTCTACTTTCGCATAGATTCCGGCAGCCGTAGCGGCAAACATGGCGGCTCCAATGGCACAGGTCTGATCTGATTTATGAATCCGGAGAGGCATGTTAATTACATCAGACATCATCTGCATGATGAAAGGCGATTTTTTAGCCACACCTCCCATGCCTATCAGGCCTTTAACCGGAATGCCTTGTTCTATAAACCTGTTCACAATTTTTTTAGCTCCGAAACAGGTAGCTTCGGCAAGTGCTCTGAATAACTTAGGCGCATCTGTTCCCAAACCAAGTCCGGCTACGGCTCCTTTTAGTAATTGGTTGGCATCAGGTGTTCTGCGGCCGTTGAGCCAGTCGAGGGCATACTCGCTATTTTCTGTTAGCGGAACTCTTGCGGCCTGTGCAGTAAGTTCCGGAATAATGCGTGCTTCTGTCTCAGCAACAAGTGCTTGCGCTGTTTCGGAAGACACCGTTTCGGATTGCAGCAGTATGTTCTCCAGAGGCCATAATAAAATTTTTCGGAACCAGGCGTATACATCTCCAAAAGCAGATTGGCCTGCCTCCAGTCCCATCATACCAGGTATAATAGAGCCGGGTACCTGGCCGCATATTCCGTTTACCAGTTTATCGCTTACCTCTTCAAGTGGGGCCACCAGCATATCACAGGTAGAAGTGCCCATTACCTTACTCAGGTGGTAAGGCTCTATTTGCCCGCCTACAGCGCCCATATGCGCGTCGAAAGCACCAACCCCTATAACAACATCGGTAGATAAACCTAATTTTTCTGCCCACTCCGCACTCAAAGTTCCTGCTGCCTGATCCGAAGTATAAGTAGTTGTGAATAATCTTTCTGTGAATCCGGCCAGCAGCGGGTCTAGTGATGAGAAAAATTCTTCCGGTGGCAACCCGCCGAACTCTTCTGCCCAAAGCGACTTATGCCCGGCAGAGCATACGCCTCTTTTCATTTGGGCTACATCTGCTCCTCCTGTAAGTAAGAAAGGAATCCAGTCGCAGTGTTCTACCCATGAGTAGCATGCTTCTCTTACGTTGACATCTGCTCTTAGTATGTGGAGCAGTTTTGCCCAAAACCATTCTGAAGAATAGATGCCGCCTACATACTGAAGATAGTTGGTGTCAAACCTGGTTGCATGCTGGTTAAGTTCAGCAGCCTCGGCAACTGAAGTATGATCTTTCCAGAGAACAAACATTGCGTTCGGATTTTCTTCGAAACCAGGCAATAGCGCTAACGGCGTGCCGCTTTTATCTACCGCCACAGGGGTAGAGCCAGTAGTATCGACAGAAATACCCTTTACCGCTTTTACAATTGTGTTGCTCCCTGCTTTTTGGAGGCAATCTTTTATCGTATATGTTAGCCCTTCTACATAATCCAGGGGGTGTTGCCTGAACTGGTTCGCGGAAGAATTGCAGAAAAGCCCTTTTTGCCAGCGCGGATAATAAAATACCGAAGAAGCTACCTCTTCCCCGTTAGAGGCATTTACTAAAACGGAGCGGACTGAGTCTGAACCATAGTCTACTCCTATTACATATTGTTCCTGATTCACAGTTATTATTTTAATTTTGTGTCAAAATAACACTTATTGTTTAAAATATGAAGTTCCAAGAATATCTTTTTTGTAGATACTGACTAACTAGTTAGAAGTTTATCAGGATTTGGAATGAACTTTAGAAAGGCTTGAAAATCATCTAAATACTTTGACTGGTCAAGTTTATAATAAAATGCTCCTTTCTTAGAGCTTTCTTTCTCCTTGTCCTGTTGCTTTATAAATAAGCCGGTAGATAATAGTTTTCTGGTGAAATTCCGTTTGTCCAGGCTGGTTTCATACAGGCCTTCATATAAGGCCTGAAGCTGTGGTAAGGTGAATTTATCGGGGAGTAGCTCAAATAATATAGGGTGCAGAGCAGCTTTATAGCGGAGCCTTTCTTTAGCCATGTTAACCATTCTGTTATGATCGAAGATAAGCTCCGGCATTTCTTTTAATGGAAACCACTCCGCATTAAAGTCTTTGCTTAATTGCTTCTCATACTTTTGAATATCAATTAAAGCAAAATAAGCAACTGCTAATGTTCTTTCCACAGGATCCCGTTCTAGGTCGCCAAACGTATGTAGTTGCTCCATATACACATTTTCCAGACCAGTTAATTGCTTTAGCACGCGGTTGGCTCCAACATCCAGGCTTTCATCAGGCTGCAGAAAGCCACCCATCAGACTCCATTTTCTTTTTTCAGGAGCAAAGCCTCTTTGAATGAGAAGTAGTTTGTATTGCTCTCCATCAAAACCAAAGATGATACAATCAACAGCAACAAGGATACGGGTTTGCCCTGAATATTTAAGCATAAATTAACAATTAATAGCTAGCAAAGACTACACGATCTTTAAAAGATGCTTACAAGATAAGCGAAGATTTAAAATTTTATCAATTGCATAGGCTATAAATACCCAAAAATTAAATCCCATACATGAATGAATGATATGACGAGCTCATAAACCTGCCTGGTTGTTAGCTTTCAACTACAAGATGCTGAAATAAGATCACATCATCCTTTATCTGCACTTTAATGGTATAAGGCCGTTTAAACTGTGCAACTGTAGTTGCTTCTCAATATTTTCAGAAGAATTTTCAGCAAAACTGAAAAAGGTATTAAAGCATTTGCTTCTCAATAAAAAATGTGTCACTTTTATAAGTGTATAAATAACACAAATTATTTCTTGCAAAGCTTCTAAGCAAGAAGAATGACTTTATTGTAAATGGTTAATAGAGGCTAATTTAAAACAGAGGAAGCGATTTGTGTGAGAATATTAACAATACATAACTTTTAAAGAAATGAACCTGAAGTGTTTGCGTATTCTGCTTTTACTCCTCTTACCGTTCGCCAGTATCGGGCAGGAGATTCAGTTTAAAAGTTTTCCACTTTCTGCAGTAAGCCTGCTGGAGAGCCCCTTTAAAAAAGCACAGCAAACGGATATGGCATACATGCTGGCACTTGACCCCGACCGGTTGCTGGCACCATACTTACGGGAGGCTGGTATAGAACCAAAAGCTCCTGTTTACGGTAATTGGGAAAATACAGGCCTGGATGGCCATATCGGGGGCCATTACCTTACTGCACTGGCACTCATGTATGCTTCTACAGGAAATGAGGAGCTACACAAGCGGCTAACCTATATGATTGACCAATTGGAAATATGCCAGAAGAAAAATGGCAATGGGTATGTAGGAGGTGTGCCAGGCGGAAATGCGATGTGGGAGGAAATCAGCAGAGGCAAGATAGATGCGCAAAGCTTTTCATTAAATAAAAAGTGGGTACCCTGGTATAATATACATAAAACTTATGCTGGCCTTCGGGATGCTTATTTATATGCAGGTAACGAAAAGGCAAAAGACATGTTAGTGCAATTCTCAGACTGGTGCCTGAACCTGACAGCAGGTTTAACCGACGCGCAGGTGCAGGACATGCTACGAAGCGAGCACGGCGGCATGAACGAGGTGTTTGCTGATGTGGCTGAGATAACCGGAGACGGCAGGTACCTTGAACTGGCACGGAAATTTTCTCATCGTGCCATCTTAACTCCTTTGCTTTCGAATGAAGACAAACTAACGGGTTTGCATGCCAATACACAAATACCAAAGGTAATCGGGTATAAGCGTATAGCGGAAGTGGCAGGAGATCCCGCCTGGGCTGATGCCTCTGCTTTCTTTTGGGAGACAGTGGTGAAAAACAGAACAGTTTCTATAGGGGGAAATAGTGTTCGGGAGCATTTTCATCCAACAAATGACTTTAGTTCTATGGTAGAGTCCAGGGAAGGCCCCGAAACATGTAACACCTATAACATGCTGAAACTAACGAAGCAGTTATTCTATACAGATCCATCCCCTGCTTATATTTCTTACTACGAAAGGGCCTTGTATAATCATATTCTTTCGTCGCAGCACCCGGAGAAAGGAGGCTTTGTATATTTCACCCCAATGAGGCCACGGCACTACCGTGTGTATTCGCAACCCAGCGAAGGCTTTTGGTGCTGTGTTGGCTCCGGGCTGGAAAACCATGGAAAGTACGGCGAGTTGATTTATACACACAATGGGAAAGACATATTTGTTAACTTGTTTATTCCGTCTCATCTGAAGTGGCAGGAGAAAGGCGTTACCCTGAAACAGATAACTAAGTTTCCATTTGAGGAGAAGACAGAACTCAGGCTGGAGCTGCAAAAGTCCGCAAAGTTTTCGCTGAATATCAGGAAGCCTGAATGGGTGAAGGAGGGGGCGTTTAAAGTGCTTGTAAATAATAAAGAGGTGAAGACTAAAGCTGTTTCTTCTACCTATGTGGCTGTAGAACGCAAATGGAAAACAGGTGATGTGGTTTCGGTTGCACTGCCTATGCAAACAAAGGTAGAGCAACTGCCGGATCAATCGGACTGGGTGTCGTTTGTGCATGGCCCGGTTGTACTCGCAGCAATAACAGATAAAACAGATTTAGAAGGTTTGTGGGCTGATAACAGTCGTATGGCGCATATTGCACATGGGCCGGCTTATTCTATAGAAGAAGCGCCCTTGCTGGTATCATCGGGTAAAAGCCTGGCAGATGGATTAAAGCCTGTCGATGGGAAGCCACTTACATTTAAAGCCTCTGATATGATTGCCACTGATGCCTATAAGCAGGTGGAGTTGGTGCCTTTTTTCCAGGTGCATGATGCCCGTTATGTGGTGTACTGGCCTGTTTCTACGCCGGAAAAGCTGGAGGCCAGAAATAAGGCTTTGCGGGAGAGAGAACAGGAAAAACTCTTGCTCGACTCCCGTACTGTTGACCAGGTTGCGCCCGGAGAACAGCAGCCTGAATCAGATCATAATTACCAGGGAGAAGGTGCCGAGTCAGGCGTGCACCAGGATCGGCATTGGCGGCATGCCAGCGGGTGGTTTAGCTATGACCTGAAAGACCCGAAGAAAGAGGCCCGCACCTTACGGGTAACTTATTACGGACAGGATATGAATCGTAACTTTGATATACTGATTAATAACAAGCGCATTGAAACAGTGAGGTTAGACGGATCTAAAGGCAATACTTTTTTTGAAGTGGATTATGCTTTGCCGGAAGAGTTATTGAGAAGTGCAGCAGGGAAATTGCAGGTGAAATTCTCTGCTCACGCTGGCTCCATTGCAGGAGGTGTCTATCATGTCAGGTTACTAAAATAGGAAAGCTTTGCCTTTTTTAAACATTAATTATACATCTGTAAAGATCTGTTCTTGATAAAATTAACTTAAAAACGAATGAAGAAAAATTTATTAGGTTTCTTGCTGCTTCTCTGCAGCTTCTCTGGTTTCGGTCAAACTACTGCTAAGCTAAATGCGCCAACTAACCAGGAGCTGAAAATAAACAAGCATATTTATGGCCATTTTGCCGAGCATTTAGGCCGCTGTATTTATGGTGGATTTTATGTAGGCGAGGACAACAAAAAGATTCCCCATACAGCAGGTATCAGAAATGATGTGGTTGATGCCCTTAAAAAGCTAAAGATACCCAACCTGCGCTGGCCGGGAGGTTGTTTTGCCGATACGTATCACTGGAAAGATGGCATAGGACCTAAAAGTCAGCGCCCGACGATTGTGAACAGCTGGTGGGGCGGAGTAACAGAAAACAACAGCTTCGGGACGCACGATTTTCTGAATATGTGTGAGTTGCTGGGTACAGAGCCATACCTGGCAGGAAATGTAGGAAGCGGGCAGGTGCAAGAACTGGCCGATTGGGTGCAGTATGTTAACTTCGCCGGGGAAGGCCCCATGTCAAAGCTGCGTCGTGCGAACGGCCGCCAAGAACCCTGGAAGGTAAAGTACTGGGGTATTGGGAACGAAGCCTGGGGTTGCGGCGGTAACATGACGGCAGAATATTATGCCAACGTATACCGCAAATACGCCACCTTTGTGTCTGACTGGAATAATACCGGAGGCATTTACCGCATTGCTTCCGGCGCCAATTCAGGCGACTACAACTGGACCGAGGTGTTAATGAAGAATATCCCGAAGAGCCTGATCGAAGGCGTTGCGCTTCATCATTACTCTGTGATCGACTGGAATAAAAAAGGCCCAGCTACTGACTTCTCGGATGAGCAGTATTTTACCACCATGAAGAGAGCTCTGTTTATGGAGGAACTGGTAACAAAGCATATTGCCATCATGGATAAGTATGACCCTGAGAAGAAGGTAGCCTTGGTAGTAGACGAGTGGGGCGGTTGGTATGATGTAGAGCCAGGTACAAACCCTGGTTTCCTTTACCAGCAGAACACCATGCGTGATGCCATGATTGCAGGTGTAACGCTTAACATCTTTAACAACCACTGCGAACGTGTACGTATGGCCAATCTGGCGCAAGCTATAAATGTGCTGCAGGCAGTTATCCTAACCGATGAGGAGAAAATGATCCTGACACCTACTTACCATGTTATGGAAATGTATAACGTGCACCAGGATGCAACATTTCTGCCTCTTGAAGTTAAAAGTGCCGACTTTGCTTTTAACAATGAAAAGTTACCGGCTGTTTCCGGCTCTGCCTCAAGAGACCAGCAAGGTGTAACACACATTACATTAGTTAATATCGACTCTAAAAAAGCCAATGATATCAGTATAGATGTGCAGGCGCTGAAGTTGAAATCTGTGTCAGGGCGAATTTTAACCTCAAAGAGTATACAGGATCACAATACCTTCGAAAAACCTAATACAATTACACCTGCTAATTTTAAAGGAGCCAGTATAAAAGGCAATAATTTAAATGTGAAGTTGCCGCCGTTTTCTGTGGTGGTGCTGGAACTGAAGTAAGGCTTTTTAAAAGTTTTGCAAAGCGGCATCAATTATAGGTTGGTGCCGCTTTGCTATTTAAGGGCAGGCGCTACCTTCTGTTGCAGATTAGCGTATAAGCGCCTATGGCACAACAAAACGCACGTTATACCCGCACTCCACAATCTGAAAAGCTGAAATGGGTGGATTCTATGGTTCACCTGATGGATAACCAGTTTCGTTTGCCTGGCACCCGCTATCGTTTTGGCTTAGACCCCGTACTGGGTTTATTCCCTTTTGTAGGCGATTTTGTTTCTTTTGCAATCTCAGCCGGCCTGGTAATGACAATGGCAAGGCACGGAGCAAGTGGTAAAGTAGTGGCGCTCATGTTGCTCAACATAGCGGTAGACGTATTGTTTGGAAGTATACCTGTTCTGGGTAATATTTTCGACTTTGCATTTAAAGCAAATCAGCGTAATGTGCGCTTGTTGCGCGAGCACTACGAGCAAGGCAAGCACCAGGGAAGTGGAAAAGGCATTATTGTAGGTGTGCTGTTAATGCTGATTGTGCTTGTTGTTTTTATAGTTTGGGCTTTATGGCAATTAGCCACTTATATTATTGCGCTTTTCTAAATAAAAATATAAAAAAATTAGTTTGCAGAGCGAACACCAGATGGCAAACATTGCTCTTGGCAGCCGGTAAGAACTAAGCTCTTCCCAAAGCTTTAGCGATTTCGATCGCTTTAAGAGCACTGGCTTCTTTATCTTTTATTTCCAGCATAACATCCAGTTCTACTCCTTCTGTTTCCAATAGAAAATCATGGAAAAGCTGCTCTTCAATACTTGGGGTGTGCTTCCCTTTGCGCTCGCCATAAGCCTGTGAGCTATAGTCCATCATCAGGATGCCATCTTTTACAGGATCCCATGTTTCAGAAGCGAATTGTATGGCTTCATTTAAAGGCTCGCCATTATTAACACACTCGTGGTGCAGGTTGTCAAAAATAACAGGCATACCTGTAAGCTCGTGTAGTTGGAGGCAGTCCAGTAAGCTATAGGTTCTGTCGTCATTCTCTACGCAAAGCCTGGCTTTTACGGCTTCAGGAAGCATGGTATGATATACTTCGGCAAAACGCCCTATGGCCGTAGATTTATCACCATAAGCACCGCCGCCATGAATCTGTAGTTTAGCTGTTGTATCCAGTTCCATCAGATCAAGGATGCTGCCCTGATATACTAGCTCGGCAATACTGTTCTTTACAGTCTGCTCATTAGGAGAGTTAAGCACCACAAACTGATCTGGGTGCATAGAAATGCGCATGTTGTTGCGTTTTATGTATTCGCCCAGTTCCAGAAAAGTAGGCTTAAAATGCTCCTGCCAGTTATAGGTATTAATAGGGTGTGAGGCAAAAGGCACTAAATCGGAAGTTAGGCGAAAGAAAAACAGCCCATGCTGAACATTGTATTCCAGTATGCGCCGAAGGCAAGCCAAGTTCTGCGCTACTGTTTCCAGAAGTCTCTCTTCTGTATAAGAGGCGAGCCTGAAAGTACGGGATGGACTACAGTCTAACGTCCAGTTAATGCATGGGTAGCCTATTTTCATAGTTTAGTTAAGTATAGGTAATGGTTAACCTACGAAAGAACGGAGTGTTTGGCTGTAGGGTTAGAAACTGTTTTGAGTGCTAAACCTTACCGGATTAAATTATAGGTTGAAATATGCACTTGATGTACTATATTTGGATAAGGATAGAAGTATCCGTGAATTATGCGCAACAAATCTGAAAACAAACTTTAAAAATTATGTCTTATGAATCAATTACTACGCCAATCTCTCGATAATTCATATCATCCTGATATGACCTTGTATTATACCCCATTCTAAAATATTAAACTTTTATATATTAGTTGACAGTCTGAGATTAGTCCGCTTATGGTAGGTTGCTGTTGCTGCTTAAGGGCGCAGGCAACTATTAAAGGGTATAAAATGTTGCCGACTATAACACAAGGTGTAAAATAATTTGTGTTCCTTCTGATGAATAAGTATACTGTGCCATGTATTGGCTTGGATGAATTTGTTGCTTCAGTTGAACAACATTATGGAAGAGGAATAAAGATTTAAGTTTAAGTTCATGAGCGAAGAAAACAGACTAAAAGAACTTAATGCATATCAGATACTAGATACATTACCTGAGCAGGAGCTTGACGAATTAGCTGAAATTGCATCAGCTATTTGTGATACCCCTATTTCATTAATGTCATTTATCGATGACAGACGCCAGTGGTTCAAGGCAAAAAAAGGAATCAATATTGCTGAAACGCCAAGACAGGATGCTTTTTGCCAACATGCACTGCACAACCCAAAAGAAGTACTGGTTGTGGTTGATCCTTTAAATGATGATAGGTTTAAAAATAACCCTTTGGTGCTGGGTTCTCCTTACATCCGCTTTTATGCAGGTGCTCCCCTGGAAACGCCGACTGGGAATGTACTTGGAACCTTATGCGTAATTGATGATAAACCCCGGGAAATATCAGAGAATCAGAAGAAGGCTTTAAAGCTCCTGGCTAAAAAAGCAATTGATTACCTGGAGTTCAGAAAGATATTGCTGGAGCAGGGAGATAGAATCGAATTAAGTGCGGCAAGGCTGAAAAAGCTAACGGACCTGGCTCCCGGAGCAATTTACCAGTTTGAAATGACAGCCAATGGTAAAATGTCTTTTACTTTCTTAAGTAAAGGTATAGCTGAAATACACCCTGATCTCGATCCTGAGGAGCTAAAGCAGAAACCTGAGCTTGGGTTTGGGGCCATTCACCCGGAAGATCTGCCGGTAGTGCAGCAGAGTATACAGGAATCGTTTATACACCTGACCAGCTGGGACATGGAATACCGGGTCGTGTCAAAGAATGGTACTATTTCCTGGCATTGGGCAAATGCAAACCCGGAGAAGCAGGAGGATGGAACGGTGGTGTGGTATGGCACTTTTCAGGATATTACAGATAGAAAAGAGTATATAAAGGCACTGGAACAGATACTTCATGATATATCGCATGTCATGCGCCGGCCTGTAGCCACCATGCTTGGTTTAACATCTGCCATTGAAAAAGAAGTGCTTAATGAAAAAACACTGCTGGAATACCTGAAGCACATCAAAACAGTGTCAAAGGAAATGGACGATTATATCAGAGCTCTGAATGATGTGTATCACTCCATTAAGTTGAATATTGCGGATCGGTATAAGGTTAAGATACATTAGCTTGCCACAGCTGCTTTAAAAGAAGATGCCCTGTAGGTTTTGGAACTTACAGGGCATCTTCTCTTAAAGCCGGGTATCAGGCAAAGAAGTTTACTCTTCGTCTTCGTTGCTTCGGCCAGCTAATAATACAACTGCCGCTGTGGTTAAGGCAGCACCTATGGCTATTTTCTGAAGCAGGCCCATTTTGTTGTGCTTCCATTGGGCATTCCAGCCTTTTTCTGCAAAAAAGTTTGGTACATGCCCCTGTTTCAGGTCATCAATAATGCCTTCTACTTCGTCTACGCGGTCTGCTAATATTAGAGGTATCCAGTGTGCAAAGCTTCCTTCCCCGTACTTGAACGCCTGGCGCCGGATCATACCACTCAAACCACTAGGTGGAGCAGATGTGCCGAAAACAGCACTGACATTAGGTCGTTCATTGGAATGCAACACCTCAATATTAACAGGCTGCTGTGGCGGCCGCTCCCAACTGTAGCCTTTTTGCTCTTCATCGGTACGGTGTTTCATGGGGTATGTAGGATCGTTTTTTGGATCTATATCTATGCCCCAACCTTTTATATGTGCGTAATCTTGTGCTCTGTCTTTCATAGTATTTTACTTTACATTTTGGCGGACGGTGGAATAAGAACCGGTTTGATACAATTATCCAGCTTATCAGAGAAAATGCGATAAGCATCTGATACCTCTTCCAAAGGAATGCGGTGTGTAATAAGTGCTTTAGGGTTTATCACCCCGTTTTGCACATGCTCGATTAGCCTGGGGAGTAGGCGTTTTACAGATGCCTGGTTTGCACGTATTGTAATACCCTTGTTTACTACGTTGCCAATCGGCACCAGATTGCCTGTTGGGCCATAAACACCTACAATAGACACAATACCTCCCTTTTTAACAGAGTTTATGGCCCAGTGCAGTGCCGTGGCAGAACCTGCCTGTAACAGCATTTTACGACCGGTAATGGTTTGCATGGCACTTCCGGCAGCTTCAGCGCCTACAGCGTCTATGCAAACATCGGCACCCATCCAATCGGTTGTTTTCTTTACAAACACCACCGGATCCTCAATCGATCTAAAGTTGTAGGCTTCGCATTGGGCGTAGTTCTTAACAAACTCCAGCCGGTACTCTACCTGGTCGAAAACAATAACGCGGCCGGCGCCAAAAAGCCAGGAGCATTTGGCAGCCATAATGCCTATAGGGCCTGCGCCAAATATCACTACGGTGTCTCCGGGTTGTATGCCGGCCATCTCAGCAGCCTGATAGCCTGTAGGCACCACATCGGTCAGTAAAACAGCATCATCGGGGTCCATGCCTTCCGGTATTACAGTAGGGCCTATATCGGCATAAGGCACACGTACATATTCGGCCTGTCCGCCATTGTAGCCTCCTGCAGTATGCGAATAGCCGAAAATACCACCTACAGCTGTTGCTTGCGAATTCGATTCATGGCAGTTGCCATAAAGCCCCTGCTTACAAAAGGCGCATTTTCCGCAGGCAATATTAAAGGGCACTAATACATTATCACCAACCTTCAGTTTCTGTACATCCGAGCCAACTTCTTCTACTACTCCGATAAATTCGTGTCCGAATGTAGTTCCTACACGCGTGTCTGGTACGTTGCCGTTGTATAAGTGCAAATCAGAGCCGCAAATACAGGAGCGGGTTACTCTGACAATGGCATCCTGAGGGTGCAGAATTTCAGGCATCGGTTTATGATCAATTCGGACCCTTTGTGGTCCACGGTAATTCATAGCAAGCATATATATCGCCCTTTCTTTTAAACGTGAGACATCAGGTATACCTTTATGTATACTTTAAAATATTCTAAATAGATTAGGTCCTCTTGATTACTCTTTCTAACCGTTAAAGTTTCAGTTTGTGCTTCTGGAAGAAAAGTGTAGATTGTTTGGTAGGTGCTATTTTAACTGTTAATTTATTAATTTTTAATCGATTGTGTGCTAGGTTGATGAAAATGAAGCTTGGTGAGTATGGTGCTCTTATGCTCGGTTAATGCCACTGTTTTTGCTTGCTATAATCTATATATAGTTATATTTTATAAATACTAAAAGTGTAGCCTTGAAATGCGATAGGGTATAGAAGCTCTGGGTGAAGAACACGATATGCCAGTATAAGCAATATGTAAAATGGCTACTGTATAAGTGGCAGCGTATAGTACCTGTTGCTGTTTTTTTGCCTAATATTACCTGTTCCTTAGTTAAAAGGATAAAAAAGCTAGCAACGGGGAGGCCGTAGTACCTACAAGATATATGAGTTTTTTAGAAGTTAATAACATAGCTGTTCAGGAAGAAGGGAATTTAGTGCTCAAAGGCATACATTTTACACAGCATGAATTTCAGAAAATAGTAATAGCCGGAGAAACAGGCTCTGGTAAAAGCACGCTGTTGCAAACAATAGCAGGTTTGGTACAGCCAAGTGCCGGAGACGTATACTTCGAAGGAGAAAGAGTAGAAGGGCCACATGAGAAGCTTATTCCGGGCCATCCGGGTATCGCCTATCTTTCGCAGCAGTTTGAGCTACCGCAGTTTCTGCGGGTAGAGCAAGTGTTAAAATATGCCAACACGCTTACAAAAGAAAGGTCCGATACTTTATACGAGGTGTGCAGGATAGAGCATTTGCTAAAGCGGAAGACAAACCAACTTTCAGGTGGAGAGAGACAGCGTATCGCTATGGCCAGGTTGCTTATTTCTGCTCCCAGGCTACTGCTGCTCGACGAACCTTTTTCGAACCTCGATGCAGCCCATAAAAGCATTTTAAAATCTGTTATTCAGGAAATTGGAGACCAGCTGGAGATCACTTGCCTGTTAATATCGCACGACCCGCTGGATACTATCTCCTGGGCAGAAAAGATACTAGTGCTTCGGGCAGGGGAAATGGTGCAGCAGGGCTCTCCAGAGCAAATCTATAGGCAGCCTGTTAACGAATACACGGCGGCTTTGTTCGGCAACTATAACCTTATTGACTCTGAACAAGCTGGTGCATTAACCGCAGTGCCTGGTATAAAGCGCAACAATGGCAAGAGGTTGCTGATCCGGCCGGAGAGTTTAAAGGTTGTAAAAGAGGGGGAGCAGGTATTAGTTGGTAAAGTACAAAAGGTAACTTTCTTTGGGAGCTACTATGAGTTAGAGGTGCTGCTGTCAGGCGTGTCGGTAACGTTAAAAACCGTACAGCAGCACATTGTAAAAGGTGATACGATTTATATCTCTCTTGCAGCAGATGATGCGTGGTATATTTAACTTATTGGGAAGTGGTTGAGTCTTTAAAAAAGCTATTGTAAAGTTCTTTCGCTTTTTTGCGTGCCTCTTCCTGTTCCAGTAGCCTGGCATTTTCTTCTTTCTTTTGTTTTTCTTCCTCCAGCTTTTTCTTGATCTTATGTAGCTCCCTTATTTGCCTTCCTTCTTTAGAAAATGCCGAAAGCGGGTTAAGGACAACATTAGGCGGAGGAGGCGGAGCGGGAGTTATAGGTTTGATGTCAGGGTTATGCCCGGGCCTGGCAGTGTAGTTTGGTTTCTCCTGCTTCATGTTACGGACAGCACGCTGTATCATTTCTTCCGAAGGTCTTGTGGTAACTTTTACCTCGCCCAACATAACGCTATCTTCCTGCATGATAATATTGGCCCTTACTTCCGATACCAGCAGTATCTGGGGCAGGTAAAGCATCGGCTTATAGCCCACAGCTCGGATAAGAAGTGTGTCGTTTAAGCCGATATCGATAATAAAGTTCCCGCCAGCATCAGAAGCTACGGCTGTTTTACTGCCTAACTGCAGAATTCCGGCTCCTTCTATGGGCGTTTCTTTATCAGGTTGGAGCACAGTTCCGCGAATACGAACGGTTCTTTGGGCGAAAGAGGTATAGGAACTGAAAAGCAGCATCAGTAACAGGATGAAAAGAGATAGGGTGCGGAGCATGATAGCTGCTTAGGATAGTATAGCTTTGTAAAGTTTTTAATCTTCTTAAATTACATAAGATGCATTTAAAATACTACTCTTGGAAGGTGAGTACTACTCGTAGCCTTTGTTATCTTTAAAAAAACGGTTATAATCTTCCCTTTCTTTTTTCTTTTCGTTAATCCTCTTTTCCAGTTCCTGTTGCTCGAGTAGTTCCTGTAACTGCCTATTTTGCTTGCCCTCTTTCGAAAGCATGTCAAAGATCATTGATACCGGTATAGAAAAAGGAGTAAGGGCAGCGGGCGCCGGAGCGGTTACAGTTGGCGGAGGTTGGTTAAATGCGGGATCATAGCCCGGCTTGGTCGTATAGTTTGGTTCCGCACGCTTCATGTTCCGTAAAGCACGTTGTATCATTTCTTCCGAAGGCCGGGTTGTAACCAAAACTTCACCCAGCATAACGCTGTCTTCCTGCATAACAATATTTACCCTTACTTCCGACACCAGTAGCTTCTGAGGCAGATAAAGCACAGGTTTGTAACCTACGGCACGTATCAGGAGTGTATCTTCAGTCTGAATATCAATCAGGAAATTGCCGTTCTGGTCGGAAGCTACCCCTGTACTATTGCCAACTTTTATAATTCCGGCACCAGGAATAGGAGTTGTTTTGTCGGGTTGTAATATAGTACCTCTTACCCGTATTTGCCTTTGTGCTTGCGCAGGCAGGCAGGTAACCAGTAATAGGCAAAAAGTAAATAAAAGTAATAGGTGTCGAAGCATTAACTTAAAATCAGGACTAATTGGTAACTAAGCCATCTGTGTTGATAACATACGTTAGCATGAGGAAATTAAATACAACAGCCTAGTTTTCTTATAAAGCTAAATCTTCACTTGTTTAATTCCAAATTAAGAAGAATCAGGCTTTAAGTACTTTGAAAATATTGCTACATAAACTGGCTTAGGAGGCAGTATATACTACTTATATACGCTCTATAATAGTTGCTTAGTATACAAAGGCTGCTATATTTTAACACAAAGAAGCCTGTAACTTTTTAGCTACAGGCTTCTTTGTGTTGTGTCTGAATAATTATTACTGATTAGCAGATGGTTGCTTCATTTGGCTACTCTGACCAGAAGATGCATCGCTGCTCATAGTGCTATACTTGTCATGGTTTTGCTTATACATTTTGAACTGGTCTGCAGAAAGCACCTCTTGTAACTGTGTATCAGTTTCATCTTTTATCTGCTTCCGCTGTTCATTCATTTCTGATTCTCTCATGTCTAAATTATTGCCCGCCTCATCATTTACAGCGCTATTGCCAGTGTAGGCATTGCCAGCATTGTTGCTGCGGTCAGCGTTCATGTTCGTATTGTTGTTATTGCTCATGTCGTTACGTGTGTCGTTATCAGATTCGCCACCCATACGTGCAGTCTCGCTGTAGTTTAATTCATCTTCAGCCTCACCTAATTTTCTCTCTCGCTCATAAATAATCTGCTGAACCTCGTCTTGCTTGTCTCTGTCGAGTTGTAAGTCTCTGGCCATTTGGCCTGCTATATTTTCAGCTCTATCCATCCAGACCATTTCAGGCCCCTGGTCTTCGGTTGCCGAAGAATGAGCAGGATCTTGTCCGTATCCATTAATCTGATCGGAATTTACCTCACCCCGGCTTTCTGCCACTTCTGTAGAAGTACCATTTTCGCCACAGGAAGTAAATAATAAAGTACTTATTGCAAATATCGAAAGAATTGACTTTTTCATAGTTGTTATATTTAAGATAAACTTAAAAAGGCTTTTTTGGATGCTGTAAATATAAAATTACTCAGCTTTATGCCTGTTTTGTTTTACGCATTGATCTATGAAATGTTTATATTTTAAGCATTAGAGAAGGCAGGTTTGTATAGGTTTTTTATACTTAATATGTTGAAGAATAGGTAAATGTATGGCTGGGTTTAGTGGATGTTAATTTATTTTAATAGCCTGTTATATTTTATTGGGTATAAATATATGAGCTATAGAATATGATTTAATTGAGGTAAATAAAAAGGCGGGCCTCCAGCACGACTCGCCTTTTTACTAAAAGTGATACAAGCTTTAAACTCTTTTCAATTCGAAAACTGTTATCTCAGGCAAAAAACCGACTCTCCCCGGATAGCCAAGAAAGCCGAGGCCTGTATTCACGTAAAGGTATTGCTTGCCTTTCTGGTATAACCCCGCCCATTGCTTATACACATACTGCACTGGGCTCCATTTCAGGCCAGGCACATTTATGCCAAACTGCATGCCGTGGGTATGCCCGGATAAGGTAAGGTCGATGTCCTGGAAACGCTGGTTAATTTCACCATCCCAGTGCGATGGGTCGTGCGACAGTAGTACTTTAAAGGGGCTGTTTTCGGCGCCGTTATAGGCTTTTGCCAGGTCGCCATACTTCGGAAAACCTGCTCTGTTTCCCCAGTTTTCAACACCGAGTACAGAAATATGTTCGCCATCTTTTTCAATACGGCGGTTCTCATTTAGTAAAATATCCCAACCCATTTGCCGGTGCGCGTTTATAAGCGTTTGCAGGTTCTGGCGCTTAGCCTCCCTCGACTCCCATTGCACATAGTCGCCGTAGTCGTGGTTGCCTAAAACCGAGAAAACGCCTGTTTTAGCTCTGATGCCCTTTAATGTATGCTGATGCTCCTGTAGTTCTACAGCCATATTATTTACCAGGTCTCCTGTAAAGAAAACCAGGTCGGCCTGCTGCTTATTAATAAGCTCCACGGCTTCTTTAAGCGGCGAAGTAGAATTAAAGCTGCCCGTATGCAGGTCTGAGATCTGCAGCATTTTATAGCCGTCGAACGCCTGTGGCAGGTTAGGAAAGCGCAGGGTAATACGCTTTACGCGGTAATCGTACGCACCTTTTACCATGCCGTAAATTGAAGCTGTAAACGGAATGGCCGCCATTACTAGTCCTAGCTGACTGAGAAATTTACTGCGTGACGGATCAAAAGCGGCCTCTTGGCTAGTGCTGTTTACCACAACTTTGCCTATTCTAACCAAGTCGTCTATAAACAGGAACAACACTACTACCAGTTTGCAGGCAAACAGGATAAAGAGTGTGCTCGACAGATAAGTCTGGAAAGCAGTAGGAGGAGTGCCACGTGTGGCAGTAAATAGCAGAAAAGTAGCTGCCGTTATGGCAAAAATTGCCCAGTAGGCAATATAGAAAAAGCGTTGCGTAAGCGGAGCTATGTTTTGAGTGACAGTTCTTACTGCCTGAAAAACATACAGATCCACCAGGAACAGAATCAATAAGATGATTCCAGCTGAAAATATCCGTTGCATATTTATTGTTTAAACTGCGAATAGGGCATGCCTGTGCAGTTTTTGGCTTTAAGTTAAATGAATAAAAACAATTTGAATGATTGTACTGGTGTAACTGAACTATTTGAGCGCAAATGAAATTCAGTTAGCTACATCCTGATTTTGCAAATATTATACCGTAGTACAAACACATGGAACAACCTGGAACTTTGTCTTATTCACAATCGCTTAACATTAAAACCTGGGCAGAAGAAGATCGTCCGCGCGAGAAATTACTGCTGAAAGGCAAGGCTGCCCTAAGCGATGCCGAATTGATAGCCATTCTGATTGGGTCAGGTACTCCCAAACTTACCGCCGTAGATGTTTCCAAACTGATACTGGCTGCCGTAGGCAACGATTTGAACGAACTGGCAAAGCTAACGGTAAACGACCTGAAGAAGCACAAGGGAATAGGCGAGGCTAAGGCAATTGCGATTGTTAGCGCACTGGAATTAGGGCGCAGAAGAAAAGAAACAGCCACGGCGGCTAAAACCCGCATTACCTGCTCTACCGATATCTACAATTATATCAAACCCCAACTGCTGGATCTGCCGCACGAAGAGTTCTGGGTAATTTTGCTGAACCGTGCAAACATTGTCATGAAAAAGGAAAGTATTAGCATTGGTGGTGTAGCAGGTACTGTAGCCGATCCTAAAATTATCTTCAAAAAGGCGCTGGAGCAGCTGGCCAGTTCTATTATCTTGGTGCACAACCATCCTAGCGGCAATATTAAACCCAGTGGCGCCGATATTGCTCTCACTAAGAAAATGAAAGAAGCTGGCCAATTCCTGGACCTCCCTATTCTCGACCACATCATTTTCACCGACGACGACTACTATAGTTTTGCCGACGAAGGAATTCTTTGAAGTTAGAAAGTTGAGGAGTTAGGGAGTTAAATTTGTTAGGTAATGGAGGCAGAGCCCCCTGTGTAAAGTCAAATCCCGGATTAACTACGCTTTTGTTTTGTGAAAAATTATAAGTCAAATTCGCATAGTCTGCACCGAAATACAAAGTAGCTCGGAACGCCCACCTAAACAACTCTGTATCCCCACTAGGTTGTTCTACTACACCGCCCTGATTTGGGTTAGGCTCTACAAATGTGATAGAAAACTTAGCTGCTATTTTTTGCTTAGGGTTAATGTTAGGGAGTTAAATTTGTTAGGTAATGGAGGCAGAGAGGTTGAGAAATTATGATTTTGCGGAGCAGTTTAAGGCGCGAACGAAAGCTTTTGCTCTACGTGTAATCAAACTCGTACAGGCACTTTCGAACAACCTTAAGGCCCAGATATTAGGTAAGCAGTTGCTAAGGGCTGGTACTTCAGTTGCGGCCAATTATAGAGCGGCCTGCCGAGCAAGGTCAAATAATGAATTCATCTCAAAAATAGGAGTTGTGTTGGAGGAAGCAGAAATTATTTCAGCCAGTCGATTAGCTTTACTGAAAGAAGAGGCCAAAGCCATCACAGGAATTCTTACTAAAGCGCGGCAATCATCGGTAGCCAAAAGAAAGTTATAACTTTCTAACGTTTTAACTTTCTAACCTTCTAACTCCGAAATGATTTCCTTCACGCGCCCTACTTCGCCTGTCTCAAGCCGTACTTTAATGCCATGTGGGTGGTTAGGTGAATTAGTTAGGATGTCCTGTACATAGCCTTCTGTTAAATCGCCTGAGCGCTGGTCTTCTTTCATGACAATGTTTACGTGCAGGCCAGGTTTGATATTTGCTCTTTTTCTTCCGTCCATAGTAGTTCTACTTTTTAAAGCATGCTTTTGTTTTTATAAACTTTCAGTAATAGGTGTAAGAGCTGATACAGTTACATACGTAATACCAGTTCCTGAACTTCGTTTAGCTGTTAAACAAGAAGCACCAGGTTGCATGGGTAATCAGCTTTTCAATATAAAGTTCAAATTTAAATCCGCGTACAGTATATATAATAGAGGGCGTAACATATTTATTGTCTTTTTAGGATTAATAGATTTAAACTTAGCCCTCTTTCCTTGCTCAAAAATTCCGAACTTTGCTTAAATCTAAATTGTGTATTGTACATGAAGCGCCCTTTTAAGCTGATCATATTTGCTGGTATTGCCTTGGTATTGGTGTATTTTATAAGTGAGTCGCTGTTAAGTGACGATAACTATCTCTTGCCGCTGCAGAAAGAGCGGGAAGAAAAAGATTTATCGTTCCGGAGCAGGGCGAATAGCCCTTTTGAGGAGGAAGACCGAAAAGCTTTTAAGAATCTGGTGTATTACGAGCCTAACCTCGATTACCGCATAAAAGCCGAAGTGCAGGAGTTCGCGCAGAAAGATACGCTGCACATGCCTATGACCAATGGTAGTTCCGAAGCTTACCTGCGCTATGCCGTTGCATCTTTCCAGATAGAGGGGCAGGCGCAGAAGTTAACACTATATAAGAAAGTGAAAGCAGAGGAAGAAGCGTTCTTTGTACCTTTCACCGATAAAACCAACGGCTTTGAGACCTATGGTGGTGGCCGCTATTTGGATGTGCCTTTTAAAGAAAACCCTAAGACTATCACCCTCGATTTTAACCGTGCTTATAGTCCTTTCTGCGCCTACAACGGTGAGTATGTATGTCCTGTTCCACCCCGAGACAACCATTTAACTGTCGCAATTCCTGCTGGGGAGAAGGTGTATGAGAAGCAGTAGGTTTCCGTTTTGACAAGGTACTATTATATATAAGGCTCTGTGACAAAATATTGTGTAATAGAGGATAAAAGAAATAGGATAGGTTAAATTAGCTGCTTTAATGTTTCTTCAATTTAGAAGTCAAGCGCCAGAAGCTGAATACCTTTTTTCTACATTTTAATTGAGAGCAGAGACCATTTCTGCTTCATTATTTATAAATTTTATTTTACAAAAAGCAGTTTCTGAGTAAGCTTTCTGGCTAACTACTATATCAAAAAGTCAAATAGTTCTTTGTCACGAAATCTAACAGTCCTTTGTCAAATTTTATCCCATTACAGATTAAATCCTTAATTTTGAGATTCGGGCACTAACAGAACGAATTGCCCTGCTATATCATCAACAGAAAAAGATATGCTGATTTCGTACGACTGGCTTAAGCAACTTATAAACATAGATAAACCTGCTGAAGAAGTAGGGGCACTGCTAACAGGCGCTGGCCTGGAAGTGGAAGGTATTCATGCCATAGAGGCCGTAGATGGTGGCCTGGAAGGGATTGTGATCGGAGAGGTGCTAACCTGTGAGCGCCATCCGGATGCAGACCGCTTAAGCGTAACAACCGTAGATATTGGTACAGATACACCAAGCAATATAGTATGTGGGGCTCCTAACGTGGCTGCCGGCCAGAAGGTAGTGGTAGCAACGGTAAACAGTACCTTATACCCTACAGGTGGCGAGCCTTTTAAAATAAAAAAGTCGAAGATTAGAGGTGCTGTATCGGAAGGTATGATTTGTGCCGAAGATGAGATAGGCATCGGAACCTCGCATGCAGGTATTATAGTACTGGATACAGACTTGCCGAACGGCACGCCTGCTGCTGAATACTTCGGTCTGAACCCAGATGCTGTTTTCGAAATTGGCCTTACGCCTAACCGTGCAGATGCTGCTTCACACTACGGTGTTGCCCGCGATTTGCAGGCGCTGCTGGATGCGAAGGCTATTTTGCCATCTGTAGAAAACTTTAAGGTTGATAACACTTCCAGAACGATAGAGGTAGTGGTAGAAAATACAGCTGCTTGCCCGCGTTATGCCGGTGTTACCGTGTCGGGTGTAAAGGTAGGGCCATCGCCGGAATGGCTGCAGAAAAGCCTGCGCGCCATCGGCTTGTCGCCCATCAACAATCTGGTAGATATTACCAATTATGTGCTACACGAGTTAGGGCAGCCTCTGCATGCCTTCGATACCGAACAGATTAAAGGAAATAAGATTGTTGTTAAAACAGTAGAAGATAATACTCCTTTTGTAACACTGGATGGGGTGGAGCGCAAACTGAAGGCGACTGACCTGATGATCTGTAATGCCGAAGAGCCCATGGCGATAGGCGGTGTGTTTGGTGGTAAGGCTTCTGGAGTATCAGAGAGTACTACCTCTATTTTTATTGAAAGCGCTTATTTCTCACCGGATACGGTGCGTAAAACAGGGCAGGTGCATGGGCTTAAAACCGATGCCTCTTTCCGCTTCGAACGTGGCACCGATCCGAATATGGTTATTTATGCCCTGAAGCGTGCTGCCCTGCTCGTGCAGGAGATTGCTGGTGGGGAGATTAGCTCAGAAATTGTAGATGTATATCCAGTGCCTTTCCGGAACCAGGAGATAACGGTAAGCATTGATCGCATTCACCGCTTAATGGGGAAAGAAATTGGCGCTGAACGTATCAGGAAAATACTGACAGACCTGGAAGTAGAGGTAACAGGTGAAACAGAAACGCATCTTACTTTGTCTGTGCCGCCTTTTAAAGTGGACGTAACCCGTGAGGCAGATGTGGTAGAGGAAGTATTACGCATCTATGGCTTTAACAACATAGAGGTAAGCGAGCACATGGCTTCTACATTCCTGGCTAACTTCCCGAAACCAGACCCGGAGCACATCACCCAAACCATCTTGGATTATATTTCGGCAAACGGGTTCCATGAAATTATTACCAACTCTATTACCAACTCAAAGTATTTTGAGGCTACTGGCGACACAGAGGGGCTGGTGCAGGTAGTAAACTATAATTCAGAAGACCTGGATGTGCTGCGCAAATCAATGGTATTCTCCGGCTTGGAGGTACTGCGTCGTAACATCAACCGCCGGCAGAAAGATTTAAAGGTATATGAGCTGGGCAAAATATACGAGCAGCAGGAGGGTAAATATAAGGAGAGTGTAAAGCTGAGCCTGTTTGTAACAGGTAACATGACTGCCGAAAGCTGGCAACAGCCAAGCGCTAAAGCAGTCTTCCATAGCCTGGCTGGTGTAGTGCAAAATGTGCTGCACAAACTAAATGCCGCCGACTACGAATCGCAACCGCTGGAGCCAAACAGCTATGTTAGCCAGGGAATCAGCTATGTGAAAAACGGAACCGTTGTAGCACAGTTGGGGTTATTGGATGCAAAAATGGCCAGATCCCTGGACGTGAAAGAGCAGGTGTGGTATGCAGAGCTGAACTGGGACTATCTACTGAAGAAGTACAAGAGCAGCCTGGTGGCTGAAGAGCTTCCGAAGTTTCCGGAAGTGCGCCGCGATCTGTCGCTTGTGCTGGATAAGAACGTATCGTTTGACCAGGTAAAGCAAATTGCTTTCCGCACCGAGCGTAAGCTGTTGCAGGATATCAACGTGTTCGATGTATACGAAGGTGATAAGATTGAAGCCGGTAAGAAAGCTTATGCAATTAGTTTTACCTTGCTCGACAAACAACAGACCTTAACCGATAAGGTGATTGACGCCACGATGAACCGCCTGATGCAGCAGTTCGAAAAACAACTGGGAGCCTTTATCCGCAAATAATATGGCGAAGGAAAAGCAAGTGCAGCAATTACAGGTGATCGAGGCGAGAGTCAGAAAACTTTTAGCCCGGTATGCCGATGCGCAACAGCGCCTGGAGCAGGCGCAGGAGGAGATAAAGTTCCTCGAATCTCTTGTAGAAGAAAAAGAACAACAAATAAAAAATTTTCAAAATCAAGAGAATATTGTTAAAATTGTAGACACGATAGCAGGAAACACTGCAAATTCGACAGAATTAAAGCTGAAGTTAAACGAATACATCAGAGAAATCGATAAGTGTATTGCTTACTTACAGGATTAGAAGGTGAAACTGAAGGAGATAAATAAGCCAGAGCCGGCCGATCTTCCTCTTACAGCAACTAACGGATAGGTAAACATTAAACTATAAAAAACGCAACGGATGGGTGAATTAGCAATTAAGATTCGCATCGCGGAACGCGAGTATCCGATGCGTGTGAAGGAAGAAGAAGAAGAAAGGCTTCGTATAGTTGGTAAGGTCTTAAATGAGCGCTTACGCTTTTTTAAAGACCAGTTTGGTATACAGGATAAGCAGGATCTTTTAGCGATGGTAGCCTTTGAAACCATGGTAGAGAAACTTAAACTGGAAGAGGAGAGAGAACAGCATATCTCTCAGGTAGACCAGCAACTTAACGTGCTCGACGACCTTTTATCATCAACGAAGTAACTGCTCGAGCAGCAAACAGCTTTCCTGTTTACTACTGGGCTTATACAACTCGATTTCGGCCTACAGCCATAATAATGTCCTCTGCAGGTGCTGCTATAGTTTTTATCAACCATAAAAGCTTATAGTTATGCCCAATATTCTTTACATTTTATTAACCGCTATAGTGGCGCTCGGTGTGGGCGTTTACATAGGACGGGTGATGCTGCTTAAGCTTTATAAGCAGCAGGAGGAAGCTGCACGTCTGAAAGCGAAATCTATTGTACGCGAAGCTGAACTCAGTGCTGAAAGTCTTAAAAAAGACCGTATTCTCGAAGCAAAAGAAAAATATCTTCGCCTTAAATCAGAGTTTGAGGAAGAGGTAAACAAGAAGAAAAACATCATTATCCAGAATGAAAATAAGGTAAAGCAGCGTGAGCAGCATGTTGCCAAGCAAATGGAGCAAACCAAGCGCCGCGAAACAGAACTGGATAAAGAAAAAGAAACGCTTACCCAGCAATTGGAAGGCCTTAAAAAGCGCAAAGAAGAAGTAGAGCACCAGCACAATGAAGTGGTGGCACAGTTAGAGCGCATTGCCGGTTTAACAGCTGCTGAAGCCCGTGAGCAATTAGTGGAAGCCCTGAAAAGCGAAGCTCAGTCGCATGCCTCTTCTTATGTAAAAGACATTGTAGCTCAGGCCAAACTTACCGCAACCAAAGAAGCTAAAAAGATCGTGGTGGAAACCATTCAGCGTACTGCTGCTGAGCATGCCATCGAAAACTGTGTTTCCGTTTTCAACATAGAGAGCGACGACATCAAAGGTAAGATTATTGGTCGTGAAGGCCGTAACATCCGTGCTTTAGAGGCGGCTACCGGTGTTGAAATTATTGTAGACGATACGCCAGAGGCTATCATTATCTCTGGTTTTGATCCGGTTCGCCGCGAGGTAGCACGTTTATCGTTGCACCGCCTGGTAGCCGATGGGCGTATTCACCCGGCCCGTATTGAGGAAGTGGTGGCCAAAACCCGTAAAAACATCGACGAAGAAATTGTGGAAATCGGAGAGCGCACTGCCATAGATTTAGGTATACACGGGCTACACCCGGAACTGATCAAGATGGTAGGTCGTATGCGTTTCCGCTCTTCTTACGGTCAGAACCTGCTGCAGCACTCGCGCGAGGTGGCGAACCTTTGTGCTACCATGGCGGCAGAGCTTGGGCTGAATGTAAAACATGCTAAACGTGCCGGCCTGTTACACGATATTGGAAAAGTAACTACAGAAGAACCTGAGTTGCCACACGCCATTATTGGTATGGAACTGGCGAAAAAATACAAAGAGCATCCGGATGTTTGCAATGCCATCGGTGCTCACCACGACGAAGTGGAAATGACCGCTATGATTTCTCCTCTCATTCAGGCCTGTGATGCTATTTCTGGTTCAAGACCAGGTGCACGCCGCGAAATAATGGAGTCGTATATCAAGCGCCTGAAAGATTTAGAAGAAGCAGCTGTTTCGTTTGATGGTGTAAACCAGTGCTACGCCATACAAGCAGGTCGCGAATTACGTGTAATGGTAGATGCCGACAATGTAACCGATGAGAAAGCAGCCCAACTATCATTTGATATCTCACAGAAAATCGAAAAAGAGATGCAGTATCCTGGCCAGATCAAGATCTGTGTTATCCGTGAGATGAGAGCCATCAGCTATGCCAAATAAGGAAGTTGATATTAATTAAGGTTAAACGGCCTGCTATGAAAATAGCAGGCCGTTTTGTTTTCTGCTATAACCTTTTTAACATTAGGTCTTGAAATTTAAAGAAATGATGAAGTAGCTGGTGCTGGATTAGCAACTCATCGGCAAATACCATGGCACTACCTTATAAAAGAATTGTAATTAAGATCGGCTCAAATGTATTGGCGCAGGCAGATGGCATGCCTGATTACAGCCGCATACAGCACTTAGTGGACCAGATAGCAGCACTGAAAAAACAAGGGCGGGAGGTGATTGTGGTGTCGTCGGGAGCAGTGGCTTCGGGCAGAAGCCTGGTAAAGGTATCGGAGAAGTTTGATGCCGTAGCCACACGGCAGCTGCTGGCAGCAGTGGGACAGGTAAAGCTGATCAATACCTATTCAGAATTGTTTGGGCAGCATGAGCTGGTATGTGCGCAGGTGCTGGTTACAAAAGAAGATTTCCGGGACAGGATGCACTACCTCAACATGAAAAACTGTTTCCATATCCTGCTGCAGAACAACATTATACCCGTTGTAAATGAAAACGATGTGATTTCAGTTACAGAACTCATGTTTACCGACAACGACGAACTGGCAGGCCTAATTGCTTCTATGCTGAATGCCGATGCCCTACTTATACTTTCGAATATTAACGGCATTTACAACGGCGATCCAAAAGATGCGGCTTCAGAAGTGATTCAGGAGATAGACCATACCACCACAGGTTTCTCATCTTTTATAACCACGCAACGTTCGCAGTTCGGCAGAGGCGGCATGGTTACGAAATGTCACATGGCGCATAAGGTGGCTCAATTAGGTATAGCCGTACATATCGCGAATGGTAAAACAGATAACATTCTGCCACAGCTTTTACAGGAGGAGGTAATCAACACCAGGTTTATTCCGAAGAAGAACGCTTCTGGCAAGAAAAAGTGGATTGCCCACTCCGAAAGCTATGCTAACGGTGTAGTGCAGATAAACGAAGGTGCCAGAGCTGCCCTGACTTCAGCTAAAGCTACAAGCCTGTTACCTGTAGGTATTTTAAAGGTGACAGGTACTTTCCAGAAAGGCGATTTAATTAAAATAATAGATGATGCCGGAAAACAAGTAGGTATTGGCATGGCAGAATACAGCTCTGATAAAGCATCGGAGCGCATCGGGCAGAAGAACCAGAAGGAGTTAGTGCACTACGACTACCTGTTCCTGAACCCTGAATTGCACTAGTACCTGGTGCTGTGCCAAAATAAAAACCAGAAATAACACTCTAAAGCAGCGTGAATCGAATAGCAATAGATTATATATGATAAGCTACTGTAGTTAAGAAAGCAGAACAACCATGGCATTACAAGCAATTTTTGAGCAAACGCAGAAAGCCAGCAGACAGTTAACTGCTTTAAGTGAAGAAGCTGTTTCTGCTATTTTGTTGGATGTGGCAGAGGCTGCAGAAGAGCAAATTCCTACTCTGCTGGAAGAGAACAGGAAAGACCTGGAGCGCATGCGCCCCGATGATCCGAAGTACGACCGACTGAAGCTCACAGAACAACGCATTAAGGCTATTGCAGGAGATATACGAAATGTAGCTGCGCTGGCTTCTCCCCTAAGGGAGGTACTGGTGCAAAGGGAGATGCCGAATGGATTACAGCTATCAAAAGTGCGGGTGCCGATGGGGGTAGTTGGTGTTATTTACGAGGCAAGGCCAAACGTGACATTCGATGTCTTCTCTCTTTGTTTTAAAACAGGTAACGCCTGCATTTTGAAAGGCGGCAGCGATGCTTCTTTTTCGAACCAGGCCATTGTTTCGGTCATACACCAGGTATTAGCCAGGCATGGTATAAATACCGCTGTAGCCACCTTGCTGCCACCTGACAGAACTGCGACAGAGGCTTTACTACAGGCTGTTGGTTATGTAGATGTTTTGATACCTAGGGGAAGCCAGCAATTGATCAACTATGTAAGGCAGCAGGCAAAAGTGCCTGTTATTGAAACAGGAGCAGGCATTGTACATACGTACGTAGATGAAACCGCTGACCTGGATAAAGCCAAAGCGATAGTGCATAATGCGAAAACACGCCGCGTAAGTGTGTGTAATGCCTTGGATTGCCTGCTATTACACCAGGAAAGAATACAAGACCTGCCTGTGTTGGCCGCCCCTCTGGCCGAAGCCGGTGTAGAAATCTATGCCGATGAATTTGCCTATGCAGTACTGGAAGGAAAGTATCCGCAGGAGCTCTTAAAGCAGGCAACCGAAGCGCATTTTGGTACTGAATTTCTTTCTATGAGAATGGCCGTAAAAATTGTAAGTGACCTGGAGGCAGCCATAAATCACATTGCCACTTACAGCTCGAAACACAGCGAAGCCATCGTGTCAGAAAGCGAAGAGCACATCAGTATATTCCTGAATAAGGTGGATGCAGCTGCTGTGTATGCCAACGCTTCCACAGCCTTTACCGATGGAGCTCAGTTTGGATTGGGAGCAGAGATAGGGATTAGCACCCAAAAGCTGCATGCCCGAGGCCCTATGGGGCTGGAAGAGCTAACCAGCTACAAATGGTTGGTAAAAGGCAACGGACAAGTAAGGCCTGCTTAAACAAAAAAACGCCTGCAGAAACTGCAGGCGCTTTCCTATATATAATTAAGTTGTCTTGACAATTTTGGGTGAGACGTTTGAGCTTTATAAACGGATATTTCTCTTTCTACTGTCTCATAAATAATTCTAATTAAAGACACAGGACATAGGATGTAAGACATATGACTTTCAAAAGTATAGAATAATATCATGCTTCTGTTCCGACCTTTAGATGCAGTTTCTGCATTAGGGGGAAGTCTTATCTGCTGTGTCTTAATACTTGTGTCTCAAAAATCTTAGCTCAAAAATGCGTTCAGCATCCAGAGTGTTTTTTCGTTCTCGTTGATATCTTCGCTGATAAGGCCAACCGTACCTTCGTCGCCGGTCTCAGAAGCCAGTGTTAATATCTCACGCTCCAGCCCCAGCAATGTGCGAAGACCTTCGGCTGTGGCAGCTACTGCCTCTTTGCCATCGCTAACATTTGCTGTTTCTCTGACACTAGATACACGTGTATAGTCAGAGAAAGTATGTAGCGGCTGCTGCCCAATTGTCAGAATACGTTCGGCAATGGCATCAATCTTAGTTAATGCATTATTATAAAGCTCTTCGAACTTGGCGTGCAACTGAAAGAAATAAATACCTTTTATATTCCAATGAAAGCCACGCAGGTTCTGATAATATATATGATAATTGGCCAGAAGCTCATTTAACTTTGCAGCCACTTGCCGGCTATCCTCTTTCTCTAATCCAATCTTAGTTAGTTTTTCCATAGTTGTTTTTTTGTTTCGATGTCGTTATCTGTATATACAAATGTCATGCTAAAAGGGGTATCATTCAAATTGATTTTGCTTATGACTTTATAGTTATAATCTATAACTTTGAAGAATGAGGCGGATTCAATCATTTTGTTGCTTTCAGTTTATTAAAAAATATATATTCTTAATTATTGCTATATGACACTTGTGCAGCTTGAGTACTTATTGGCAGTGGACACGCACCGACATTTTGCCACAGCGGCAGATCATTGCTTCGTAACGCAGCCAACATTAAGCATGCAGCTTCAGAAATTAGAAGAAGAACTTGGCGTGCAACTATTCGACAGAAGCAGAGTGCCTGTGCGCCCTACCGAAATTGGGAAAGAGGTTATTGCCCAGGCTCGTATTGTGGTGGCAGAGTCTAAAAAGCTACAGGAGATTGTGCAGAATCAGAAGCAGGATCTGGCAGGGGAACTTCGTATAGGCGTTATTCCTACCTTAGCCCCTTACCTGATACCTCTTTTTATAACAGGTTTCATTCAGAAGTACCCGCAGGTGCGGGTTGTGGTGCAGGAGATGCTTACCAACCAGATTGTAGAAAAGCTGAACCATGAACTGCTGGATGTAGGGCTGCTGGTAACACCTTTGGAGGATAAAAGTATTAAAGAGCTCCCGATGTTCTACGAAAGTTTTGTGGCTTATGTACACCCGGAGCATCCGCTGGCAAACAGGAATACAATCTCTCCCCAGGATTTGAGCCTGGATGAGATGTGGGTGCTGAACGAAGGCCATTGTTTCAGGAGCCAGGTGCTCAATATCTGCAACCGGGGCGTTAATTCTATCGCTGCCTCTGGCGGGCATTTCGACTATAAGAGCGGTTCGTTGGAAACACTTAAAAGGATTGTGGAAACACAACATGGGTACACGCTGCTGCCTGAGCTATCGGTACTGGATATGCCGGAAGACAAGCGCCAGTTGGTGCGGATATTTGAAGAGCCGCAGCCACTACGGGAGGTTAGCCTGGTGGTGCACCGCAGCTTCCTTAAAAAGAAGCTGATCGAGGCACTGCATAAAGAAATTGTGGCTGCCCTGCCCAAGCAAGTGAGGGAACGGGAGAAAGAAGCGGTTGTGGAGATAAAATAGAAAGCAACTGAAAATAACAGGATGAAAATCTTGAGTTGCGTCTCCTGTAAACAAGTTTCTGCCCATAAAACAGCGGCGGGCTACCTGATCCAGGTAGCCCGCCGCTGTTTATTATAAATGTGAGCCCTGCTTACGCAGAAATACCAGCTTCCTGTAAAGCCTTTACCATCGCGTCGCCGATTTCAGCCGGAGACTCTACTACGTTAATGCCACACTCACGCATGATTTTCATTTTAGCAGCAGCTGTATCGTCAGCACCACCCACAATAGCACCAGCATGGCCCATACGACGACCAGCAGGAGCAGTTTGTCCGGCTATAAAACCTACTACTGGTTTCTTGTTGCCAGTTTCCTGGATGTATTTAGAAGCCATTGCTTCGTAGTTACCACCAATCTCACCGATCATTACTATTGCATCTGTTTCAGGGTCTTCCATCAACAGTTCTACTGCATTCTTAGTAGGAGTTCCGATAATCGGGTCACCACCGATACCTATTGCAGTAGAAATGCCTAAGCCAGCTTTTACAATTTGGTCGGCAGCTTCATAAGTAAGCGTACCAGATTTAGAAACGATGCCAATGCGGCCTGGTTTGAAAACGAAGCCTGGCATGATACCAACTTTCGCTTCACCTGGCGTAATGACACCCGGGCAGTTAGGACCAATCAGCGTTACAGCTTTATTTTTAAGGTAGTTCTTCGCCTGTACCATGTCTTTTACAGGAATACCTTCTGTAATAGCCACTATCACTTTTATGCCGGCATCAGCAGCTTCCATAATGGCATCGGCAGCGAAAGCTGGTGGAACGAAGATGATAGTTACATCAGCGCCAGTCTCTTTAACAGCATCAGCAACTGTGTTAAAAACAGGACGGTCTAAGTGAGTAGAACCTCCTTTACCCGGAGTTACGCCACCTACTACGTTTGTGCCGTACTCAATCATTTGCTGTGCGTGGAAAGAACCTTCAGTACCAGTGAAGCCCTGCACGATCACTTTAGAATCTTTATTTACTAAAACACTCATGTGTATCTTATTTAGTTGATGTATAGACGGTCTAACTATAAGGTTGTGCAAAAATAGGCTTTTTTGTGGGGCATGCAAAAAAATACTTGCATCTTATGTAGCCTCTCATTAGGAACTACACTCAATTATAAATGGTTGTTTAAATTGATAATTACACCGCTCTTGCGTAAAAGCTGATAAGCGAGTAGCCAGTCATTAATAACAATTTAAATTTTATACCTTTGCACGCGACCACAACAAGCATTCAGATGAAGTATCTTAACAGTATAACCGAAGCAATCGGTAACACGCCTTTAGTTAAATTAAACAAAGTGACAGAAGGCGTTAAAGCTACGGTATTGGCTAAAGTAGAATACTTTAACCCTGGAAACTCGGTTAAAGATCGTATGGCTATCAGAATGATTGAAGATGCTGAGAAAGCGGGCATACTTAAACCGGGAGGCACCATTATAGAAGGGACATCCGGTAATACTGGTATGGGGCTTGCCCTGGCAGCAATTGCCAAAGGCTACAGGTGTATTTTTACGATGTCGGATAAGCAGAGCCAGGAGAAGATAAATATACTGAAATCGGTAGGGGCCGAGGTCATGGTTTGCCCTACCAATGTAGCGCCGACACACCCTGATTCTTACTATTCTGTGGCAAAACGCCTGAACGAAGAAATCCCTAATTCATTTTACCCGAACCAATACGACAACTTGTCAAACACGGCAGCCCACTACGAAAGTACCGGTCCTGAGATATGGGAGCAGACAGCAGGTCAGATAACTCATTTTGTGACAGGTGTAGGAACAGGCGGAACGGTATCGGGTATTTCCAAATACCTGAAGGAGCAGAACCCAGGCCTGATTACTGTTGGTATTGATACCTATGGCTCTGTCTTTAAGAAGTATAAAGAAACAGGCATTTTCGATGAGAAAGAAATTTATCCGTATGCCACAGAAGGTATAGGTGAAGATATCCTGCCGAAGAACGTAGACTTCGACCTGATAGACCAGTTCATTAAAGTAACTGATAAAGATGGCGCTTTAATGACCAGGAGGCTGGCGAAAGAAGAAGGTTTGTTCGTGGGCTGGTCTGCCGGGACAGCTGTGTACGGAGCGTTGGAATACGCCAAAGAACATCTTACGGAGAAGGATGTGCTGGTAGTGCTGTTACCTGACCATGGCACCCGTTATCTGGCCAAAATCTATAACGACGACTGGATGCGATCGCAGGGATATATAGACTAAGCTTAAAACGAGCCTGGTATTTAAAGAAGCCTAAACTCAGTTTGGGCTTCTTTTTTGTTTATTAATAATTACTTTTTTTATTTTCTTAAGATTTGCACTTATAGTTAAAAAAAGGTTTTTCTTGTATATTGAAGATGATTATTGCACTTTTCGTGTAGCTGCCAGACTACCAGTTTTAAATTAAGTATACCATTATTGCCTAAGATTATCTAGTTTTGCAATTAGCCGCTAAGAAATAGGTGTACATGTGAAGGTATACACGACACAAAGTAGCAGTGCGTTTAGCAACGGAATACATCATATGCAGGGATCTTGCAATCTGTTTTTCAAGTTACTGCAATGTGAAGTTTAAATTAAACTAAGGTTAAACTTCATCAGTCTTTTTCCGTGTAAACATCAGGAAGAATTTGAGCTAAATTATCAGAATGAAAAAACTAACGGGTGTATTACTCATTGATGATGATGATACTACTAATTTTCTAAACCAGCGCCTGCTCGACAGGATGCAGGTGACAGATAATATACGCACTTTCGTGAATGGTAAGCAGGCTTTCGATTACTTATACAATGTAAGTAATAATAATTACGAGCGTACCAGTAAAGAATATTTTCAGCCGGAACTAATATTTCTGGATATCAATATGCCTGTAATGGACGGGTTTGAAATGCTTGATTTGTATGAAAGGTTAGGCAAGGAATTCCGCAGCAGGATTATTATGACAGTGCTTACCACTTCTACGCACCCGCAGGATACAGAGAGTGCCAAAAAGTATGTAGCCGAGTATATAACAAAGCCGCTTACGGTTGAGAAAGTAAGTGCGCTGCTGGATAAATACTTTAAAGATAAACCAGAAGAAGCATAATCGAACAGAGGGAGGCTATCAGAAGAGAGCAGGTAGTGAGGCAGAAGCTTTACGCCTGCTCTCTTTCATTTATACAGCATGCCTGGTGCGCTTGAACGGCAATCAGAAAGAGAAACCGAAGTTAGCTTTTATAATCAGGTTCAGGATAACACCTATACCTGCCAGAAACAAACCTATCCCGATCAGTTTTTCGATATTCTGAATGGGAGGTCTGTTCTTCTTAAAAAGGTTACCTGCCAGTGCCCCTAAAGCAAAGCCAGCAATCAAAGGCAGGCTACGATTCCAGTGCACATTGCCGAGCAGGTAGTGGCTCAACAGTCCCGTACAACTGGTAATAACCAATATAAAAAGAGAAGTTGAAGTGGCAATCTGGTAAGGGATTCGGAAGAGCTTGATCATGATAGGAGTTTGAATGAACCCGCCTCCAATGCCAAACAGCCCGGCCATAACGCCCGATCCAAATCCGAAAATAGTTACCAACCCGGCATTAAGACGGTAAGCCATCTGCTTGGCTTTGTTTTTCCTGATAAAGGAAGTGGGAGCACGCCGCATCCGGTACATAATGCCTGTATGGCGCACCCTTACTTTCTGGCTTCTGGAAGAAAACATATAGATGCCTACTGCAAGCACAAAGAGCGCAAAAGCTAATTGTAGTTCCGATACCGGCAGGGAGGCAACCAGGAAAGCACCTACTATGGTCCCAGCCACAGCCGGAAGCTGGATAAGCGTACCCACTAGATAATCGATGCTTTTGTCGCGGAAATTAAACAAAGATGCCACTATAGCTCCCGGTACCATAGCCGACATAGTAGTGCCAATGGCCGTTTCAATGTTAAACCGGAAAAAGATAATCAGAATAGGTACCATAAATACGCCCCCTCCAAACCCGATGATCGTACCGAAAGCGCTTACTATTATACCTACCAGAAATATCAGGATTCCTTCCAAAAGATTATTAATGAGTTAATGTGCTAATGAGTTAATGTGCTAATGTGGAGATAGGAAGATGTAAAAATTGAAATATTGATGATTAGAAAATTGGGACCATCTTTTTTATATATTCTTTATCATTCCTAATGGCTTCAAAAAGGTATAGTGTTTTCTTAAAGTCTAAAGAAGTAGCTACCACTTGAACGTTATCTTCTCGTTCATAAATTTCTAGATTTCCACATTAGCAAATTAACACATTAACTAATTAGCACATTAATATACTGGTACGAACTCAAACGTATCACCGTTAAACAAGCCTTTATCGCTTAGCTTGAGAGATGGAATCACCAGAAGAGCCATGAATGAGAGTGTCATGAATGGCGAAACCAGTTTGCTGCCCATTTCCTTACTCATTTTATCAATGGCAGAATAAGCTTCTGCAACTTTATAGCCATCTGCAGCCGACATAATGCCTGCTACGGGTAAGGGCAGCAGTTGTTCCTGTTCTCCGTCAATAGCCGATACACCTCCTTTGGCTTCAATAATCAGGTTTACTGCCCTGGCGATACTTTCATCATCTACACCAACAGCAATAATATTATGGGAGTCGTGCCCTACGGAGGAGGCAATAGCTCCACGCTGTAGCCCTGTATTCTTTATAAAAGCAACGGCAGGGGCTGTGTTCTGGTAGCGGTTAACTACCGTTATCTTTAATACGTCCTGCAACGTGTCCGACACAATATTGCCGCTCTCTACCTTTGGCGCTGCCCAGGCTTCTTTGGTAATCAGTTGCCCGTCAAATGCTTCTATTACCCTTATCCTGTTTGCTTCTTCTGCTAAAACCTGAAACTGTGCAGGCTGTTTAGGCGCTGTGTGAAAGTTGTTAATTTCTTCGCTATGGCCGAATGCAATTCTGGTAGCGCCATTTGCAGCTACTAACTCGCCGTTAATGTAAGTAGCCTGTACATTAAAGTTATCCAGATTATCAGCCAGGATAAAATCAGCAGCATCATTTTCACGCAGTAAGCCCACTTCCAGTTTGTAGTGCTGCACAGGGTTAACGCATGCCGCCTGCAACACCTGGAACAGGTTATGGCCTTTGCTTAAGGCACGCTTTACCAGCAAATTAATATGCCCCTCCACCAGGTTATCGGGGTGTTTATCGTCGGAACAGAACATCATTTCATTCGGGTACAAAGGAAGTAAGCCGATGAGTGCTTCAAAGTTTTTAGCGGCACTTCCCTCGCGTATCAAAATTTTCATGCCTGCTGCCAGCTTGTCCAGTGCCTCGTCTGCTGTAAAGCATTCGTGGTCGGTGGTGATGCCAGCGGAGGCATACTGGGCAGCCTGCTCGCCGCGTAAACCTGGTGCATGCCCGTCTACAGCTTTGTTATACCGCCTGGCCAGTTCTATTTTCTCCATTACAGAAGGATCGCGGTTGAGTGCTCCGGGCCAGTTCATCATCTCGGCCAGGTACTTTATTTCGTCGCGCTTAAAAAGCTGCTCTATATCGGCTGCGGTAATTTCAGCACCTGCAGTCTCGAAAGGTGTGGCCGGCACACAGGAAGGGGCGCCGAAGTAAAACTTAAAAGGCACTTCTTTGCCGTTCTCTACCATATACTCAACGCCTTTCAGGCCAAGCACATTCCCGATTTCGTGCGGGTCGGAAACGGTAGCCACCGTACCGTGTACCACAGCCAGCCTGGCAAATTCTCTTGGCACCAGCATAGAGCTTTCTACATGCACGTGGGCATCTACAAAGCCCGGTAAAATATAATGAGTAGCATCGGTAGCCTCACGAACTATTTTTTTTATCCTTCCGTTTGAAACTTGAACCGTACCTTCAAAGATTTCCTGGTTGTGGATATCGATGATGCGGCCACTAACGGCAAAGTCTGTCTGCATACTTTATGGTGGTTTGTTATGATAAATCGCCCGGATGTGGAGCTCTTACCCGTAAATTAATTTATATTTGCATCAAATTTAGTCGTTTTGAGAAAGATAATTTCATATTTGGTATTGGCAAGTTTTTTATCGGCTGGCTCTTTAGCCGGTTGTACCGCTAAAACACCTCAGCAAAAAAAGACGGCAGCTTACATGAAGAAGAGCAAACGCGGCAAAACTCCTTGCCCTTGCGATTCTAATTAATTTCCTATTTACTTATTATGAAGAAGATCGTGATCGCTATCGACGGCTACTCCTCATGCGGTAAAAGTACTACTGCAAAGCTGGTGGCTGCAGAACTTGGATATGCATATATAGACACAGGAGCCATGTACAGAGCGGTTACCCTGTATTTTCTTCAGCAACATGTTTCATTAACCAATCCGAAAGAGGTTCGGGATGCACTCGATAATATCGACATCACCTTTCATTATAACCCTAAATCAAAAAGAAACGAAGTGTTCTTAAACGGGTTAAATGTAGAGGACGAAATCCGGAAGATGTATATCTCGAACCAGGTAAGCGAGGTGAGCGTTGTAAAGGAGGTGCGCCGCGCTATGGTGGCACAGCAACAGAAAATGGGCAAGAAGCGCGGTGTTGTTATGGATGGGCGCGATATAGGCACCGCTGTTTTTCCGGATGCGGAAGTAAAGATCTTTATGAGTGCCGATGTAGAAACGCGTGCCATGCGCCGTCAGCAGGAGCTGTTGGATAAAAAACAACTGGTGAATTTAAATGAGATCAGGGAGAACCTGCAAAAACGCGACCTGATCGACTCTACCAGAGAGGAAAGCCCGCTGCGCCAGGCCGAAGATGCACATCTGCTCGATACATCTCACATGACCATTGATGAGCAGGTGGAGTTTGTTTTAAATACAGTGGCATCCACTATTATAAATACAGAGCAATCTGTTGAAGAAAGAGGTTAACGAAAAATATGAACGTAACCATAGACAAAAACTCAGGCTATTGTTTTGGCGTTGAGTTTGCTATTCAGATGGCAGAGGATGAAATGGAAACCTGTGAGGAGCTTTACTGCCTGGGCGATATAGTACACAACAGCATGGAGGTAAAGCGGCTTTATGAGAAAGGCCTTCGGATCATAGATCGTGAGCAACTTAAAAACCTGCGCGATTGCAAAGTGCTAATCAGAGCACACGGAGAACCGCCTGAAACCTATAAAACTGCTCTAGAGAATAATATTGAACTGATAGATGCCTCTTGTCCGGTAGTGCTGAAGCTGCAGAACCGTGTAAAGCATGCCTACGATTCTAATAAAAAAGACAACGGACAAATCGTGATTTACGGCCAGGTTGGGCATGCCGAGGTTATTGGTTTGGTTGGGCAGACAGGCGATGAGGCCATTATCGTTACAACAGAGGAAGATCTGGATAAGATAGACTTCTCCCGGCCAGTTACCTTGTTTAGCCAGACCACCAAGAGCACCAAAGGATTTTACCATATCAAATCGCTGATAGAAGAGCGTTTGAAAGAGGCGAATCAGGGAGGGGTGGTGCCGGAATTTGACGCTAATGACAGTATTTGCCGCCAGGTATCGAACAGGGAGCCTCAACTGGCCAAGTTTTCGGTAGAGCACGATGTAATTATATTTGTAAGCGGCAAGAAAAGCTCTAATGGCAAAGCTTTGTTCAGTGTTTGCAAGCAACACAACCCGAACAGCTTTTTTGTAGAAAATGAAGAAGAGCTGGAGGAAGAGTGGTTTGCGCAGGCCGCTTCAGTGGGTATATGCGGTGCTACTTCTACGCCTATGTGGCTTATGCAGCAAGTAGCTGCCAGAATTAATGCTTTAGATGCTGCTGTGGCATGATATATGTGCTAACATAATATAAATGATTTTACTAATTTAGGCCCTGCAATTGCAGGGCCTTTTTCTTAACCTCCAACATGAAGCGCTTATTCAGCTATTTTATCAATGGTCTGCTTATTATAGCTCCTATTACCATTACAATTTGGATTGTGGTAGCCATTATAGATTGGCTGGATACCATGTTCGACCTGGGCGTGCCCGGCTTGGGTATTCTGCTCATGGTTATAATGCTTACCATTGTCGGGTTCTTAAGCTCTTCTTTCCTGGTAAAGCCTTTTCTGGTGCTTACCGAGAGGGTGTTTCATAAAGTACCGCTCATTGGCATTGTCTACTCCAGCATAAAAGACCTGTTTGATGCCTTTGTAGGAGATAATCAAAAGTTTAACCGCCCTGTGATGGTAAAGATGAGCGAAGAGACCGATAACTACAAACTCGGCTTCCTGACACAGGATCAGCTAACCAGCATTCATTTAGAAGATAAGGTTGCAGTTTACTTCCCGCACTCGTATAATTTCTCTGGAGAACTCTTCCTGGTGCCAGCCAAAAATGTAGTTTACCTTGATCTGCCAAGCAGCGAGGTGATGAAGTTTGTTGTTTCTGGCGGCGTATCTAAACTTTAGTAGCCAAAGCTTCCTTTTTGACTATAAGGAGAGTAATGCAACTTAATAGTATGTATGCCGAATAATTCAAAGCCGAGCTGATTATTAAACATAGTTAAACCGCTTCAATGCCCTACGTACATCATCAGAAAAGTAAACTATACTACCAGGTGATAGGCCGGGGAAGCAAAATTCTGCTGGCCTTCCATGGGTATGGGCAGAGCAGCACGTACTATCGGCCCATGGAGCAGGCATTAGGGGAAGAATATACGATATACGCCTTCGATCTTTTCTTCCATGGCAACAGCCGGCTACACAAAGTGCATACTCCCCTAACCAAAGAGGTGCTGGAGGAAATTATAAGGCAGTTTTTAACCAGTGAGCATATAGCTAAGTTTTCAGTTATGGGCTTTAGCATGGGCGGTAAATTTGCCCTTACGCTGATAGAAAAATTTCCGGAACGGATGCAGGAGACTTTTCTGATAGCGCCGGACGGCATACAAACCAGCTTCTGGTACAATATTGCCACCTACCCAGGCTGGATGCAGCAACTGTTCAAGCGCACTGTAGTACAGCCAGAACCATTTTTTAAGCTACTTAGAGTGCTCCGGAAGTACAAGCTTGTGCAGAAAGGGTTGGTGCGTTTCGCCAGAAACCAGATGGACAGCACACCTAAAAGACTGCGCGTGTACCGCAGCTGGGTAGGGCTAAGAGAGCTCAGCTTTGATATACGACATATTGTATACCTTTTAAACACGTATAATATTCCGGTTGCCATGTTTCTGGGAGAATACGACCAGGTAATAGCCGCTAAAAGAGTAGGCGTGTTTATGAAGTCTCTTAAAAATGGTAAGCTGTATACACTTAAAACAGGTCACTCGCATCTGCTGCAGGAGGTGGCTCATATGCTGCACCAGCAAAAGCAGGCTATGCCTTAAACGACAAGCGGCCGCCTTGCAAGGCAGCCGCTTGTCATCTATATTTTACTGTGGCCTTAGTCTATCAAGTCCTGTTCCCGCATTGTGGTAACAGTTAATTCCGCAAATTTTCTGGAAAAACGCTCCAGGTTGCCGGGGTTGTACGATCTGGATTGGGCCGACCATAAAAGCCTGTCGTTTTCGGCATCGTACAGGTTAGATTCCAGAAAGTACACTTTGTCTTCTCTATAGTAGCCCGGATCATAGAAGGTTGGAGCCCAGTTAGCGTAATAGCCCCTGAAGCTGCCATACCAGCCAAATCGCATAGGGGCATACCCCTGGTTGCCCGGAACATAGCGCGTTTCAGTTTCTTCATCTACTAGTGCGGCGGTTAAAATAGCATCGTAGCCATCTCCCTGTATTTTCTGAAGCAGGCCATCAGCATTTGAGCCGCTATCACGCATCAGAGCAGGCGGGAAAATGTCGATACTCTTTGTGGCGGATATACCTCGTTCCGCCAGCTGTGCCTGTAAGTCATTCTCAACAGTTTGCCTTGCCCGCACATTATCTGTAAGGGCAGCCACAATTACTTTCCCGTAGTGTTTCTGAGTAGCTTCCGGGCTTTTCCAGGAGCCTGTTAATTGTGTCGATGGGGAGCAACTCATTATGCCAATCAGCATAACAATGAAGCTTAGCGTAAGTTTATTTATAGGTATGCTTGTCATCCGTTTAAGTTTAAGTTGATACTATAGAAATTAACGGAGTATTCCGGATTTAGATACTAAATCCACAGGAAGCGGCGCCTGACAGATCTGAACAGCACAAGCTGCTGATAAAGAACAACCTTTTAACAGTAAGAGAGTATTCAGAAGTTGCTGATTGCCTGTAACCTTCACAATCTCATTATGTTCAGAAAGGATAAAAGTTAAACCACCACAAATAACTTCTCTTATGGCTTACGACAAAATTATTTCGCTGTTAGGATCTGATGCGGACAGCCTGTTGCAGCATGAAAGTAAAACCTTTTCCAAAGATGTACTGCATATACCAGGGCCTGATTTTGTAGACCGGATCTTTGTTAATTCCAACCGTAATCCGCAGGTATTGCGAAACCTGCAGCAGTTATACAGCCATGGCAGGTTAGGTGGCACAGGCTACATTTCTATTCTGCCTGTAGACCAAGGCATAGAGCATACAGCCGGTGCATCGTTTGCCTCTAATCCTATCTACTTCGATCCCGAAAACATTCTGAAACTGGCCATAGAAGGTGGTTGTAATGCCGTTGCCACTACTTTTGGTGGTTTGGCAATGCTGTCCAGAAAATATGCGCATAAAATTTCATTTATTGTAAAGATCAACCACAATGAGCTTCTGACATATCCGACCAAGTATGATCAGATTATGTTTGGCTCGGTAGATGATGCCTGGAATTTAGGTGCGACGGCCGTGGGAGCCACTATTTATTTTGGATCTGAAGAATCTACCCGGCAGATAATGGAAGTATCGGCAGCTTTTGAAAGAGCGCATGAGCTGGGGCTTGCTACCATTCTGTGGTGCTACACCCGCAATAGTGCCTTTAAAAAGGATGGGAAAGATTATCATACAGCTGCAGATATAACAGGGCAGGCCAATCATATTGGCGTTACCATACAGGCAGACATCATCAAGCAAAAGCTACCTGAGAGCAATGGTGGATTTACCGCAATCAACTTTTCCAAATCAGACGAGAGAATGTATACAGCGCTTAGCACAGATCATCCTATAGATTTATGCCGTTACCAGGTGGCGAACTGCTATATGGGGCGTGCCGGCCTTATCAATTCCGGTGGAGCATCACAGGGTGAAACAGACCTGGAGGAGGCAGTGCGCACCGCTGTTATAAATAAACGTGCCGGTGGTATGGGGCTGATATTAGGCCGACGGGCATTTCAGCGGGATTTTAAAGCAGGAATAGAACTTCTGAACATGGTGCAGGATGTTTATCTGTCAAAAGAAATAACATTGGCATAAGCTATAGTTAAACTCGTTAAAATTAAATAATTTTACAGCCCGCTTTGCAGGTAGCCTCTGTAGAAGCCGGAAATTTATTTCCTTTGCAGGAGATGCTGAAACAGAAAAACAGCAGGTTTTAAACTGTTGCTACAAATAATTGTTGATTGCCAGTGATTTACAGATCAGGGCTTTGCTTTAAAGAAAGGCTATTAGTAAAGGCCGGATACTGCAATTGATTTAATTTGCTTCGGCGCCAGGTTTTATTGAACAGCATATATCTAAAAAGTGCAAAAGCACTATATCTTATAACTTATGATGCCTTGGTTTAAAAGAGTAGAAAAAGGGATACACACACCGACAGAAGAGAAGAAAGAAACACCCGATGGTTTGTGGTACAAGTGCCCTAATTGTAAAGCTGTTACCAGCATGGCAGAGCACCGCAAGAACTTAGCAACTTGCGTACAATGCAACCACCACGACCGTATTGGTTCTGCAGAGTATTTCAGCATTCTGTTCGACGATAACCAGTTTGTAGAGCTGGATGAGAACATGACATCTTCTGACCCACTGGAGTTTGTGGATTCCAAGCCCTATCCGCAACGTGTTGTTGCAACACAAAAAGCAACAGGTTTAAAAGACGCTGTGCGCACAGCTTACGGAAAGATTAACGGGCAGGATCTTGTTATCGCCTGTATGGATTTTGCCTACATAGGCGGATCGATGGGATCTGTGGTAGGTGAGAAAATTGCCCGTGCCATAGACCATGCCCGCCAGAACAGAAAGCCTTTCATGATGATTTCCAAATCAGGGGGAGCACGCATGATGGAAGCTGGTTTCTCGCTGATGCAAATGGCTAAAACCTCTGCCAAGCTTGCCTTGCTTGCAGAAGAGAAACTGCCTTATATCTCCCTGCTGACCGATCCGACGACAGGAGGTGTAACGGCTTCTTATGCTATGCTGGGTGATTTTAACATTGCAGAGCCTGGTGCCCTTATCGGTTTTGCAGGCCCCAGAGTTATCAAAGAAACTATAGGTAAAGACCTTCCTAAAGGATTTCAGAGTGCAGAATTTGTACTGGAGCACGGTTTCCTCGACTTTATAGTTGATCGTAAAGAGCTGAAGCAAAAACTGAGTGATCTTTTGCTGATGATTATGCCTGAAGCAAAAGAAGCCCCTCGTTCTGTTGAAGCAAATGAAGAGAAGACGGCAAAAGCTTCTTAAATAAAGCTTAATTAAAGCAAAAGGGGCCTGTTGTTTTCAGCAGGCCCTTTTTGCTTTAGCGTATTCTGCAGCCACTCTATCAATCTAAAGTATAGCTTTTACTTACCAGCTTCACCAACTACAAAAAAATACTCTTCAGAATCAACAGAATAAGATGTTTTGCTGCCTGAAAGGCGAGCTTTGAGCATACTGAGCACAACTGTTTACTAAATTTGGCATCAGTATTGTAATAGGACACAATAGAAAGGCAAACAAAACAGTTTGCTACTATAATAAAACTGGAAAACTAAAATCAACTTTATGAAACTCGTTAGACTTTCTTTCACCCTTTTATTGGCAGTAGTTATGTTAGCAACTTCTTGCCAGTCTTTACGCCCGGCTGCCGGAAACGGTACTGACACATCAACTGCCGGCAATGGCGGTTCCGGCATGAACAAAACTACTAAAGGTGGTGTGATTGGTGCAGGTGGCGGTGCTGTATTAGGCGGTATTATTGGTAACAGAATGGGTAACACAGCTGCTGGCGCTATTATTGGTGCCGCTGTAGGTGGTGCAACGGGTGCTGTTATCGGGCGCAGAATGGATAAACAGGCCGAGGAGCTTGAAAAGAGCATGGAGAATGCTACAGTAGAGCGTGTTGGTGAGGGCATCCGCGTTAATTTCGATTCAGGTATTCTGTTCGCTGTTAACTCTGCCGATCTGAGCGCAAATGCAAAAAAAGACATTGAGAAGTTAGCACGTACCTTAAAAGAGTATCAGGGTACGAACGTAATCATAGAAGGACATACCGATAATACTGGTAGCTACGATCTGAACCAACGCCTTTCAGAGCGCCGTGCAGAGTCTGTGGCAGCTTTTGCCCGTAGCTTAGGTGTGGAGTCAAGCCGCTTGCAGTCTAAAGGTTATAGCTACGACCAGCCAATTGCAGATAACACAACTGCCGAAGGTCGTCAGAAAAACCGTCGGGTAGAAATTATCATTGTAGCTAATGAGCAACTGAAACAAGCCGCTGAACGTGGTGAGCTGAAATAATTTAAATCAGCGTATATTATTGTATGAAAAGAGAGCCTGCCAGTTATCTGGCGGGCTTTTTTATTGTACAGCTCATTATACTTATTAAAGAATGGATAAGAATAAAAAATGGTTTAAAAACCCGCTCAGAGGCGTGTCCGTTAAAGTATGATGTATTACTAATATAATGTTTATCCTATACTTTTAAGGCAATATTGCCAAACGCCGAGCGAATAAAAAATTAATTGATATGTGTGAAAACTAATTTTAAGCTAAGTAGTATTACTCACATAATCTGAAGCTCATCGATAATTAAATTAACTATGAAGAATATGAAAAACCTGAAAATGTATTTTGTGATGCTTGCCACTATAGGCATGCTTTTCTCATCTTGTAACGCAATTCGTAATTCGAACAAAACAACCAGAGGTGGCGCTATTGGTGCCGGTGCCGGTGGTGTGATAGGTGGTGTGATTGGTAACAGAGTAGGTAACACAGCCGCTGGTGCCATAATCGGTGCCGCAGTGGGTGGTAGTGCTGGTGCTATTATCGGGCGCCACATGGACAAGCAGGCAGAGGAGCTTGAGCGTGATCTGGAGAGTGCTGAAGTAGAGCGCGTAGGCGAGGGTATTAAAGTTACCTTCGACTCTGGTATCCTTTTCCAGACAAACTCTTCTCAGCTTCAGCCAAATGCACAGGCTGAAATCAGAAAGCTGGCTGAAACATTAAAGAAATACCCTGACACTAATATCCTGATTGAAGGACATACTGATAACACAGGTGGCCGTGACCTGAACCAGCGTTTGTCAGAGCAACGAGCTGAATCTGTGGCTAGTTATGCTGCTGCTCAAGGTGTTGCCCGTAGCCGTATGCAAACTAAAGGATATGCGTTCGACCAGCCTGTGGCTGATAACAGCACAGCAGAAGGTCGCCAGCAAAACCGCCGTGTAGAGGTTGCCATCTTTGCAAATGAGAAAATGAAAGAAGCTGCAGAGCGTGGCGAACTGAAATAAGATCTGAGTTATACACTCTTTAATAAATCAAATCCAGCTGTACAAATAGTGCAGCTGGATTTTTTATTGAGCTGTGAGAATAACTTTGATATTATCTGTTGTGTTTCCTGTGCCTGCGTAGTGCTAAAGCAACTGCCATGGTAATTGTGGCGCCCATCAAAGCAAGAGCCATGTCTTTCTGCGCATCCCAAACATCCCCTTGTGCGCCTAAATAAGTCATTCCCTGTTCGGCATTCTGGAATACCAAATCAGCCACTACCCATTCAACTATTTCATACAGTGCGCTAAGCGATAGTATAATTTCTATTGGCATCAGGTAGCTCAGAAACTTCCTGACTTTAAATTCAAATGCCAGCAGCTCGTGCAAGGGGTAAGCCAGCAGCAAACCAAAGCCAAAGTGCACCAGGCGGTCGTAGTGGTTTCGTGAAAAATCATAGCTTTCCTGCAGCCAGTTGCCAAAAGGATTCTCGGCATACTGATACTGGCTGCCATAAACATGGAGAAGCAGGAAAAGGAACAATAAAGTATAGCTGGTATCGGAGAAGCGAAAGATATTATAAAAGGCCACCAGAAAAATAACCATAGAAAGTGTTAGTGTATTTTCCAGTAACCAGTTGGTCATGTCTGGCGTGGTAAGGCCGGTATACACCCAGAAGCTAGCAAAAACAGCTGCATATACAAGGTGTAAGGGTTTATGAAGAAAAGGCGTTTTACTGTTTGATTCTGTTTGCACTGTAAGTGTCATAAAGCATCGTAAGCAAAGTTTATCATAAGCATAAACCTTAAACTATTACACATGTTTAAGGTTATAAGATGCATTTGAATCTGAACTTTTGCTGCCGCGCTAAGCCAGCAACTCTTTCTGGTAAAACACCAGCCTGATAGGATTATCAAGTGGATTTAAGGAGGGGTCGCAGTGGTAGCCAAACATTTCGCAGTTAATCAGGTAAGGGAACAGCTTCTTGTAATACGTATGGCCTGTATTTTCCGGATTAAAGGTAATATCATGAAAAACGCAGGTATACATAGGCGGGAGCTTATCCAGCTTTTCAAATAAAGCCTCCGGTTTACCTAAGTCGCCGGAGTAGGCGATGCGGGAATCCTCTTCTTCGAAAATATAGGCGTAAGACTGAAAACCTTCTGAGTGTAAGCCAAAGGTATCGATGCAATTAATACCTTCTACCTGCTCTAACGGAAGAAACTCTACATATTTATCTGTATCCTTCACCTGTATATCCAAGAATTGCCGGATTTGCATCTTGAACTGTTCAGAAGGATATATGATAACGGGCTTTTCACTTTTTTCGATGATGTTTTTATAGAGCAGCAGGTTTGCCAGGCTTCCGCAGTGGTCGTTATGCAAATGTGTGAGCAAAATATAGTCTACTCTGTGGATAAGGCTTTTTTCTATGAGTGTGGCAAAAACAGAAAAGCCACAATCAATCAAAATATTTTTCCCTCTGAACTCTAAAAGTGCAGCAGAGTTTCGGTATTCTGCATCAAAGGCACCCCCTGTACCCAAAAACTTAATTTGCATAGTTCTACTTTTAATCCGGTAAAATGTATGTATAGCTTGCCAAAGCGATTATAAACCATTGCAGAAGCTGCCTGTCCTGTTTTTATAATTTTACATGGCTCCTACTACAATAGCGTTAGTTCGGGGGAATGGTTTTGTTTTAGCCGAAAATTTGCTGCTGCTGCTCCTCTTATATACTAACCGAATACACAATGTATGCTTGCTGCTGTATAGGCGTATTTTATCAGGTTCATTAACGCAATAAATCTGTACTCGTAAAGAAACAGGTATAATATGGTTTACTATGAATACCCAGGGATTATCTGCCAGCGAGAAAACAGAAGAGACACATGCGTTGCTGAATAATGCATATAAAAGATTAAGCCTTCAAAAGAGCCGACGCACACCTTTGCATGAGCTTATTTCAACCATGCTTTCGCACCGTACAAACCATGCTGACGAAGAAAAGGCATACTATACCATGTTGGAGCGTTTCGGCGATTGGGAAGGTGTTATGGCGGCTTCTGTAGAGGAGCTGGCAGATGCTATCTCTACAACACGTTATCCTGGTCAGAAAGCCCCGCAGATACAGCAAACACTTAAAATAATAAAAGAAGAACGGGGCGAGATTAATATTGATTTCCTGGAGGAGCTTCCGGTGGAAGAGGCGATGGTTTGGCTTACACGCCTGCCTGGTGTAGGCTTGAAAACGGCAACACTTGTGCTGCTCTTTAACTTCAGAAAGCCGGTTTTGCCTGTAGATACGCATGTTTTCCGGGTGAGCCAGCGGGTAGGGCTCATAGGAGCAAAGGTTACCGCAGATAAAGCACATAAAATTCTGTTGGACATGCTGCCCCATGATGCCGTAGAGTTGTTTAACTTTCACAAGCATTTATTCTGGCATGGGCAACGGATCTGCACCTGGTACACTCCGAAATGTGAGCAATGTGTGCTGAACAGCATTTGTAATTACTATGAGGCAGTCAGGCAGAAAGGGATAGACAAAGCAGCCTGAAAATCAGGTATACTGTAGCCTTACCTCACCTTCCTGTACGTGCAGTATAGCTTCTCTGCCGCAAACCAAGGCCATATTATGAGGCTCGTGGCCTACCGGAAAGTTAAAGCACACCGGGAAATGATATTTGCCGGCATGTTCGGCAATAATTTCATAAGCATCTTTGCCAAAAGGAATAGCATTATCGCGCATGTCGCTCATGTGGCCGACTATCAGACCGGCTAATCCGGCTAGTTTACCTGCTCTGTCCAGGTGTACCAGCATCCTGTCGATGTGGTAAAGGTACTCATCCAGGTCTTCTATGAATAATATCTTTCCCTGGGTACTTATGTCGGAGCGTGTGGCTGCAAGTGTATGAAGCATGGATAAGTTGCCTCCTACTATTTTGCCCTTTGCCTTACCTGTGCGGTTAAAAGCATGAGGTGGCGCGGTATAAGCAATTGCCTCACCGAAGAGCAGCTGGCGCAAACTCTCTTTTGCCGCCTCAGACCCCTCTCTGGAAAAAAGGACTGGCATAATGGCATGAATGGATTCTATGCCTAAATTATGCACATGGCTATGTAAGGTGGTTACATCGCTGAAGCCTACAATCCACTTCGGATTGCTTACAAAAGAGCTGAAGTCGACTTGATCTATAATGCGGCTGGTGCCATAGCCGCCTCTTGCACAAACAATACCTTTGATAGCGGGATTGTCCAGCATTTGCTGCAGGTCTTCTAGCCGCAGCGCATCGTCTCCGGCAAATTGGTTGTAGCTGGCTCCAATGGTTTTCCCCAGCACCACCTCTAAACCCCACTGTTCAAACGTCTGAACGGCAGCTTCTAGTTCTGGAAGTGCTATCTTTCGGGCTGTTGAAATAATGGCAATTTTGTCTCCCTGCCGGAGTGGTTTTAGCATAAGATATCTGGAATAGTAGCAAGCGAAGTTAAGCCTTTTTGAACGACAATTTGCTAGCCTGCTTTTTTTTAGACAAATTCGGAACCTTAAATATAGCAGGGAGCTACAATTGAGCTTAAGTGCTGCTCAGGTTTCCGCTGTTATCGAATTAATTTTTATGAGCCAAATACAAAAGAAAAGATCTGCTATCGACAAGTTTTTATCGGTAGTTGAGCGAATCGGAAATGCCCTGCCACACCCGGCTACTTTGTTTGCTGGTTTTGCCTTACTTGTTATTATTTTATCCTGGGTAGCCAGTCAGTTCGATATGGCTGTTACACACCCGGGTACAGGAGAGGTTGTAACACCTGTTAACCTTTTATCAACAGAGGGTCTGCACATGATCCTGACCCGGATGGTTACTAATTTCACAGCCTTTGCTCCGCTGGGTACAGTGCTGGTATCTTTATTAGGTATAGGTATAGCCGAGGGCACAGGGCTGATTGGTGCGGTGCTGCGCCTGGTGGTGCTGTCGTCTCCGAAGCGCCTTCTCACCTTTGTAATTGTGTTTGCAGGTGTAATCTCCAATACTGCCAGTGAGGTAGGCTATGTGCTGCTGGTGCCTTTGGCTGCCGTTATCTTCCTGGCTGCGGGTCGTCATCCACTGGGTGGCCTGGCAGCTGCCTTTGCCGGTGTGTCGGGTGGCTATAGTGCCAATTTGCTGCTTGGTACAGTAGATCCGCTTTTAGCAGGTTTATCTACAGAAGCTGCCAGAATTATCGACCCGGAGTATACCGTAAACCCTGCTGCCAACTATTACTTTATGTTTGCCTCTACCTTTATTATTGCAGCCTTAGGTACCTGGGTAACAGAAAAGGTGGTGCTGCCCCGCTTAGGAGAGTATGAGGGCGATGAAAAGCCACAAAGTATTGATAGATTAAATGCGCAGGAAAAGCGTGGATTGCTTTACGCTACCATTGCCCTGCTGCTTATGGTGGCCTTTGTGTTGGGTGGTTTAATTCCTGAGAATGGCTATCTCCGCGATCCTGAAACAGGGGAAATATTGCATTCGCCTTTTATGTCGGGTATAGTTGCCTTCATTTTCCTGATTGCAGCCATTGCGGGTATCGCATACGGCATAGGAGCTAAAACTATTAAAAACGACAGTGATGTGATGCGGGGTATGTCCAAATCAATGGAAACCTTGGGTTCTTATATTGTGCTGGTATTCTTTGCGGCGCAATTTGTGGCTTATTTCAACTGGACAAACCTGGGGCTGATATTAGCCATTAATGGTGCAGATGTGCTTAAAACAATGGGGTTGAGCGATATCCCGCTTATGATCATGTTTATACTGGTGGCAGCTGTCATTAACCTGGTAATGGGTAGTGCCTCGGCCAAATGGGCAATTATGGCGCCTGTTTTTATCCCTATGTTCATGCTGCTGGGGTATACACCAGAGTTTACGCAGGTAGCTTACCGTATAGGCGATAGCGTGACCAACATTATTTCCCCTATGATGTCTTATTTCGCACTGATTGTGGCCTTTATACAACGGTACGATAAAAAAGCAGGTATCGGAACGGTTATTTCTACCATGCTGCCATACACAGTGGCCTTCTTTATTGGCTGGACCATTCTGCTGATCATCTGGATATTGCTGGAGTTGCCTATAGGCCCGGGAGCTCAAATGTACATGCCTTAGTGCGGAGCTGATTATGAATGGAGCGTATTGCGAATTAGATCGAGGAAGTTCTGATACTATTTAACCTGACATAAAAGGAAGAGGCGCTTTGCATATGTGTCTTGCAAAGCGCCTCTTCCTTTTTAGCTAGCTAAAATTACTTTATAAACTTATAGCCTAAGCTCAGGATAAACTGTTCGTTTAACACAGAAGGATCAGTACTTAAAGAGGAGGTGAAGTTGCGCTTAATGCGCTCGTAGCGCAGGTCGAGTGTCAGGCTCGAAATATCTATACCTACACCAGCCTGTAAACCAAAATCAGTTTTGCTTTTGTAGCTTTCAAGGCTTCTGTCGGTGCCTTCATACTCATTCAGCATGATAGAGGCAACCGGGCCAGCCTGCACTCTAAAGAAATTCAGTAAGTTAACACCAACTGTAACCGGAACATCTAATCTGGAAAATTTAAACTCTTCTTCTGAGTTGGTAGGAGTGGCAGTTGTCTGATCCATAAAGGTAATTTTACCTCCTGAAGACGCAAACAGTGCTTCGGGCTGAATAAAGATGCTGGCTACCTGAATCCGGGCGAAGAGGCCACCGTGGTAACCGGTAATGTTTTGTGGATCCCTGTATTGAGACGTGTTGTCAGTTCCATCAATGGAAACTTTAGAAGAACTTACACCTCCCTTGATACCAAGTGAGAACTGTGCTTGAGCTGACATATGTAGTGTAATGACAGCCAGGATTGTTAAAAGAAAAGATTTCATAAATGGATAAATTTAATTCAACAGTTTTATTTTGCTAAGTTTTTAAGTCTGATAACGTACCAGGTTATATTTTCATACGCCACAATAAAAATATAGGGTTTCACCTGTGCATCAGGTTGCTTCAGAAACCCGATGCCTGGTAACCTAAAATGGGATTAGTTGCCGAAAATTAACTAAAAGGAATTTAAAAATAATCAAACCACCGTTAAATATATACTTATCTTAATATTTATATAAGGTGGTGTATCGGGTGCAATAAGCTCATGTATGTAACTAGCTGTGGTGCCGCGGCTAAGGCCATACAATGGCACTTGCTTCTATCTCTACTAACTGCTCCGGATGAATGAGTGCCTTAACCTCTATTAATGTGGAAGCTGGTTTAATAGCGTGAAAGAACTCGCCATGTGCACGACCAACAGCTTCCCACTGGCTGATATCGGTTACGTAGATACGGGTTCTGATTACCTGTTGTAGGGTGGCACCAGCCTCCTGCAAGGCTTTTTCTATTTTTTTCAGAATATACTTTGTCTGTTCGTAAGCATCACCCTTTCCAATAACAATGTCCCCTTCGGTTGCTGTGGTGCCTGCTACTTCTATAAATGGCCCTGCTTTTACAGCCCGGCTATAGCCGATAAGGTCTTCCCATACGGCACCCGAAGAGATGTTTAATCTGTTGTTTTCCATAGTCTTTGTTAAAGTTCAGTGGCAAGTATAGGTAAATTACTGCATCTCAGAATAAAATTTTCTGCTAAACTAGCTATAAGGGTGAGCCTCCGAAAAAGCATGTTTGGCAGATAACAGTCAGTTTAAGTTGCCCATAATTGTACAGCCTGCGTTTAAAACATATTTTGCCTGTATTCCTCAGACATTATTTATAATTTAGATGCTGGAAACCTGAAAGAGCTATGCGTTTAACCAAGAAGCCTGTACTTTGCAACTACTATGTTACCTACCGCTGTAATGCAAAGTGCTCATTCTGCGATATTTGGGAAAAGCCCTCGCCTTACATTACACTAGAAGATGTGCGGCAAAACCTGCTGGATATGAAGCGGCTGGGCGTACAGGTAATCGATTTTACAGGTGGTGAGCCCTTGTTGCATCGGCAGATTGATGAGATGCTGGGCATGGCACACGATATGGGTTTTATTACTACCCTTACAACAAATGGCATGCTTTACCCCAAGCTGGCACAACGGCTTAAAGGAAAAGTGGATATGCTGCATTTTTCCTTGGATTCTGTTCATAAAGAGACGCATGATACAGGCAGAGGTGTGGCTTGCTACGACTTTGTAATGCAATCTATCGAAGTAGCAAAAAGTTTAGGAGAACGACCGGATATTCTTTTTACCGTTTTTAAACATAACCTGAACGAACTGGAAGAGGTTTACGAGAAGATTATCCTGCCAAACAAGCTGCTGCTGATCCTGAACCCTGCTTTTGAGTATAATGATATTGATGCCGGTGAGCGACTAACAGAGCAAGAGTTGGATTTTCTGACGGCTTTTGGCAAGCGCAGGCAGGTATACCTGAATGATGGCTTTGTGCAGTTGCGCCGCGATGGCGGCAACCATATAGATAAACCTGTGTGTAAAGCGGCAAGCACTACACTTGTGATATCCCCGGAAAATGAACTGGTGGTTCCGTGTTATCACCTGGGCGAGAAAAGCTTCCCGATAAACGGTAATTTGTTTGAGCTGTATACTTCTAAAGAGGTAGAGGCCTTAAAAGCACTGGAAGGCAGACTGCCAGGTTGCGAAGGCTGTACCATTAACTGCTACATGCAACCAAGCTTTGCCGTTGAAGTAAACAAGTATTTCTGGGAAGCGCTGCCAAGTACGTTAAAGTATAATCTTTACAAAGGAACCTGGAAGCGTTTACTGCCTTTTTAGCGCATCATTTCTAATCATCATTTATAAATAAAAGTACAAATGCCTGTTATTCTTCCTGTAAAAGGTATAAGCCCGGAGTTCGGTAACAATTGCTTTGTTGCCGAAAATGCTACAATTGTTGGAGATGTTGTTTTAGGAGATGATTGTTCGGTCTGGTTTAATGCTGTTATCCGGGGTGATGTAAACAGCATCCGAATTGGCAACAGATCTAATATTCAGGATGGTGCCGTTATCCATTGTACTTACCAGAAGGCTGCTACTACTATTGGTAACAATGTATCTGTTGGCCATAATGCCATTGTGCATGGTTGTACAATAGAAGACAATGTGTTGGTGGGCATGGGCTCTATTGTTATGGATAATGCCCTGGTGCAAAAGAACACCATTGTGGCAGCCGGAGCTATTGTGTTGGAAAATACTGTTTGCGAATCGGGCTGGATATATGCAGGTATACCCGCCAAAAAAGTAAAGCAGCTTAGCCAGGAGCAAATAGATGGTCTGGATAAAGTAGCCGGTAATTATGTGATGTATGGCAGCTGGTTTACAGACTCGCAGTAGGAAATTACCTTTCGGTAACCTCTTCCTGGTATTCCTCTTTTACTTTAAATAACACCCATTCTACACGGCGGTCTGTTTTTTCGGTTACCCGCACATCGTATTCATTAAAGCTGGCAATCTCGTTCAGGTTTTCCGGTATTTGTCCGTAAATCATGGTAATAAGTCCGCCTACGGTTTCGTAATCTTCGCCTTCCGGCAGCGGGTAGGGTAGGTAATCGTTTGCGTCTGAGATAGCAGCGGCTCCGTTTACTTTATACTCAAAATCATTCACCAGTTCTACAATCGGCACCTCTTCATCATACTCATCCTGGATCTCACCCACCAGTTCCTCAATAATATCCTCAATTGTTACAATACCGGATACACCGCCAAACTCATCGGTTACAATGGCAATATGCATGTGGCGGCGCTGGAATTGCTGTAGCAGCCGGTTGATCTTTTTCGTTTCAGGAACAAAGTAAGCCTGGCGCATGAGCTTGGAGATAATAATTGGTTCACCTAAGCGCATCAAGCTAAGCAGGTCTTTGACATAAAGCACCCCAACAATGTTGTCTACGGTACCGTCATACACAGGCAGGCGCGAGTAACCTTCTGTATGGATTACCTGCATCAGGTCTTCTTCTTTAATGTTCACGTCTATGGCTACCATACGGGTGCGCGGCACCAGTATCTGCTTTACCATGCGTTCGTTAAACTGAAATACGTTCTCAATCAGCTCCTGCTGCGACTCTATAATCTGGCCGCTCTCAGCACTTTGTTCAAAAAGCAGGCGGAGTTCTTCGGCCGTGTGTACCTCAACACCATGCATAGGGCGTATACCCATTCCTCTGAGCACCAAGTTTGCCAGGCCGTTCAGCAACCATATAAAAGGAATAAATAATACATAGAAGAAGCGAAGCGGAAGGGCTACTGCCAATGTCGTAGACTCGGATCGTTGTATCGCGATAGATTTAGGTGCCAGTTCTCCGAATACAATGTGCAGCACTGTAATCAGGGCAAAAGAAAATGGTAACGCAATCTGGTGAGCAAGTGCGTCGCTTCCCTGAAAGCCGAAAGCATGCATGATGTTGATGATGATCTGTGCAACCACACTTTCACCGATCCAGCCCAAACCAAGCGATGCCAGCGTGATACCTAGTTGTGTGGCAGATAAGTATGCATCCAGATGGCCCAGCATGTGCTGGGCAAGTTTAGCCATCGAATGGCCGGCCTGGGCCCGGAGTTCTATCTGTGACGATCGTACTTTTACAATGGCAAACTCAGCGGCCACGAAAAAGCCGTTCAGGAGAACCAGGACTATGGTCACAATAATATTTAGAATCATAGCAAGTGGGGCTGTGCAAAATACGTTTATAGATAAATATACATATAAAAGCACAATGGCTGCAAATGCAGATGCGACAGCCCGTTTAGTTTGCTACAAAGTACGTATACCGTAGCTGAAAAGACAAAAGGATATAGAATATTTAATTTATTACCAGCCTTAGTAGCTGCTATTACTTTCCTTTTCAGCAGAGTCAAACAGTTCTCTTACATTTTCTGCCGATAATCTGCTCAGGAATATTTTTTTAGCCTCTGCTTCTGATATCAGTTTAAAGGTATGTGCATTAGGATAGGTGTCCTGTAAAGGATTACAGAATGTATAGATATACTCGTTGGCATATGTTCTGTAAATGATGTGAAAGTTATGGTGCTCGTCCCGAATCAGCTTAATCGCTTTAAATGTATTCTCGAACTCTCTACCACATTCTGTTACAAGGGTTGCAGTTTGATACTGGTTGTTTTGTAAATTTAGATTCATACAGTAGTTGTACCTTCATTGCTTCTGAGTTTTTGCAATACATTTACAGCCCGAATTAAATTCCTGATTTACAGGTGCGTAGTATGTTAATTAGCGAATGAATAAATTTAATATGTAGAGTAGCATAATTTTAATGCTAATACACTAAGTAATTAGGGATATTAAATTTATTATTTGCTTAAATAACTGTTAATCAGCTTTTTATCTGGTGTTGCTTAGCCTTTGTTATTTGGATGTAAACCAGGTGCTTCATTTATTTCTTTATGCTGAAACACCATTTATACTTGCTAGCTGTTATAATGTGGGAAACAAGGTGCCAGGTAACAGTGGGCAAAGCTTTGTACCTGGAGGCGAACCAGGAAATATGTGTTTATAGAGGCTTTGCTTATTTTAGGCTTGCTGCAGGAGGTGTTTGTCTGATATGGAAAGCAGGCAACACGTTACTGTATTCTTTCAGTTTAATTTCTTTATTTTTGTACTTCCTTCTAAAGGTAATTTCACTGTCTTATGTTGATTAACAACAGGTGCAGAATTTTATATACGAATCAACCAACATGAATAGAACATTCCTTTTAAAGCCGTTTGTATTTACTTTTTTACTGATGGCTATATCGCTGTTCACACAGGCTCAGATTCTGAAGCCAGCAGTCTGGAGCTATGCAGTTTCTGATAAACAGGTTAAAGTAGGCGAAGAAGTAGAGTTGATCTTTAATGTGCGCATCGATAAAAACTGGTATTTGTACTCCACCGATTTTGATCCTGATCTGGGGCCGATGGTAACAGAATTTAAATTTACCAAACACCCGTCTTACGAGCTGGTGGGTAAGGTAAAGCCTGTAAATCCAAAGAAAAAATACGATGAGCTATGGGACGGTGAATATACTTATTTTGTAGGTACAGCGCAGTTTCGGCAGAAAATTAAGGTGCTCCAGCCAAACCTGCTGGTAAAAGGAACTTACGAATACCAGGTATGTACTGATGTAGACGGAAAATGTATTCCGTTTGACGACAGCTTTACTTTTGATAACAGCCAGATACAGGTAGCAGCAGCTGCTCCGGTTGCAACGCCTGCTCAACCTGAGCAAAAACCGGAGGCGGCTCCGCAAAAAACACAAGAACCATCCGGGGCACAAACGCCAGGTATTGGTACAGAATCAGTGCCTGCCGACGAGGCCGCTGCGGTAGCAGACAATGATTTGGCAACTACTGAAGCAGCTACGCAAGACACCACAACATTAGCGGCTTCTTCCGGAAATGGTGCCGGTGCAGCTTCAGAAGCACCTGTTTTGCCAGTAACAGGTACAGACAATAGTTCTGAAAGCCTTTTCGGTTTTTTTTTGGTCGCTTTTATCTTTGGCTTGGGAGCACTGTTAACGCCATGTGTCTTCCCGATGATTCCCATGACGGTGAGCTTCTTTACAGGGGGCAGTGCTAACAGAGCACAGGGAATTTTTAAAGCCTTTCTTTATGGCATTTCCATTATTGCCATTTATACATTAGTGGGTACGGTCGTGGCAAAACTTTTTGGTGCCGACGGAGCGAACTTTATTAGTACACACTGGCTGCCTAACCTTATCTTTTTCTCTGTATTCATTATTTTTGCCATGTCGTTCTTCGGGTTGTTCGAAATCACACTCCCGAGCTCTTTCCTGACAAAAGTGGATGCACAGGCAGACCGCGGAGGTTTTTTAGGTTTGTTTTTTATGGCATTTACGCTGGTGCTGGTTTCTTTCTCCTGCACCGGGCCAATAGTAGGTAGTATATTGGTAGCATCGGCAGGAGGGGAAACCTTACGACCTGTAGTAGGCATGTTTGGCTTCTCTTTAGCCTTTGCCTTACCCTTTACTGTATTTGCAATTTTCCCTTCCTGGTTAAGTACCTTGCCCAAGTCGGGTGGCTGGTTAAATTCCGTAAAGGTAGTGCTGGGCTTTATAGAGTTAGCACTTGCACTTAAGTTTTTAAGCGTGGCCGACCAGGTGTACCATTGGGGAATTTTAGATCGTGATGTTTACCTGGCTCTCTGGATTGTGATTTTTACGCTGATGGGTTTTTACCTGCTGGGCAAGCTGAAGTTCTCTCACGATTCTGATCTTCCTTACCTGAGCGTGTCTCGCTTGTTTCTGGCCATTGCTACCTTTGCTTTTGTTGTTTACCTGATTCCAGGCTTGTTTGGCGCACCGCTCAAGGCACTGGCAGGTTACCTGCCACCGCAAAGCACACACGACTTCGACCTGAATGCCATTGTTCGGCAGAATGGAGGAGGAGCAGGCACACCTGTAACTGATCAGCTTTGTGAGCAGCCAAAGTACGCCGATTTCCTGGAGCTGCCGCACGGCCTGCAAGGCTATTTTGACCTGGAGCAGGCAAAGCGTTGTGCTGCAGAACAGGGAAAGCCCATCTTTATCGACTTTACCGGACACGGTTGTGTAAACTGCCGCGAAATGGAAGCTCGTGTCTGGTCTGATCCGCAGGTGCTGCAGCGCTTACAGGAAAACTTTGTCGTGGTGGCCTTGTATGTGGATGATAAAACAGAGCTGGCCCAAAGTGAATGGTATACCAGCAGCTACGACGGAAAGGAAAAGACAACGCTTGGGAAAAAATACGCCGACTACCAGATCACCAAATTTAACGTAAATGCGCAGCCATATTATGTGCTGATGGATGAGAACGAGAATGTACTGGTAAACCCGATTGCGTACGACCTTCATGTAGCCAACTTTGTAAACTTCCTAGATGCTGGTGTGGCAGCTTACAAAGCAAGAGAAGCGGTAACTGCAACCCGTTAGGAGCCTTTTGTTGTGTAGTAAATGTCGTGTGTTCAGCTAAAGGTTTAGACCATAGTTTGGTTGCTCTGAAACGGGAGCTAATTATAGCCGCTGAATCAAAAAAGCACCCTGCCAGTTTTAGCAGGGTGCTTTTTGTTATAATGGAACAGATCTAATTAGTATATGAGAACTAATTATTTCGCTTCGTTGTAACGACGCGTTACTTCTTCCCAGTTTACAACATTCCAGAATGCGCTGATGTAGTCAGGGCGACGGTTCTGGTAGTTCAGGTAGTAAGCGTGCTCCCAAACGTCCAGGCCAAGAATTGGTGTACCACTGCAACCTTCTGAAAAAGGCATAATTGTTACATCTTGGTTTGGAGTAGAGCATACTTCCAGTTTACCGTCTTTTACACACAGCCATGCCCAGCCAGAACCAAAACGGGTAGCAGCGGCTGCATTAAATTTTTCTTTAAACTGGTCGAAAGAACCAAAAGCGGAATTGATAGCCTCTGCTAGTTCGCCAGATGGCTGACCACCACCGTTTGGCGAAAGGATAGTCCAGAACAGGTTATGGTTGTAGTAACCACCACCGTTGTTGCGAACTGCTTTGTTATCAGCCGGAATGCTGGTTAAAATTTCTTCAATAGACTTACCTTCTAAGTCAGTGCCCTGGATGGCATTGTTCAGGTTGGTAGTGTAAGCCTGGTGGTGTTTTGTATGGTGGATTTCCATGGTGCGCGCATCGATGTGCGGCTCCAGAGCGTCGTAAGCGTAAGGTAGTTTCGGAAGTTCGAAAGCCATAGTTTTATAGATTTATATGTTAAAAATACTTGTACATACAATTATTTAATAATGTACGTCTTCGTTCAAAGTTAGTTAATTTCTTTTATTAGCAAAGAACGATGCCATAAGTTCCGCGCACTCCTGGGCTTTCACGCCGCTAACCATTTCGGTTTTAGGGTGTAGCAAATTTCCTATCCGCCTGTAGCCGCGCTTGGGTTCCGGTGCTCCGAACACCACTCTCTTCAGCTGTGCCCAATAACTGGCTCCTGCGCACATCACACAAGGCTCCACCGTCACAAATAGGGTGCAGTCGTGGAGGTACTTGTTGCCGAGGTATTCGGAAGCAGCTGTAAAGGCCAGCATTTCGGCATGAGCAGTTACATCGTTCAGCTTTTCGGTCTGGTTATAAGCCTTTGCAATAATTCGGTTTTTGCATACTATAACGGCCCCTATCGGAATCTCTCCCTCCTCAAAAGCATACTGCGCCTGCCGGTATGCCTCCTCCATAAAGTAATCGTCGTTGTAAAGTGATAAAAAGTCGTCCACGGTCCTTAAGTTTATTTTCTGGTTTACTGTAGTTCTGGTAAAGATCTTTTATAGCAGCACTGCTTCAGTTTACCCGAAATTATAAAAAAAAGCCCCTCCGGAAAAGGAGAGGCTTGAGAAAGTGTAGCTTCAAGAACTAACAGGAGACTTACATCTTAACCGAATTCATGATGTCTCGGGTAGTTTCCTGCCAGTCGCTTTTCAGCATGAAAGGAACGTGCATGGTAAAGATATATAGCTGATCTCCTTTTATAGTATACTGTACGATGCTATACTTCTGTACAGGAGCCAGGTTAGTGTTTCCGCGTTCATCAGCAACAGAAGAGACAAACTCAAATATTATAAACTCATTGCCTTTTACCTGTGTGATCTCCTGGCGAATGAAATCTACTTTGGTGAAACGCTCCATGATAGAGGCCTTGTAGAATTCTCGTAGCATGCCCAGGTCCTCCGGGCGGAAGCGGGACGGTTTCTGGGTAACGCTGAAATCGATTTGCCCATTCGGACTGGAGTATACAGCCAAAGGCCGGGTTGTAGCAGGGTACCGTCGTGCAATGCCATCGTCGGGCATAGGCGTAAAATCGCTGGGCAGCATGACACTGATTTCTTTGGTAATGTTTATTCTCTTAAGCTTGGTGTTGGCAAAGGCAGCGCCAGCTATTAGTATAATAACCAGAAAGGCTAAATATCGCATGTTCATATATTTCAGGAGTGCAAAAATATTAATTCTTAACTATACTTTAATCTACTAAAAGTCGCTTCTGCAATTATTTTGCCAAAAGCCTCAGCGTCTGTTGCCTAAAGCGTTTTGTTCCGGAATATCTTCTTTCAGAGAATCTCGTTAATAAAGTATAGCCCAATGGGGTTATAGGTATAACAGCATCATTCTTATTAATAGTTTAGAAATATGTTAGATAATATTATAAATGGGGTAAAAGGGCAGCTTTCAGGTGAACTGCAGCAAAAGTTTAATATTAATCCTGATCAGGCAAACCGTTCTGTAGATATGGCAAAGGATAACCTGAGCCACGGATTAAAGAAGGAGGCAACAGGAGGCGATTTCGGAGGCATTATGGATTTGCTGAAAGGGAAGAAAGCACCGGCTGAATCTTCGGCTGTAAACGGTATGACAAATAAATATATCAGCGATCTTACTTCAAAGCTAGGTATTCCGAGCCAGGTGGCAAATCAGATTGGCCCCTTTGTCATGACGTTCCTGATGAACAAGGTAACCGGTAAGGTGCAGTCTGATGGAATGGGACAAACTGATATCATGGGCATGTTAGGCGGTGGCTTAGCCGATAAACTGCCCAAAGGTATAGCCGATAAACTGGGAGGTTTCTTTAAATAGCAGATACAGTTAACAGAGTTATAATAAAGAAGCCGCCTCTAGCAGAGGCGGCTTCTTTGTTTCTTATTTGGTAGGTTATGTTGCGGACCAGGCATCTAACTTACATCTCACCTTAAAAAAGAATGCCTGGTATTATCGGGGCATTAGCTTGCCGACAATGTTTTTGTATTATCTTCCGGGTTGCGGTCAATAAGTTTGTTTTGTGGGTCTATACCTGCTTTGGCTGGCTGCTCATCTACAATAAATTCAAACTTGTTTTCGCCTGATTTTACTTTATGCTTTTTCAGGTAAAGCGGCTTGTCCTGCCAATGGCCGCCTATCTTCTTGCGGGCTATAACGCCTACATCTACCCAGTCATGCAAAGGTGCTGCTGTTTCGGTGCCAAGGCTGTCGGCATAAAACTTTTTCGCATCAACGGTTAGCGTTACTTTGTACTTCCCGTTGTCGAGCTTGGTATACTTGGCATCTGTGGTTTTATTCTCATACAAGGTAATGTTCTCAAACATATCGGTTACCAGGTACTGCAGCGAGTCAGGGGTAGCCTGGCGGATGTACTGCATAAACTCAACAGAATTGGTATAGGGCGCTTCCTGGAAAGCTACCTTGCGGATGTATTGTTGCAGCGCATTATTTAGCTTATCCTCCCCGATATAATCAGCCAGAGCATACATTACCAGGCTGCCTTTGCGGTAGTGGATGTAGCCCTGGTTCTCTACCTTGTAAAGCGGCATCTCTTTTTTTGTTTCGGAGGTGCGGCCAAGCAGGTAGGTGTTTAGCTCGTAGCGCAGGAATTTGTTCATTTTCTCCTCGCCATATTGTTGCTTCATCACCATCAGGGCGCTATACTGGCTCATGGTTTCCGACATAAGTACCGAACCCTGCACATCTCCGCCGATTACCTGGTGTGCCCACCACTGGTGTGCTACTTCGTGCGCGGTTATATAGAATGGATAATCAATATCCTCGGGATTCTTTTCGTCTACATTAGCAATAAAGCCAATCGACTCCGAGTAAGGAATGGTATTCGGGAAAGACTGCGCGAACGATTGATAACCCGGGAACTCCAGGATGCGCACCTGCCTGTGCTGGTAAGGGCTGAAGTTGGCAGTGAAGTAATCCAGAGACTTCTTCACCCCATTGATCATACGGTCGAGGTTATACTCGTGGCCTTTGTGGTAATATATTTCGATGGCTACTTCTTTACCGTCTTTACCTGTCCATTTAGCCTTCTTTACCTGGTAATCCGCAGAAAGAAAAGAATAGAAGTTCAGGATTGGAGCATCCATTTTATAGTGAAAATAATGGCGGTCGCCTTCTATCCAATCGCGCTGCAGGTAACCGGGAGCTATAGCCGTTTGCCCTTTCTTAGTGCTTACTACGGCTTCAAAATTAATCCAGTCGGCTTCACTGCTGATATAGGTATTGCGGCGGGCTAGTGAGTCGTTTACATCGGCCATGCGCTCTTTCGGAGACAGACCGTGTTCTTTGCGCACATTATCTTCCGATAGTTCAAAGGCTGACTGGTAACCGATTTTAGGCAGGTACTGGCTGTTGATAAAGGTGCCATTATATACAATACTGGTATTAGAGCCACTGTTTCGGAACCCTTTGGTCTCGAAGTTCAGGTCCATGTCGAGGCGCATAGAATCTCCGGGCTGCATGGGCTGCGCCAGTTTGTAAATGTAGTACTGATTGTCTTTGTCGTTGAGTACGAGTTCGGCCTTCTGGCTAAACTCCAGTTTACGCACATTGGCTTCATCGGCCAGCATCAGGTGCAGGGAGTCAATCGGTTGGCTGTGCTTGTTCTTGATCCAGAAGTACCCTTTAAAAGAAAAAGCACGCTCATCCGGGAAAATAGCTACATTCAGGTTTACATCTGTAATACGAGGCTGCGCAATGCCGTCATACTTCTTGTACTTCTTCTCAAAATCTGCCTGGCGTTCTTCCTGCTCGTCGGAAGTACGGTAAGTATTCAGGATGTTGGTGTTGTAGAAGATAAAGCCACCTGTAACCATAAATACAGCCAGTGCGGCTCCCGTAACAAACAGAGTAGACCTGGTAAGTTGCAGGCTGGCCAGCTTAAACCGCCACTTCAGCATCGATTCTGAACCCCGCACCCATAATAAATTGGCTACAATGGCAAGTAACAAAGCAAAGGCAGCCCAATAAACTTTAAAAACAGTAAATGGCCACACAAAATGCCCATAGCCATTCATGGCAGAGTAAGTGATGCCTGGTGTTGAGTTAAAAGAATACAGGTTGTGCTCCCAGCCCAGCTGCCCTTTAAAGATGTTGAGCAGGTAGTACACCACCATTACAAAGTGGCCCAGGTATTTGTTGTTTACCAGCACCTGCACCAGCATAGCCAATGCGCAAAGGCCGATGTAATCTACCAGCTTAATGCCAAACAAGCCTTTTACATATACATCGAGTTCATAATTGTAATAACCTTTAAAGGTTTGTATGATAATGCCGCAGAACATGATCACGGCTAACAGCACCACCTGAACCAGCACTAGGGCCGTAAGTTTAGACGCAAAAGGCACCCAGTTCGGAATAGGAAGGGCGTCATAAATCTGGTTGATGCGGTTGTCCCGCTCGCGCCACACCAATTCACCTGCATAAAAAGTAATAATGATCAGGAAAAAGAGGGCAAACGTGCCATTGAGTACCTGCACTACCTGCGATGTTACAGGAAAGAAATTAGTGTCGTACATCTTGCCGATCTGGGAGCCTGTCACGAACAGGAACATAACGCCTGCCAGGGTGATGGCAATAAAATAAACACTTTTCACCACACCCTTAAATTCCAGCTTCGAGAGCTTAAAGTACTGGCTCAGGCTCAGGTTAAAAGAGAAGTACTGGTTTACTTTCGGCAGTTGCAGGCGGTCAGTAGGAACAAAAGCACCTACAGCTTCGGCACTGGATTTTCGGCGAAACAGTTTAACGCCCTGGTTGGCAAAGGAGAAACTGAAGCGGAAATAGCAGAAAGCCAGTAGCGCCAGCCCTATTCCCACCCAAAGGGCCCGGTTCAGGAGAATATAGTCACTGAAAGGCAGCATCAGGGTATTGCGTTCTGCCGTTGTCCAGTAGCGCTGGGTAAAATAGACGGCTGAAGCACCCATGGGATCTAAAATGTTAGCCCACATTTCATTATCCAGATCACCGGTTAAAGCACTGGAAACGCCATACAGCACCAGGAACAGCACGCCGCCTACATAAATAGAGAGGGCACTACGGGTAAGGGTGGCAAAGGTAAAGAAGATGGCGCCAGTCAGCAGCAGGTTCGGGATAACAATGGTCAGGTAAGGCTGGATATACCACATTAGGTTAAACGGACCCAGCTTCTCAGGCTCCATCCAGGGCATGATGGAGGCAAACATAGCGCCGGCCGCTACACCTAAAAACACAAAGAGAGTAACCAGAAAGGAGCCTGTAAAACGGCCAAAGATATAGCCCGCTTTTGTAATAAGCGAGGTATAGTACAGCGAGTGGGTTTTATGCTCAAAGTCCCTGAAAATAGGTGTACCCATCATAGAACAGGTAATCAGTACGCCAAACCAGCTGAGCAAGGTAATGATCCAGTTGATCTGGTATGGAGAGTTGGCAAATACTTTTCCTCCGCTGGCATCGCCTATTATTACACCTCCTCCAAAAGCGCCACCCAATGCTATCATGGCCAGGAAAGCCATCAGGAAGAGCAGCATAAAGTATATGTAAGTAGCAGGGCGCTTCATCCTGTACTTTAATTCAAAAAGAAATATCTCTGAGAACATGGGTTAATTCAATTAGAAATTAAGAATTAAAAATTAGGAATGGGGGCTGTTTCTAATTGGCAACCAGTTCTTGCTTATGACTCTCTGCCTGGTCACGCAGTGCTGCTTCTTGAATTTTACTGAAGTATACATCTTCCAGGTCGGCTGCTACTGGTTCAAACTCAGGGCCTGGCTGTACATCGCTGACCACGTGGATAATGGTTTTACCGGCAAACAGGCGCGAAGAGATTACCTGGTGGTGTAGCTGATGCTCAACCAGTTCTGACTTATGGATAAACTTGCGCCAGATACGGCCATTCAATTCGTTGATCACCTGCAGCGGATCACCGGTTAAAAGTACCTCCCCCTTGTTAATGATGGCAAAGTTGCGGCAAAGGTCGGTTACGTCTTCCACGATGTGGGTAGACAGGATAACGATGATGTTTTCACCAATCTCGCTGAGCAGGTTGTGGAAACGGTTACGCTCTGCCGGATCCAGGCCGGCTGTTGGCTCATCCACAATAATAATCTGCGGGTTTCCCAGCAAGGCCTGCGCAATACCAAAGCGTTGTTTCATACCGCCGGAGTAGCCGCCCAGGTTTTTCTTGCGCACTTCGTAGAGGTTCGTCTGCTGCAACAGCGCCTTTACAATTTCCTTACGCTCTTTAGAATTGCTGATGCCTTTCAGAACTGCAAAGTGGTCGAGCATTTCTTCTGCCGAAACTTTAGGGTATACTCCGAACTCCTGCGGCAGATAGCCCAAAACCTTGCGCATTTCTTCTTTGTTGCGCATCACATCCAGGTTGCCGAGCATAATGCTGCCTGTGTCTGCTTCCTGAAGTGTGGCAATGGTTCGCATCAGGGATGATTTTCCGGCTCCGTTAGGACCAAGTAAGCCAAACATCCCTTTTGGGATAGTCAGGGTAATGTCTTTTAGAGCCTTGGTGCCGTTTGAGTAGGTTTTAGATAGGTTCTGAATGACTAAATCCATAAGTGAGATCGGTTAGGTAAGATGTATAAAGTAATTTAAGTAAGGTATATCTTACTCATATTCAAAATATACTATACCAACCCCTCACATTTATCGACAAATCTTGCAGAGCAGAATATAAGCAGATGGAGCCAGAGGAGTATAGTTCCCGGTGAAGCTTAAATCTGAAACTATTAAACTGTTCTATAACAGGTGTGGCGTTTCATTTTTAGTATTTTAAACTAAATTTGCAGCCACTAACAGCTACTATACCTGATGCCGGAAAACATACAAGCCTTGGTTTTAAAGTTCCTGAAGTTTGGCTTGGTAGGTTTTTCGGGGCTTGTGATTGATTTCGGCGTAACGTTTCTGGTAAAGGAGAAGCTGAAGTGGAACAAGTATGTTGCCAACAGTATGGGCTTTATACTTGCCAGTGTCAACAACTATACCCTCAACCGCATCTGGACCTTTAACAGCCTGGACCCGGAAATTGGCTGGCAGTTTTCGAAGTTTATGCTGGTGGCGGTTATCGGCCTGTTTTTTAACAACCTGATTGTATATCTGCTCACGGAGCGTGTCAGATTTAACTTTTACCTTTCAAAATTCTTCGCTATTGTGATTGTGTTCCTTTGGAACTTCCTGATAAACTACCTCTATACGTTTAATTAGAACCACCCTTACTCCCAGAAGTAAATTTTACTTTGCTGGTAATTCATCGAAATCTTTCTGGCACTGAAGAAGGGATAGCCTAAAAGCCCATCGATGCTGAGGCCGTAACCCTGGTTCATGTGCGAGATATCGGAGAACACGTAATGCATGTTGCTGTAGTTATGCCCGTTAACGAAGGTGGAGTTAACGTAGGCTTCCTGTACCGATACCTGTCCCTGGTTTGCACCCGATACACGGCCTGTTTTGCTTTTACGATAGTCTTTAGGGCTTAGCTTGTTTTGGCTCCTGAGATCGATCAGGTTAGCCTCCGCGCCTGTGTCTAACCCAAAGTATAAGGTCTGTGTGCCGATTTTTGCTGCTACTACAGGTATGTGTGCCTGTAGGGTAAAGTCCATTTCAGCTTTCGGTTTTACGGCTTTATGAAAATCTGTGGCATCAGGCTTAAAAAGCGTCAGCAGCTTGTTTTTGTAGTCGAGCAGTACCTCGTAATCCTTTAAGGTGCTGTAGCCGATCAGGCCGTCTATAGGGCGGTTGGTTATCTTTTCGAGGTGAGACAGATCCAGGGTAATCGCCTCTACCTGCTGCTGGTGCAGGGTTCCGAATTCAAAGTCCGGCACCTCTACCCGTTGGAGTTGCAGAGCTCCTGAAATACCTTTTCCCTCCAGCGTGTCAATAGCTTTGGCTGCCAGCCGGGGGTGCAGCACCAGGATAGGAGCACCCGAGTCCAGTATAAAGTTGGCAGGCTTTCCGTTTACCTTCACTTTTACAAACACCAGTCCGCCTTTCAATTCAAAAGGAACTTCTATTTTAGCAGGTACAGGCGGTGTTACTTTCGGTCTGGAAGTAAGGGGCGAGGTATAAATGGTGACAGCTAGCAGTAAGCTGATAAAAGGTAATAGCATGTATAGTTGCGTTTTCATAGGTTGTTTCACGCACCTGCAAAAGCAAGAAGTGCACTATAGAAACACGTCTTGTTGGTTATTTAGTTTAGTATGATGTAAAACAGATCATCTACGTGTTGTTTTTAGGTACATGCTACCGAAACTATTATTACTTTTGCAACAGTAAACTACTTTTAATACTATGCTCCGAACACATACTTGTGGCGAATTAAGAATTGATAATGCAGGCGAAGAGGTTGTACTAACAGGATGGGTACAGCGCCTGCGCGATAAAGGCGGCATGCTCTGGATAGACCTGCGCGACCGCTATGGCATTACACAGCTTTCTTTTGAAGAGGGTAATACGGCTCCTGAACTGTTAGAGCAAGCTCGTAACCTAGGCCGTGAGTATGTGATAAAAGCCGAGGGAAAAGTAGTAGAGCGGTACTCTAAAAACGATAAGATCCCAACAGGTGCTATTGAGCTGCGGGTAACAAAACTGGAGGTGCTGAACCCTGCCAAACTGCCGCCATTCCTCATTGAGGATGAGACCGACGGAGGCGATGACCTGCGCATGAAGTACCGTTACCTGGATTTGCGCCGCACGCCTGTGCGTAAAAACCTGGAGCTTCGCCACCGCATGATGCGCGAAACCCGAAATTACCTCGATAGCCTGAACTTTATAGAGGTAGAAACGCCTGTGCTTATTAAATCTACGCCAGAAGGCGCCCGCGATTTTGTGGTGCCTAGCCGTATGAACGAAGGCGAATTCTATGCGCTGCCGCAGTCGCCGCAAACATTTAAGCAGCTGTTAATGGTATCGGGCTTCGACCGCTATTTCCAGATTGTAAAATGCTTCCGCGACGAAGACCTGCGTGCTGACCGCCAGCCGGAGTTTACCCAGATCGACTGCGAGATGTCTTTTATTACGCAGGAAGATATTTTAAATACATTTGAAGGCTTTATCCGCCACCTGTTCCAGCAGGTAAAAGGTGTTACCATAGACACATTGCCTCGCATGACCTATGCCGATGCTATGCGGCTCTATGGCTCCGATAAGCCGGATACCCGTTTTGGGATGCAGTTTGTAGAGCTGAACGATATAGTTAAAAACAAAGGCTTTAAAGTATTTGATGATGCCGAACTGGTAGTGGGCATCAATGCCAAAGGTAGTGCCGGTTATACCCGCAAGCAACTCGACGAACTGACCGATTTTGTGAAACGTCCGCAGATAGGTGCCACAGGGTTGGTGTATGCGCGTGTGCAGGACGATGGCAGCATTAAATCATCCGTAGATAAATTTTACTCACCGGAAGACCTGCAAGCCTGGGGAGCTGCTTTTGAGGCAGAACCAGGAGATTTACTGTTGGTATTAGCCGGAGGTAAAGACAAAACACGCAAGGCCCTGAACGAGCTTCGCCTGGAGATGGGAGAGAGGCTGGGTCTGCGCGATAAAAACGTATTTTCACCGCTTTGGGTCGTAGACTTTCCGCTGCTGGAGTGGGATGAGGAAATGGAGCGCTACCACGCGATGCACCACCCGTTCACGTCGCCTAAGCCTGAAGATCTGCACATGATCGAAACGGCTCCGGGTGAGATTCGTGCCAATGCGTATGATATGGTAATCAACGGGGTAGAAGTAGGTGGCGGTTCTATCCGTATCTATGACCGTGGGGTGCAGGAGCAAATGTTCAGTCTGCTTGGCTTTACCAAAGAAGAGGCAGTGGCACAGTTTGGCTTCCTGATGAATGCCTTTGAGTACGGAGCGCCTCCGCATGGTGGTATCGCCTTTGGTTTTGACAGGCTTTGTTCTTTGTTCGGTGGTGCCGACTCTATCCGCGACTTTATTGCTTTCCCGAAAAACAATTCCGGGCGCGATGTAATGATAGATGCGCCTTCTCCGATTGCTGATGCGCAACTCAAAGAGCTGCATATAAAGCTGAATGAAGTTGCTGCAAAGTAAATCTTCGGAAACCATAAAACAGAAGCGGCTGCCTAACCTAGGCAGCCGCTTCTGTTTTATGGCAAATCCGCATGGCTTTTAATTGTGCCGGGTTTAGTTTTTCACCACGACGTATCTCCTTCGTGGTTGCTAAATCCGAAGCCAGGCTGGTAAGGTATTCCTTTGCCGTTCAGGTGGTTCCAGATATCGACCTGCATTTTGAGCTGGTCCAGCTCCAAGAACTCCTGCCACCGCTCCTGGTCCTCCTTCGGAAACTGCGCCATCATCTCTTTCAAATCAATCTTTCTGCCTTCCTGCTGCCACTCCTGTAGCTGTGGGTCGGTGCGGAGCATGTGCTCTATTTTAATGCGAAAGTAGGTGTTCAGTTCTTTGTATCTTTCTTCGTTCCAGTTCTCCATCAGGCTATAAGAATTAGAAATTGTAAATTAAAAATTAAGCCTGCGATATAGCTTAATTAAATAAACATACGCAAAACCGGAGAGAATCAAAATACCGGGCTTTTTAGTGCAATCAAACAATCTTTACCAAAGCTAAACTTACTGCTGCCATTCAATGTTATAGTTTATCATATCTTTCTGTAATTTCGAAGAATGGAATTTCAACTGACATCAGAATTTCAACCAACCGGCGACCAGCCAAAAGCCATTGCACAACTCACCGATGGGGTACAGCGGGGAGAACATGCGCAGGTGCTTTTAGGTGCTACCGGTACAGGTAAAACATTTACAATGGCCAACGTAATTAAAAACGTTGGAAAGCCTACGCTGGTGCTTTGCCATAACAAAACGCTTGCAGCCCAGCTATACGGAGAGTTTAAACAATTCTTTCCGAATAATGCGGTAGAGTATTTTATCTCTTACTACGACTATTACCAGCCAGAAGCCTATATCTCTGCCACCGACGTTTTCATCGAAAAAGATCTTGCCATAAACGAGGAAATAGAGAAGCTGCGGCTGCATACTACATCGGCTTTATTATCCGGGCGTAGAGATGTGGTAGTGGTGGCTTCTGTATCGTGTATCTATGGTATAGGTAACCCGGAAGAGTTTGGCAAAAATGTGCTGCACCTGGCGCCAGGGCAGCGCTACAGCCGCAACAACCTGCTTTATACTTTTGTGCAGATACTTTACAGCCGTACCGAAGTAGAGTTCACACGTGGAACGTTTCGAGTGAAAGGCGACACCGTGGATATTTATCCTGCATATGCCGACTTTGCTTACAGGCTGTATTTCTTTGGCGATGAACTGGAGGCCATACATCGTATAGATCCTGTGTCTGGCAAAAAGTTATCCGAAGAAAAGGCAATTACTTTATACCCGGCCAACCTGTTCGTAACAGGAAAAGACACCCTGAACCAGGCTATACATGAGATACAGTACGACATGGTAGCGCAGCACGAGTATTTCTTAAAAGAAGACCGGCCTGTAGAAGCGAAGCGAATAAAAGAACGTACAGAGTTTGATCTGGAGATGATCCGTGAATTAGGGTATTGCTCTGGTATTGAGAACTACTCCCGCTACTTCGACCGTCGTTCACCGGGGGCTCGCCCGTTCTGTTTACTCGATTATTTTCCGGATGATTTTCTGATGGTGATTGATGAGAGCCACGTAACGCTGCCGCAGGTGCGTGCTATGTGGGGAGGCGACCGCTCGCGTAAAGTGGCGCTGGTAGAATATGGTTTCCGCTTGCCAGCTGCTATGGATAACCGCCCGCTTACTTTTAATGAGTTCGAAAGCCTGATGCACCAGGTGGTGTTTGTAAGCGCCACACCGGGCGATTATGAGATGCAGAAATCGGAAGGGGTAGTGGTAGAGCAGATTATCCGTCCGACAGGCCTGCTGGATCCAGAGATTGAAGTACGACCAAGTGCCAACCAGGTAGACGACCTGCTGGATGAGATTGATAACCGTGTAAAAGAAGGTGCTCGTGTGCTGGTAACCACGCTTACCAAACGGATGGCCGAAGAACTGGCCAAATACCTGGACAAGCTTAGCGTGAAAGCTAAATATCTGCACTCCGAGGTTAAAACATTGGATCGGGTAGAGATTCTGCGTGAACTGCGGCTGGGCGAGATAGACGTGCTGATAGGGGTAAACCTGCTGCGCGAAGGACTCGATTTGCCGGAGGTAAGCTTGGTTGCTATACTTGATGCCGATAAAGAAGGCTTCCTGCGCGACCAGCGCTCTCTCATACAGACAATGGGACGTGCTGCCCGTAACGAAAAGGGTAAGGTAATTATGTATGCCGATCGCATGACAGGTTCTATGCAACGTGCAATAGACGAGACAAACCGTAGGCGGGCTACCCAGATGGCTTATAATGTGGAGCATGGCATAACCCCTAGAACGGTACTTAAAACAAAAGACGAGATATTTGAGCAGACCTCAGTGGCCGATGCGAAGAAGCGTGAGGTGAAAATATATGCCGGACCGGAGGAAGTTTCGATTGCTGCTGAACCGATCATACAGACTATGAAGCGGGATGAGCTGGAGAAACTGATCAAGAAAACGGAAAAGCTGATGGAAGCTGCTGCCAAAGAACTCGACTTCCTGCAGGCAGCCAAGTACAGAGATGAACTCGCAGAGCTAAGAAAGTTGCTGAAGTCGAAAAGAGATTAAACTTTTTAACATAAAGTAAAACAACCTGTTGCTTCTGCTATTGTTGCAGGAAAAGCAACAGGTTGTTTTTTTATTGTGATTTACCCAAAGCCAAGTATTGACTGCAGGATGAATAATCCATACATTTCATAAAATTAGTGTGTAGTGCTGAAATTTACCCAGAGCACATACCTCTGTTTGCTACTTAATTCCACCAAGCCAGGCTATGACAAAACAAATACTATACATTACGCTTGCTATCATTGTTGTCCCCCTATTTCTTTACTGCCTTTACCTGTTTAAGAAAGATGTCAGTAAGTCTTATAATACTTATAAGTTTAAGAAAGACAGGCTGAATAATAAGCGAACCAAAAAGAAAGATAAATAACATATTCCTGTTCCTCTTCTCCTATACCTTTTACAGGTTGTTTGAGAGTTTTACTATGTCGCCAGATACCACACCCTCTTTTGCTTTTCGGAAAGCAACGCCGGCCGATGCACAACTGCTCGCAGATTTAGGCTGGCAGACTTTTTACGAAGCCTTTGCCGCAGCTAATAATCCGGCAGATATGGAAGCTTTCCGGCCTACTATGTATAGCCTGGAATTACAGGAGGTTGAGCTGGCTGACCCGGCTACTGATTTTCTTATAGTAGAAAATGAAGGTGAGGCTATTGCTTATGTAAAGCTAACTGCCGGACCTGCCCCTGCCGAGATCAGAGCAGAAAACCCCATCCAGATAAGCCGGTTATATACGCTGGCACAATGGACTGGCTGTGGTTTAGGAGATAAGCTGATGCAGTATTGTTTAGAAAAAGGCAAACAGCAAGGGCATGATGTTATCTGGCTGACGGTGTGGGAGCATAATGAACGGGCAAAACGCTTTTACCGAAAGTATAACTTTACAGAAGCCGGCGAACTGGATTTTGTGCTGGGTGAAGATGTGCAGCGGGACCTGTATATGCAGCGGGAGCTATAAATAACTTATAAAAAAATTAAAGTATTGCCGGTTGCAGCTTTTGAAAAGTATTGTAAAGTTGTTGATAAGCTGTACTTGTAGTAGTACTATTTCTGTTTACAACCACTGTTTTTATCCTGAACCGGCCATTCTTTACCCGAATGGTAGTACCGGTATTGCTTTTTAAGTATCCTTCGAAAGTGCCTGTTACAGTATTATCTGTAAAATCGGTTACAGTTACCTGTATGCTGTTATTGCCGGAGTACCCCCAATAAGAAAAGTTATCCTGCAGACTGCCTTGGGGAGCGGTGCCCACTTTCTTTAGATCGAGCAACTCTATCTGCACGTTTTCGCAGTAGTCCAGGTTGGTGTGGGGGAGCACATAAGGCAGCGCCTTGGCAGGCATGCGGGTGTTAATAAAGTAAAAAGCAATCTGTATACTGTTCTCATTGTTTCTCCTGATCAGGTAAACGTTATCCAGCCCAATGCTTGTATCGTAGTACTGTGCATTAAAAGTAGTGTCGTGTGAAGGATACAGGTTTCCATGAGTGGTAGCCAAATGAATAGGCACGCCATCAAAATCGCCTGAAACAAAATAAGGAGAGGCCTTGTCATCAGGTGTGCATTCGCTCAAGAAGGGCAAAATCCCGCTTTTCTGCTCATCTTGGTCTAGAAAAGTTGTTTCACTCTCATCCTCACATGAAAATAATAAAGCAGTTAAGCAGAGGAACAAATAAGGGTAGAGGTGCTTCATTAACATAGTAAAGCCATTTTGAACTATGTAAAATTAAAAAAATAATTTTTATTGTTGTAAAAGTTATAACCTTATTTTTAATATATTTGTATATGAATTAACTTATATTTAATTGTAATAAGTGTATTTGGTTTATACTTGCTCCTTTATTTACAGATGAGGTTTATGTCAAACATATTTAACTTATTATAAGTATAGGGTCTGCATTTAGCCTTTAGAAAAACGAATGAAAAATATACTGCTTCTACTAATCCTGTGCGTCAATACGTCTGCTTTTGCGCAGAATGCTGCTCCTGTCATTATAAGCTATAGCTCCAATACAATTAATTCTGGTAATTCAGAAGAAGCATTACTTAAGAGCAGGTTAGAAAAAATATACCTGTCTGATCTGCACTGCAAAAAAATGATGGATTCTGTAAAAGTTACTTATGGAGAAAGTTCAGGAGAATGGAAGAAGTGTTCATCGCTGGTAAGAGTGCAGCACGAGGAAAACAGAAGACAGGTGGTAGAAATTTTAGACAAGTATGGGTGGCCGGGTAGAAAAGAAGTCGGGCTGGAGGGAAGTATGGCTGTTTTTCTTGTTTTACAGAATTCTGATAAAGCAACTATAGCCAAATACCTTCCGCTGTTAAGAGGTGCCGCTGCCAATGGCGATGCTCCTAAAAGCTCGTTGGCCATGATGGAAGACAGGTTCCGGATGCTGGAGGGTAAACCGCAGCTATACGGAAGCCAGGTAAAACTAAATGCGGGCACAAATCAGCATGAGCTTTACGAAATAGAAGACGAGTTAAGCGTGGATAAACGGCGTGCAGCAATGGGTCTGGGGCCTTTGCGGGAGTACCTGAAGCTCTTTGGAATTGAATATTTACCTCCTAAGGCCAGTGCTTCGCCACATTAAGGATTAGAAATGATAACTTGTTTCTAATGAATAAGCCGGAAGAGCACTGGCCGGAATCTTTTTTAAACGCTAAAGAAGCAGCAGGCCTTTTTCTCTTAATGTAAACCAGGTAGGAGAATGAAGAAACTCTGCAAACGTAAGGTTTGCCTCTGCCGGGAAGCTTTCTTCTAACTGCTGGAGTGTTACAGCCTGACTTTCCTCTGCCAGCAGTTTGCGAAGCAGATCAAACAGCCACTGCCCAATAGCGGCTGTTGTTTTTATCTGAAAATCTTCTGCTATCTCATAAAAAGTAAGCTCACAACGCTCCAGTGTCTGCCCTTTTTTGGCATACATGGTAAAATCGACCTCAGGCAGATTTCCCAACCAAAACACGCGCGCAGCTCTGCGTTCAGAGTCTGGCTTAACTGCCTGCTGCACGGCTCTGGCAATTAAATTCCGTTTGTGTGTGGTGCGAGGCACTTTAAAATCAAACCAGAAAGAAAGAGGCTCTTCCAGGGCCACGCCGTGCATATAGTTATAAATGGCTTTAGCCAATCCAGGGCCAAACATTTCATGGTCTGTTCCTGTAGGGTCCTCGTGCCATAGGTCGTTGTTGGCAAAGGGGCCTTCTTCCGGGCCCACCTTTACCACCCCATATTTTCCCGGATTCTTTCCTACAGGACTGTGAGCCGTCATGCTAAAGCGGTGCCAGTAGCCGGATTGAATTACATTATTAACAAAAAGCTGGCGCACCACTTCCAGCGAATCTATTGTTTCCTGGGCTGTTTGTGTTGGAAAACCATACATGAGGTAGGCATGAACCATGATGCCCGCCTGTGTAAAAGCATCGGTTACTCTGGCAACCTGTTCTATGCTTACTCCTTTTTCCATCAGGTGCAGGAGTCGGTCTGAGGCAACTTCTAAGCCTCCCGAAACCGCAATACAGCCCGACGCTGCCAGTAAACGGCATAAATCTGGAGTAAAGGTTTTTTCAAAGCGGATGTTCCCCCACCACGATATTTTTACGCCTCTCCTGATAAGCTCTATGGCCATGTCGCGAAGAGGTGCGGGCGGTGCTGCTTCGTCTACAAAATGAAATCCGGTCTGCCCGGTCTGTGCAATCAACTGTTCTATCCGGTCTACCAGCAAAGTGGCAGGAGCAACATCGTAACGGTTGATATAGTCTAATGTGATATCGCAGAAAGAACAGCGTTTCCAGTAGCAACCATGTGCAACGGTTAGTTTATTCCAGCGGCCATCGCTCCAGAGGCGGTGCATCGGGTTGATAACATCAATAACAGACAGGTAATTCTGGAGCGGCAGCCCATCATAGTCTGGTGTGCCTACTTCGGTATGAGGAACATCTTTATCGAGGCAGCCATTAATATAATCTACTTTATGGTTCTGCAACAGGAAAGTGCGCTGCAGAAAATCTACCTGGCGTTTGCCCTGGAGGTACTCCAGGAGTTTCAGCCACGGACCTTCGCCATCGTCCAGTGTTACAAAATCGATGTACTGGAACAGGCGGGGCTCGTGCAGGCTACGCAGCTCGGTATTAGGATAACCGCCACCCATCATCGTTTTTGTATGCGGGTAGTGCTGTTTGATGTATTGAGCTAATCTTAGCCCGCCGTATAAATTCCCCGGGAAAGGAATAGAGAAACCCACTACATCCGGTTGCACCTGTTGCAGGCGTTCTTCCAGTAGTTCCAGCAGCATCTGATCTACCAGGTTTGGCGCCTGTTGCAGTGCAGACTCCATAGAATCGAAGGTAGTGGCAGACATAGCTAAACTTTCTGCGTAGCGGCTAAAAGCAAAGTATGGGCAAACAGTTTCTTTGATAAGATCGCCTAAATCTTCTAAATAAAGAGTGGCCAGATAACGTGCCCTGTCGGTAATGCCCATACTGCCAAAAGCCCAGTCGATATCTTCAACCTGGTCGAAACGGGAAGCTTCCGGCAAATAGCGGCTATAGCTGATCTGTTGTGCCAGTGTATTATCTTTATTCTGAAGAAAACGGATAACAGGCTCAATGGTATTAAGGTATTCCCGCTTCAGGCGGAGCATGCGCAGACTATTATCCGTCAGGTTATAATTGCCCGTTTCAATTTGCTCAAAAATGCGTTTAAGGCCTTTGCGCGAAAACATTTTCAAGACCAGCTCAATACCAAAATCGGCCTGATCTACCTGGTAGCCCTGCATACCTAAAAAGCCTTTTAAATAAGCTGTGGCAGGATATGGTGTGTTCAGCTGCGTGAGCGGCGGCGTAATGAGCAGTATAACGGGTTTCTCCAAAATATGAATCTCTTAAATAAGCAGGGCAAAATTACTTCTTTCTGCTGGCTTTTCTAATGCTTACCTAATAACAGCTGCAACATGGCCGGAGGTTCATTGAAAAGCTTTTAATAAGGCAATTATGAGCAGATACTGTAAGTAGAGAAATTTAAATATATTATTAATTATATGTTTTGTTGATTTTATTATATTATTTAAAACATAATTATTTTTATATAAGTATAGTGATTTCATATTATGAAAGTAATTCTATAGCCAGAGCCTATGCTGAACAATGTACATATTTCTTTAATGGTGATGTTGATGATGGCAGCGACCATGTATTCTTTATACACGGAAACAGCATATTCTCCGAAAGTATTTACATTGCACGCAGCCAATAATAGCTACAGGGGCAAGGAGGCTGTTGCTCTTGGGGAGACGCAATCAGTGCATGAGGTTTTCTTTACCGATGAAGAACTGGAAGCTGGAGTTCAGATTGACAAAATTGCCTTTCTGGTAGATGACTTTGAAGGAGCAACCGAAGCGCTGATATCAGGCGACTTGAAATTTGCATCTACAGGCACAAGCGTATTTAAAACTTTAGGAGTATTTAATAAAATTAACCTGGAAGCGCTGGAAGATACAGGTAAGGAGGTAACTGTGCAAATGAGAGATGAGCTAGCAGTACAGGAGCTTATGCAGCTGATAAAAAGCAAGCGAACTGTTTGTTGAAATTGGAGCTTCCTCAGAGCGACAAAGAAATAGCAGCAGTTTTAGATTTCAGAATGTATATGGGAGAAAAGTAACCTTATCTGATTCTACTATAACAGGAAAAGCGTTTTGCTACAGGCCCTCCTGTTATAGTAGAATCAGGGCTTTACTACCGCACAATTTTATTTACACTATAGTTTACCGCAGGAATAATGCCAAGCACTGTCGTGCTCATTAATAAGAAAATGGCAAAGAAGGAGCGAAACCAGCGTAGCAAAAAGTCGGAGCTAAGGCCAAATGTATAAAGTTCGAGGGCAGAAGCTAACAGCAGGCTTAGCACTGCCAGAACAATTAAGGTGCGTTTTAATTTAGGGTTTATCGGTAACTTCCTCATATGGAATTAAATGTTCCCGCAAATGTACGCCAACTATTGTTACAGCGTATACTATGAATGTCCTTTTTCTGCTTCTTCTTCCTCTTTTGCCTGGCTATCGCCACCATTTTCTGATTCACCAGATTTGTTTGCTGGTGGTGAAGCAGGTTCAGTATGGTGCTGTACCTTTTCCACGTCCGAAGACATATCCTTTGTTGTCTCTTTTATAGTATTGTTCTCTGTATTCTCTTTCATCTTTTCTTGCCATTTGGTGTGATAGGTTTTACGTGAGACCGGAGCAGGATGGATGAAATTAACTCAGCTTATAGACTTGCGTACATTAGGACATATAAGGCCTTTAAAAGGCTTTGCAGAAACTAATTTTTGAGCTATGATAAGAACTATGATAAAAAATACAAGGTCGGCCTTCCTGATTGCAGGAATGGCTTTGCTAGGGCTAAGCTCTTGTAATACAGGAACAGATCCGGGTGAAACAAATACAGAGAGGAGCGATATCCAACATCCGCAGGAGCATGGTGCTAACAGAGAATATTCTGCCGGTACCGAAGACAAGGATACGACGAATCTGGAAAAATACTATGAAGGCAGAGACTCCACTACCTTTAATGACGGACCATATAACCAGGACGAGCAGCGCGAGAAGCGCGGACAATAGTGGCTATACTGTTTAAAAACGGCTGTGCCTGCTTTTGATTATCAAAAGCAGGCACAGCCGTTCTAGTTTGAGCTAACTATTATCTGAATACAAACCCGTTAGGGGCTATACCTACGCGAACAGAGTCTACAACTGCACCTGATGGGTTAAAACGCACTACCCAGCCATCTGTTGTGTAACCTGTTGATTTGCCTTGATAGATAAAGCTATTGGCTGGATCTACGCCCAAGGCATTAAAATCTGTTTTACGGTTGATGAGCGGTGTGGTCGCAAGCGCCGTAGCGTTTACATCCTGTTGGTATACTTTGTTGTTATACACATAGTATAATTTATCCTTTGCGCCGTTTGTAGTTAAGTTATGTGCTGTGGCTACATTGCTGCTGAAAGGAAGGGTGCTGGTTACCGTGTTAGTGCTCAGGTTGATTTTGGTCAGTGCGGCAGGTGTGCTTCCTTCCTCTAAATAACCTGTATAATCACTGTTGTAAACTTTCACGCCATTACTGATTACCCAAAGGGTATTGTTGCGGTCTACTACCAAGCTATTAGGTCTTGCCGTAACGGTGATATTGGTTTCCAAAGCATCGGTAGCTGTGTTGATAACCGAAACAGTGTTGCCACCGCCGTTGATGACATAAAGCTTGCTGCCTGCCAATACCAATCTTTCTGGGTTAACACCAACTTCTATGGTTTTGGTAACAGCATAGGTGTTTAAGTCTACCACAGCCACACGGCCATTGCCGCTGAAGGTAACGTACTCTGTTACATAGCCCTTGTTATCGTTTAGAGCAACAAAGTAGCGCGGCATCTCAAGTCCGGTGATTTCGCCCTCGGCCACAAAAGTATTTGCGTTTACAACGCTTACCTTCTGGCTGTTGTTCATCACTAGAAAAGCTCTGTCGCCGTGTGTGGCAACACTTTGTAGTACATCACCTAAAACAAGACCAGGGTTCGCTTTTGTGAAGATGTTGTTCTCTGCTTTTCCTGAGCTACGGTTGATGTAGCTAACTGAGGCGTTGGAAGCTCTGAAGTTTCCTTCATTAGACACCAGAACAGCGTTCTCTGCATACTCTCCTGAAGGGCTGTCGTTATCTTTATCGCAGCTGGTGAAGGCAAACGAGCCGCATGCTAACGCTGCTCCTAAGAAGAAGCGGCGCACTGTCGTAAACTTTTTCATTTATTTAATTTGTGTATTATAGTTAAGGAATTGTAAAGCGTAAGCTAAAAGTATAGCTGCGTCCTGGCATAGGCAGGTTCTGCATGGTTTTATAATCGGTATTGGTGGCATTATCGACACGAGCAGTAGCCAAAAGCTTGTTTTGCCCCAGTTTAAACTGCTTACCAAGCGATAGATTCAACAGTGCAAAGTGAGGCAAACTGCTCGTATTGTTATTATTGGTATAGCGTAACCCGTTATACATCAGGTAGCCCAGGAAAGTCCAGGAGCGGAAAGAGGCGTCGGTAGAGAGAGTAGCTTTGTGCAGCGGTACGTAAGCCAATTGAAGGTTTAGCTCCTCTGGCCCCTCATAAGAAGCCACTTGTTCTGAAGAGGCATAGGTATAACCTGCTGTAGCTCCCAGCGCTACCCCTCCTATTTTTTTACTCGCTCGTGAGCTTAGTTCCACCCCCTGTGAGCGGACCTTCTGCAGGTTCACCGGCGACCAATAGCCACGCGTTGGCATCCACTGAATCCAGTTATCCACCAGCATGTAGTACACAGTGGCTTCAGACTCTATTAAGAAATCCCCTGAAGAGTATACATGCCGCAGACCGCCTTCATAGTTCCAACCTTGTTCCGGCTTTAGCTCAGGGTTGCCTCCTGGCCTCCAGAACCTGTCATTAAGGGTTGGTACACGGTAGCTACCTGCTATATTTCCTTTCAGGTATAAGCTATGGTTGCTTTGAGAGAAGAAGTTCCAGTTAGCGCCTATGGTTGGCGTAGGAGCCGGGTTATAACCTTTGATAAACGTTTGGCGCAGGTTCAGGCTGAGGTTAAGTTGCTGCGAAGGGTCAAAGCGGAAAAGTATAAAAGCAGAACTCCTGTTTTCTTCCACAGCTCCACCATATCCATCTACATCTCCTCTGAAGTGTTGCAGGTTAATGCCTCCCCGCAGGCTCCATTGCCGGCCATAGGTATAGGTTTGCTCTGCCTGTAGCTGATAAGTTTTTATAGCTGTTTCGGAATGAGTTTCAACATCCGTATACTGAAGGTAATCTGAGAAGTAGGCTGTTTTTATATTTGTCTCGCCCCAGCGACTGCTCAGGTTGTACTCCGCCATGAGGCGCAGGTTTTTGTCGAGTTGGTTTGCATTTTGATAAGCGGCTCCCAGTGAAGGCTGTACTTCTCTATCGGTGGAGGTGTACCAGCTACGGAATGCCAGATAGCTTTTCGGGGAGAGGTGCCAGGTAAGGTCCTGCGTAAAGCCTTGCTGCTGCACTTCTGCGTTTTCCTGGGTTCTTTCAGGAGCGCCGAAGCGTGCATAATCTCTGTACGTAAACCTGTTCTGGGCCAAGTGCCAGAAGGCACTTGCTCCAACGGAGAGCTTCTGGTTTTTGTAGTTTACGGCAGCATTGGTATAGTATCTGCCAAAGCTGCCAACTTCCTGCTGCAACTCACCGCCAAAGCCTTTGCCTGTGTAAGCAGGAGAACTAAGCAGAACAGCCCCGCCAATAGCTCCGTTACCGTACGTTGAGCCTGATGCGCCATGCTGTACGGCTACTTCGCCCACACCACTTAAAGGCAGAGTAGCAAAATCACTCTGGCCAAGTGAGGGTAAGGCTATGTTTAAACCATTCCAGAGTACGGCTGTGTGAGAGGCACCGGTACCTCTGAAGGAGACGCTGGAAATGCCGCTCGCCCCGTACGTACGTACATAAACAGGCGTACGTGCCTGCAAAGCCTCCGCCAGGCTGCTTGAAATATACGTTCTGAGATAGGTGCTATCTAATGTGGCAATGCGGCTTCCGGCAGCAAATACTTCAGCAGGCTTGCCAAATATCTCTACTCCCTGCAGGTGCTGATACAGAGTATCCTGCTGTTGCTGCGCCCGGGCAACAAGAGGCACACCGGCATAAGTAGCCAGCAGCAGACAGAACAGAAAAAACGATTTTACCAACGTATAGCTTGCTTAAACCCCGAAGCATGCAAATGGGCAGACAGGCATAACAGCAAACGCTGGAAGAGCGGGAACTGTGTAGCTTTTTACCCGAAAGCATACGACAAAATATAGTCTGACTGGCAGGTCTCCTGGCTTTCTTCAGTTAGCCCGCCTTCCCATTCTGCTAAAGCAAAACAGTGGCTGTGGTGTTGGGCTAACCCTTTTAAAGAAGATTACAGTTGCGGGAACAGCATAGGTATTGCACCTATTTCCCTTTTAAGGCTTTTACAACAAGATGTAAAGGCCACCAATCTGGCCGCAAAGATAGCGTTTTATTTAAATAAATGAATCAGAAATAAGAAATGGGAAATAACTGCATTGCGAAGGGTTTTCTAACGCTGAAGCTGAAGCAGCCGTATCGAAGAGTGGACACTACCAAAACGTAATAACCTTGAAGCTAAATAAAGCATTTTATACCCGAGCAAATGTGGTGCAGGTGGCGCGTGAGCTATTAGGAAAGTACTTGTTTACAGATATAAACGGCACTATAACCGGTGGCATGGTTGTAGAAACAGAGGCTTATGCAGGTGAAGGAGACAGAGCCTGCCATGCACACCTGAACAAGAGGACGCAGCGCACCGAAATTATGTACCATGAAGGAGGAGTTGCTTATGTATACCTGGTGTATGGCATTTACCATTTGTTTAACATTATAACCAACATAGAAGGAAAGGCCGATGCAGTGCTGGTTAGAGCCATTGCGCCCGAAACCGGGGTAGCGGAAATGCTGCTGCGGCGGAAAATGCCCGCCGTAAAACCTAATCTTACTGCAGGGCCAGGAGTGATGAGTATTGCACTGGGTATAGATAAAAGGCTTTACGGAGCAGACCTGACAGGTGAGACTATCTGGCTGGAAGATAAGAAAGTAATTATACCTGAAGAGAACATTGCTGAAGGTCCGAGAATTGGAATAGACTATGCCGGAGAAGATGCCTTACTGCCCTGGCGGTTCTGGCTAAAAGGGAATCCGTGGGTAAGTAGAAAGAAATAGGAGCTTAAACTCTTTCCGGAAGGCCGAGCATAGCCCTGAACGACTCATTACCTACGGGCAGCTTTTTGAGGTTCTTTATTAAGAGTATAGCTCTGTCTATGCGTAATTGGCTGCTTTTTACAGAAGCAACATAATGTATTATATACCTTTGCTTACCTGGAGTTAACAGGTTGAATCGCTTGTTGCCTTCATCATCCTGCTGAAGTAGCTCTGCCAGTTCTTCTGGTATTTCCATGCCATACTTGCTTTCATCTTTAGCTAATGCCACTACTGCCTTGTCGCCTGCTTTCAGCTTTAGTTGCTTTAGCCTTTTTGTATTCAGGCTGATGTAGGCGCTGCCATTACCCAAAGCCATTAAGCCGCACTGAAAGGTAAGCTGATTATTTACGGTGCAGAGCAGCCTTACCTTTAGTTTTCCTCCTAATTGCTGCACAACAGGCTGTGGTACCTCCAGGTAATGCATGCCAACCAGGTATTCCAACCTGTTTATGGAGGTTTCAAACACAATGGGGGCTTCGGGAGCAGGCATAAAATTCAGTTTAAATAAATGCTTGACATAAATATATATAGTTATCGGCAATAAGCCATCCGTTCTGTATATAATCAGCAGCATAGGGTATGGTGCAGTATACCCACTCCCAGTTTTCTCTTAAATTAAATTTGCTTAATTATGTTTATATTGCCTGTTAATTAATGAATTATTTGCTGAATCTGCTTGGTTATAGGCAAGTAGTAGTGAAGGCAGCTACGGTGGTTCTTCGGCAAACAATAATGCTAAGCTTCATGAGCGAAAAAATAACCTTTACCTGGATAAAGTGTTTACTGGCGGTATTCTGTACGTTTGCCACGGTAGCACATACTGTGGCAGCATTGCCACAGCAGTACCGTTTTTCCCACCTCGATATAAATGCAGGACTTTCTAATAATCAGGTAAAATGTTTCCTGAAAGACAGTAGGGGCTTTTTATGGGTAGGCACTGCATCTGGCCTGAACAGGTACGATGGGTATAAGTTTAAGGTATTCCGGTACGATTCCAACGATTCTTCTTCTGTTATTAGCAACAATATTATAAAACTGTTCGAAGGGCCGGAGGGAGAGATATGGGTATTAACCTCCGAAGGGTTTAGCGTATATAACCCAAAAACAGAAAGTTTTAGCCGCCATAACAATGCTTACATAAAGCGTTATGCTTTGCCTGATGCTAATATAGAAGATATTGTAAAGGATAAGGATGACAACTATTGGTTTATTAGTACCGGACAGGGAATTACCAAGTATAACGCCAAGACAAAAAGGTCTATCAATATTAAAAATACCTTCTCCGGAAAAAGTTCTATCAGCACAAATTATGTTTCTGCTTTAGGCATTACGTCTAAAGGAGAGGTGTGGATAATCCATAGCAATGGTATTTTAGAAAAGCTGGATCGTGAAACACTGAAAGTGCTGGAACGAAACGACAAAATCTATACAAACTATAATCAGCAACTACAAACGTATGCCTTAACTATAGATAGCGATGATGATTTGTGGGTGTATTTGCCTGGCGCAGGTGGAGGCGTGTTTCTATATGAGCAGAATCATAAGCAATTGTCTCATATACATAAAGGATCTACACCTCTTAAATTAAACAACGATATTGTAAGAGGTGTGGTGGAGGGAGCCAAAGGAAAAATTTGGATTGGTACCGACCACGGTGGCATTAATATTATCCATAAAAAGGCTTCCTCTGTAGAATATGTGCTGCATAACAACGAGGTAAAAAACAGCCTTGCCCATAACAGTATCTACACGCTTTATAAAGACGGGGAAGGCATTATCTGGATTGGCACCTTTAAAAAGGGGCTTAACTTTTTTCATCAGAACATTATTAAGTTCCAGCACCTGGCGCACCAGACCTCGGATAAGAGTAGCTTGCCTTACGACGATGTAAACGCCTTTGTAGAAGATGAGAAAGGCAATCTTTGGATAGGTACAAATGGCAACGGGCTTCTTTATATGGATCGTGCCAGTGGGGCATATACCAGGTATACCCACGAGCCGGGTAATCCAAACAGCTTAAGTAGCGATATTGTAGTAAGCCTGCTTATCGATAAAAAACAGCAGCTATGGATTGGCACTTACATGGGTGGGCTTAACAGGTTTGATGGCAAAACGTTTACACATTATCAGAATGACCTAAAGAAGAAGCACAGTTTGGCAGATGATAATGTGTGGGAGCTGTTCGAAGATTCTAAAGGAAATCTGTGGGCAGGCACTTTGCATGGTGGTTTAGAGCTTTATGATCCACAGTTGGATGGCTTCAGGCATTCTATGGTGGGCTCGGGCGAATACTCTGTTCATTGTAACTATATTACCAGTTTGGCAGAAGACAGGCACGGGAACCTGTGGGTAGGCGGTGGCTATGGTATAGATGTAATTAACAAATACACAGGCAAAAGCTTCTATTTTTCGCATGATGCAAAACAGGCCGGCAGTCTGGTGAGCAACCATGTGATGAGTATTTACCGCGATAGTAAAAATAATGTCTGGATAGGTACTACAGAGGGACTGGATTTATACAATGAGAAAGACAATACTTTCCGGCATTTTACTATAAAAGATGGCCTTCCTAATAATACTGTTGTTTCCATTCTGGAGGATAGTAAACATAATCTGTGGGTTAGTACGCTAAATGGCTTGTCTCATGTGGTAGTTGACCGGGTAGGAGGCGACGCGCTGGCTTATACTGTTCAATTCAGAAATTATGATGAGCTGGATGGCCTGCAGGGGAAAGCCTTTAACGAAAATGCAGCCTTTAAAACCAGTAAAGGTGAGTTGTTGTTTGGAGGAGCCAGTGGGTTGAATATTATTCACCCGCACCAGATTGTGAAGAATGAAGTGGTGCCCCGTGTTGTGTTTACCGATTTACAATTGTTTAACAAAAGCATCGGAATTGGGAAAGAGGTTAACGGAAAGGTAAAGCTGGAGAAATCGCTTTTCGATACCGAATCCATAACATTGGAGCATAACGAGAACGTTTTTTCTATTGAGTTTGCGGCTCTGAACTTTTTCCACTCCGAAAAGAATATCTACAAGTATAAATTAGAAGGCTTTGATAAAGATTGGCACACATCCGATAGCCAGAACAGGAGAGTGACCTACACTAACCTGGACCCGGGCGAGTATCAGTTTAAGGTATTGGCGTCTAACAATGACGGTGTCTGGAATACAGAGGGTGCCACTCTTACGATTGTCGTACTGGCTCCTTTCTGGCAAACTACTACCGCTTATGTGCTGTATGTGCTTGTTGCTGTCGCTTTGCTGGTGGCTGTGAGAAAAGCTGAACTGAAAAAAGCGAAAGTTAAGTTTTTGCTGGAGCAGGAGCGAAGGGAGGCGCAGCAAACCCGGGAACTGAACCTGATGAAGATAAAGTTCTTCACCAACATTAGTCATGAATTCAGAACTCCTTTGTCTCTTATTCTGTCCCCGCTGGAAAAGCTGCTGTCTATTTCTGAGAACACAGAACAGCAAAAGCAGCTGCAGATGATGAACCGCAATGCAAAAAGGCTCCTGAACCTGGTGAATCAGTTGCTGGATTTCAGAAAGCTGGAAGTAGAAGATGTTAATCTGAGTCTGTCGGAAGGAAATATTGTTAAATTTATTAAGGAGTCTGTTAATTCCTTTTCAGATCTTTCAGAGAAGAAAAACATCTCTTTGGTATTTCATGCCAATATAGACCGCCTGCAGGCTTATTTTGACATGGATAAACTGGAGAAGATCCTGTTTAACCTATTGTCAAACGCCTTTAAATTTACTCCTGAAAAGGGTTCTATCAGCGTAAACTTAAATTGCTACGATAACGACTCCTCTTCGGAAGGCCTGAAATTGATTGAGATAAAAGTGCAGGATACAGGCATTGGTATCCCTAAGAACCTGCACGAACGGGTCTTTGAACGGTTCTTCCGAAACGATGTGCCAAGTAACCTGGTTAACCAGGGAAGCGGCATCGGGTTGGCTATTACAACAGAATTTGTGAAAATACATGGCGGTATCATAAAAGTTGACAGTGAACCGGGCAAAGGCAGCTGTTTTACAGTAACAATTCCGGTAAGAGAGATAGCTGCTTCGTTAGAGGCTATCGAAGCAGATGAAGCCGCAACTGATACTGCAGAAAGTGAAAGGGATGAGTTTGGATTGACAGGAGCACGTAAGCAGGCGACTGTAGCAAACCTGAACAGTAAGCCTATTGTGCTGATTGTAGAGGATAACGAAGATTTCCGGTTTTACCTGAAAGATAACCTTGGCACCCATTTTACTATTGTGGAAGCGCAAAATGGTAAAGAAGGCTGGCAAAAGGCTCTTTCCTGTATGCCGGATCTGATTGTGAGCGACCTGATGATGCCGGAACTGAATGGAATAGAGCTTTGTGAAAAGGTAAAAGGCGATTCCCGTACTTCGCACATTCCGTTTGTACTGCTTACCGCACATTCAGGAGAAGAACAAAAACTAAAGGGGCTCAACATCGGAGCGAATGACTATGTTACAAAGCCCTTCAGCTTTGAGCTGTTGCTAAGCCGAATCCGAAACCTGATTACCCAAAGGCAAATGTTGCAGAAGGTGCTGGAGAAGAAAATAAGTGTGCAGACCAGCGAAGTGGAAATCGTTTCTTTAGACGACAAGCTTATTCAGAAGGCTATAAAAGTAGTGGAGGACAATCTGGCGAACCCTGATTTTTCTGTGGAAATGCTCAGTAAAGAATTAGCCATGAGCAGGGTTCATTTATATAAAAAGGTTCTTTCGCTAACTGGTAGTTCTCCTGTTGAATTTATCCGCAAGATCAGGTTACAACATGCAGCGCAGCTATTGGAGAAGAGCCAGCTAACGGTAGCAGAAGTAGCTTACAAGGTTGGGTTTAATAACAGGAAGTACTTTACCAAGTACTTTAAAGAAGAGTATAAGGTATTACCTTCTCTGTATGCAGAGAGCAGGCAGAAATAAAAGCCATGAATACTTGACTATGGGTAAGTATTTACTTACTTTTGTAAAAGAGCGCTGCATAAGCTCTTGATCAGATTAGGTAAGGTTATTTTGGTTTAAATGATTTAGACAGCCTTGAGCAATCAAGGCTGTCTTTATTCTATGAATACCCTCAACAAAAAAGTAGATTAAACCTTTACTGAATTTAGTGCACCCCAGTGTCTTGCCCGGATTTATGCTTTTTTTCGAGTTAGACCTTCTCGTAAACATACAATTTAGCAGGTATAATAAGCTAAGCTTTAAAGGTTAAATGTTAACTTATAAAGTGTTTCTAAAACAATTATAGAGCTTTAGCCCCGCTTTTTCTTTGCTGCTTTTTCTTTAAATTTGATATTGTTGTAGTTGTTATTTAACATTTGATAGCTATAACAGAAACATCTGATACCCCTGCCTCATTTGATAACGCTCTACCTTAGGTACATGATTACTCCTCTTAGTGTGCAGTTTTATAAGTGATTGCTCACGAGGTGCAGTTTATTGTTAATTTACAATTTGCGCCATATGAAAATAGTGAACACCCTTTGTTTCCTCCTGCTGTTAACGCAGTATGTGCAGGGAAGCCCTAAAGTTTTAAGCTACCAAAAACTCGATGATGGAATAGTTGTAAAGCTGGAGCAGACTAATTCGGGAGATCCGCATACCCTCAGGCTTCGAGTAGTTTCTGATAAGATAGTGCAGGTTCTTGCTACGCCAACAGAAGTCACTAACAGACTGCAACCAAGTTTGATGGTTGTCAACAAGGCAGGCACTAAGCAAAAAGCTGACTGGGATCTGAAAGAAGAAAACAAGAACCTCACTTTAACTACTAATGCCCTTACTATAAAGGTGGATGGTAATACAGGCGCTATCACATTTTCAGATAAGAATGGCCGGGTGGTGCTACAGGAAAATTACGATGGCAAGCCTGTTTTTACTCCTGCTCAATTTGGACAGGAACAGGCATACCAGCTGCATAAAACTTTTCAGGCGGCTCCTGACGAAGCTTTTTATGGACTGGGGCAGCATCAGGCCGGCATTATGAACTACAGAGGCTATCAGGTGGACCTGACACAGTATAATGGCGTAGCAGTAGTGCCTTTTATGATGTCGAGTAAAAACTATGGCCTCTTATGGGATAATAACTCTATTACTAAGTTTGGTGATGTAAGACCTTATCAGCTACTGTCTAAGCTGACGTTGTATGGCAAAGACCAGAAAGCAGGGGGCTTAACCGCTACTTATGTGTCTGATCAGAAATCCGGCAAAGCGCCTATTGTTCGCCAGGAAAAAGAAATTGACTATGAATTTCTCAGTTCTCAGAAGAACTTGCCAGATGGGTATGCGCTGCAAGGAGGACTTGTAACCTGGGAAGGCTACATTGAAAGTGATGCAACAGGCAAGCATACCTTCCAGATGCCGGCTGCCGGTTATATAAAAGTATGGATTGATAACAAGCTGCTGCTTGACAAATGGCGTGAGGCTTGGAATCCCGGCTTAAATATTTTTACACATGAGCTTAAAAAGGGACAAAAGCACCCGGTTAAAATAGAATGGAATCCTGATGGCGGTGTGTCTTACCTGGCGCTACGCTACCTGGCACCGCAGCCTGAGCAAGACAAAAACAGGTTTTCTTTTGCCTCCGAAGCAGGCGACGAAATCGACTACTATTTTGTGTATGGCCAAAACAAGGATGAGGTAATCAGCGGCTACCGCCAGCTAACAGGTGATGCGCAGATTATGCCCAAGTGGGCCATGGGTTTTTGGCAAAGCCGTGAGCGCTATAAAACACAGGATGAGATTCTGAGTACGGTACAGGAGTTCCGTAAGCGCAAGATCGGACTGGATAATATTGTTCTGGACTGGTCTTACTGGAAAGAGGATCAGTGGGGAAGCCAGCAGTTTGACGAAACCCGTTTCCCGAATCCGGAGGGGATGATCAGAGAACTTCACGATAAATACAACACACACTTCATGATTTCGGTGTGGCCAAAGTTTTATGAAGGCATCGCAAATTATAAGCTTTTCAACGACAAAGGGTTGTTGTATAAACAAAGCATCAACGAAGGTATCAGAGACTGGATTGGGCAAGGGTATGTGTCTACCTTTTACGATGCTTATCATCCGGAAGGGCGTGAGTTGTTTTGGGATGTGTTAAATAAAAACCTTTACAACAAAGGAGTAGACGCCTGGTGGCTGGATGCAACCGAACCGGATATTTTGTCAAATGCTTCTATTGAACACCGAAAAGCATTGATGAATCCTACTTACCTGGGTTCTGCAGATAAGTATTTTAATGCTTATTCGCTGATGAACGCAAAAGGTATTTATGAAGGGCAGCGTGAAACGAATCCAAACGATCGTGTATTTATTCTTACACGCTCCGCTTTTGGTGGTTTGCAGCGTTATGGAGCCGCCACATGGAGTGGCGATATTGCTTCCCGTTTCGATGAACTGGAGCGTCAGATTCCGGGAGGGCTTAACTTTTCCATGTCGGGCCTGCCTTACTGGACAACCGATATCGGGGGTTTCTTTGTTGAAGATAAATATGACCGGCCAGACCCGAAAGGTGATGCCTTGGAAGAGTGGCGTGAGCTGAATGCCCGCTGGTACCAGTATGGCACGTTTACACCTTTGTTCCGTTCGCATGGCCAGTATCCGTACCGCGAAGTATTTAACATCGCTCCTGAAGATCACAAGGCTTACCAGTCTATCGTGTATTACAACAAACTGCGCTACCGCCTGATGCCTTATATTTATTCGTTAGCAGGCCAGGTATACCATAACGATTATACTATGATGCGGGCACTGGTGATGGATTTTGATACAGATAAGAATGTGTTGAATATCGGTGACCAATTTATGTTTGGGCCGAGCCTGCTCATTAATCCTGTTTATAAAAGAAATGCCACCAGCAGAAAAGTGTACCTGCCAGCCAATATAGGGTGGTATAATCTTTATGATGGTAGTTATCAGGAAGGTGGGCAAACAGTAGATGCTGCTGCACCGTATGAGCGCATGCCCATTTTTGTAAAGGCAGGAGCGATACTCCCTTTTGGCCCTGAAATAGAATATACCACACAAAAACCAGCAGATCAGATTACGCTTTATATCTACGGCGGAAAAGATGGCAGCTTTGAGCTTTATGAAGATGAGAATACCAACTACAACTATGAGAATGGAAAGTTTATCAAAATCCCGATCTCTTATAATGACGCTGCCAAGACACTAACCATCGGCAAGCAGCAGGGCGAGTTTGCCGGTATGCTGAAGAACAGAACTTTCAATGTGGTGTATGTAAGCCGGAACCAGCCAAAGGAACTTCAGTTTGATGCTAAACCCCTGAAAGTAATTAACTATAAAGGAAAAGCTACTTCGGTGAAGCTGATCTAACTGCTATGGCCCAGGGATTAAAACCAGCTACTGTTACCATTACTATAAAATAGGCTAAGATTTAGTTTAAAGAGAGTGCTTTTGTCACGCGTACAGGAATCTTCATATCTATGCTAAAATCAAAAAGTAAACCTTACAAACGTTTTGCGGCTGCCTGTGCTTTTGTGGCAGGTATAGCCTGGGGGCCAACAGCTGCCGGACAGTCTGCTACTGTGCCCTTACATGATCTGTCCTTTTTTCAGAATCCCGGCAAAAGCTGGCAGCTAGCTGCCGATGTTACAGCCGATCTGGGTAAAGCAAACATCCTGCATCCTGCTAAAGGGACAGGTGTTTTAGTGAATATGCCAAGCAAAAACAAAGGACAGGACCTGGTGTCTGTTGCGGAATATGGCGATGTAGACCTGGAACTGGATTTTATGATGGCAAAAGGATCGAACTCGGGCGTTTACCTGCAAGGCCGCTACGAAATTCAGCTGGAGGATAGCTGGGGGAAAAGCAATAGATCTGCCAGCAGCAATGGCGGCGTGTACGAACGTTGGGACGAAAGCCGCCCGAAGGGGCTGCAAGGGTTTCAAGGGTATGCACCTCGCCAAAACGTAAGCCGTGCCCCTGGCTTATGGCAGCATCTGAAGGTGTCATTTCAGGCACCCCGCTTCGATGCCAGTGGAAACAAAACCGAGAACGCCAAGCTGCTGCGCGTAGAACTGAATGGCGTAACTATTCATGAGAATGTGGAGCTGTTTGGTCCGACCAGAGGCGCCATCAGCAATACAGAGAAAGCAACAGGGCCTTTACGCTTTCAGGGTGATCATGGGGCAGTAGCCTTTCGAAACATTTTGATCAGCCATTTTACCAAGCCACGCCCTGTGCTAACAAATCTGGCTTATACTATTCATGGTGGCAGGTACGACCAAAGCAGGCAGTACCGTAATTTACCACCTGAAGCCGAAGGGCCTTCCGGCATCCTGACCTCCAACCTGGCTTATAAGTCGAAGCAGTTCCTGGTGCGCTACACAGGTACCCTGCAAATAAAAGATGCGGGCGATTATACTTTTAACCTGAATACCCCTGGTGGTGCAGGCATGGTGAGTATCAATAACAAGGAAGTAGTGCCGATGAATGAGTGGGACAGCAAAGGCAGTACTACGTTGCCTGCCGGTAACATTCCGTTCGAACTGCTTTACACCAAGTACATGGATTGGGCTGCGCCTGTGCTTAATCTTAAAGTATCCGGGCCGGGCTTACGGGAATTTATCATAAGTGATACAGAAGTAGGTTTAAGCGATGTGGTAGATCCTATTCTGGTAGATGCCCAGGATAAACCTGTGCTGCGAAGCTTTATGGATATTCCGGGAAACTATAGAGTAACGCATGCTGTATCGGTGGGCAGTCCTGCGCAGCTGCACTATACTTATGATATGGATCATGGCGCATTGGTGCAGTTGTGGAGAGGCGGTTTTATAGATGCTACTCCTATGTGGCATGAACGGGGCGATGGCTCATCAAGACCTGTTGGTTCTGTAAAACATTTTGGAAAGCCAACGCTCTCTATTGCAAAGCTTACCTCTGAGCAGGCAGCCTGGGCAACTGATACTACGGGGAGTTCTTACCGCCAGAAAGGATACAGCTTAACAACCGATGAGCAGCCTACCTTCTTATATGAAGCCTACGGCGTTAATGTGCAGGATGCAATTCGTGTGCTGGAAAATGGGCAAGGCCTGCGCCGTGAGGTAAATGTGCAAAATAATGGTGCTGGTTTATACATGCGTCTGGCCGAAGGAAGCAAAATTGAAGAGATGCCAAAAGGCATGTATTTAGTGGATGATAAAGCATACTATGTAAAAATTGAGGATGCAGGCGGAGCCAGGCCAGTTGTAAGAACAGTGGCAGGGCGTCAGGAACTGATCATTCCTGTAAAAGGAAAGGTAGCTTATTCCATTCTTTTTTAAACCAGAAGATGTTGTTACACATGAAGAATAGAAGTAAGAAAAATTTCTGGCGTGCCCTGTTTGCTGTAGCAGTGTTTGCCGGCACAGGTATTGCCGCACAGGCACAGGAGTCTCCGAAAGAAGAAGACTTCTTTAAAATTATGAGGATAAGTTCTCCGGAGGGTACTTTACTGGAGGTAGGTGGCCTAACTGTGCTACCTAACGGAGATGTAGGAGTATCTACGAGAAGAGGCGATATTTTTATAGTTGAAAACCCAACCAGTGCACGCCCGCATTTCCGCAAGTTTGCCTCTGGTTTGCACGAAGTACTGGGTTTAGCCTATAAAGATGGTGCCTTGTATTGTGCCCAGCGTGGCGAACTTACTAAATTAACCGATACCAATAACGACGGTAAGGCAGATCTTTTTCAGACAGTTTATGCCTGGCCATTGTCAGGTAACTATCATGAGTATAGTTTCGGACCGAAGATAGCACCGGATGGCTCTTTCTTTGTGTCTACTAACTTAGGTTTTCCTCCTTCCTGGTGGCACGCCATCAGTATGGTGCCCTGGAGGGGATGGTTGCTGCACATTACCGAAGACGGTAAAATGGAGCCATGGGCTACAGGCTTGCGTTCTCCGGCTGGTTTAGGAATGATAGACGGAGAAGTGTTTTATTCTGAAAACCAGGGAGACTGGGTAGCATCGGGTGGTATCTGGCACTTGAAAAAAGGAACCTTTGCAGCACACCCAGGAGGGCTTCGCTGGAGCAACAGACCTGAATCACCTGTTAAAATGACCATTGAGCAGATACATGCCAAGGTAGATCCGCGCAACGATACAGATGCAAGAGGCGAAGCTGTAAAACCTGAGAACATAGAAGGAGCCAAATTTAACACAATGTTCGAACTGAAGAAGGATTTCCCTGAAATGCGATTGCCTGCTGTTTGGCTTCCGCATGGTATTATGGGGATATCAAATTCTGAGATTTTGAAAATTCCAGACGGACATTTTGGGCCGTTCGAGGGGCAGCTGCTGATCGGTGATCAGGGGCAGAGCAAGATTATGCGCGTAATGCTGGAAAAAGTAAATGATGAGTATCAGGGTGCTGTAATAGATTTCCGGAGTGGCTTTCAGTCAGGTGTGCTGCGTATGGCCTGGGCCAAAGACCGATCTTTGTTTGTAGGTGAAACGAACCGTGGTTGGGGATCGGCGGGTGAAGCCAATGAGGGCCTGCAGCGCCTGGTATGGAATAATAAAGTGCCTTTTGAGATGCGCACTGTGCGGGCCATGCCAGACGGCTTTGAAATTGAGTTTACAATGCCTGTTGATAAAAAGTCGGCAGAGGACCTGGCTTCTTACGCTGTGGAAAGTTTTAGCTATAAGTACCATGCCGTGTATGGTAGTCCGCCGGTAAACCTGCAGAAATGCGTTGTTAAAGGAGTAAAAGTGTCGGATGATGGAATGAAAGCACGCATTGTAGTAGATAACCTGCGCCAGTCCTATATTCATACCATCTCTCTGAATGGTGTAAGAGCTAAAGAAAATTATTATGAGCTGGTGCACCCAACAGCATATTATACCTTAAATAATATACCTACAGGTCAGAAACTGGCAATGGGGGAAGTTAGTACAAAAAGATCTGCCGCTGCTAAAACTGGTTCTGTTGCAAATGCACCTGCCAGGGCTACAGCAAAAGCTTCTACTGCAAAACAGGCTGCAGCATCTAAGAAAGTACCTACTTTTGAAGATGTAAAGCCTTTGCTGGCAAAGAACACCTGTACAGCCTGCCACGCAGCAGATAAAAAACAAGTGGGCCCTGCCTTCAAAGATATTGCCAAGAGGAAGTATACCAGCAAACAAATCGTAGCGCTTATTCATAACCCGAAACCTGAAAACTGGCCAGATTATGCTACTCCCATGCCGCCTATGCCGCAGGTGCCAACAGATGAAGCATTAAAAATTGCCGATTGGATCAACTCCCTTCAATAAAAAATGATTTATTTGTAAGCTCCAACTGCTTCTGTTACAGGAGAGGTTGGAGTTTGTTTTATAAATACACTTTAAAGTCTACCTATGAACGTAAAGATGAAGTTATCTAAAAATCAAATTGCCTTAGCTGCCGCTTGTCTTGGACTCTGTGCTGTTTCCAATGTGCAGGCGCAGCAAAAAGTACCTGTTCCGCCTAAAATGTCACCTGAAATGACTGAGTTTTGGGAGCCTGAACCTCGTGTTGTAACCCCCGGACAAGGTACAGCAGCCCCTTCTGATGCTATTGTGCTTTTTGATGGAAAGGACCTGTCGCAGTGGAAGGCTAAGAATGGTAATGGAGAGGCTAAATGGCAGGTGAAAAACGGTGAGTTCACGGTTGGGAAAGGAGATATTTCTACCAAGAAAGAGTTTGGTGATTTTCAGCTGCATATTGAGTGGAGCGCACCGGACGAAGTTGTAAGTTCTAGCCAGGGCAGAGGCAACAGTGGTATTTTCTTGCAGGATCGTTACGAAGTGCAGGTGCTGGATTCGTACAATAACAGAACGTATTCTAACGGTCAGGCTGGTAGTATTTATAAGCAGCACCGCCCGTTGGTGAATGCAATGCGTAAGCCAACAGAGTGGAACGTGTATGATATAATCTATACAGCACCTAGGTTTAAAGAAGATGGAGCCTTATTTTCTCCAGCCAAAGTTACTGTTATCCATAATGGCGTGCTGGTGCAAAATAACACGGAGCTAAAAGGTCCTACTGAGTACATTGGTCTGCCTGAGTACAAAGCACATGGTAAAGCGCCTATCAGCTTACAAGATCACGGTAACCCTGTAGCCTATCGCAATATCTGGATAAGGGAGTTGTAGCAGAGCTTACCTTTTATAAGCAGCAAGGAGAGGAGGTGAAGGATATTTTACCTCCTCTCCTTGTTTATATAGTGATTGCATGCCCTTGCAAGTAACTCTTCGATGGTTCTAAAAACAGTCTAGCAGAGGTATGATACATTTTGGTCAAAAGAATGATAAAAAAGTTTCAAAACTGAGATTGCTTTACTAGGGTTGCACAGCCTATCTTTAGATGCATTTTAGAACATGTGATTAGTCACTGTTTTAGTGGAGCTGCTGCGAGATGTTTGGAGTAATCAATTATGTAATAACCAAGATGTGTTTTAGAAATTTTATAACATATAGTTTGCCACATCATCATCATTAACAAAGGTTTAATTATGATGATGCCAACGTTGGCGTCTTTGTTACAGGTATAGTAAGTATTTCTTCTGGTTAGGGTATGAGTGGTTGACTGAAAATAAGTAAACTGTATAAATAAAAATGCTATAACACAAGATTTGAAGCCTTTATAACCTGATTTTAGAGGGTGTTAACATTGTGTCTCCACATCAGAAACATTTTAGCTACTGCGGTTAAATCCTGATTATTATCTTTAGCTCAATTAAAAGGCCACTTTTAATTTTTTTTATAAGTGATTAATCACAAGTAGATAGTGTAAAAGTTTAAGTAATTGTAGTAGCTCTGCTACAAAACGGGTTAACAGGTTTAGAGACTGGAGGTGAGTGGAAGGAGTTAGGTTGATAAAATGAAAATAAGTTAAAACTAATATTACCAAAATCTATATTATATGAAGCATATTTACTATTACAGAGAATACTTTTCAGGTATTCCTGTATGTATTTTAAGTAGCAAATGGAAAATAGCACCGTTATTGGTTGCTGTATTTCTACTGCAGAGCATCTGCAGTTTTGCTCAAACAGCACAAACAATCACAGGTAAAGTTACATCAGCTACCGATAGAACAGCATTACCTGGAGTAAGTGTAAGGGTAAAGGGCGGTACAACAGGAACAGTTACTAATGCAGATGGTGATTTCACACTTCAGGCCCCAGAAAATGCGGTGCTGCAGGTTTCTTACATAGGCTTTACTACACAGGAAGTAAATGTAAACGGAAGGTCTCAGGTTAACATTTCTCTGGCAGAAGATCAGAAGATGCTTAACGAAGTAGTGGTTACGGGGTATGGTGAGCTAAGACGAAATGATATCACGGGTGCCCAAACAACCATCAGTTCAGCGCAAATTGAGAAAACTGTAAACACAACTATTGAACAAGCTATCCAAGGCCGGGCTGCAGGTGTGTATGTTACACAAAACACAGGCGCACCTGGTGGTGGTATTTCTGTAAATGTTAGAGGTGTTAACTCGATCAATGGTAGTAATGAACCTCTTTATGTTATTGATGGCGTACAAATTCAAGGTTCAACTTCTGCTTCCGGAACAAACCCTTTGGCGGCTTTAAATCCATCTGATATTGAAAGTATGGAGGTGTTGCAAGGACCTTCTGCGACAGCTATTTATGGCTCAAGAGCTACTAATGGAGTTGTGCTAATAACAACAAAACGTGGTAAGGCTGGTGAAGTGAGAATAAATTACTCTTACCTATATAGCCTACAAACGCCTCCCAAGCGATTGGCCGTTATGAATTTGCCGCAGTATGCTCAGATGGAGAATGAGTACAAAGCCATTGCCGGAGGAACAGTAAGAGAAGATTTTCTGGACCCTTCTTTACTAGGTGAAGGCACAGACTGGCAATCTGAATTATTTAACAATGCTCCCATGCAAAAGCATCAGGTAAGCTTAAGTGGTGGTGGCGAAAAAACTACCTATTACCTTTCCGGAGAATATTTAGATCAGGAAGGCATTGCTATAGGTTCAGGGTTTGATCGTTATTCGCTGCGATTGAATTTAGACAACCAAGCTAAAAAGTGGCTTAATATTGGAGCAAACTTTAATTATGCACAGACTAACGAAAGGTTATCAACAACTCAATCGAATATAATTTCGACAGCAATTCAACTGCCTCCTCATATTCCTGTAAGAAATTTGAACGGTACTTATGGTGGAGGTACTGTTACGTCAACTAATACGGCTGAGCAGTTTACTCCCCCTAACCCTATTGGCCTTGCTAATCTCACAACAAACGAATTAACCAGAAGGCAATTCTTAGGGGGGATAACATTAGGTTTCAAACTTATTGAAGGATTAGATATACGAACCTCCTTAAATGGGAATATAAATTATGCTAATTCACTTTATTTTTTACCAACATACCAATTTGGCTATCAACGGAATGTTGAAGCTACTCTTAATAATAGAGACGACATCAACACCTACTGGAACTGGAATCAGTTGATTCAGTACCAAAAGCAGCTTGGCAAGCACAGTATCAATGTTATGGCAACCCATGAAGCCCAGGAATCAACCTGGAGACAACTTTATGGTGAAAGACGCAAGTTCCAGACGAACGACATACTTGACCTGAATGCTGGTGATATTTTAACAAGCGTTGCGCGAGGCGGGCATGGTGACTGGGCAATGGAGTCTTACCTGGGAAGGATTAACTATAACTTTGGTGACCGCTATATTATACAGGCAGCTTTTCGTGCTGACGGATCGATCAACTTTGGGCCTGAAAATAAATGGGGATATTTCCCATCCTTATCAGCTGCCTGGAGAGTCTCAGAAGAACAGTTCTTTACTGTTCCGTTTGTAAGCGACTTAAGGCTAAGGTATGAAATAGGCCTTACAGGTAATCAGGGTAGTGGTGGTGCTATTTATGGTACACTTTCTCCTGGGCCTACAACATGGGGTACAGGTTTCATTGCAAACAGATATCCTAACCCGAATTTCCAGTGGGAGGAGACTAAAACAAATAACTTTGGTTTAAACCTAGGTTTATTTGATAATAGAGTACAGCTTGAGGCAGACTACTATATTAAGGACACCGATAACCTCATCTTAACTGCTACTTTGCCTTGGTACATGGGCACGAATGGTAATGGTGCTGTATCAGCTCCTTTGGTTAATATTGGTTCTTTGCGTAACAAAGGGTGGAGCTTTACCTTGAATACAGTAAACATTGATCATTCAAATTTCAGATGGGAATCTAATTTCAACCTATCTCATTTTAAAACTACGCTTAAAAGCCTTTCTACCGAAAATAGTATCCTTAACCGTACCACACGTGAATGGGGGGAATGGACTCAGCGCTCCATCGTAGGGCAGGCTCCATGGTTGTTTTATGGATATATAGAAGAAGGGATTTTCCAGTCAAGAGAAGAACTGGAGAACAGTGCTTTACCCGCTGATAATGACGGCAAAGAATATGCTATAGGGGAAAACAGCATTTGGGTAGGTGATGTAAAATACCGGGATGTTAATGGAGATGGTATTATTTCAGGAGAAGACCAAACCTTTATAGGTAACCCTTGGCCAAAATACTACGCAGGCTTTACGAACACTTTTTCTTATAAAGGATTTGATTTAAGCATCCTAATTACTAGCACCATAGGTAACGATATTTACAATTATCTGCGCAACGAGAATACAAATCCTAATAATATCAATCTTGGCCGCAACCTGTTTGTCGGAGCATTTGATTATGCTAAAGTAGCGGTTGATAACGAAGGGAATCCATATCTGTTGAATCCGGGAACTACAATCGCAAGAATGTCAGGAGGCAATAGGAACAACAACTTTGACCGTCATACTGATAAATATGTAGAAGACGGATCATTTGTAAGACTTAAAAATGTGACTCTGAATTACAATTTACCATCGTCAGTAACCGATAGAGTAAGCTTTATCAGGGGTGCCAGAATTGGTATAAGTGCACAGAACGTTGCTACTATTACCGGCTATTCAGGGTTTGATCCGGAAGTGGGGTCTCACGTAGGGGGCTTGGAAAACCCTAATTCTGCAGCCATAGGAGTTGATTACGGTCGGTATCCATTAACGCCAGTTTACTCTGTTAACATTGGTATTGATTTTTAATTTAAGACATCTGACAAAATGAAAAATAAATTTGTAATACTAAGCGGATTGTTGGCATTATCCCTTTTTACAGGGTGTGGGAAAGAATTTCTTGATAGGCCTCCGCAAGATACATTGGTTGATGCTATCTTTTTCAGCACCGATGACCAGCTTCTGGCAGCTTCTGCGCCTTTATATAGTGTCGTATGGAAAGACTATGCAGATAAGGCTTCCTGGGCACTAGGCGATTTAAGAGGAGGAACTACCTTTCGTGCATGGGGTTACAGAGATGATGTGTTGTTTAATACTACAGCTGTTTCTTCATCAAACAACGAAGCTTATCGTGCCTTTTATATTGTAATTGGTCAGGCAAATACATTAATTCAAAACATTAATACATATGCAGGAGCAGGCGTAAGTGAGGCCGTTAAAAATCATGCACTCGCTGAAGCAAGATTTATGCGAGCCACAGCTTATTATTATCTTGTTTCAAATTATGGTCCTGTACCTATTATTGAGAATAATATTGCTTTACTAAATGATAAAGACCTTACCCGAAATACAGTGGAGAGTGTTTGGGAATTTATCACAAGGGATTATCTTTTTGCTGCGGCTAATCTGCCCTCAAAGCCTGTACAACCTGGAAGAATATCAAAATGGTCGGCTGAAGGCATGTTGGCCAGAACATACCTTACAAGAGCAGGCGTAGGAAGTTCTGGTAAAACCAGGAATCAGGAATATCTTGATAAAGCAAAGGAATATGCGCAAAGAGTGATTGAAAGCAATGTTTATGCGCTGCTACCTAATTATGAAAACTTGTTTAGGTATCCTTATGATAATAATTCAGAATCATTATTTGAGCTGCAATGGGTTTTTACGACCGATTATGGCTATGCAAATACCATGGTTTCTCAGCTTACCTTTAGCAACGATATTGCAAATGGTGATGGTTGGGGAGGTGACCTAGGAGCATCCTGGTGGATGTTGAGCCTCTATGATGGATTGATTGACAAAGGGAACCTAAGTACAGAAGATGATGACGGTGTTCGGCCTGGCTTTACAGTTGACCAGCGTCTGAAAGCAACCTACATGTTGCCAGGTTTTCAATATCCTGAGATAAGCCAGACTGTAAGAAACGATGCAGGTGTAGAATCTGAACAGCGTTTAGTTTTCCCGGCTCCGGGAAATGATGCGGATCAAAGCTTTGCAAGCATTAAAAAATATGTGGTTGGTAAGGCGAAAGATGTAGGAGGCCAGGCTATAGCACAGCGTTATCCTAACAATACCTATATGTTGAGGCTTTCAGAGATGTATCTTACTTATGCTGAAGCAGCACTTGGTAACAATGCGTCGACTAATGATGCAAAGGCTTTGGAATATTTTAATGTGGTGCATATGCGTGCTGGTTTACCTGAATATGAAGATGCACTTACATGGGATGTAATATTCCATGAGCGCATTAAAGAATTTGCGATGGAGGGATTAGCTTGGTACGACTTAGTAAGGCTACATTATTATGATCCTGATAAAGCTTATAAAATTATAAACGAACAGGATAGGGGCCTTTTTGTAATTAAACCCGACCGAATGCCTAATCCTACTGGTTGGACTTTTACTAAAACATCCTGGTTTGAAGGCAGAAAAGCAAATGCAAATTCTGGGAATTTCCTCCTTCCAATACCTGCGGCAGAGGCAAGTCAAGCTCCTAACCTGAGAAAAGAGCCTGTACCTTATGACTTTGGGGGGTAATATCAATATTCATTGAGATAAAAATACTGCAAAATGAAATTAAATTATAAATCACTGCTGTTCCTTTTCCTTGCTTTTGCAATGGTAGGAATGTTCTCAGCTTGTTCGAAAGAAGATGATCTTCCGAACGATGGAAAGCCGGTCATTCAATATATCAGAATAACCAGACCTGATGCGTCTGATTCGCTTATTGTTAAGGCTGGCCAGGGCGCCATGATTGCCATTATAGGTCAGAACCTTCAGAACGCACGTGAAATCTGGTTTAATGATAGGCAAGGATCCTTAAGCCCGACTTTCATTACGAATACAACTATTATTACCAGGGTACCGACCCAGATTCCTACAGATATCACTGATAAGCTAAAGATTGTTTTTGCCAATGGAGAGGTATTGCTTCATGATTTTGAAGTTAGAATAAGCAAGCCGCTACTTACAAATTTAATGAGTGAGTATGTGAATGCAGGAGACATAGCCACCATAGTAGGTGATTTCTTTTACGAACATGAGCCTATTGTTGTAACTTTTACTGGTGGAGCACAAGGAGAAGTTGTATCAGTTGAGGATAATAACAGGTTGCATGTACGGGTTCCGGAGGGAGCAGAACCTGGGCCTATAACTGTTAAAACCTACTTTGGGCAATCAAAGTCGGCCTTCTGGTTCCGCGATAACCGAAACATTATTGCTGGTTTCGAGAATACCGATTTTTCTGGCTGGTGGCATGGAAAGGACTTTATCAAAGAATCAGATGCTGAAATAGAGGCAATTAATGGTAAGTTCATGCGCATAAATAGAAATCTTGGTGCTTGGGGCTGGTTCGAAATGTGGGTAGGAGAAGGTACAATAAAAGAGGATACAAAAAATATACCTGCCGATGCATTTGCAAATCCTGCTAAGTATAGCATGAAGTTTGAAATTAATACCTTGGCTTCGCTTACTGGTGCTGAAATTAAGATGTATATGGGAAATGGTGCTGTTGGCGACAGAGACAATGGCAGTTATACCTGGAAGCCTAACCTTAATACTGAAGGTGAGTGGCAAACTGTAAGCATTCCATTTGAGGATATTCTGGAGGCAAATAACAATGATAAAAATAAGTTCGAGTATAATCCGAACGGTTATGTTGTGTCCTTTCACTTTAGTGGTCCTCTGGCTGTAAATGCAAACTTTGGGCTGGATAATATCCGTGTTGTACCAACTACACTTTAATAGCAAGAGAATAAAAAAATTACATATGAAAAGTTTTTATAACATAAGGCTGCTATTGCTTGTATGCCTGGTAATATGTTTCGGTATCATTACCTCGTGTGACGACGACGATGATGCACTTACAAATTCGGGTGAGGTAGAATTATTAAGCTTTGGCCCGACGGGTGCTCAACACGGAGAAGAGCTGCGATTTATTGGTAGAAATTTAAATAAAGTAGAAGCTATTGTCTTACCCGGCGTTACAGTTGCTAAAGCAGATTTTAAGGCACAGTCATCTGAACTGATCACGCTTATAATACCGGCAGAAGCAACTGAAGGTAAGGTTACTCTTAAACTTGCTGGCGGGCAAGAACTGGTAACTAAAACTGTGCTAAGTTTCGAAGTGCCGGTTACTATTGCTACTATAACTGAAAAAGCAAGACCCGGAGCCAATATTACTATTACAGGTACTAAACTTAATTGGATAACAGGGGTTATATTTTCAACTGAACCCATTGATACGGTAGATGAGTTTGTATCTCAAACTCCTTCTGAACTAGTTCTTACTGTGCCAGTTAATGCGAAAACAGGCAAATTGCTGATTTTAACAGGTGGTACAGAGCCTTTAGAGCTTGAAACGGAAGAAGAGTTTGTTGTTGCATTACCAACTGTGACGGCTTTAGCGCCTGGCTTAGTCAGACATGAAGAAAACCTGACATTAACTGGTACTGATTTGGACTTGCTTGGAGCCATCGTATTTCCAGGAGGTACAAGAGTTTCTGATTTTGTTAGCCAAACAGCTAACCAGGTTGTGGTAAAGGTGCCTAATAATGCAAATGCCGGTTCCCTTACACTGGTTGCGAAAAATTCGTTAGTAGCAACAGAAACAGAGGTCGAATTAAAGCTTGTACTACCAGCAATCACCTCTATGACTCCGAATCCAGTTAAGCATGGTGCTAATCTTACAATAAGTGGTACCAATCTCGATCATGTAAAATCAGTCGTTTTCAACGGAGAAGGAGCAGTTGCCTCAACGTTTGTAAGTCAGAGCAGCAGCAGCATTGTAGTAACTGTTCCGAACAAAGCCACAGCCGGAAACCTAAAATTCATTACAAAACGTGGTGACTATTCTGTGACAACTGCGGCTGAACTTAGAATTGTTTTACCTGCCATTACAAATGCTACTCCATCACCGGTTGATCCTGGAGCTAACCTAACAATTACAGGTACTAATCTGGATCTTGTTAAATCTGTAGTGTTCAATGGTGATGCTTCTGTCTCAAACTTTGTAAGTAAAACAGCTAGTCAAATTGTTGTTACCATACCTAATAATGCCAGAAGTGGTGCTCTAAAATTAGTAACAACCAGTAACTTTGAAGTAACAACCCAAACTGAAGTTGAAGTTGTTTTACCTGCTGTAACTTCTCTTACTCCTTCCCCGGTACTGCCAGGTGCATATTTAACACTTAATGGATCTGGTTTAAATCTGATTAAAGAAGTACGTTTTGTAGGAGGCGCAAAAGTAACAAGCTTTTTAGCTCAAACAGCTTCGCAGATCATTTTAGGTGTACCTGCAAATGCAAAGACAGGTAAGTTAACGCTTGTAACTGTTCGTAATCTTGAAATAGAAACGAGCCAGACTGTTGAAGTTGGAACTGGCGGGCCGGCACCATTAGCTTATGCGCTATATGAAGATGCTTTGCAAAACGGATGGCAGGAATGGACAACAGGAGCTAATAAGCCTGATCTAGCTAATACAGAGCATGTACTTGTTGGATCAAAGGCCATAAAAGTGAATATAAACCAATGGGGATCCTGGGGCGGTGGTTTTAGTACAGCGGCTGCACCTGCCGGAAAGTATACTGAATTTACATTTTGGGTATATGGTGCTCCAGGTGTAAATGGTAAAGTCAGGTTGCTTGTTAATCCAGGTAACTGGGATGATCGAACAACATTTACTGTTGTAGAAGGCAAATGGACAGAGGTTACTATTCAACTGGCTGATCTTACAGATAACAATGGAGTCAGAAACCCAGCCACCTGGTCTGACATTCGGTTCCAATCAGAGATAAGCGGAGAGATGTGGTTTGACCACATTGGGTTTAGGTAATAGATTTTTTTTCAACAGTAGAAAGAGGCTATCCTTGATACGGGTAGCCTCTTTGTTTTTACTAAAGAACATATGTGAGGATATGCCATAGACAATGTACCTGCTAAACATACAATTATAAGATTGTGTACGATGTTAGCTTTTGTTTTACTGGTTGCTATGCCAGGAGTTTCTGAGCAAAAATTAAAATTAAGATGCTACTCTTTCTGGTTGCGCCACTAAAAAAATATAAGCAGCTTGTCCAGGAGGAAATGCTGTAGAACAAAAAGAGATGCATTTTATACGATGAACATAGCCCCCTACACCCGAAAAGGGAAAACCAGTATAGTAGCAAAAGATGGTATGTCGGCTTTTTGATGAAGTATAGGTGTAGTAAATGCTCACTCTGTTAATGTTTTCCGTGCCAATTTAAATGCTCAACAACCACTCTTTTTATAAAACTCACCAGGTTTAATCTACTGCTTTTATCTGATTAATCTCATAAAGGGTACAATCATGCGATGCCCTTATACCTCTTATCATCAGGCAGAATGTTTTACACTTCAGTAGACATAAATCTACTATTACCTATTTCTTTGGCTTAAGCAGAAATCTGGTATAATGGCAAATAATATAATAAAATGAAGTTATTGTGAACAATGGCTGAATTTGCAACAATGCTTCCTATAGTTTTAAAGTAATAGTTGCTGGCAGTTTTCATAAGATTTGCTTTAAGCAGTTCTGTTATTAGAAACTTAAAAACACCTTCGAAATAGCTTTAAATAGACCTTTAACATTTTAGGTATACATCAGAAACATTTCATCCGGTACAGCTATTAAGTAATTGGTAACTTTAAATTCCGACTAAAGGTAATATTTGACCGCTTGGGTATAAGTGATTGCTCACGAGGTATAATTGTATAAAAATAAGAAAGGAGAAAAAGCCGACCGAACTTAATAAAGTATGAACGAATGGAAGACACATCAGACAATAAGATAGCTGAAGGATCAGCAGTTAATCTCAATACAATAAATTAAAATTTACATTAACAAAATCCATAGACACAATGAAGCATCTGTACTTTCACAGGAAATATTCAGTGGATAATCCTGTAAGTATTTCATTCAGAAAATTAAAGTATACTCCCTTGCTGGTAGTATTAATGCTATTGCAGAGCATTGTTGGCTTTGCACAAACAACTCAAACTATTACAGGTAAGATAATTTCGGCCGCAGATAATAGTGGGTTGCCGGGTGTAAGTGTTCGGGTAAAAGGAACAACTACCGGTGCTGTTACTAATGTGGAAGGTAACTTTACCCTGCAAGCGGCAGAAAATGCTGTACTCCAGGTGTCATATATTGGCTACGTAACACAGGAAGTAAGTGTAAACGGCAGGTCACAGCTAACTATAGCCCTGGCAGAAGATCAGAAAGTGCTCAGCGAAGTAGTTGTGACTGCCTTGGGAATAGAAAGAGAAACCAAATCTTTAGGATATGCAGTTTCTGAAGTATCTAATGAGCAAATAACTGGTAACGGCGAAACCAATCCGATTTCCTCGCTGGCCGGTAAAGTGGCAGGTGTAAATGTTTCCGGTAGTACTGCCGGCCCCACAGGATCGAACCGTGTTGTTATTCGTGGTATCCGTGAATTGAATGGAAACAACCAACCGCTCTATGTGATAGATGGCGTGCCAGCCGTAAATGGAAATGTCGGAGGTGGTGTTGGTACTGGTGTTTATGGTGGAGGCTATGACACAGGTGATGGTTTATCTGATATAAACCCTAACGATATTGAGTCTATTTCTGTGCTGAAAGGCTCTGCCGCAGCAGCTCTTTATGGTAGCCGTGCCTTAAATGGAGTAATTCTGATTACAACTAAGTCTGGTAAAAACAGAAAAGGCTTAGGGGTAGAGTTGAACAGCAACACCACTATTGACCAGATCAGCACTGTGTATAAAGACCGGCAGCAAACTTATGGCCAGGGGCAGAATGGGGTATTTCCCAGAGATGCGATAAATGCCAATGATATAACTCAAAACTGGGGCCCCAGATTCGGCGATCCTAATTTTGCAGAGCGTATACAGGCAGATGGTTCGATTCGACCTTATCAGATAATTGATGATAATGCGCAGTCTTTTTACCGTACTGGTAGAACGTTATTAAATACAGTGGCAGTAGTTGGTGGTAATGAAGAAACCAATTTCAGGGCCTCTTACTCAAATACTGATATTGAAGATGTTTTTCCACAAAGCGGTGTAGACAGAAATAACATTACGCTAAGGGCTTCTAGTAAAATTTCGAAAGGGTTAACCGTAGATGGTAAAGTAGCCCTGACAGATGAAAGAGTAAGATTTCGACCTGCTTTAGGTGACGAACTAAACAATATAGGTAACGCATTGGCTGGTCTTGCTTTAAATTTTGACCAGGAGTGGCTGCGTTATTATGAAAATGAATCCGGTGCCTATATACCATACAGTGGTGATCAGTACAGAGCAAACCCATACTGGACCCTGAATAGAACAAATAATGCCAGTTCGAAGCGCAGAGTAAACGGATTACTTAATGTGGGTTATAAGTTTAACGATATGTTTAACCTGAACCTGCAGGCGGGTACAGACTTTTTCAGGTTTAGTAACCAGGTATTTGAAGACATTGGTACGCCTACAAGGGTGGGTGGTTCCTTAAACCTGTTCGAGTCAAACGTTAGCGAAACGAACTATCAGGGTATTTTTAACTTCAACAAAGATGTAACAAGCGACATCACGGTTGGAGCTTCCTTCGGAGGTAACATTATGAGGTATCGTAGCGAAGGAACACAAATATTAGGAACACAGGCCGGCAAAGCCGGTGGCGATAACATTACCAATTTTGCTAATGTTAATGTTACGCCAATTCCAGGAGACAGAGATATTTACTCTGTGTTTGCTACTGCTAATTTTAGCTTCAGAGACTATCTTTTCTTTAGCCTGCAAGGCAGACAGGACTGGGCCTCTACATTAACAACAAAAGAAAATACAAATGATTATTCCTTCTTTTATCCGGCAGTTGATGCGAGCCTTGTCCTGACAGATGCTCTAGACATAAAATCAGATGTACTATCATTTGGTAAAATCAGGGCAGCTTATGGTCAGGTTGGCAGTGACTTTTCGCCTTATCAGACAAACTTTGCTTATAGGCTAACGGGCAGGTATTACAACGGCATGCCAATGGGTGAAATTTTAGGTACAACCATTCCAAATGCTAACCTGAGACCACAAATCAAGACTTCTTTCGAACTTGGGGCTGATGTGCGTTTATTCTTGGATAAAGTAGGCATCGACTTTACCTTCTATAATGAGGTAACAAGTGATGTCCTGCTGCAAATTCCGGTACCAACTACAACCGGTTTCGAAAGAGCCGCTCTGAATGCGGGTGAGTTAAAAAATACCGGAGTTGAAATTTTATTACGTACCACTCCAGTTGAACTTGCCAATGGTTTCCGTTGGGACCTGTCTGTGAACTTTGCTAAAAACAGAAATGAAGTAGTACAGATTACCAATGAACTGGATGCCTTTGTAGTTGACCAAGCCCGTTGGGCAAGTGCCCAGATTGTGGCACAAGTGGGCAGACCTTTCGGAACTATTGTAGGTCCTGCTCTTCTTCGTGATGCGCAAGGTCGAATTGTACATGATGCCAGCGGATTACCCATGAGAACTCAGCAAGAGGATATTGTTCTGGGAGAAACTCTGGCTGATTGGACAGGTGGTTTAACTAACTCTTTCTCTTATAAAGGATTTGAGTTACGAGGTACGCTTGATATAAGAAAAGGCGGGGATATTTATTCTATGACAAACCGACAGATGTATCAGAACGGATCCCACATCGATACAGAGGCCGGGCGTGAATCCTGGAATGAATATCAGCAGGCGGTAAGAGCTTATCAGGATGCTAATCCGGGGGCTTCTAGTGCCGAAGTAATGGCTAATGTGCCGCAAAACGGGCGTGGGTTTATAGGTGCAGGTGTAAATGAAAACGGAGAGGCAAACACTGTTCCTGTTTCTCCATCTGCTTACTGGAATGCATATGCACAGAGTCCTGAAGGCTTTATATATGATGGAAGTTATATAAAACTAAGAGATCTGGGGCTAAACTACACCTTCGACAGGACAGTTTTAAAAGGATTACCGATTCAGTCTATCACGGTTGGTGTTATAGGCAGAAACCTGGCTATTCTTTACAAGAATGTCCCTAATATCGATCCGGAGTCAAGCTATAATAACAGCAATGGGCAAGGCTTTGAGTATGGCTCACTTCCTGCAAGGAGAAGATACGGTGTTAACCTGGTAGTAAGATTTTAATTAAGAAAAGAATGAAAAAAGTATCCTTTATAGTTGCAGCCATACTTGTGGTATTACAAGGTTGTACAGATCATTTTAATGAATTAAATGTAAACCCGGCTAGTTTTGCGGAAGTTGAACCGGGTACGCAGTTAACTAAAATACAGCTCGACATGACAGGCAACAGAGAGCTTGTCTGGTATGAAGACCTGGGAATTACATCACCACTAGCTCAACAACTGAGCGGCTCCTGGTGGGTGCAGCATGGCGGGCAATACCGCACTACAGAAAGAAGTCATTTTTATTCGTTATGGGAGCAGACGTATCCCAGGGAAATAAAAAACATAACCGATATTATAAGGGTTACTGCAAATGATCCGAATCAGGTAAATATGAATTCTGTAGCCAGAATGATGCGGGTATACATATTTGCCAAGCTCACAGATTTATATGGAGATATTCCTTACTCTGAAGCAGCACAAGGTTATACGCAAGGAATATTTCTTCCAAAATACGATAAACAGGAAGCCATATATGCTGATTTCTTTAAAGAGTTAGATGAGGCTGTAAGGGGCATGGACAATGCAAGGCCTAGAGCAACAGGTGATATCTGGTACAGCGGCGATGTGAACAAGTGGCGTAAATTTGGTAATTCTCTGCGGTTACGCTTAGGGATGAGACTAACCAAAGTAAATGCTGCTGAAGCACAGAAACAGGTAGCAGCGGCTATTGCTGCGCCTGGTGGTTTAATGGAGTCTGTTGCAGATAATGCTGTAACCAGGCACGCTGCAACTCCTTTTACAGCCGGCTCCGGAGACATTACAGGTAATGGCAGATCACAGGTATTCCAATCTACAAATAATTCTGAAAGCTACAGGCTGACAAGACCTTTGGTTAATCTGATGAAGAACCAGAACGACCCGCGCCTGTTCATTTTTGGCGGCACTTATCTGAAAGTAGAAGCAGGAGGCATATATCCGGGAGATGCTGAAAGCAATCCTGCAGCTAACGATATTACGCCATACTTACAAATGGGTATTGAGCCTGGCTACTTTGCCTGGAGTGCTTGGGCAGATCAACCAAATGTAAGAGTTGCCGATGGCCAAACAATTACGGTTGGCTCACAAGAAAAATTTATGCAGCCAAGCAAATATGTAGCGGCTCTAAATGCACCATTTTTTCATTTGACATATGCAGAAGTGAAGTTTTTGCTGGCAGAAGCTGCTGTACGTGGTTGGAATGTGCCCGGATCAGCTGAGGAAAACTTTATGCAAGGCCTTGAGGCAGCAGTTGCATCGGCTGAACAGTACCCTGGTGCTCCTGCCACTTCTACCACTGCTTTAAATACGTTTAAAGAAAGCTATGCTTCGATTTTTGGAGGCGGTAATACTCAGGATAAACTGGAAGCTATTGGTGAACAGTTGTGGTTAAACTTCTTCTTAAATGGTGCTGAGGCTTATTCTAGCTGGAGAAGAACCGGCTATCCTCAACTGGTGCCGTTTACAAGAACTCCTGAAGGAGAGGTAAGTACAACAAATGGCGTTATTCCTAGGCGTTTGTTTTATCCGTCATCTGAAGCTATACAAAACAGCGCGAATTATAACGAAGCCATCAGCAGAATGGGCGGCGACAATTGGCTGAACCGTGTTTGGTGGGATGCACAGTAATCTGAATTATAGCATAAAGCTTTAGAATATGCTGCTGAAAGCGAAGAAGGTGGCAAAGGGCTAACTTATAATCTGTACAAGATGTACCTGTAAACCGGCTCTAAACAGATCAGCCCAAAGCACTTCTTCAGCTTTCTTAAAATTTTAATTCACATCAGAAATGAAGATGTAACACAATAATCTAAACTAAGATGAATAAGATTTATAAGTTTTTTTGGCTCCTGGCTGTTCCTCTACTATCATTCATGGTAACAGGATGTGTTGATGAGGAGGATTATGTTGACCTACATCCTAGGATAGCTTCTATTGCTCCGGTAAGAGGTGTGCCAGGTACAGAAGTGACGATCATGGGGAGAAACTTAGCTGGCATTAGTTCAGTAAGAATTGGAGATTTGGAACTTGATGCAGGTAACTTTCGCATAGCAGGAGATAACAGCATTGTTATAACTATACCAGAAGATGCGGAGGCAGGAAGCCAGCAGGTAAGGTTAACAGGTTCTTCTGGTTCTTCGGTAGTTAATTTTGAAGTACAAGGTGCGGTTGCAATGCCTGACTATGTTATTTTTAATGATGCGCTTCATGCTGATTGGGAAGCATGGGGTGGCTGGGGAGGCGTTGCCTCTGATATGGCCAACAATGAGAATCCGATGGAAGGTGCAGGCACAAGAAATATGAAAATATCTTGGAGCGACGCTTGGGGTGGTTTTCAACTGCACCCAACAAATCCGAACCCATTCAGGCTGGCAGATTACTCCAGAGTAATGATATCTGTTATGGGTGGTGCAGGTATGGATGGAAAGAAAATCCATCTATTCATAAAAACCACTGCTGGAACAGAAGGTCCTAAAAAAGAGATTGTGCTTACGGAAGATTATGTGTCTTATAGCATTCCTCTTTCTGAACTTGGAAATCCTGTTGATATAAATGAGCTAAACCTTCAGAATGAAGAGGGTGGAACACTTATTTATGTAGATGCCTTTGGACTAGACTAGCGGATAGAACTAAGTAGTTGCGGTTATGATGCCCTTATAAAGCATAAACAATAAATCCTCCTGCCCGTGAGATACACGTTGTACCTGGGGCCTGGAGGATTTATTGTTTAAGAAGCTGCTAGTTTTATTTTTTATCTTGATCATATCATGCAGATTACTCAAAGCTTACAGTAACATTGTAAAACGAAAATACAGTTATGTCAATAAAGGCTATTTTTCTTCAATTCATTATTTTAGTTTGTTGCATCTGCATTTCCTGCTCCTCTGCCCAGCAGAACTCGGATGCAGGAGAACAGACTGCTGTGGTAACAGATGCCATTCGTTTAAACCAGGTTGGTTTTTATCCTAATGCTGAAAAGCTTGCTGTTTTAGTGGGAGAACATGCAGGAGGAAAATTTTTTATAAAAACAGCTGATTTGAAAGAAACCGTTTTTACCGGTGACCTTTCTGCCTCTAAAGCCTCTGAATTCTCGCAGAAGCCTACCCGCGTGGCTGACTTTACTGCTTTTACAAAGGCAGGCAGCTATGTGGTAGAGATTCCGGGTGTTGGCCACTCGTATGCATTTGAGATTGCAGAAAATGTGCATAGAGATGTAGCAGTTGCAGCTATAAAAGGCTTTTACTACCAGCGTTTGTCAGTAGACTTGCCGGAGCAATATGCAGGTAAATGGCATCGTGCCGCTGGCCATCCGGATAACAAGGTGTTTATCCATCCCTCAGCTGCTTCGCCTCAACGACCAGCCGGAGCTGTTATTTCTGCTCCAAGGGGGTGGTATGATGCCGGAGATTACAACAAGTACATCGTTAACAGTGGCATTACCATGGGTACTATGCTGTCGGCTTACGAAGATTTCCCAGCTTTTTACAAAGCCTTGGAATTGAATATTCCGGAAAGCGGCAATAGCGTACCGGATCTGCTGGATGAAGTGCTGTGGAACCTGCGCTGGATGCTGGCTATGCAGGACCCTTACGATGGCGGTGTGTATAACAAACTAACAAATCCTTCTTTCGACGGTATGATTATGCCTGCTGAAGCTACCAAACCAAGGTATGTAGTGCAGAAAGGTACAGCGGCCACTTTAGATTTTGCAGCAGTAATGGCACAGGCAAGCCGTGTATACAAAGCTTATAACAATGAGTTTCCTGGCTTGGCAGACTCCTGCTTAACTGCAGCAACAAAGGCCTGGGCATGGGCACAGAAGCATCCGGATGTAAACTATGATCAGAATGCCATGAACAAGAAGTTTAAACCTGAAGTAACAACGGGTGCTTATGAAGATAAAGATTATAGAGATGAATTTATCTGGGCTGCTTCTGAACTATATGTTACCACTAAAGATGAAAGCTTTTATGCAGCAGTAAATATGTTCCCTGACAATGACATGCCGTTGCCTTCTTGGCCGCAGGTTCGCTTGCTGGGCTATTATACCTTAGCCCGCTTTCAGAATAACTTAACAGCTGCAGCAAAGAAAGATTTTCCAGAACTTAAAAAGCGTATGGTTTCTTTTGCTGATGAACTTGTAGAAGGTGTTGCAACGAGGTCTTATCGTACCGTAATGGGCAAGTCAGAAAAGGATTATATTTGGGGAAGTAGTTCCGTGGCTGCTAATCAGGGTATAGCTTTAATACAGGCTTATAAGTTAACATCAGATAAAAAGTATTTGCAGGCAGCGCTCAGCAATATGGATTATCTGCTGGGTAGGAACGCAACAGGTTATTCTTTTCTGACAGGTTTTGGAACAAAATCAACGATGCACCCGCACCACCGCCCTTCTATAGCAGATGGTATTGAGGAGCCTATACCAGGACTGCTTTCCGGTGGAACCAATGCCAATGCTGCTAAACAAGACAAATGTACCACCTACCAGTCAACTTTTGCCGACGAAGTATACACAGATGATGATTGCTCTTATGCTTCCAACGAAATTGCCATTAACTGGAATGCGCCATTTGTTTACCTGGCAGGAGCAGTAGAAGCATTGCAAGGAAATACAACATTTTAATAGAAGTATAGTGTTAACCGCTTATGCCAAACTATAATGTTTCATGTGAAAAAAAGGCCGCAGTGTATGCGGCCTTTTTTATATTTTCCAGTACTCAGGTTAAGAATTACTTCTGATTATCCTGCTCATTATCTGTTCGGTTCTGAGGCGTATAGTTATTTACACCAGGATCACCTTTCGCATCTCTTTCCAGGCTATTAGATGTATCAGAACTATTGCTTTGTGACTTTTTCGTCAGTTCATCCTGTTTCTCCTGGCCTTTAGCCAGATCTTTATTATCTCCGTTCATAATCTTCTTCCTTTAAAGTTAAGTACTACTAAACTCATTGTACGATAGCAGGAGGTACTTGTTTAATTCCTGAAGTCCCTGCTTTGCCGGCCCTGGTCAGCTCTCATAGAATTGGCTGCTGCCTTATGCCAGTCGCGGGAGTGCCTGCCGGAGCTGCCGGCATTATTGGGTGTAGTCTTGTTATAAGAAGCTTGTTTTAAACCTGGAGACTTGCTTGTAGTTACTGTTTCTTGTTTGTTCTGAAGGTGCTTTAAAGTAGGTATCATAGCTCTTAATGGTAATATTTTATTTTTCATGAATTAAGTAGCTAGTTTTTACGGTCTTATGCCGAAGGTGTTCCTTATATAGTGAATTAAATTGGGAATGAACCGGAGGCAAAAACTTTTTGGCAAATCAAGACTACAGGCTTTTGCTGCCGGTCTGTTGTAAAGAATAAATACACCTCGCCACCCTCTTTTATACCTGTTTTCTTTCTGATAGCAGCTACGGACTCCGGGAAGTTCCGAACTGTAATATTTGCCTTGTGGGAGGGCGGAAGTTTTGCAAGCAGCTCTTTTTTATGGTAGCGACTTGTGCCTAAGCATTTGAAAGTGCGGCCCGGAAAGTTAGCTATAAGAGTTTGTGAGGTATACAGGTGGCTGTTTGGATGAAGCTTAGCAACTTTATAAATAGAACTAAGCGATTTGTATGCTCCTGCTTTTAGAATAGCGGCATTCGGTTCATAAATATATGTAGCCGGCTCCAGGTACTCTACCATTACGGTTTCTTCCTGCTCTTTCGTAAATGTGATCTGCTGTATTTCCCCATTCGGCAGCAGGTTTACTGCTACACGCGCTATTGTATCAGATTCCTGGTTCCGGATCAGGTAAAGCACCTCTTTGCATTCATTCTGAACAGCTACCACCCATACCTTTGCTACCTTCCCAAGCTGAGCCAGGGCTAGTCCTATATCCAGCATAGGAGATGTTTTAAGAAGAACAGCTTTGCTTTTTTTCAAGAGAAGAGGCAGAAGATGGAGTACATCAGGTTGGCAGTCTTGTAGCAGGTGTAATTTTTCTTTTTGCTCTCCGCGCCTGGCAGGATCTAAAAAGATAACATCAGCCATACCACTATATTGCTCTAAAAAAGCTTCAGCTGTATTGTTCTCGGCCTCTATGTTCCGGGCACCAAGTAACAAAAAGTTGAATGCCGCTATTTCTGATAGCTCAGGCTGTTGCTCAATGTGAATAACTTTACGAAAGCTCTTGGCGAAGAAAAAGCTATCTACACCAAAGCCACCTGTCAGATCGATCAATACATCACCTGTAACCAAGGATGCTTTATAAGCTGCTGTTTGCTCAGAAGAAGTTTGTTCTACAGATAAAGTCGGAGGGAAAACAGTATCAATAGAAGAAGTCCAGGTTGGTAATTTAAAAGCCGCCTTCTGCCTTGCCTGTATTTGCTGCACAAGATCTAGTACAGCCAGGTTGGAGTAGCGGCCTGACTGCAAAATTAATAGCGAAGGATCATGCTTAAGATGCTCTTGTATAAATTCCTTTTCTTCTAAAGTAAATGTGCGCATTCCGGAGCTAAATTTTAAATAAGATACAAAGTTATGAGAGCAGGGGGATTTATAATTGAAAGTTTTGTTTAATGATATGATGCAATTTTTAAACAATGTGAGTTATGAGGTGTTGTATAAGTATGGTTAAACATTATAAATAATAATTCCTATGAAAAAACTCTTAAGACCGTTACTTTTAATCCTTTTACCAGCACTTGCATTATCTAGTTGTAATGATGATGATACTACAGAACCTACTGTTTATCAGGCTCAGGTAATGGCTGTGCACGCATCCCCTGATGCTCCCGGTGTAGACTTACTGGTTGATGATGTTAAGGTGAACTCAAGTGCATTAGTTTATCCTAACAATACAAACTACCTGGAAGTACCTGAAGGCACACGTAATATTAAAGTTAATGCTGCTGGCACTTCAACCTCTGTTATAGATGCAGACCTGGATCTGGAGCGTAATAAGTTTTATACGATATTTGCTGCGGACATGCTCTCAGAGATAAAACCCATTGTATTAGAAGATGATCTAACAATGCCGGCTTCAGGTCAGTCGCACGTACGTTTTGTGCATTTATCTCCAGATGCACCGGCCGTTGACGTTGCTGTACAAGGAGGTCCGGTTCTATTTTCAAACAGAAGTTTTGAATCTGCAACGGCCTTTACACCAGTAGCTGGAGGAACTTATAATTTAGAAGTGCGTCCGGCCGGTTCAACCGATGTAGTTTTATCTGTACCGAATGTACAACTACAAGCCGGAAAAATCTATACGATATTTGCAAGAGGATTTTTAACACCTCCAAACGGTAATAATGATGCGCTTGGGGCACAAGTTATTGTAAATAGATAAGATGGATTGAGCAATAATACAAACAACCAGTATTGCTGTTAAGGTAGTACTGGTTGTTTGTGTAATAAAGGTGCTTCTGAACAGAACCTTCAATTGTTGATGTTACGCAACAATTTATGTAGTTTTGCTGTTCTCTTAGAAATAAATGCACGAAAATGATTGATACACAGCTTAAGTACAAAGTAAAAGATATATCGCTGGCCGATTGGGGCCGCAAAGAAATCAGACTTGCAGAAGCAGAAATGCCTGGTCTGATGGCTATTCGTGAAGAATACGGACAAAGCAAACCATTGGCAGGTGCACGCATTGCAGGCTGCCTTCACATGACAATACAAACAGCTGTACTTATTGAGACTTTGGTAGAGTTGGGTGCGGAGGTTACCTGGTCTTCGTGTAATATATTTTCAACTCAAGACCATGCTGCTGCTGCCATTGCCGCTGCAGGTATCTCTGTTTATGCCTGGAAAGGTATGACAGCTGAAGAATTTGACTGGTGTATTGAGCAAACGTTGTTTTTCGGTGAAGATCGCCAGCCACTTAATATGATTCTGGATGATGGCGGTGATTTAACTAACATGGTGTTGGATAAGTATCCTGAGCTTGCAGCCGGAATCAAAGGTCTTTCTGAAGAAACAACTACAGGCGTTCACCGCTTATACGAGCGTATGAAAAACGGTACCCTTCCAATGCCTGCTATCAATGTAAACGACTCTGTTACCAAATCTAAATTTGATAACAAGTACGGCTGTAAAGAATCTTTGGTAGATGCGATCCGTCGTGCTACAGATGTGATGATGGCCGGTAAAGTAGCTGTAGTGGCTGGTTACGGAGATGTAGGTAAAGGATCAGCTGCTTCTTTAAGAGGTGCCGGTGCCCGTGTTATTGTAACTGAAATTGATCCGATATGTGCGCTTCAGGCCGCAATGGATGGTTTTGCAGTTAAGAGAATGATTGATGCCGTAAAAGAGGCCGATATTGTGGTTACTGCTACTGGTAACAAAGATATCATCAAAGAAGAGCATTTCCGTTCTATGAAAGATAAAGCCATTGTTTGTAACATTGGCCACTTCGACAACGAAATTGACATGGCCTGGCTGAACGGCAACTACGGTCATACAAAAGATGTTATAAAACCGCAGGTTGACCTTTATAACATTGAAGGTAGAGACATTATTGTATTGGCAGAAGGACGCTTAGTAAACCTTGGTTGTGCTACTGGGCATCCGTCATTTGTAATGTCTAACTCTTTCTCAAACCAGACGCTGGCGCAGCTGGAGCTTTGGGCTAATGCCGAGGCATACGAGAACAAAGTGTATACTTTACCTAAGCATTTGGATGAGAAAGTAGCCCGTTTACACTTAGGTAAAATTGGAGTGGAACTGGATGAGCTTACACAGGAGCAGGCCCAATATATTGGAGTGGAAGTAGAAGGACCATTCAAACCTGAGTATTACAGGTATTAATTCTGATATACTAAAACAACAGAGGCCGATGCAATGCATCGGCCTCTGTTGTTTTATAGCTGGTAGAGTATCATTCCGAAAATGCACCAGACATAAAACATATTTTCAAATTTAATTCTTACTTGGGGTAATTAGATTAAATTTGTAACTCTGTTTTATGGTTCCTAACCTTGCAATTCATGAAAGTTAGTGGTTTTACCTTTGTGCGTAATGCCGTAAAGTACGATTATCCCATTATAGAGGCTATCACATCTATAATCCCTTTATGTGATGAGGTGGTAGTGGCAGTAGGCAATTCTGATGATGGTACATTAGAGCTGATACAAAGTATCGCTTCCCCTAAGATTCGAATAATTGAGACAGTGTGGGATGAGAGTTTGCGCATAGGCGGGAGGGTATTGGCTGTAGAAACGGATAAAGCTTATGCTGCAATAGCTCCTGATGCTGATTGGGCAGTTTACATACAGGGCGATGAGATAATGCACGAAGATTATCTGAATAATGTTCGTGAAGCAATGCTACGGTATAAAGATGACCCACAGGTAGATGGGCTACTCTTTAAATACAGGCATTTCTATGGCTCTTATGACTATGAGGGTGATGCAACCAGCTGGTACAGACGTGAGATACGTGTAGTTCGTAAGAGAAATGATATTTATTCTTACCTGGATGCCCAAGGTTTTAGAAAGGGGCAAAACCAAAAGTTACGGGTAAAGCTTATTGATGCATATATTCATCATTATGGTTGGGTAAGAGAACCACGAGCCTTGCAGCAGAAGTATGAAAACAGCCGTAAGTTTTGGCATTCAGATGAATGGATAGAAGAGCACATTGTAAAAGCGGAGCAATTTGACTTTTCAGATATAGAGCCGATTAAATTGTTTGAAGGAAAACATCCTGCTGTGATGCATGAAAGAATTGCGAGAAAGAACTGGAGCTTCAGCCGTGACTTGAGCAAAAAACATTATAGGTTTAAAGACAAGTTTAAGCTATTTGTTGAACGATTAACAGGGTACCGACCGTTTGAATATAAAAACTACAAGATTGTTTGAGTTTTTTGATATGAAGCTTTAGAAGCGTTTGTAGAGATCTTAAAAATTTTTAATTCCCTATTACTACAATACCTATAAAGTTTTAATATAAGTTAATGGCTTTTTGACGGTTATTTGAGCTTTGCTGCTAGTTTATATAAACTAGTGGTTCTATAAAAATTAATATGGCAAATCCCCGAATCTTAAAACAGGTAGACCCAGATTACTCATACTTGTTTTCCATATGTACTATTGTTAATAATCAAGATGAGTACTATGAGATGGTGCAAAGTTTTGAAAAATGCGGTTTTGTAGATGATTGCGAATATTTAATAGTAGATAATTCTCATACTAATGCTTTTGATGCATACAAGGCTATTGCTGGCTTCTTTAAACAAGCCTTAGGAAGGTACCTAATAATTGTGCATCAGGATGTAAGATGTTTAGATACTAAGGTTGAGTTAATCAAATGTTTGCAGGATTTGACCACTAAAGATCCAAAATGGGCGCTATGTGGTAATGCAGGTGGTAATGGTTATCATGCTAAAGTTTTTCATATTAATAATGATGGTATAATCATGTTAAATGAAGACTTACCAGCAAAAGTGAATTCACTTGATGAAAATTTATTAATTATTAATAGAGCAACTAACCTAACCATATCAGGAGACCTAACAGGCTTTCACTTGTATGGTACTGATCTTTGTATTATAGCAGATATACTTGGCTATACAAGTTATGTAATTCCATTTATGGTAAATCATTTAAGTGAGGGAAATTTAGAGGCTTTAAAAGAGCATATTCCTGACTTTTTGTATGCCTATGGGAAAAAACTAAGAAGCCGGTATGTTGAAACAACATGTACTAGATTCTATTTAAGTAATACTGAATTTAAAAATAAAGTATACAATAATGTTCGTGTAGTTTTCAATATTGTGAAAGCTGTAGAGCGATTTAAGTGGATAATCCGAATAGTTAAAGAAGGTAAGAAGCACAAAAAGATAAAAGTTGATAGGCTTTCATCACGAAAGGGCTATCAATTATTTTTGTAAATTAAACTCGAAATTTAATCCCTTTTAAATTTATTAGTTCTTTATCCTTTAAATTGCTTAATATAAAATTATTAATCTCTTTTAAAGTTTTCCTACTTTTAAGGTTTTGTGCAAGCATATTGAATTGGTTTTTAGATTTAGCTATCTCTTCTTGTGTGTTTAAAAACAGGTATAAGGATTTAGCATAATGCCATTTCAAAGATAGGAGTCTGAAGAGTAACTCAAGAAAAAGCTGAAGGAACCATAGAAATTTTGTTAACCCCTCCAAATGCAGAGCATGTAAATACATTTTATTACGATTATAAATCGTTTGAATGTAATTTTTTCTACATTTCTTTTTAATAGTAGTTGTTGCTTGATGTCTGCAAACACTGTTGTAGTCATAGTAACATTTAAAACCTAAGCGCCAAGCTCTTAACGAAAGGTCAACATCTTCTGAATAAAAGGGAGAAAACAACTCATTAAATCCTTGAAGTAGTAAAAACTTATCCCGGTCTATAAATGCATTTGCTCCTGAAATGTATAAAGAGTACAAACCTTCTTCCATCTTAGTATCATCAGTGAGTAAATAATTACCAGATGTCTTAAGTTTAGCGCCATGAAAGGAAGGAAGCTTTGCACCATCCTGTATTTTTTCATCATCCCAGCCTACTATTCTTCCCATAACACCAAAGGTGTCAGCTTTATTGAAATATTTTAATTGACTTTCAAAATAGGTAGGAGTTAATTTTACATCACTATTTAATATTAAAACTTTATCATAAGCAGCTGCTTTTACACCAATATTACATGTAATTGAAAAACCACTATTTTCTGATTTTGATATTACTTTAATAGAAGAGTAATTCTTACGGAGAAATTCTATAGAGCCATCAGTAGAGCAATCATCTACAATTATTATCTCCGATGGCTTATTAATATTTTGTAAAGCTTGTTTTATAGTAGGTAGGGTGTGTTCAAAAAGATGAACACCATTGAAATTAGGAATTATCACAGAAATACCGAAAACCATGAATCAATATATTAGGATAGATTATTTAATATTAAAGCTCTTTTAAACAGTAATTTATTTTAATCCCAATGAAAGTTGTTGAGAATTGTAAATTGGTCTAAGCAGAATCTAATGCTGCTTTTGAATTGCTTTATAACGGCATCAACTATATACAGTCTACTTCGCTAACTTATTCAAAAGTAAACTAGGTAAAAGTAGTATTTTGTTTATCTGATAGTATAAGCTTGCCTTATATATATTTAGGCGCTCAGGACTAGACTTCCCTAGATTTTTGTATATAGTATCTATTGCAATAAAATTTTTCTTCCGATGTTTCAGTAATGCCAGTTTAATTTTACCGGAGAAGTTTTTTATCAATAAAGACAAAACTGTATCCCATTTTTTTAACTGTTGTACTTTAGGTATCTCACTCCATACTCCACCTTCATGAACCCTATATTTTGCCATAGTCTCATTTAAAAACTTTATCTTCCCATACCTAGCATTCAGTAGGTGTAAAGGGTAATCGCCAACAATGGAAGCAAAATACCAGTTAGGGAATTTAAGTTTTTTATTTCTATAAATACAAGATACAGTATGTATATAGCTATTTTGCGCCAAATTTACAATAGTTGTAACCTCTGCCTGATCAGGGTTTGATAAGTAGTTCCTCTCCGGATGCTTTTCATGAATTACCTCAACTCTGTGAAAGCAAATAGCAAAATCAGGATTAGCCTCCAAAAAATCCACTTGCTTTTGTAATTTGTAAGGGTCTGTCCAATAGTCATCTCCTTCACATAGCGCGATGTATTCCCCTGTGCAGTTTTCTAGTGTTTTTACAAAGTTCTGCATCATACCGAGATTGCTTTCTGGAAGGAGAAGGCGGATTTTATGAGGGTACTGCTCCTGATAAGACAGAAGTATATTTCTGGTGTCATCTGTAGAGCAATCTTCTCCTACAACTAATTCATAACTGAAATCAGTTTCCTGCATCATGATACTTTCTACTGCCTGAGCAATAAATTTTTCATGATTATAAGTGATCATGCAAATACTTACTTTAACAGACATATCAGTTGTAATTAATTTGAAAATTTAACAATACGAGCAGGTATACCTACTACTTGGCTAAAGGAGGGAATGTCTTTTGTAACGATAGCACCTGCTCCAACAACCACGTGATCTCCTATTTTGATATTAGGTAATACTTTGGCTCCTGTTCCTATTATTGTAAACTCACCCACCGATACTCCTCCTGTAAGAATAACGCCCGGTGATAATTCAGTGTACCTGCCAACACTAACATCATGGTGTATCTGTACGCCGGCATTAATTAATGCGCCCTCTCCTATAATAACACTGTTTGTTATTATAACACCTGTCATAATATTTATTCCTGCTCCTAGTTTAACCTCATGATTTCCTATAGAAGAAGTAGGCGCAATAACCGATCGCAGTGTTCCCCCTAAATCTTTAAACTTATTAGCCAAGTTACATCGCAGCTTCGGATTTCCTATACCTAACACAAAATCAGCATTGTCTTCTAGTACTTTTTTTGCTTCGTTTGCAGACCTTAAAATCGGGTAGACTCCGTAAAGCAACTGTGGGCTATCAGGAGACACATCATCATAAAAATAAAGGTGATCCAATTTCTTGTTGATACTTAAGACACTTAAAATGTCTTTTGCATGCCCTTTTGCTCCAATTATAATCATCTTCAGTAGTTTTGAGCCCTTAATAAAGCTCTGCAAATCATATCGACTTCTTCAAACGACAGGTCGTGGTAAAGCGGCAGGCAAAGGACCCTTTTGGAAATATCATCCGACACCTCCATTTTTTGTCGTGGCTCCACATAGTTAAGTGTCTCGAGAGAAGGGTAAAAATACCTCCTGGGATATACATAGACACCATGCAATGCTTCCACTGCCTTTACTAGAGAAGCCTCAGTATTAAATATGATGGGATAGTAAGCGTAATTGTGTTGCCCCTCTGCCTGCTGCTGCGGCTTTGTGCAGTTCAAGTTTACAAGCATTTTATCGTATCTGGCAGAAAGCTCTTGCCGACGAGCAAGTATCGCTGATACATATTTTAGGTTGCAAAGCCCCATAGCTGCATGAAACTCACTGTTTTTGCCATTAATTCCCACACCGTAGAATTTCTCGGGGCCATTATGCCCGAAGTTACGCATAGAGGCAATGTCTCTTGCGATGGCTGCATCTTGTGTAATTATAGCGCCACCTTCTGTAGTGTGAAATAGCTTAGTGGAATGAAAGCTAAGGGTGCTGATATCCCCATAATGAAAAACGGAGTTCCCTTTGTAGCCTGTTCCAAAAGCATGGGCACCGTCATAAATAACACGCAACTGATGTCGGGTGGCAATATCATGTATAGCTTTAATATCACAAGGGTTTCCATACACATGGGTAGCCATAATGGCGGATGTGTTGGGAGTGATGGAGGCTTCTATTAAATCAGGGTTTAGGTTTAATGTTTTCGGATGTATGTCTACAAAAACAGGAGTACAGCCTTCCCACACAATGCTGCTGGTAGTGGCAACATAGGAAAATGGAGTGGTTATAATTTCTCCGGTAAGACCTAAAGCCTTAATAGCTATCTGTAAAGCAATAGTGCCGTTTGTTACAAAGAATAAGTGCGGCACGCCAAAATATTCTTTTAACTTTAACTCAAGTTCATTTACCAGTGGGCCATTATTAGTTAGCCACCCTCTACTCCAGATGCCATCTACATACTGTTCAAATTCCTCTCTGGGAGGCAGAAATGGCTTTGTAACGTTGATCATTTATTAATACCTCTCTAAATGGAAGCTGCATCAGCAATTATGACTCATAGAAATAATTAAGCCAGAGCTTGAGTGATAAAACCTGACTAAAGCAAAGATAGCTGGATTTAATCTTATTTTGAAATGAGCTTCAGGCTTGCCTTTTAAACTACTATTTAAAATGAATGAGTTCTAATGTATAATAGTTAATATAAAAGGGGAAGCAGTAGAATTACTGCTTCCCCTTTTATATTAACTTCAGAAGTTTTATTAAATAATATTAAACCTCGACATCAGGTTCTTTTTATAAGATTTTCCAATCGGGATATCGCCTTTGGAGAACACGACAGAGCTTTCTTCCAGCGCGTCTATTTTATCAAGGTTAGCAATATAAGACCGATGCACACGCACAAAATTGTTAGAAGGAAGCTTATGCTCCATGTCTTTAAGCGTAGAACTGACCAGGTACTTTTGGTCGGCTGTTACAATGAATGAATAGTTATCGTAAGCTTCTACCCATAAGATTTCGTTGTAATGAACTTTAATGATCCGGTGCTTTACTTTTACAAAGATATAGTCTGATAAAACATCCTGCTCTTTGTTGTTAACAGGCACAGGTGCAGTCTCTGCTTCTTTTGTATCTGTTTTCTGATCGTGTTTATAGAGGGCAATCTCTATAGCCGATCGTAAATTGTTTTCATCAAAAGGCTTTACAAGAAACCCGTCGGGCTCTGTTTCTTTGGCTCGGTCTATAGTAGCTTTATCGGCATAGGCAGTTAAATAGATGAAAGGTATTCCGAACTCCTCTTTTATTTGGGAGCCAAGGGTTACACCGTCTGCATTACCGCGCAGATTAATGTCAAGAAGAACAAGATCGGGTTGTGTTTCCCGAATCATATTAAGGGTGTCTTCGCCTGAGTCTATTGCACATGTCTCATAACCTAGCTCTTCCAGGCACGCAGCAATATCCTCTGCGATTATGACCTCATCTTCTGAAATAAGGATCTTTGGTTTTGTCATAGCATTAGGTTAATACGTATAAATATAAATTATGATGATAGATCGAAATAAAGAATTGAACTTGTGCCATGGTTGCTGCTGAATGTAACGGAGCCATTAAGCTTTTTGGCCAAAGATGATATTAGTTGTACACCGAAAGAGTTCTCTTTGCGTGTTTCAAAATCGAAAGGCAAGCCTTTGCCATTATCACACACAGATAGTATATAACTTTGATTATACTGGTGGCGAAGTTCAATCCGAAGTATACCTGTACTACCCTGAAAAGCGTATTTCAGGGTATTTGATATGAGCTCGTTTACGATAAGACCAAGTGTTATGGCCGAATCTATATCAACTTTTATGTTGGGTACATGTAGCTCCAGCGCTATTTGTTTGGTGGAGGTGCCATAGGAAGCATACAGGCTTTCGCATATACCTCTTATATAATCATCGAGGTCTATGCTGGAGAGGTCCTGGTGCTGATAAAGGCGCTCGTGCAAGAGCGCCATGGAACGAACCCTGTTACGCAGTGCCCGCATTACATCCAGCGTAAAATCATCTTTTAGCTGCCGGGCCTGGAGATTTAGCATACTGATGACAATCTGTAAGTTGTTTTTAACCCGGTGGTGTATCTCCTTCAGGAGAATCTCTTTTTCAAAATTTTTCTCTTCAAGCTGCTTGGTGCGATGTTTTACTTTAAGCTCTAGTACGGCGTTCATCTTCACCAGGCTCTTTTCCCGCAAACGGGCTACACTTACGGCGGTGCTGCCAACTACCAGAAGTAAAACAGCAATAAACCACTCCCGCTTCCAGATTGGCGGAGTGATAGAGAAAGTATAGTTCAGGGGATTGGAGGTCCAGTACCCATCGTTGTTCTGGGCCATGAGCTGAAATGTGTACGTCCCGGGTGCCAGCCCATCAAATGAAGCAAAAGACTGTTCTGTTGGTTCAGACCATTGCTCCTGGTACCCTTTTAGCCTGTATCTGTACCTGATCTGTTCCGGGTCAGATAAACAAATGCCCTTATAGTTGAAAGAAATATGGTTTTGATGATGAGCCAGTCGTAAATTTACAGGCAGGCCCGTTGTGGAATCTGTTTTATATCCCATTTTTGGCCAGTCAGTGTCCTGCATAAACAGCTTTATGGAATTTAATTGGCAGAACGGCTGTACCTTGTTATGCCTTTCTTTATCGGGCATAAACTGAGTTAGCCCTTTGGAAGTGCCAAACCATAAATTCCCATCTGCTGTCTGCATAATAGCATTATGGCCAACTTCAAGACCTGTAAATCCATCTTTAGAGTTGTAGGTATAAATGGTAAGCTGATCCTTCGGACTAAGGAGGTTAAGAGGCATTTTGGCAACAGAACGGCTGGTGCCTATCCACAAATTATCCGATCGGTCTACATATAAACCCGTAATACCTTCATTTGGTAACCCATCTTTTTTGGTGATCAGCCTTGGAGAATGCCAGTTGTTGTTGAAGGCAATAAGGCCGTAGTTGAAGCCTCCAAAAAACAAAGTGCCGTCTTTTGCTTCTGTTATGGCGGTTACTTCTCTAAAGTCGAAGCCAGCGAGTGCCGGGTGAGGCTCCAGTTTACCATCAACAAAATAAAATACGCCGTTCTCGGCTCCAATCCAGATTTGGTTGTCTCTGTCTATGTGAACAAAATAAGCTTTCCCCAAAGGAGTTGATTCGTTTACCTGGGGCCGGATGAGGTTATGCCGGGATTTTATAGCTACTCCATCAGCGGTGGCAAACCAGAGATTGCCGGCAGTGTCTGATAAACAATAGTATATGTCATCTGTCGGAAGGCCTGTGCTTTTACCATAGATTTTAGAGAAAGAGCCTCCTATTCTCCAAACCCCTTTATTAGTACAGGCTAATATCGTTTTGGTATTAATAGCCTGAAGTGTATAAAGCGTAAGATCATCTGGCCATTTAGGATCGGAAAGCCATTGTAAATGGTCGTTTTTGAAATATGCCAGCTGGCCATTTTCTGTTGCCAGCCACAGCCTCTGCCCTTCATCTTTTATGAGTGCTGCTATTCGAGAGTCCTTGGCTGCTTCGCCATTCGGATAATGTATAAACCAGGGGCTTCTGTACTGTTGCATACCATGGCCGTTTGTCCCGATCCATATATTTCCTTCCAGGTCAGCTTGTAGGCAAAGGATACTATTGGTTAAAAGCCCGTTTTCAGTCGAAACAAGGTTAAATCTTTTCCCATCATACCTTAGTAGCCCTTTGCTTTGTAATCCTATCCAAATGTTGCCATATAAATCTTTGGTAAAGGATTGAATAACAGAAGGAGTGGCGGCAAGGGGAAGTTTTAGAGGAGTAATTTTTTTTAACTGATGCTGTAGCAGCCCATTTAAAGTACCTATCCAGATGGTGCCTTTATTTTTCTCTATTAGACAACTGATGTTATCCGAGGTTAAGGTGCTGTTGCCAGTATGATAATGAGTTAAGCCATTATCATCAATTCTATATAAGCCCTGAGTAGCACTGCCTGCCCATAAAGCTCCGTTCGATGAAACCAGTAAAGAGGTATAAGCCTGGTCTGGCAAATCATCTAGTTTTCTATATGACCCGTCTTCAAAAGTAAAAACCCCACTGTCGCTGGCCAGAATAATTTTACCGAGTTTATCTTCTGTAATTGCTCTTATGCCTGTAAGCGCAGCGCCAGAATTGCTAGTATAAGTTATAAAGCTTGTGCCGTTAAACACCGATAATCCCATATCGGTCCCGACCCATATGTTTTTTTTACTATCCTCAAACAAAGTATAGATATTGGCGCCGGTCAGGCCATCGCGTTTGGTAAAAGTAAAAAAGGCAGTGCCATCGAAGCGACTAAGACCGCCTCGGGTACCAATCCACAACTGACCTTTATGGTCCTGAATTATTGTGTTTACCTGAGATTGTGGAAGCCCTTCTTCTAATGACCAGTTTCTGAAATTATACTGCTGGGCAAAGAGGAGCAAAGGGTAAAGCAATAGTATTGTAAGGGTGAAGCGCATTAATAAGATAGTAAACTTGCTTACATACGTTAAAAGTGATTATTGTTTTACATAGCTTGTTTTGCGGAGAGTATTATGATATACATATACTTATTTTAAGAAATTTTGTTGTTATAAAATGAATAAATAAATGGTTTGGCTTAGGTTTCATGTTCAGCAGCTTTTAAAGCTGCTGAACATGCTTAAAACCACTACTGGAGCGATATTTTACTGTTCAGGACGCAGGTGAAAGCCATAGCTAAAATCTTTTTTACAGGCAATTGCGTTAAAATATCTGATTAAGCACTTCTGCATATCTTTTTGCGCCAATTCTGCACCTGCCGTACAAATTTTAATTTCAGATTGCGTGCTGATTGTACAGATATAGCGCAGGAAGCCATATTTAAGCTGGAAGATGATTAAGACTTGTCGTTGCTTGAAACCCTTATGGAGGAAGCGCGGTATGTAATTAAAATTTCTATATTTGCGTATTAATGCGCTACTGAAAGGCTTTATCAAAAGTTCAAAACCAAATTAGATGAGCGAACAATCAGGTAAACAGATGAGTAAGGAGGAAAAGGACGCCAGGTTCGAGGCAGAACTATTGCCGGTTCTGGATCCTCTGTACAATTTTGCCTATAGGCTCACCTTAGATGAAGACGACGCAAATGACCTGGTTCAGGAAACTTACCTGAAAGCTTACCGCTTCTTCGATTATTTCGAACAAGGAACTAATGCAAAAGCATGGCTGTTCCGAATCCTGAAGAACTCGTTCATTAACGAATTTCGCAAGAAGAGTAAGCAGCCCGCTAAGGTAGACTATAGCGAAGTTGAGGGGTATTACAACTCCGATGATGTTGAAGGTGAAGCTGGCGTAGCCACAACAACCGACATGCGTACGGAGAGTGTACAAGACCTGATCGGGGATGAAGTGGCAAGTGCTCTTAATGCTTTGCCCGTTGACTTCAGAACTGTTATCATTCTATGTGATCTGGAAGGCTTTACGTATGAAGAGATGGCCAAAATACTGGACATTCCGATTGGTACGGTTCGCTCCAGACTCCATCGTGCGAGAAATTCTTTAAAGGAGAAGTTGGAAAAATATGCTAAAACCATGGGATATAATAGTTAAAGAACTTTAGTTTTGAGTTAAGATGGAATCGAAATTTACGGAAGCCTACCAAAAAACGACTGATGACTGTCAGGAGACTGATTGTGATAAGGTCATTGAATTACTAAACACCGTTATTGATGGTGAAGCCACTGCCGATGAGCAGCTTTTTTTTAACAGTCACATCGATAATTGTGTGTCTTGTTTCGAAAGCCATCAGAAGCAGCAACTGCTAAAAAGCCTCGTAAGTGGGCACCTAAAACGTGTATTAGTTCCAGAAGCGCTGGTTCTTTCAATAAAAGCCAAAATCCAGCAAACCGTATAAACACCCCTAATGCAACAAGGCAAGATTATCATTTTTTCAGCTCCATCCGGAGCCGGTAAAACTACCATTGTAAAGCACCTGTTATCGATTAACCCGCAGTTAAATTTCTCAATATCGGCCTGCACGCGCGACAAGCGTGGGCGAACCGAAGAAAATGGCAAAGATTATTATTTTATTACGCCAGAGGAGTTTAAAAAGAAAATATCAAACGATGAGTTTGTAGAGTGGGAAGAAGTTTACGAAGGAGCGTTCTACGGAACGCTTAAGTCAGAAATACAACGCATCTGGGACAGCGGAAAGCATGTGATCCTGGATGTGGATGTTAAAGGAGGATTAAGTATAAAGAACTTTTACAAAAATCAGGCTTTAGCGGTGTTTGTGAAACCGCCCTCTATAGAAGAACTTGCCAGCCGCCTCACAGCCCGCAATACCGATTCCGCGTCCAGCATTTCGAGCAGGGTGTTTAAAGCTAAATTTGAGCTGAGCTTCGAAGACCAGTTTGACAAGGTTATCGTGAACGACAATCTTGAAAAAGCCTTTGCTGAAGCCGAAAAGCTGGTAAACGATTTTATCGGAACCAAGCAACCTGCTAACGTATGAAGGTAGGGCTGCTGTTTGGCTCTTTTAATCCTATTCATATCGGGCATCTGATAGTAGCTAATTTTATGGCTACTAACACTGAGCTAGATACTGTGTGGCTGGTGGTATCACCCCAAAACCCGTTTAAGCCCAGCAATACACTGTTGCATGAGTTCGACCGGCTGCAGATGGTTACGCTTGCCATTGCCGATAACCCTAACCTGGGCGTATCGAATATTGAGTTCAGCATGCCGAAGCCAAGTTATACAATAGATACGCTTACTTACCTGCAGGAAAAGTATCCGAGCTACAGCTTTGTGCTGATTATGGGGGAAGATAACCTGCCATTGTTTCCAAAGTGGAAGAATTACGAGCGCATACTGGAGTACCATCAGGTATATGTGTATCCTCGTTCAGGATCGATAACAACTGAACTGCCAGAGATGCCGAACATCAAGTTTATAAAAGCTCCTGTTTTAGATATTTCGGCAACGTTTATCAGAAGCTGTATCAAAGAGGAAAAGTCTATCAAGTACATGGTGCCGGATGAGGTGGCATCTTATATCAAAACCCATAAACTATACATCTGAAAGTACGGCTTAAGCTGACAAAGTGAAAAAGGCTGACCTGTAACTACAGGCCAGCCTTTTTCACTTTGTTAAAGATACAGTACAAATTTTTAATCTCAGTTGATATGAATCAAGGCCAGTGTGGCTTCACATGGAAATAAAGCATATGTAAAAGATTAAGGATGTCCAGATCACTTTCTGTATGCTAACGTGCTGGTAGTGTAAAAAAATATCTGGAAACGGAAAACTTACGTGTGGTGTACCTTGTGGTTTAAAAAGGGGGAAGCCTGTAGAAACTACTTCTTTAGAGTAAAGTGGTGTAAGCAGCAAGGTGGGGGATAGCTAAAATTATATATTATAATGATTTGCACCCTCCTTTGATGAATCTTGATTAATCAATTAAAATTGTAAACTATTGGAGGTAAGGGTTATCAGAATTGATTTTTTTCGTATTTTATATATTGGCGGATGTAAATGATTGTGAAGCACGCCATTATAGGGTATAAAATCTAAATTTAGACCAATGAGCAGATTAAAAATTTTAACAACAGTAATTGTCTTTTTTTGTGTAAGCCATTTAGGTTTCGGGCAGTACGTGCAGGAGTATGAAATGAAGAAAAATATAACGCCACTCGAAAACTCATTAGCTTATATACAGCAACTGGAGCCACTGAAGTTTGAGTACAAAACTGACGAGTACGCCAAATTAAAGTTACCAAAGGGGCAGACCTATGGTTTCCTGACTGAAAATGTACAGGAGATCCTGCCTGATTTAGTAAGTACAGAAACACGGTCTTACTTCGTTGGGAAGAACAATTTAAAACGAGCTACGGTAAAATATACTGATCTGGAAAGCCTGGTGCCGATACTGGTAGGAGCCATACAGGAGCAACAGCAGCAAATTGATGAATTAAAGCGGAAACTCGAGGCCTTACAGGCAGAATAACAACAGAAAGGGCTGCCAATAATATGGCAGCCCTTTCTGTTGTTATCACTTACAAGTACGCCTGGTGGATGTACTATAGCAAATTATATTGTCATGATCTCTGCCTCTTTCTTGCTAAGCAGCTCATCAATCTTTACAATGTAAGCATCTGTTAATTTCTGCACTTTGGCTTCTGCATCGCGTACAGCGTCTTCCGATGTTCCTTCTTTCTGAAGTTTTCTGAGTGCATCATTCACATCTTTGCGGATGTTGCGGATACTTACCTTACCTGCTTCAGTTTCGCCTTTTACCTGCTTTACCAGCTCACGGCGGCGGTCTTCGGTCAGGGCAGGTATATTTAAGCGTATGGCATCAGCCTCGTGCTGTGGGTTCAGATTAAGATCGCTGTTTTTAATAGCTTTGCCGATTTCGGCCAGCATATTTTTTTCCCAAGGCTTGATCAAAAGAGTGCGGGCATCCGGAGCAGTTACGTTTGCTACCTGTGCAATTGGAGTAGGAGAACCATAATAGTCTACCCGAAGGCTATCTACCATGGCTGGTGACGCTTTTCCTGCGCGGATTTTAAGAAGCTCTGCATTTGTATGTTGCACTGCTTTTTGCATAGACTCCTCTGCTTCGCTGAGGTAAAACTGAATTTCTTCCGTCATATCAATTTTAGCTTAATAAGATTCTGATGATACTATAGATATAGTGTGTCTACAATAATACTAATTTTTACCTGAACAGTTTTAGGCACAGGTTATTCAAAGATAATAGTGCAGCTACCTGTTACAGCGACTGGGCAATCTCATCCATAGATACAAGAGTACCAACTTGCTCTCCTTGTATCAGGCGTTTTAAGTTGCCAGAAGTGTTCATATCAAACACAATAATAGGAAGGTTGTTTTCCTTGCAAAGTGTAAAGGCTGTCATGTCCATTACATTCAGGCCTTTTTCAAATACATCCTTGAAGGAAATGTTTTGGTAGAAGATTGCGTCTGGGTTCTTTTCTGGGTCAGCTGAGTAAATACCATCTACTCTGGTGCCTTTTAATACCACATCAGCTTCGATTTCGATAGCCCTTAAGCTGGCAGCCGAATCGGTTGTAAAGTAAGGGTTTCCGGTTCCGGCACCAAAAATTACAACACGCCCTTTCTCCAGGTGCCTTACAGCACGGCGTCTGATATATGGCTCACAAACTTGCTGAATATTAATGCCTGACAATAAACGGGTAAATACACCTGTTTTCTCTAAAGCACTCTGAAGCGCCATGCTGTTTATAACAGTAGCTAACATACCCATATAGTCGCCCTGTACACGGTCCAGGCCAACTTTTTCAGCCTGCACGCCTCTAAAGATGTTACCGCCGCCAATTACTACAGCTACTTCAACACCCAGTGCGGATACTTCTTTAATCTCCTGCGCGTACTGCATCAGCCTGTTAGAGTCTATGCCGTACTGCTGCTCACCCATCAGCGCCTCGCCGCTTAACTTCAGCAATATTCTTTTATACTTCACGATCGTATGTATATGTTATAGGTTAAGTTTGCAAATATACGGGCAGGCAGTAAATGCAACCCGCAGGCAACAATAATTTATTTAGAACAGGATTAACACCTGGTTCTTTTCTACGTTCTGTTTTACAGCCACCTTCACTTCCTTCACTACGCCATCTCCAGGAGCTTTCAGGATATTCTCCATTTTCATTGCTTCCAGAATCATAATGGGATCGCCTTTTTTTACTTCCTGCCCTGGCTGCACCTTAATATCCAGAATCAAACCAGGCATAGGAGCCTTCACATCGTTTACCTTTTGCGTGTTGGCATCGCTCATTCCTAACTGGTCCAGCAGTAGGTCAAAACGATCTTTTACCATTACGGTTTGTAATGCGCCGTTAATTTTAAAGGTAAAACTTTTGGTTTGATAATCTGCCTGCACGAGCTCTGCCGTATAGGACTTGTCGTCCTTGATAATATGGAAAGTTTTGGGACCGATAGGAGATAAATCCCAGTTAAAAGGATTTCCGTCAAGAAGAATAGTGTCTTTCTGAATATCAACCTGCCTGGTTTTGCCGTTAGCAGTTTTTATCTGGAGCATCGCGTTTATCTGGTTTTAGAGCTTAAAGATAATTGATTTGTCAGAGTATTTTAAGAAATTGACCTCAAAATTATAAATCCACTTATGAATAATAGGTTTTTAAGTATAGTTGGTTTGGCAGCAACCTTGGCTTTTACAGGCGGCTGTGCATCCAATAAGAGTGTTTCTGGGCCGGAGCAACGTGCCGTAGTAGTAACAGATACAGTATCGCAGGCTACAGAGACGGTTCCTGTATGGGCGCCTAAAAAACATAGCTTTAACCCTTCCCGCACCCGGAAACATGATTTGTTGCACACCAAGCTCCGTGTAAGCTTCGACTGGGAAAAGCAATACCTGAAAGGTATAGCAGAGCTTACACTAAAACCATACTTTTACCCGCAAAACACCTTGGTGTTAGATGCCAAAGGATTTGATATCCATAGCGTAGGTTTAATGAAAGGGTATGATGCCACTCCTCTGAAATATACTTATAACGGGTTGAAGCTGAGCATTGATTTAGGTAAAAAGTATACTCGTGACGAAAAATATACCATTGAAATCAATTACACAGCCAAGCCTAACGAGCTGGTAAGCACAGGAGGCAGTGATGCAATAACCGAAGATAAAGGCCTGTACTTTATTAATCCGCTGGGAGAAGATCCAGGCAAGCCGCGTCAGATTTGGACGCAGGGTGAAACAGAGGCTAACTCTGCCTGGTTTCCGACCATTGATTCTCCAAATGAGCGTATGACACAGGAGATTTACATTACAGTAGATCCTAAGTTTACGACACTGTCGAACGGTACGTTTGTATACTCCCGCAATAATGCAGATGGCACCAAAACAGATTACTGGAAGCAGGAACTTCCGCATGCGCCTTACCTGGCTATGATGGCCATAGGAGAGTATGCCGTAGTAAAAGACAAGTGGCGCAATCTGGAAGTGAATTACTATGTAGAGCCGGCGTATAAAAACACGGCCAAAAAGATTTTTGGACACACACCGGAAATGATGGAGTTCTTTTCAAAGAAACTTGGTGTGGATTATCCGTGGGCAAAATATTCACAGGTTGTAGTGCGGGATTTTGTATCCGGAGCTATGGAAAACACCAGTGCTTCTACTTTTATGGAAGACCTGCAACTGAATGAGCGCGAACTCTTGGATAAAAACTGGGACTATATAATTGCGCATGAGTTATTTCACCAGTGGTTTGGTGATTATGTTACAACAGAATCATGGGCAAATCTGCCTCTGAACGAATCTTTTGCAAACTACTCTGAATACCTGTGGGCAGAACATAAATATGGTGCCGACCAGGCCGCATATCAACAGCTAGACGAGCTTAGCCAGTACCTGACGGAGGCAGAAACAAAGCGGGAGCCACTTATACGTTACCATTATGCCGACCGAGAGGACATGTTCGACAGCCATTCGTATGCAAAAGGAGGAAGAGTATTACATATGTTGCGGAAGTATGTTGGAGACGATGCTTTTTTTGCGGCTCTTAAACTATACCTCACGCGCAACAAGTTTACGGAGGTGGAAATAGCGGAACTGCGCATTGCCTTCGAAGATGTAACAGGTGAGGATCTGATGTGGTTCTTTGATCAATGGTTTATGAAGCCGGGGCATCCGGAGTTGCAAGTGGAACATAGCTACCAGAGCGGCCAGCTTCAGGTTCGTGTAGTGCAGCAACAGGATACGCTTTATCAGCCCGTTTACAGGCTTCCATTAAAAATATCAGTATGGGCAGGAAACAAACGCACAGATTATCCAATTGAAATAACGCAGGCAAACCAGGTATTTACCTTGCCGGTAGCCAGCCAGCCCCAATTAGTGCTGTTTGATGGTGATCAGCAGCTTTTAGGGGTGGTCAATCATACAAAATCAGATGAAGAGCTTGCTTCTCAGTTCAGGTTAACAAATCAATTAATACCTAAACTCGAAGCGCTATCGAAGCTCCAGGAGAAGGTTACATCCCCAGCTGTTATGCCTCTGTTTCAGGAAGCCCTAAAAGATAAGTTCTGGTATGTAAGAAGTGCTGCATTAGATGCTGTTAGCAGCTTAAGTGCAGAAGAGGCATCGGCCTTCAAAGATCAGATACAGCAGATGGCTGTAAACGATAAAAAAGGAGAAGTACGGGCAGGTGCTTTGTTGTTAATGGCAAATTGGGGCGGTGATGCCTATACAGATATGTACATGAAAGCACTGCGTGATAGTTCTTACCAGGTAGCAGCTGCAGGAATATTAGCCTATGCGGGTACAGGTGCGCCAGATGTAAACGCGCGGTTAGCTCCTTTTGAAAAAGAAAACAATGAAGAAATTGTAATCGCGCTATCAAGTTTTTATGCAGTAAACGGAGGACCGGAAAAATATGATTGGTTTATGCAGAAGCTCAAAAATGCCAAAGGAAGCGGGTTATATTATTTACTGCAGGGGTTTGCAGCTTACCTGGCATCAAATAGTCAGACAAATACCCCGGACGCAATAGCTGCTTTAGCAGATCTGGCAAAGAATCATAACCTCTATTATGTTAGAATGTCGGCCTTCCAGGCGTTAACTGTCATGAGTGAGAAGCCGGAGGTACAGGAGTTGCTAAAAGAAATAAAAGAAAATGAAAAAGATAAACGCCTGATAAACATGTATAACCAACTGCCACAGCTATAATGTTGAAAAAAAACTGATATTTTTTTTCAGGAATATTTGACTCTAATGAAAAACCGCTTAATTTTGCATCTCCTTAGAACGAAGAACGCAATGCGGCTCAGAATTCAAGGGAAAACGTTCTGCTAAAATTGATGTTTAGTAGTAGTCGGGGAGATTCCAGAGTGGCCAAATGGGACGGACTGTAACTCCGTTAGCGTAAGCTTTCGAAGGTTCGAATCCTTCTCTCCCCACGGATGATTGAACGAATAGTTGAGGGTTTGAGTAAGCTTTTTAGTTAATTCATTCTTTCAATTATTCATTCTTTCAAAAAGCAAAAGCGGGAGTAGCTCAGTTGGTAGAGCGATAGCCTTCCAAGCTATAGGTCGCGAGTTCGAACCTCGTCTCCCGCTCTTTTGAAGGTATTACAGACTTATGGGTTTAATGGGAAGGAATTTCATTTAGATGGATTTCCTTTTTATTATAAGCAGGGTTTTGAAAATTTAGGAAATTGCAAGCCGACGTAGCTCAGGGGTAGAGTACTTCCTTGGTAAGGAAGGGGTCGTGGGTTCAATTCCCATCGTTGGCTCAAAGTCCGTTACTTGTGCCGAAAGCACAATAATAAACTTAATCGTTTTTAACCTTAATTTAATATCATACAATGGCTAAAGAAACATTTGACCGTTCCAAACCGCACGTAAACATCGGTACAATCGGTCACGTTGACCACGGCAAAACTACCTTGACTGCTGCCATTACTACAGTATTGGCTAAAAAAGGTCTTGCTGCACTACGCGATTTCTCTTCAATTGATAATGCTCCTGAAGAAAAAGAAAGAGGTATTACAATTAACACTTCTCACGTAGAGTATGCAACTGAAAACCGTCACTATGCTCACGTTGACTGCCCTGGTCACGCTGACTACGTGAAAAACATGGTTACAGGTGCTGCGCAGATGGACGGTGCTATTCTTGTAGTTGCTGCTACAGATGGTCCGATGCCACAAACTCGTGAGCACATCCTTCTTGCTCGTCAGGTAGGTGTACCTCAACTTGTAGTGTTCATGAACAAAGTGGACATGGTAGATGACCCAGAGCTTCTTGAGCTTGTTGAGATGGAAATTAGAGAACTTCTTTCTTTCTATGAGTTCGATGGCGATAACATTCCTGTTATCCAGGGTTCGGCTCTTGGTGGATTGAACGGTGATGAGAAATGGGTTAAAACTATCGAGGAATTAATGGATGCAGTAGATAGCTTCATTCCGATTCCAGCTCGTTTAACTGACCTTCCATTCTTGATGCCAGTTGAGGACGTGTTCTCAATTACTGGTCGTGGTACTGTTGCTACAGGCCGTATCGAGCGTGGTGTAATCAACTCTGGTGAGCCAGTAGAAATCCTTGGTATGGGTGCTGAGAACCTTAAGTCTACAGTTACTGGTGTTGAGATGTTCCGTAAGATCCTTGACAGAGGTGAAGCTGGTGACAACGTAGGTCTATTGCTTCGTGGTATTGAGAAAACTGATATCCGTCGTGGTATGGTTATCTGTAAGCCAGGTTCTGTGAAGCCTCACACTGTATTCAAAGCAGAGGTTTACGTTCTTTCTAAAGAAGAAGGTGGACGTCACACTCCATTCTTCAACAAGTACCGTCCACAGTTCTACTTCAGAACTACAGACGTTACTGGAGAGATCAAACTTCCAGAAGGAGTAGAGATGGTTATGCCTGGTGATAACATCACTATTGAAGTAACTCTGATCAACAAAGTAGCCATGGAGAAAGGTCTGCGTTTCGCTATCCGTGAGGGTGGTAGAACTGTAGGTGCTGGCCAGGTAACTGAGATCCTTGACTAATAATTTATTATTCAAACCCGTTTCTGAAAAATAATTTAGGAACGGGTTTGTTTTTAAAATACTTTTGAATAAATTTGCACTCCATTTCAAAAGTGGCGTGCATTTTTTTACGGGTGTAGCTCAATTGGTAGAGTAGTGGTCTCCAAAACCATTGGCTGGGAGTTCGAGTCTCTCCACCCGTGCAATTTCAACCTTTAGTAAGACAAACAATGAGCAAGTTCAAAAGCTATATAGGCGATACAGTTGAGGAGATGAAACAAAGAGTCTCATGGCCGGCTTATGGTGAGTTGCAGAACAGTTCAGTACTTGTGCTGATCGGATCTTTGATATTTGCTCTTGTTATTGGTGCAATGGATTTTGTATTTGATTCTTCACTTTCTTGGTTTTACAACCAATTTTAAGGTAAGTCTATGGCTGATTTAAAATGGTATGTAGTACGCGCGGTTAGTGGTCAGGAGAAAAAAGCGAAAGCTTATCTTGAAAACGAAATTATAAGACAAAATCTTGGAGAATATGTTCCTCAAGTTCTTATACCTGCTGAAAAGGTGTATGAAATGCGGGGAGGTAAAAAGAGAATCAGAGAGCGCAATTTCTTTCCAGGCTATGTTTTAGTTCATGCAGATCTTTCTCATGGTGAAGCAGAACATATTATAATCAGTACACCTGGAGTAATTGGCTTCCTGGGTTCAAATGAAGGTGCGGCTGTTAAAAAGCCTGTTCCTCTTCGCCAATCAGAAGTAAACAGAATTCTGGGTACTGTAGATGAGGCAGAAGAACAAACAGAAGTGCTTGATACGCCATTTATAGTTGGAGAAATGGTGAAAGTGATGGATGGTCCTTTCAGTGGTTTCTCAGGTACTGTTGAAGAGGTGTTTGAAGAGCGTAAGAAGCTTAATGTAATGGTGAAAATATTCGGAAGGAATACACCTGTTGAGCTGAATTATATGCAAGTAGAAAAAGAATCGTAGTAAATATATAAATGGCAAAGGAAATAAAAGGTTACCTGAAACTTCAGGTAAAGGGAGGTGCAGCGAATCCATCGCCACCGATTGGACCTGCACTTGGTTCCAAAGGTCTGAACATCATGGAGTTCTGTAAGCAGTTTAATGCTAGAACACAGGATAAGCCAGGGCAAGTGTTACCAGTTTTAATTACTATCTACACTGATAAGTCTTTTGACTTCGTGATTAAAACTCCACCTGCTCCAATCTTGTTAATGGATGCTGCAAAAATTAAGGTTGGTTCTAAAGAGCCTAACCGTAATAAAGTAGGATCTGTTACTTGGGATCAGATAAAAGAGATCGCAGAAACCAAAATGCCTGATTTAAATGCTTTCAAACTGGAGTCTGCCATGAGAATGGTAGCTGGTACAGCAAGAAGCATGGGTATTACAGTTACTGGTAACGCTCCGTGGAACGAATAATTAGAGTTAAAGGATAATGGCGAAGATAAGTAAAAACAGAAAGGCTGCTTTAGCTAAGGCAGACCTTACAAGAGAATATTCTTTAACAGATGCCGCTTCTGTAGTTAAAGATATCACCTTCACTAAATTTGATGCCTCTGTTGATATCGACGTGCGTTTGGGTGTTGACCCACGTAAGGCTGATCAAATGGTGCGTGGTATCGTAACACTGCCTCATGGAACTGGTAAAGAAGTAAAAGTATTGGCGCTTGTAACTCCTGACAAAGAGCAGGAAGCTAAAGATGCCGGTGCTGACTACGTTGGCCTAGACGACTATATCCAGAAAATCGAAAAAGGCTGGACAGATGTTGATGTTATCATTACGATGCCTGCTGTAATGGCTAAAGTTGGCCGTTTAGGTAGAATTTTAGGGCCTCGTAACCTGATGCCAAATCCAAAATCTGGTACAGTTACGCAAGATGTAGCTAAGGCTGTTAAAGAAGTTAAAGCTGGTAAAATCGACTTTAAAGTTGATAAGACTGGTATTATTCATACAAGCGTTGGTAAAGTTTCTTTCTCTGCCGACCAACTTGCTGCAAATGCTGCTGAGGTTATTCAGACCCTTAACAAACTGAAGCCTTCATCTGCAAAGGGTACTTATATTAAGAGTATAACATTGTCGAGCACAATGAGCCCTGCCGTAATCGTTGACAAGAATTCAGCTATCTAAGAACATGACCAGGGAAGAAAAAGAGATAATCATAAGAGAACTGACTGAGAGGTTCGCTACAACGAACTACTTCTACATCACAGACGCTTCAACAATGTCTGTAGCAAGCATCAACCAGTTCAGAAGATTGTGCTTCGACAGAGGTATAGACTATAAAGTATATAAGAATTCACTTATTAAAAAAGCACTAGAAACTATAGACGCTGATACGTCAGCTCTTAATGGTGTTTTAAAAGGTGCTTCTGGAATCTTATTCTCTGCTGAAGCTGGTAATGCACCTGCTAAACTAATTAAAGAATTCAGAAAAAGAGGAAATCAGCTTCCATTACTGAAAGGTGCATACATTGATGCTGGTATTTACATTGGCGATAACCAATTAGATACACTTACCAACATCAAGTCTAAAAATGAACTTATCGGTGATATCATCGGTTTACTTCAGTCGCCTGCTAAGAATGTTGTTTCTGCACTTCAGAGCAGCGGTGGTAAACTGGCAGGTATCCTGAAAACTTTGTCAGAGAAAGAATAATTTTAAAAACGTAATCAATAAGTAACTTTTAATTTCAATAAAATGGCAGATTTGAAAGCATTCGCTGAGCAGTTAGTAAATTTAACTGTGAAAGAAGTTAATGAACTAGCTACAATTCTTAAGGACGAATACGGTATCGAGCCAGCTGCTGCTGCTCCAGTAATGGTTGCTGGTGGTGGTGCTGCTGAAGGAGGAGCTGCTGCAGAAGAAAAAACTTCTTTTGACGTAATCCTTAAGTCAGCAGGTGCCTCTAAATTAGCAGTTGTTAAACTGGTAAAAGAGTTAACTGGTCTTGGCTTGAAAGAAGCTAAAGAACTGGTAGACGGCGCTCCTAAGCCTTTGAAAGAAGGTGTTGCGAAAGACGAAGCCGATTCACTGAAGAAATCTTTAGAAGAAGCTGGTGCTGAAGTAGAGGTTAAATAATCTCACTGAACCAACATACCGAGAACAGGTAGACCTGGCAATTTCGTCAGGTCTTTTCCTGTTTGTATATGGATTCAATTTTGAATCCTTTTTTGCCGTCAGATTGGTCCATTTTCTGATGGTTTGTAACAGATTGTAAACGTTAAAATTCCAGGGCTTTGGCTAAGAATAAAACGACAGAGCGAATCAATTTTGCCTCTATTAATCCTGTAATCGACTATCCTGACTTCCTTGATGTACAGTTGCAGTCGTTCCAGGACTTTTTCCAGCTGGAAACACCAGCTGAAAATAGAGCACAGGAAGGCTTGTTCAAGGTTTTTGCCGAGAACTTTCCAATCTCTGATTCTCGAGAAAACTTCGTGTTGGAGTTCATCGATTATCATATAGATCCACCGAAATACTCTGTAGATGAATGTATCGACAGAGGTTTAACATATTCTGTTCCTTTAAAGGCAAAGCTTCGTCTGATCTGTAACGATGAGGACAATGAAGACTTTGAAACAATTGAACAAGAAGTTTTCCTGGGTAACATCCCATACATGACTGAAAAAGGCTCCTTCGTTATTAATGGAGCTGAACGTGTTATTGTATCTCAGTTACACAGATCACCAGGTGTATTCTTTGCACAAAGTAAGCATACGAATGGTACTAAATTATATTCTGCCAGAATTATTCCTTTCAAGGGATCTTGGGTAGAGTTTGCTACAGACGTTAACAACGTAATGTATGCTTACATCGACCGTAAGAAGAAATTCCCTGTAACAACGCTATTACGTGCTATCGGTTATGGTACGGATAAAGACATCTTGGATCTGTTTGGTCTTTCAGAAGAAGTACCAGCTACTCCGGAAAACCTGAAAAGCGTTGCTGGTAGAAGACTCGCGGCACGTGTTTTAAAAACATGGACAGAAGACTTTGTTGATGAGGATACAGGTGAAGTTGTTTCGATAGACAGAAACGAAGTTCTGTTAGAGCGTGATTCTGAAATTACTTCTGATGACATAAGCGTTATTTTAGATTCTGGTGTGCAGTCTATCATTTTGCACCGTGAGAATGTAAACATAGCGGATTATGCTATTATATATAACACCTTACAAAAAGATAACTCTAACTCTGAGAAAGAAGCTGTAGAGCAGATTTACCGTCAGCTTCGTAACACAGAGGCTCCGGATGAAGAAACAGCACGAGATATTATTCAAAAGCTTTTCTTCTCTGACAAGCGTTATGATTTAGGTGAAGTTGGTCGTTATAGAATCAACAAAAAGCTTGGTCTTGATACAAACTGGCATGCAAAGGTTTTAACAAACGAAGACATTGTTCTTATTGTGAAATACCTGATCGGCCTGATCAACTCTAAAGCTGTTGTGGATGATATTGACCATTTGAGCAATCGCCGTGTAAGAACAGTAGGAGAGCAGCTATATGCGCAGTTTGGTGTTGGTCTGGCTCGTATGGCCCGAACTATCAAAGAGCGTATGAACGTTCGTGATAACGAAGATTTCAAGCCTGTTGATCTAATCAACGCGCGTACTTTATCTTCTGTTATCAACTCCTTCTTCGGAACAAACCAGCTTTCTCAATTCATGGACCAGACAAACCCTCTGGCAGAGATCACGCACAAGCGTCGTGTATCAGCCTTAGGACCCGGTGGTCTTTCCAGAGAGCGTGCAGGTTTCGAGGTACGTGACGTACACTATACTCACTATGGCCGTTTATGTACAATTGAAACACCGGAAGGTCCGAACATTGGTCTGATATCTTCTCTTTGCGTTCACGCTCGTGTAAACCACATGGGCTTTATCGAAACACCTTACCGTAAAGTAAACGAAGGTGTCGTAGAAATGAGTGGCGCTGTAGAATATCTAACAGCTGAAGAAGAGGATACACACCACATTGCTCAGGCTAATGCCATTATAGACGAGTCAGGTAATTTTATCAACCCGACTGTTAAAGGACGTTTCGAAGGTGACTTCCCTGTGGAGAAACCAGAAACATATACTTATATGGACGTTGCTCCGAACCAGATTGTATCGGTTGCGGCTTCGTTGATTCCATTCCTGGAGCACGACGATGCTAACCGTGCACTGATGGGATCGAACATGCAACGTCAGGCTGTACCTCTTTTAAAACCAGAAGCACCAATTGTTGGTACTGGTTTGGAAAGAAGAGCTGCCATCGACTCAAGAGCACTGGTTATTGCTGAAGGTGATGGAGAAATTCATTATGTGGATGCTAACAGGATTATTGTAAAGTATGACCTGACTGACGAAGAAAAACTTGTTTCTTTCGATGCAGAGTATGTTACTTATGAAATGATCAAGTTCAGAAGAACTAACCAGGACACCAGTATCAACCTGACTCCTATTGTGAAAAAGGGTGAGCGTGTAGTAAAAGGCCAGCCGCTTTGCGAAGGTTATGCAACAAACCAGGGAGAACTTGCTATCGGTAGAAATATGCAGGTAGCGTTCATGCCTTGGCAAGGATATAACTTTGAGGATGCTATTGTAATTTCTGAGCGTGTAGTACGCGAAGACATATTTACTTCTATTCACATTGAAGAGTTTGAGCTGGAAGTTCGTGAAACAAAACGTGGTGAGGAGGAATTAACTTCTGAAATCCCGAACGTAAGCGAAGAAGCAGTTAAAAACCTGGATGAGAATGGTATCATCCGTATAGGTGCTGAGGTACGCGAAGGAGATATTCTGATTGGTAAGATTACTCCTAAAGGAGAAACTGATCCGACTCCGGAAGAAAAACTTTTACGAGCAATCTTCGGCGACAAAGCAGGAGATGTGAAAGATGCATCGCTTAAAGCGCCACCTTCATTAAATGGTGTTGTTATTGATACTAAACTTTTCTCAAGACCTAAGAAAGACAAAAACCTTCGTGCTAAGTCTAAAAAAGAGGTTGAAGAGCTGAAAGTTAAATACTCTAAAGATCTTACAGCTATTAAAAATGTGATGGTTGATAAGCTTGTTAACTTGCTTGATGGCAAGACTACAAACGGCGTAAGACATAAATTCGGCGATGAGATCTTAACAAAGGGAGCTAAGTTCTCCAGAAAAAATATCATAGAAGCACTGTTCCCTGAGAAGAACCCATACAAGGACGAAAGTAACTATGCGGTTCCTGAGGAAGTGAATATGTTCAAAGATCTGATTCTGGAAAACTGGACAAACGACGAGCAAACGAACTCAATGTTGGTACAGCTTGTTAAGAACTATAACAAGCGCCGCAACATTACATCTGCACATTTCAAACGTGAGCGATTCACATTAGAGGTAGGAGATGAGTTACCAGCTGGTATCGTACAGTTAGCCAAAGTATACATTGCTAAAAAGCGTAAGCTTAAAGTAGGTGATAAAATGGCTGGTCGTCACGGTAACAAAGGTGTAGTTGCCCGTATCGTGCGTGAAGAAGATATGCCATTCCTGGAAGATGGCACACCAATGGATATTGTACTGAATCCGCTGGGTGTACCTTCAAGGATGAACATTGGTCAGATTTACGAAACCGTACTTGGTTGGGCCGGAAAAAAATTAGGTAGAACTTATGCTACTCCGATTTTTGATGGTGCAACAGAGGATCAAGTTTCTGCGGAACTGGCTGAGGCAGGTCTTCCGAAGTTTGGCCGTTCTTACCTGTACGACGGTTTAACAGGTGATCGCTTTGATCAGCCGGTAACAGTAGGTGTGATTTACATGCTGAAGCTGGGCCACTTGGTAGACGATAAAATGCACGCCCGTTCAATCGGACCATACTCACTTATTACGCAGCAGCCGCTTGGTGGTAAAGCACAATTCGGTGGTCAGCGTTTCGGTGAGATGGAGGTGTGGGCGCTTGAGGCATTCGGTGCATCAAACGTTCTGCAAGAAATTCTTACAGTAAAATCAGATGATGTGATTGGCCGTGCAAAAGCCTATGAGGCGATTGTAAAAGGCGATGTATTGCCTAAACCAAATATCCCTGAATCATTCAATGTATTGATTCACGAGTTAAGAGGTTTGGCTCTCGAAATTACATTAGAATAATAAAGTAAATGCTAAGCGCTTTGGTTAACTCCGAAGCGCTTAGCGCACTTTATACTGTTAAGCTGTAAAGCATATCATTGTATCGACATTATTATAATAATATGGCATTTGCAAAAAATAAAAAATTAACTCAGGACTTCTCTAAAGTAACGATAAGCCTTGCTTCGCCAGAGTCGATTCTGGAGCGTTCTAATGGAGAGGTAACAAAGCCTGAGACCATAAACTATAGAACCTATAAGCCTGAGATGGGTGGTTTATTCTGCGAAAGAATATTCGGACCTGTGAAGGACTGGGAATGCCACTGCGGAAAATATAAAAGAATCAGATATAAAGGCATTATCTGCGACCGTTGCGGCGTAGAGGTGACTGAGAAAAAAGTGCGTCGTGAGCGTATGGGCCATATTGAGCTTGTAGTTCCGGTAGCACATATCTGGTACTTTAAATCGCTTCCGAACAAAATAGGTTATCTGTTAGGCTTACCAACAAAGAAGCTCGACCAGATCATCTACTACGAGAGATATGTAGTTATTCAACCAGGTATTCTGGCAGAAGACGGTGTTAATAACCTGGACTTCTTAACAGAAGATGAGTACCTGGATATGATTGATAAGCTCCCACGTGAGAACCAGTTGCTGGATAACAACGATCCAAACAAGTTCATCGCGAAAATGGGTGCTGAAGCATTACAAATGTTGCTGGAGCGTACGAACCTTGACGATCTGTCTTATGAACTTCGTCATGCTGCTGCACATGAAACTTCTCAGCAACGTAAGGCAGAAGCGTTAAAGCGTCTGCGTGTAGTAGAAGCTTTCCGTGATGCTGCAACAAGAATTGAAAACAGACCGGAGTGGATGATTATCCGCATGGTACCTGTTATTCCACCAGAGCTTCGCCCACTTGTTCCCTTGGATGGTGGTCGTTTCGCAACTTCTGATTTGAACGACCTTTACAGACGTGTAATTATCCGTAACAACCGTCTGAAGCGTCTGATCGAAATTAAAGCGCCTGAAGTAATTCTTCGTAACGAGAAGCGTATGCTGCAGGAAGCGGTAGACTCTCTGTTTGACAACTCACGTAAAGTGAACGCTGTTCGTGCAGAAGGTAACCGTGCGTTGAAATCACTTTCTGACATGTTAAAAGGTAAGCAGGGACGTTTCCGTCAGAACTTACTTGGTAAGCGTGTTGATTACTCCGGCCGTTCTGTAATTGTGGTTGGTCCTGAACTGAAGCTGCACGAGTGTGGTCTGCCTAAGAACATGGCAGCTGAGCTCTTTAAGCCGTTCATCATCCGCAAGCTGATCGAAAGAGGCATTGTGAAGACTGTGAAGTCAGCTAAGAAAATAGTAGACCGTAAGGACCCTGTTGTTTGGGATATCCTGGAGAACGTGCTGAAAGGCCACCCAGTGCTCCTTAACCGTGCTCCTACGCTCCACAGGTTAGGTATTCAGGCATTCCAGCCAAAACTGATCGAAGGTAAGGCTATCCAGCTGCACCCACTGGTGTGTACTGCGTTCAACGCCGACTTTGACGGTGACCAGATGGCGGTGCACGTTCCTCTGGGACCTGCTGCTGTACTGGAAGCTTCTATGCTGATGCTTGCTTCGCACAACATCCTGAACCCTGCCAACGGTGCTCCTATTGCGGTACCTTCTCAGGACATGGTACTTGGTCTGTATTATGTATCAAAGGGAAAGCGTAGCACAGAAAATGAAAAAATTGCTGGTGAAGGCATGAGCTTTTACTCTGCAGAAGAAGTTATCATTGCTATTAATGAAGGACGTCTTTCTAAGCAGGCTTACATTAAAGTAAGAGTAAAGGTAAAAGACGAGAAAGGCGAGCTTGTTACAAAGTTAATCGAAACAGTAGCTGGCCGTGTGCTTTTCAATCAGTTTGTACCAGAAGAAGTAGGATATATAGATGAACTGCTTACGAAGAAAAAACTTCAGCAGATCATTTCGCGCGTGTTCAAAGAAACAGGAATGGCGCGTACTGCTCACTTCTTAGATGATATCAAAACTCTTGGATTCCAGTCGGCCTATAAAGGTGGTCTGTCAATGGGTCTTGGAGATATCAATATACCAGCTGAAAAAGATGCTCTGGTTGAACAGGCTAAAAGAGAAGTAGATGCTGTATGGCAGAACTACTCAATGGGTCTGATCACAGATAACGAGCGTTACAACCAGGTGATTGATATCTGGACTCGTATCAACAACCAAATCACTGAAACGTTGATGCGTCGTCTGGAAAATGATGATCAGGGCTTTAACTCGATCTTCATGATGATGCACTCAGGTGCCCGTGGTTCTAGAGAGCAGATTCGTCAGTTAGGTGGTATGAGGGGTCTGATGGCGAAACCTCAGAAATCGCTTCAGGGGTCAGTAGGTGAGATTATAGAAAACCCAATCCTTTCAAACTTTAAGGAAGGTCTGGATGTAATCGAGTACTTCATCTCTACACACGGTGCTCGTAAAGGTCTTGCTGATACAGCGCTTAAAACTGCGGATGCCGGTTACCTGACTCGTCGTCTGGTAGACGTTTCGCAGGACGTTATTGTGAACGAAGAAGACTGCGGTACACTACGTGGTCTGGAAGTAAGCGCACTGAAGGACAACGAGGATATTGTGGAGTCACTGTCTGAGCGTATCCTGGGCCGTGTAACAGTACATGATGTGTTCGATCCTATTACAAATGAACTGATTGTAGAGTCAGGTTCAGAAGTAACAGAAGAAATTGCACGTGCTATTGAAGCAACAGCTATCGAGACAGTAGAGATCCGTTCAGTATTAACCTGTGAATCTAAGCGTGGTATTTGTGCTAAATGCTATGGCCGTAACTTGGCAACAGGCTTTATGGTGCAGAAAGGTGAGGCTGTTGGTGTAATTGCAGCACAATCTATCGGTGAGCCAGGTACACAGTTAACACTTCGTACATTCCACGTGGGTGGTACTGCCTCTAACATTGCTGTTGATGCAACAATTAAAGCAAAATTCGGAGGTAGAATAGAGTTTGAAGATGTTCGTACAATTGAAACGATCAATAATGAAGGTGAACCTGTTAAAGTAGTAATGGGTCGTTCTGGTGAAATAAAGATTGTTGACGTAGCTACTGGGAAAGTATTTATCAGTAACCACGTTCCTTACGGATCTTTCATCAGCGTTAATGATGGACAATTAGTAGAAAAAGGTGATCAAATCTGTAGCTGGGATCCATATAATGCGGTTATACTTTCTGAATTCGATGGTGAGGTCTCTTACGAATCGATTATCGAAGGTATCACATACCGTGAGGAGTCCGATGAGCAGACAGGTTACCGTGAAAAAGTTATTATTGATACCAAAGATAAGACACAAAACCCTGCTATAGTTGTTAATCCGAAGAATGGCGAACCGAAAGGCTATAATATTCCGGTAGGAGCACACTTAACAGTAGAGAATGGTGAGAAAATCAAAGCCGGGCAAATCCTGGTGAAGATACCTCGTGCAATTGGTAAAACAAGAGACATTACAGGTGGTCTGCCACGGGTAACGGAATTGTTCGAAGCCAGAAACCCTTCTAACCCGGCAGTTGTGTCAGAAATTGATGGTGTTGTAACATATGGCAGCGTGAAGCGTGGTAATCGTGAAATTTACATTGAGTCGAAAGACGGTGTGAAGAAAAAATACATGGTGCCGCTTTCCAAGCACATCCTGGTACAGGACAATGACTTCGTACGTGCAGGTATGCCATTATCTGACGGTGCAATTACACCAACAGATATCTTAAATATTCAAGGCCCGGGTGCTGTACAAGAATACCTGGTAAATGAAATTCAGGAGGTATACCGTCTGCAAGGTGTGAAAATCAATGATAAGCACATCGAGGTAGTTGTTCGTCAGATGATGCAGAAAGTTGTTATCATTGATGCTGGTGATACAAGCTTCCTGGAACACCAGGTAGTTGATAAAGTGAACTTCATGGAAGAAAACGACAGGATCATCGACATGAAAGTGGTGGAAGATGCTGGAGATTCTGTGAACCTGAAGCCAGGTCAGATTGTAACGGCAAGAAGGCTGAGAGATGAAAACTCCAGCTTAAAACGTCGTGATATGAAACTGGTAACAGTACGTGATGCGTCACCAGCTGTATCAAGACCAACGTTGCAGGGTATTACCCAAGCTTCATTAGGTACGCAAAGCTTTATTTCAGCGGCATCATTCCAGGAAACAACTAAAGTACTGAGCGAGGCTGCCATCAAAGGTAAGGCAGATGAATTGCTAGGCTTGAAAGAAAACGTAATAGTAGGTCATCTGATTCCGGCAGGTACAGGCTTAAGAGAGTATCAAAAGCTGATTGTAGGAAATCAGGAAGAATACGATTCGCTGGTAGAGTCAAAGAAAACCTCTACAAGATCAAGACAGCAGGAGTATCAGAACAGATAATTTAAGTGGCAGTGGAAAAGCAAAATCAGATAAATATCGAGCTGACAGAGGAAGTGGCAGAGGGGGAGTATGTAAACCTTGCCATGATAGCGCATTCAAGCAGCGAATTTGTCATAGATTTTATTAAACTCATGCCAGGACTGCCTAAAGCAAAAGTAAAATCAAGAGTAGTTATCACGCCGGAGCATGCCAAAAGATTATTGGCTGCTCTGGCTGATAATATTCAAAAATTTGAGGAAAGCTTTGGGGAGATAAAACAAGCACAAGACGCTCCATCATTCCCAATGAACTTTGGGGGAACCATGGGACAAGCTTAAGGTGCTAATAATTAATGAATTAAAATTTTGATATTGCAAACCAATTTGTATACCTTTGCAATCCGAAATTTTGAGTGGAAAAAATCTATAATTAACAGATTGTAAATGCCTACTATACAGCAATTAGTAAGAAAAGGAAGAGAGAAATTAACATCAAAATCAAAATCTCCTGCCTTAGATTCATGCCCACAGCGCCGTGGAGTATGCACCAGAGTATATACAACTACTCCTAAGAAGCCAAACTCTGCCATGCGTAAAGTAGCAAGGGTAAGGTTAACGAACGGAAAAGAGGTGAATGCTTATATCCCTGGTGAAGGACACAACCTTCAGGAACACTCCATTGTGTTGATCAGAGGTGGTAGAGTAAAAGACCTTCCAGGTGTACGTTACCATATTGTACGCGGTGCATTGGATACTGCCGGTGTTAACGGAAGATTACAAAGCCGTTCTAAATACGGTGCTAAAAGACCAAAGCCAGGCCAGGCTCCAGCAGCTGCAGGTAAAGGCGGTAAGAAAAGATAATAGATAGAGTTATATAATACAATGAGAAAAGCAAAGCCTAAAAGTAGAGTTCTCCTTCCGGATCCAAAATACAAAGAAACGTTAGTAACACGCTTCGTGAACTACCTGATGGTAGACGGAAAGAAGAGTATTGCTTACGGAATATTCTATGATGCTGTAGAACTAGTAGAGCAAAGAACGAAAGAGAACGGTCTTGAAACTTGGAAAAAAGCATTGAACAATGTGATGCCAAGCGTAGAGGTAAAAAGCCGCCGTGTAGGTGGTGCTACTTTCCAAGTGCCGACTGAGGTTCGTCCGGACCGCAGAGTATCTCTGGGCATTAAATGGATGATTTCTTACGCTCGTAAAAGAGGTGAGAAAACAATGAAAGACAAATTAGCTGGCGAAATAATCGCAGCTGCAAAAGGTGAAGGTGCGGCCGTTAAGAAAAAAGACGATACGCACAGAATGGCAGAGGCAAACAAAGCATTCTCACACTTTAGATTTTAATTAATGGCAAGGGATTTAAAATTCACAAGAAATATTGGTATTGCCGCTCACATCGATGCTGGTAAAACAACAACGACGGAGCGTATTTTATACTATGCTGGAGTAAGCCACAAAATCGGTGAGGTTCACGATGGAGCTGCAACGATGGACTGGATGGAGCAGGAGCAGGAAAGAGGTATTACTATTACTTCTGCTGCGACAACAGTTAGCTGGCCTTACAGAGGTGATAACTACCATATCAACATCATCGATACTCCCGGACACGTTGACTTTACAGTAGAAGTTAACCGTTCTCTTCGTGTATTAGATGGTCTGGTGTTTTTGTTTAGTGCAGTAGATGGCGTAGAGCCACAATCTGAAACTAACTGGAGACTTGCTGATAACTACAAAGTAGCTCGTATTGGTTTCGTAAACAAAATGGACCGTTCCGGTGCTGACTTCCTTGCTGTATGTAAGCAGGTGAAAGAAATGCTGGGAAGTAATGCAGTTGCTCTGCAGTTACCAATCGGTGCAGAAGATAACTTTAAAGGTGTAGTTGATCTGGTAAATAACCGTGGAATTATCTGGAATGAAGAAGATAAAGGTATGACCTTTACAGAAGTTCCAATTCCGGATGACATGGTTGAAGAAGCTGCAGAATACAGAGAAAAACTTCTGGAAGCAGTGGCAGAGTACGATGAAACTTTAATGGAGAAGTATTTCGAAGATCCGGATTCAATTTCTGAAGATGAAATCTTAGCTGCTTTACGTGCTGCAACTATAGATATGGCCATTGTGCCGATGCTTTGTGGCTCTTCTTTCAAAAACAAAGGTGTACAAACAATGCTTGACTATGTGATGGCGCTTTGCCCTTCACCTCTGGATAAAGAGAGCATTGTAGGAACAAACCCTGACACTGGTGCTGAAGTTGCGCGTAAGCCAAGCGAAAGCGAACCATTTGCAGGACTTGCCTTTAAAATTGCTACTGACCCTTACGTAGGTCGTTTATGCTTTGTTAGAGCTTATTCTGGTGTACTGGAATCTGGTTCTTATACATTCAACACACGTTCAGGTAACAAAGAGCGTATATCCCGTATCTTCCAGATGCATGCTAACAAGCAGAATCAAATCGAGAGATTATCTGCTGGTGACATCGCTGCGGTAGTAGGATTTAAAGACATCAAAACCGGAGATACACTTTGCGATCAAAATGCTAAGATCGTATTGGAGTCTATGGAGTTCCCAGAGCCGGTTATTGGATATGCTATCGAGCCTAAAACTCAGGCTGACTCAGATAAAATGGGTATGGCTATTGCTAAACTCGTTGAAGAGGATCCAACACTTCAGGTAAACACTGACGAGGAAACTGGTCAGACGATTTTAAGAGGTATGGGTGAGCTTCACCTGGAGATCATTATCGACAGGATGAAGAGAGAGTTTAAAGTTGAGTTGAACCAAGGTGCACCTCAGGTTGCTTACAAAGAAACAATCACTAAAACTGTTGAACACCGTGAGGTATTCAAGAAGCAGTCTGGTGGTCGTGGTAAGTTCGCTGACATCGTGTTCAATATGGGACCACGCGACGACGACAAGCAAGGGCTTCTGTTCGAAAATGCAATTGTAGGTGGTGTAATTCCTAAAGAATTCATTCCGGCTATTCAGAAAGGTTTTGAAGAGGCTATGAAGAATGGTATTCTGGCAGGTTTCCCACTTGACTCTATGAAAGTGCGATTGTTCCATGGCTCTTTCCACGATGTTGACTCTGATTCACTTTCATTTGAATTAGCTGCACGCCAAGGTTTCAAAGAAGCTGGAAAACAATGCGCTCCTAAACTTCTTGAGCCAATTATGGCTGTTGACGTTGTTACGCCGGATGAATATACTGGTCCTGTAACTGGTGACTTGAACAGAAGAAGAGGTATCATGAAAGGTATGGATACGAAAGGAACTTCAACAGTTGTTAAAGCTGATGTTCCACTTTCAGAATTGTTCGGTTACGTAACAGATCTACGAACTATCACATCAGGTAGAGCTACAGCTTCTCTTACTTTCTCTCACTACGAGCAAGTACCACAGAACTTAGCAGATGGCATTATTGCAAAATTAAAAGGAACTGCAGCTAAATAGTAGTAAAATAATGAATCAGAAAATTAGAATTAAGCTTAAGTCTTACGACCATAACCTGGTAGACAAATCTTCTGAGAAGATTGTAAAAGCTGTGAAAGCTACTGGTGCTATCGTAAGCGGACCAATTCCTCTTCCAACAGAGAAAGATAAATTTACAGTATTGCGCTCACCACACGTAAATAAAAAATCACGTGAGCAGTTCCAGCTTTGCACATACAAAAGACTAGTTGATATTTACTCAACCAGCTCTAAAACAGTAGATGCACTTATGAAGCTTGAACTTCCAAGTGGTGTAGATGTAGAGATCAAAGTTTGATAAAACAGATCTAAGTATATAAAAAAAGAGAACTGAGAAATCAGTTCTCTTTTTTTATAACTGCATGGTTTAGAAATATTTTAGAAGAAAGTTGCAAAGAGAAATATTAATTCATTATCTTTGCACTCCCTTAGCAAAACTGAGGGCTTAAATATTTATATCCATCTTTTAAAAAACAAGTTGAATGCCTGGAATTATCGGTAAAAAAATCGGAATGACAAGCCTCTTCACTACAGATGGTAAATACACTCCTGTAACGCTTATCCAAGCTGGGCCATGTGTAGTTACTCAGGTGAAGACGGTTGAGACTGATGGCTACGCAGCTGTACAGCTTGGCTACGGTGAAAAGAAGTTAAAGAGAACTACTAAAGCCGAAGCTGGTCACTTTAAAAAAGCTAATACGTCACCTAAGAAAAAGGTTGCCGAATTTGATGTAGAAGGTATCAATCCTTCTCTTGGTGAAGTTATAGATGTAAATCTGTTCATAGAAGGAGAGTACATCGATGTAGTAGGTACATCAAAAGGTAAAGGTTTCCAAGGTGTTGTAAAACGCCACAACTTTGCCGGTGTTGGCGGACAAACTCACGGTCAGCACAACAGGGCAAGACACCCTGGATCTATTGGTGCTTGTTCTTGGCCTTCAAGAGTATTCAAAGGAATGCGCATGGCAGGTAGAATGGGTGGTAACAGAGTAAAAGTTCAGAACTTAACTGTGTTACGTGTTATTGCAGATAAAAACCTTTTGGTAGTTAGTGGCTCCGTACCTGGTGCCAAAAATTCTTACGTGTTAATTGAGAAATAAAATGGAGCTTTCTGTATTGAATATCAAAGGTGAAGATACAGGTAGAAAGGTTACCCTTTCTGATGCTGTATTTGGTTTAGAGCCAAATGAGCATGCGATGTATCTTGACGTGAAGCAGTACCTGGCTAATCAAAGACAGGGAACGCACAAATCTAAAGAAAGAAACGAAGTAGCTGGTTCTACAAAGAAAATCAAGAAACAAAAAGGTACAGGCGGAGCCCGTGCAGGTAGCTTAAAAGCACCATTGTTTGTTGGTGGTGGTAGAGTATTTGGTCCTAGACCAAGAAACTATAGCTTCAAGTTGAACAAAAAGTTGAAGAACGTAGCTCGTTTATCAGCTCTTTCTCTTTTAGCACGTGATAATAAAGTGGCTTTAGTAGAGGCAATTAACTTAGATACTCCTAAGACAAAAGACTTTATTGCCATTTTAAATAATATTCAGGCTACTGGAAAAACACTTATTGTTACTTCTGGTGTAAATCAGAATGTAGTGTTATCTAGCAGAAACATACCAAAGGTAAAAGTTTCTACAGCAAGTGATATTAATACTTATGATCTGCTAAATACTGAGAAATTAGTATTGGTAGAAGATTCAGTTAATGTTTTAGAAAACCTCTTTAGCGCAAAATAATGAACGTTCTTAAAAGACCGCTTGTAACAGAAAAATATGCTGCCTTAAACGAGGTTGGAAAGTATGCTTTCGAGGTTGAAAGAAAAGCCAATAAAGTAGAAATCAAAAAGGCAGTTGAAAAACAGTATGGTGTTACTGTTGAAAAAGTAGCAACCATCAGAACTCAAGGAAAACTGAAAAGCAAGTACACAAAATCAGGTGCAGTATCTGGTCGTACAGCTTCCATGAAAAAAGCAATTGTAACCCTGAAAGAGGGTGAAGTTATAGACTTTTACAGCGGTATATAATTAATTAGAAATGGCTTTAAAAAAGTTAAGACCAACAACACCAGGTCAAAGATTTAGAGTAGCTCCAGCTTTTGATGAAATCACAGCTTCTACTCCAGAGAAATCTTTGTTGGCACCATTATCAAAATCTGGTGGACGTAACAATTCTGGTAGAATGACAATGCGCTATATAGGCGGTGGTCATAAAAGAAAATACAGAATTATTGATTTCAAGCGTACTAAGCATGGTGTTCCTGCTACAGTAAAAACAATTGAGTACGATCCGAACAGAACTGCTCGTATTGCTCTTGTATTTTATGTAGACGGTACGAAAAGCTATATCATAGCTCCAGCTGGTCTGCAAGTAGGTACTCAAATTATGTCAGGCCCTGGAATTGCTCCAGAAGTAGGAAATTGCCTGCCATTATCAGATATTCCTCTAGGTACTATTATCCACAATATCGAGCTGCAACCAGGAAACGGTGCTGTTTTAGCAAGAAGTGCAGGTTCATATGCTCAGCTAGTTGCAAGAGAAGGCCGCTATGCTACTATTAAGCTTCCTTCAGGTGAGCTACGAATGGTATTGGTTAACTGTTATGCAACAGTAGGAACTGTTTCTAATGCCGACCACATGAACGTTAAGCTAGGTAAAGCTGGTCGTAACAGATGGTTAGGCAAGCGTCCACGTGTAAGAGGTGTAGCCATGAACCCAGTTGATCACCCTATGGGTGGTGGTGAAGGTAAGTCTTCAGGCGGTCACCCTCGTTCACGCAAAGGCTTATATGCTAAAGGCCTTAAAACTAGAAACAAGAATAAGTATTCTGAGAAACTTATAGTTAATAGAGGAAAGAAGAAATAAGAAATGGCTAGATCATTAAAAAAAGGGCCTTATATTGACTATAGGCTCGAGAAAAAAGTAGCTGTTCTGAATGAATCAGGAAAGAAATCTGTAGTAAAGACATGGTCTCGCAGATCAATGATTTCTCCTGATTTTGTTGGACATACATTTGCAGTACACAACGGGAATAAATTCATACCGGTTTATGTTACTGAAAACATGGTTGGACACAAATTAGGTGAATTTGCTCCAACCAGAAACTTCAGAGGTCATATTGCTAAAAAAGATAAAGGCAAGCGTTAAGATGGAAGCAGTAGCAAAATTAAGAAATGTGCCTACTTCTCCTCGTAAGATGAGATTAGTGGCAGGCTTAGTACGCGGTAAAAGCGTTTCTAGAGCTTTAGGGTTACTTAAGTTCGAGCCTAACTCTGGCGCTGCTAAAATTGAAAAGCTATTATTATCAGCTTTAGCAAACTGGCAGCAGAAGAACGAAGACGAAAGAGTAGAAGATGCAAACCTTTATATCAAAGAAATCTTTGTTGATGAAGGTAAAATGTTGAAGCGTCTTCGTCCGGCTCCTCAAGGCCGTGGTCATCGTATCAGAAAGAGATCAAACCATGTGACAGTTGTTATCGACAGCATGACTGAAGAGCAACTAGAGCAGAAATCAAAGAAATCTAACAAAGCCAACAAGTAAGAAATGGGACAGAAAGTAAATCCAATCGGTTTTCGACTAGGAGTTATCAAAGGATGGGATTCTAACTGGTATGGCGGTAAAGATTTCGCTGATAAACTGATCGAAGACGAGAAAATCAGAAAATATATACTTGCGCGTATTCCTAAAGGCGGTATTTCTAAAATCATTATCGAAAGAACCCTTAAGCGCATCACTATTACTGTTAATACTGCCAGACCAGGTGTTGTTATCGGTAAAGGTGGCCAGGAAGTAGATAAAATTAAGGAAGAGCTTAAAAAACTTACAAACAAGGATGTTCAAATTAACATCTTTGAAATTAAGCGTCCTGAACTAGATGCTAAATTAGTTGGAGAGTCTATTGCTCAACAATTACAGGCTCGTATCTCCTTCCGTCGCGCTATGAAGCAAGCTATTGCTTCTGCTTTACGTGTTGGTGCCGAAGGTATTAAAGTGCAGGTGTCAGGTCGTCTTGGTGGTGCTGAGATGGCAAGAACAGAGCATTATAAAGAAGGAAGAACTCCTCTTCATACACTTCGTGCCGACATCGACTATGCATTATCTGAAGCTCAGACAGTGTATGGTAAACTTGGAATTAAAGTATGGATCTTCAGAGGTGAAGTTTATGGTAAAAAAGATCTTACTCCAAATGCCGGTTTAGAAAGCAAAGGACCTGGTGCATCAGGTGGTGGTAATGAAAGACGTGGTGGCAATGACAGACGCGGTGGCAACCGAAACAAAAAATCGGATGGTGTCGGTGGTCAGAAGCGCAACAATAAGCCACGTCAATAATTGTTTGTTAACATTATTAAGTTTTAGAAAATGTTACAGCCTAAAAGGACTAAATATAGAAAAATGCAAAAAGGCCGTGTGAAAGGTCTGGCTCATAGAGGCAGTACTATTTCATTTGGTTCCTTTGCAATCAAATCACTTGAAGCATCATGGATCACAAGCCGTCAGATTGAGTCTGCACGTATTGCCATGACAAGAGCCATGAAACGTGAGGGTCAGGTGTGGATCCGCATATTCCCTGACAAGCCTGTTACGAAAAAGCCTGCTGAGGTTCGTATGGGTAAAGGTAAGGGTTCTCCTGAGTATTGGGTAGCCGTTGTAAAACCTGGTACAATCATGTTTGAGTCTGATGGTGTTCCTTTGGAAGTTGCAAAAGAGTCGTTGCGTTTAGCTGCTCAGAAGCTTCCTGTTAAAACAAAATTTGTAGTACGTAGAGATTACGTTGAGAAATAGTATATGAAAAATTCAGAGATAAAAGCTTTGTCTTTAGAAGAACTGAAAGAAAGGCTTAACACTGAGAGCTCCAACATGCAAAACCTGCGTTTTGCGCATGCTATATCTCCGTTGGAGAATCCGATGAAAATTCGTGAGACTAAGAAGGCGATTGCTCGCCTGAACACAGAGATACGTCGTCGTGAAATTGAAGCTAACTCTTAATAGTCATTAAATCATGCAAGAGAGAAATCTTAGAAAAGAAAGAAGTGGTAAGGTTGTTAGCAACAAAATGGACAAGTCTATCACTGTGCTTGTAGAAAGCAGAATGAAGCACCCGATCTACGGTAAATTCGTTAGCAAGTCTACAAAATTCATGGCTCACGACGAGAAAAATGAGTGCAACATCGGTGATACGGTACGCATTCAGGAGACACGTCCGCTTAGCAAAAATAAAAACTGGCGTTTAGTAGAAATCATAGAAAGGGCGAAGTAAAATGATACAGCAGGAATCAAGATTATCTGTAGCTGATAATAGTGGAGCAAAAGAAGTTCTTTGCATCCGCGTATTAGGTGGTACAGGAAAGAAATATGCTTCTATCGGTGATAGAATCGTAGTAACTGTAAAATCAGCCCTTTCTTCTGGAAACGTTAAGAAAGGAACTGTTTCTAAAGCAGTTATCGTTAGAACAAAAAAAGAAATCAGAAGAAAAGACGGTTCTTATATCCGTTTCGATGATAATGCCGCAGTATTGTTAAATGCTAACAATGAACCACGTGGTACTCGTATTTTCGGACCGGTAGCACGTGAACTTCGTGAAAAGCAGTTCATGAAAATTGTTTCGTTAGCTCCTGAAGTTCTTTAACCCTAATTCAGAAATTACAAGATGAATAAGAAAAAACTTCATGTTAAAACTGGCGATACTGTTAAAGTGATTGCTGGTGATGAGCGCGGCAAAACAGGCCGCATCACAGCTGTTAATATCGAGAAGCAGAAAGTAGTAATAGAAGGATTAAACCTGGTAACTAAGCATACCAAGCCTAGTGCAAAAAATCCTCAAGGTGGTATCTCAAAAATAGAGGCACCTATCCATGCTAGTAATGTAATGCTAGTAGATGCTAAAGGAGAGACTACTAAAACTGGCAGAAGAAAAAACAGCGAAGGTAAATCAGAGCGTTATTCTAAAAAAACAGGAGAAGTAATCTAAGATGGCTACTACAAGATTTAAAGAAAAATATCAGTCAGAGGTAGTGCCTGCCCTGAAAGAGAAATTCCAGTATAAAAACGTAATGCAGGTTCCTAAACTGACTAAGATCTCTATCAATAAAGGTATAGGTGCTGCAGTAGCTGACAAAAAGCTTGTTGATATTGGTGTTGATGAATTAACAACTATCACAGGACAGAAAGCAGTTGCAACCATTGCTAAGAAATCTGTTTCTAACTTCAAACTTCGTGAAGGCATGCCAATTGGAGCACGCGTTACCTTGAGAGGAGAGAGAATGTATGAGTTCTTGGACCGTCTTTTAACTATCGCCCTTCCACGTGTACGTGACTTCAGAGGTGTTAGTGATAAAGGTTTCGATGGCAGAGGAAACTACACGCTTGGTGTAAAAGAGCAAATCATTTTCCCTGAAATCAGTATTGATAAAATTAAAGCCATTAGTGGTATGGATATCACTTTCGTAACGACAGCTAAAACGGACGAAGAAAGTTACGAACTGCTGAGAGCTTTTGGTATGCCTTTCACTAATATTAAGAAATAAGAAAAATGGCGAAAGAAGCAATTAAAGCAAGAGAGCTTAAAAGACAGAAACTGGTAGCAAAATATGCTGCTAAAAGAGCTGAACTGAAAGCAAAAGGAGATTACGAAGGACTTGATAAACTTCCAAAAAACGCTTCTCCTGTTAGACTACACAACCGTTGCAAATTAACTGGCAGACCACGTGGTTACATGAGAAAGTTCGGTATATCACGTGTTACTTTCAGAGAATTAGCATCAGCTGGTAAAATTCCTGGTGTTACAAAAGCAAGCTGGTAATTTTTTCTTCTTGTAGTAAGAAAGAACAAAAGATATTTGTATCTTTGCGGCTCGCTTATTAAAAAGCATTCATTATTTAAGTGATTCATAATGAACACAGATCCAATAGCAGATTATTTAACTAGAGTGCGTAACGCTATCAAGGCTAACCACAGAGTAGTTGAAATACCATCTAGCAACTTAAAAAAAGAGATAACTAAAGTACTGTACAATAAGGGGTACATCCAGAGCTATAAGTTCGATGACTCTACAGTACAGGGCACAATTAAAATTGCCCTTAAGTATAACCCAGCCACAAAGCAGCCTGCTATTGTGAAGCTTGAGAGGGTTAGTACGCCAGGTCTACGTAAATATGCCGGTCATGATAATCTTCCGCGTGTATTGAATGGTTTAGGCGTGGCTATCTTGTCTACATCTAAAGGTGTAATGACAGAGAAAGAAGCAAAGTCACTTAATGTGGGTGGCGAAGTATTATGTTACGTTTATTAATAGGAGGATAGACAATGTCACGTATAGGAAAATTGCCAATCACCCTGCCAAATAACACAGAAGTTACTGTTAGTAATGATAATGTTGTAACGGTTAAAGGACCGAAAGGTTCTTTAAGTACTTCTGTTGATAAAGATATTGCTGTGAAGCAAGAAGATAACAGAATCATTGTGGAGCGTCCAACAGAACAAAAGCGTCATAAAGCTATGCATGGTCTGTACAGAGCGCTTATTAATAACATGGTGGTAGGTGTTAGCCAAGGTTATCAGGAAAAGCTCGAGCTAGTTGGTGTGGGTTACAAAGCATCTGTTCAAAATAATGTATTGGAGCTAGCATTAGGATATTCACACAATATCTTCATGACATTACCGAAAGAAGTAGTTGCTAATGCAGTTACTGAAAAAGGTAAAGCACCGGTAATCACACTTGAATCGAATGATAAGCAACTATTGGGTCAGGTTGCCGCAAAAATCAGATCTCTGCGTAAAGTAGAACCTTACAAAGGTAAAGGTATACGTTTCGTAGGTGAAGTTGTAAGAAGAAAAGCTGGTAAGACAGCGTCTAAATAATCATCATCATGTCTGTTAACAAAGTAGAAAGAAGAGTAAGAATTAAGAAAAGCATCAGAAACAAGATTTCTGGTACTTCTGAAAGACCAAGATTGTCTGTGTTTAGAAGTAATCGTGCTATCTATGCTCAGATAATTGATGACACTACAGGTAAAACACTTGTAGCTGCCTCTTCAGTAAAGCTTGATGATGCTTCTAAAGTGAACACTGAAACTTCAAACAAAGTTGGTAAGGAAATAGCTGCAAAAGCCCTTGAGTTGGGAATATCGCAGGTAGTATTTGACCGTTCAGGTTACCTTTACCATGGCAAAGTTAAATCATTGGCAGAAGGCGCTCGCGAAGCAGGCCTTAAATTCTAAGAGATTATGTTGAAGAATAATATACGTAGTGTAAAGGCTAGCGAAATTGAACTAAAGGAGAGAGTAGTTGCCATTAATCGCGTTGCCAAAGTAGTTAAAGGTGGTAGAAGATTTAGCTTTGCTGCTATTGTTGTTGTAGGTGATGGGAATGGTGTTGTAGGTTACGGATTAGGTAAAGCTAACGAAGTAACAGATGCTATTGCCAAAGGTATTGATGATGCAAAAAAGAATCTTGTTAAGGTTCCTTTGTATCACCATACTGTTCCTCACGCAATGGAAGGTAAGTATTCAGGTGGTTTCGTTTTAGTGAAGCCTGCTGCGGCTGGTACTGGTGTAATTGCTGGTGGTGCAATGCGTGCTGTTTTAGAAAGTGCTGGTATTAAAGATGTACTTTGCAAATCAAAAGGATCTTCTAACCCGCATAACGTGGTTAAAGCTACTTTTGATGCTCTTTCAAAAATGCGTGATCCATTGGCTGTTGCTCAGCAACGTGGAGTTAATTTACAGAAAGTATTTAACGGTTAATTGAGATGGCTAAGGTTACTATAAGACAAGTAAAAAGCATTATAGACAGACCAAAGAACCAAAAGCTGACAATTAAAGCTCTAGGTCTTGGTAAGATAAACAAATCAGTAACTGTTGAATTAACTCCTCAGATTGCTGGTATGGTTAACAAGGTTCACAATTTAGTAGAAGTAAACGAAATATAACATGTACCTAAGTTCATTAAAACCTGCAGAAGGATCTGTAAAGGCTAGAAAAAGAATAGGTCGAGGAACTGGTTCTGGTAAAGGTGGAACCTCAACCAGAGGTCACAAAGGTGCTAAGTCACGTTCTGGATACTCTCAGAAATCTGGCTTCGAAGGTGGTCAGATGCCACTTCAGAGACGTGTGCCTAAGTATGGCTTTAAAAACTTTAATAGAGTTGAATATACTAGTATCAACCTAGATGTTATTCAATCTTTAGCGGAGTCTACTAAAGAAACTGTATTCAATTTCGATTTCTTTAAAGCGCACGGACTAGTTTCAAAGAATGATAAAGTGAAAATCTTGGGAAGAGGAGAAGTTTCTACAGCAGTAGAAGTACACGCTCACGCATTCTCACAGTCTGCAAGTTCAGCTATTGAAAAAGCAGGAGGTAAAACAGTTGCTCTTTAACAGATATGAAGAAGTTTATAACAACAATTAAGAACATTTTTGCAATTGAGGATCTTAGAGTACGTATCTTAAATACTCTAGGCTTCTTGGCTATTTTCAGATTAGGTTCTTATGTTGTTCTTCCAGGGGTTGACCCTAACCAGTTAGCATCTAATACAGCCGGTATATTCGGCTTGTTAGATACATTCTTAGGTGGCGCATTCAGCAATGCGTCCATCTTTGCGTTAGGTATCATGCCTTACATATCTGCTTCTATCGTGCTGCAGTTACTTACAATTGCAGTACCTTATTTTCAAAAGATGCAGAAGGAGGGTGAGTCTGGTCGAAAAAAAATCAACCAAATCACCCGAGTTCTTACTATCGTTATTACATTAGCTCAGGCAGTCGGTTTTGTAGCTACTATTAATGCTGAAGCAATAGCGATTAATACTACTCTTTTCACAATCACTTCTATGATTGTTTTAACATCAGGTACCATATTCTGTATGTGGCTTGGTGAAAAGATTACTGATAAGGGTATTGGAAATGGTATTTCTATGCTGATTATGATCGGTATTATCTCACGTTTCCCTAGTGCAATCATTTTCGAGGCGACTTCAAAGCAGCTGAATGGCCTGCTGTTGTTTATTTTTGAGTTGGTTATTCTATTCTTCGTTGTAATGTCTGTTGTTATGCTGACACAGGCTGTAAGAAGGATTCCGGTTCAATATGCTAAGCAAGTAGGAGGAAGTTCTTTGTACAGTGGTCAAAGACAGTTTATTCCTCTGAAAGTTAATGCTGCTGGTGTAATGCCAATCATCTTTGCTCAGTCTTTAATGTTCTTGCCTTCTATGATAGCATCCATTTGGGCTGATACAAGTGATATAGCTAACTACATCGGTACAACATTCGCTGATTTTACTTCATGGCAGTACAACCTGGTATTTGGTTTGATGATTCTTATCTTTACCTACTTTTATACTGCTATCACTGTTAATCCTAACCAGATTTCAGATGATCTGAAGAGAAGCGGTGGTTTTATTCCTGGTGTGAAGCCTGGTAGAGCTACTTCTGAATACATTGATGAAATTTTAACCAGAATCACATTACCGGGAGCCATTTATCTAGCCTTAGTTGCTATTTTCCCTGCTCTGGCAATGTTGTTAGGAGTTACAAGAGAGTTTTCACAGTTTTTTGGAGGTACTTCTCTTATTATCATGGTGGGTGTTGTGCTGGATACACTACAGCAAATCGAAAGTTATTTATTAATGCGTCATTACGATGGTATGATGAAATCTGGAAAACTACGTGGTCGTACAGAGAATATAGCCATGGTATCTTAATAGATGGTATTTTATAAAACTGAAGAAGAAATTGAGCTAATTCGCCAGAGTGCCCTTATATTAAGTAAGGCACATGGCGAAATAGCTCGTCTTGTAAAAGAGGGTATATCAACAGCTGCTTTAGATAAAAGAGCTGAAGAGTTTATTCGTGATAATGGCGGTGTGCCTTCTTTTAAGAATTATAATGGTTTTCCCTACAGTTTGTGTATATCTGTTAACCAAACAGTGGTACATGGAATGCCTAGTAGCTACATTTTGAACGATGGAGACATTATCTCTGTTGATTGTGGTGTTTACTATAAAAATTTTCATAGTGACTGTGCTTATACACATCCTGTGGGAAATGTTTCTGAAGAAGTTTCGCAGCTTCTCACTGTTACAAAAGAATCTTTATATAAAGGAATTTCTAAAGCTGTAGTAGGTTATCGTTTAGGAGATATCAGCTACGAAATTCAGCAGCATGCTGAGAAGCATGGATACGGAGTCGTAAGGGAGTTAGTTGGCCATGGGATTGGCAGAAGCCTTCATGAGTCACCGGAGGTTCCTAACTACGGCAGGAGAGGACAAGGCTTAAAATTACAGAACGGTTTGGTACTTGCTATTGAACCGATGATCAATTTAGGCACACGCCATATTGTACAGGAGGATGATGGTTGGACTATTAATACTAGTGACAATAAACCATCAGCTCATTTTGAGCACACTGTTGTGATCAGAAAAGATGCTGCTGAAATACTTACAACTTTTGATTATATAGAACAAGCTAAAAAATAATAAATGGCGAAGCAGTCCTCTATCGAACAAGACGGAACAATAATCGAAGCATTATCAAATGCCATGTTTCGGGTAGAGTTAGAAAATGGTCATCAGGTGATAGCACATATCTCCGGCAAAATGCGAATGAATTATATTAAAATTTTGCCTGGTGATAAAGTAAAGCTCGAAATGTCTCCTTATGACTTAACAAAAGGTAGAATTGTTTATCGATATAAATAAATACAATGAAAGTTAAAGCATCAGTAAAAAAGAGAAGTGCTGAGTGTAAAGTAATTCGCCGCAAGGGGAAGCTTTATGTTATCAACAAAAAAAATCCAAGATATAAACAAAGACAAGGATAATTAATTAAGTATGGCTAGAATAGCAGGAGTAGATATTCCAGATAACAAAAGAGGCGAGATAGCGCTAACCTATATTTTTGGTATCGGTCGCAAATTATCTCAATCAATTCTTACTAAGGCTGGAGTGGATCTTGACAAAAAAGTAAAAGACTGGTCTGAAGATGAAGCCAGTGAGATCAGAAATATCATTGCAGCTGAACACAAAACAGAAGGTGTTTTAAGATCTGAAGTGCAATTGCACATCAAGCGTTTAATGGATATTGGTAGCTACCGTGGTTTAAGACACCGTAAAGGTCTGCCAGTTCGTGGACAGAGAACTAAAAACAACTCACGCACCAGAAAAGGTAAGCGTAAAACAGTTGCAAATAAGAAGAAAGCTTCTAAATAATTTTTGATCATGGCTCAGAAAAGAAAAGACAAAGCTAAGAAGCGTGTAGTAGTTGTGGAAGCAACAGGCCAAGTACACATCAAGGCTTCTTTCAATAATATCATTATATCAGTAACCAACAATGCAGGCCAGGTTATATCTTGGGCTTCTGCTGGTAAAATGGGTTTTAAAGGTTCTAAAAAGAACACTCCTTACGCTGCACAAATGGCAGCTTCAGATTGCGCTAAGGTTGCTTATGACCTTGGAATGCGTAAAGCTGAAGTTTTTGTAAAAGGTCCTGGTGCAGGTAGAGAGTCCGCCATCCGTACTGTGCAAAACTCTGGTATCGAAGTAACAACTATCAAAGATGTTACACCACTACCTCACAACGGATGTCGTCCTCCAAAACGCAGAAGAGTTTAATTTTAAAGTAGATTAAAGAAAATGGCAAGATATACTGGTCCAAAAAGTAAAATCTCCAGAAAATTTAACGAAGAGATTTTCGGCCCAAGCAAAGCATTAAAGAAGAAAAGCTATCCTCCTGGGATGCACGGACGTGGCCGCCGTAAAAAACAATCTGAATACGCAATTCAGCTTGCTGAGAAGCAAAAAGCAAAATACATCTACGGTGTATTAGAAAGACAGTTCGCAAACCTGTTCGATAAAGCTCACCGTAAAGGTGGTATCACTGGTGAGAACCTGTTAGCTCTTCTTGAGTCAAGATTAGATAATACTGTTTACAGATTAGGTATCGCTCCAACAAGAAGAGCTGCCCGTCAGTTAGTGTTGCACAAGCACATTACCGTGAATGGTGACGTTGTAAACATTCCTTCTTATAGTCTGAAAATTGGTGATGCTGTTGCTGTTAGAGAGAAATCTAAATCTCTTGAAGCAATCACTACTTCTTTAACTGTTCGTAATGCTCGTCAATTCGGATGGTTAGAGTGGGATGCGGCTGAGATGGTTGGTAAGTTTGTGTCTTCGCCTCAGCGTGACCAAATTCCTGAGAAGATTCAGGAGCAGCTAATCGTCGAGCTTTACTCTAAGTAATCAGCTTAATCAATTTTTAACCTTTAACACTGCAAGTATGTCAATATTAGCATTTCAAATGCCAGAGAAAGTTGTAATGGAAAAAGCAGACGACTTTCATGGTTTATTTGAATTCAAGCCGCTCGAAAAAGGTTACGGTGTAACGATCGGTAATGCTTTGCGAAGAATCCTGCTTTCTTCTTTGGAAGGTTATGCAGTTTCTAGCATTCGTATACCTAGCGTACTGCATGAGTTTTCGTCTGTTGAAGGAGTGGTTGAGGATGTGTCTGATATCATTCTTAACATGAAGATGGTTCGCTTCAAAAAAGTTAGCGAAATTGTTGACGATAAAATCACAGTTACCCTCAGTGGACAAGATAAATTCACTGCTGGTGATATTAGTAAATTTACTTCAAGTTTCGAGGTGCTTAACCCAGAGCTTGTAATCTGCCACATAGATCCTAGCGTTAATTTCGAAATCGAAATGACGATACAGAAAGGTAGAGGATATGTTCCTGCTGAGGAAAATAAACCTGCAGAGCAAGTTTTCGGACAAATCGCGATCGATGCTATTTTCACGCCTATTAAAAATGTGAAGTATAGTGTTGAAAACACGCGTGTAGAGCAGAAAACTGACTATGAAAAGCTTGTGCTTGACATACAGACAGATGGTTCTATACACCCTGAAGATGCTTTAAAAGGCGCTGCTAATATCCTGATTCAGCATTTTATGTTGTTCTCTGACAACACCATGACTTTTGAAACTGCTAAACCTGAAGAAGAAGAGGCAGTTGACGAAGAAATGCTTCACATGCGTAAAGTTTTGAAAACTTCATTGCAAGACATGGATCTTTCAGTCAGAGCTTACAACTGCTTAAAGGCTGCCGATATCAAAACACTGGGCGACCTTGTGCAGCTTGATATCTCTGACATGATGAAGTTTAGAAACTTTGGTAAAAAATCATTAACTGAGCTGGAAAATCTGGTTCAGGAGAAAGGTCTAACTTTCGGAATGGACCTTTCTAAGTATAAATTAGAAGAAGATTAATAATCCTACGGCATAATTCCCGATCCCGCATAGGTTGATCGACGGTATGCACGTGCACAATTCATTAAAATGAGACACGGTAAAAAAGTAAATCACTTAGGAAGAACCGCTTCACACCGTAAGGCTTTGTTGTCAAATATGGCAGCTTCCCTTATACTTCACAAGCGTGTATCTACTACAGTTGCTAAGGCTAAAGCACTGCGTAAATATGTAGAGCCTCTGCTAACTAAATCAAAAAACGATACAACGCACTCAAGAAGAACTGTGTTTGCTTATCTTCAGGATAAACAATCTGTAAAAGAGCTTTTTGACGAAGTAGCTGGTAAAATAGCTAACAGACCTGGTGGTTATACTCGTATTATTAAAACTGGCTACAGACTAGGTGACAACGCAGAAATGTGTGTTATGGAGCTTGTAGACTACAACGAGGATATGTTATCTACAACAGGAACTGCCGGAGCAGGTGCTAAAAAATCTCGCCGCCGTGGTGGTAAGAAAAAAGGTGCTGATTCTGCTGGCGCGGAAGCAACTGCAGATACTACAGAAACAGTTTCTGAAGAGTCAGCTTCTAATGAGGAAACCAAAGATGCTGAATAAGCTTGGCTTATTAAATATTTCAAAGGGACACGGCTTATGTCGTGTCCCTTTTTTATTTTTGCATAAATACTTGTTATGAAAAAGAATATCGCAACTGATGCCATCCTTCTACTTGAAGATGGAACCGTTTACACAGGTAAAAGTTTAGGCCGAATAGGTACTTCAGGTGGTGAACTTTGTTTCAATACCGGGATGACAGGCTACCAGGAAATCTTTACTGATCCTTCTTATTTTGGTCAGATTGTAATTACCACTGTTTCCCATGTGGGAAACTATGGAGTGCAGGCTGAAGAGGTAGAGTCGGATAAGGTACAGATTAAAGGTTTGGTTTGTAAAGATTTTTCACATGACTTCTCGCGTAAAACAGCTGAAGGCTCTTTACAGGAGTATTTTGAGAAGGCAGGTGTAGTTGGTATCTGTGAAATTGATACACGTGCTTTAGTGCGCTACATTCGTGATAAAGGTGCCATGAACGCTATCATATCTTCTGAAACAACAGATATTGATGAGCTGAAGAAACGATTAGCCGAGGTGCCGTCTATGAGTGGGCTGGAGCTATCTTCTCAGGTAAGCACCACAGAGGTGTACAAGCTAAGTAATGGTGAAACCAGATTCAGAGTTGCTGTGCTCGATCTAGGTATTAAGAAAAATATTATTAATAACTTAGTGAGCAGAGGGTGTGAAGTAAAAGTTTTCCCTTATAATACCTCTTTCGAGGAGATGGAAGAGTGGAATCCGGACGGTTACTTTATATCTAACGGCCCTGGAGATCCGGCAGCTACTACTGATGCAGTGCTTAATGTTAGAAAAATGCTTGAAAAGCAAAAGCCACTTTTCGGAATATGTTTAGGGCACCAGGTTCTGGCAGAGGCAAATGGCATTTCAACCTATAAAATGCATAACGGTCACCGTGGGTTAAACCACCCTGTAAAGAACCTGCTGACTGGCCGTTGCGAGATCACTAGTCAGAACCACGGATTTGTGGTAGATGCCGATCAGATATTAAATCACCCTGATGTGGAAGTAACCCATATCAACCTGAACGATAACACTATTGAAGGTATAAGACTGAAGACAAAGCCGGCTTTCTCTGTGCAGTACCATCCCGAGTCCTCGCCTGGTCCTCACGACTCTACCTATCTCTTCGATGATTTTATAGCATTACTAGAACAGAATAAATAAAAGTAAAACTAAGATTAATTAACAGATGAGCTTAATCACAGACATCAAAGCAAGACAGATCTTCGATTCGCGAGGAAATCCTACAGTAGAGGTAGATGTAACTACTGAAAGCGGTAAAGTTGGCCGTGCTGCTGTTCCTTCTGGTGCTTCTACTGGAGTACACGAGGCTGTAGAACTTCGCGACAACGATAAAAGCAAGTACATGGGCAAAGGTGTACTGAATGCTGTTAAAAATGTAAACGAGAAAATTGCAGATGAGCTGGTAGGCTTTCCTGTGTATGAGCAGAACCTGCTAGACAAGATCATGATTGAGCTTGACGGTTCTGACAATAAAGGTAATTTAGGTGCAAATGCTATTTTGGGTGTATCGCTGGCTATTGCCAGAGCTGCTGCCCAAGAGCTGAACATGCCGCTTTACCGTTATGTAGGTGGTGTTAGTGCCAACACGCTTCCAGTGCCAATGATGAACATCCTGAACGGTGGTAGCCATGCTGATAATGCAATCGACTTTCAGGAGTTTATGATCATGCCTGTAGGTGCACCTACTTTCTCAGAAGCGCTTCGCATGGGATCTGAAGTGTTCCACCACCTGAAAAACGTGCTGAAGAAAAAAGGCCTTTCTACCAACGTAGGTGATGAGGGTGGTTTTGCACCAAACATTGCTTCTAACGTGGAAGCTATTGAGGTAGTGTTGCAGGCAATCGAAACTGCTGGTTACAAGCCAGGAGATGATTTCATGATTGCCATGGATGCTGCCAGCTCTGAATTCTACGATGCTGAGTCAGGTTTGTACCACTTCAAAAAATCAACAGGTGATAAGTTAACTTCTTCGGAAATGGTTAGCTTCTGGGCTGATTGGGTTAACAAATATCCGATCATTTCTATCGAAGACGGTATGGCTGAAGACGACTGGGCTGGCTGGAAACAGCAAACAGAGGCAATCGGTGATAAAGTACAGCTGGTAGGCGACGACTTGTTTGTAACAAACGTGAAGCGTCTGCAGCAAGGTATTGATCAGAAAATAGCTAACTCTATTCTGATTAAAGTAAACCAAATAGGTTCACTTACCGAAACTATCAGTGCCATTAACTTAGGTTTGCGTCACGGCTATAAGAGCGTAATGAGCCACCGTTCTGGCGAAACTGAAGACAACACTATTGCTGACTTAGCTGTAGCGTTAAATACTGGTCAGATTAAAACCGGTTCGGCTTCTCGCTCAGACCGTATGGCAAAATACAACCAGTTGCTTCGCATAGAAGAAGAACTAGGCGAAACTGCTTACTTCCCTGGTAAGAAATTCTAGTAATAGAAAATATATTTAGTGTAAGGCTCTGCGTTTCTAATGCAGAGCCTTATTTTTGTATTTCACTTTAGTTGAAGGTCTTATGTTGAAGCGCATACCTGGAATATTTCGTAGTTTCTATTTTATCACAACAGTGTTGTTTTTAGTGTGGATGCTGTTTTTTGATTCTAATGACTTTGTTACACAATATCATATGAGCAAGCAGCTGAGCGACCTGGAAGATGATAAGGAATATTACCAGGATCTGATCAACGAAGTGCAAAAAGACCGCAAGGAGCTGATGAGTAATCCTGAGCTGTTAGAAAAGTTTGCAAGGGAGAAGTACCTGATGAAGCGCCCCACTGAAGATGTATTTATTATTGTGCCCAAGAAAGAAAAGTAACTTATAAACGTTCTGAGCTAAAGCATACGTACAACTGACGATAAGTAGAACTAATCTGAATCAATTGACTAAAAAAGAGATAGCTTATTTTGGCGTAGGACCTGTTTTAATACTTCTTTCAAACTTTATCGGTCGTATCATTCCTTTATTTTCGATGGTCACTGCTCCAGTTATCATCCTGTTTATAGTTGCAGTTGTCAATTTATCTTTATTCAAACGCGATTTCATTTTTACATCGGTATACAGTTTCCTGCTGGTTATTTTAAACCGCACACTTCATATTTTTCTTTTAGGCGGAGTACGCGATATAGAAGGAGAGGCCTGGATCGACTTATCAACTTTAGCTTCCTGGTTACTAATTACCATGCTTATTCTAGTTTATGGATGGGTGCTCCCGATTAAGAACCTCAATGATGCTATCATCAGAAGTAAAATACGCCGAATATTAACGGCACTGTTTATTGCAGCTTCTTCGCTGGGCATGATTCTTTTATTAATCTATCTGGATCTGAAGTACATTTAGTGAAGGTATAAGCCAATTTGCAACCTCCCTTTCCTGTTATCACAAGCCCTCCTTAATTTTTCGTAAATTGCAGGCATAATGCTGCTACTGGTAAGTGGCGGCTTCACATATATTCAGAAACTATGGCAAAAGTTGCAATAAACCTTTCTACAGGCGCTCTTCAACAAGAAGAGGTGATAGTAGGTATAGACCTCGGAACTACCAATAGTTTGGTAGCCTATATACATCCGGAAGATAAAGCACCATTAGCTATCAATGACCAGGGGCGTGGTAGCATTGTGCCATCGGTGGTACACTTCACACGGAACGGCGAAACAATTGTGGGGAATGAGGCAAAGGAATACCTCATTTCAGATCCTGCCAATACTATTTACTCTGTAAAGCGCCTGTTAGGTAAATCATATAAAGACCTTGGAGAGCATAAAGATTACTTCGGCTATAAAATTATCGATGATGACAGCGAAGGTCTGGTTAAGATCAGAGTAGGAGATAAATTTTATTCTCCAATAGAATTGTCTGCAGAAATACTGCGGGAGCTGCGGGAACGGGCCGAGCATGCGCTTAAAACTCCTGTAAACCGGGCCGTTATTACCGTTCCGGCTTACTTTAACGATTCGCAACGGCAGGCAACGCGCGATGCTGGTAAACTGGCTGGGCTGGAGGTGCTGCGTATCGTTAACGAACCTACAGCTGCTTCTCTTGCTTACGGTATCGGTATTGATCCTTCGGAAGAAAAAACAATTGCCGTTTATGATTTAGGCGGAGGCACATTCGATATCTCTATTCTAAGTATACATCAAGGTATATTTGAGGTACTTTCGACTAATGGTGATACATACCTTGGAGGCGACGACCTGGACAGAGCTATCATCAACTACTGGATCAGCGAGAACCAGCTGGTTGCAGATACTGTAAACCAAGATAAAAACCTGTCGCAGGAGCTACGCCTGAAAGCAGAAGAAGCAAAGAAAGCGCTAAGCCAGCAGCAAGTATATGTCAGCCAGATAAGCGACAACATACAGTGTGGTATTACACGCCATAAATTCGAAGAGCTGATAGCGCCTATAGTAGCTGAAACGATAGAAAGCTGCCGCCAGGCTATGGGTGATGCCAACCTGACAGCAGAGCAGATTGATGCCGTTATTATGGTAGGCGGATCTACACGTGTGCCGATGGTTTACAAGGCAGTATCCGACTTCTTTGGTAAGCCTGCCAACAATTCACTTAATCCGGATGAAGTTGTCGCCTTAGGTGCCGCTATCCAGGCCGATATTCTGGCAGGTAACCGAAAAGATATCCTGTTGCTGGATGTAACGCCACTTACACTAGGTATAGAGACAATGGGTGGCCTAATGGATTCTATTATCCCCAGAAATTCAAAAATACCTACGAAGGCCGGCCGACAGTATACCACCTCCATTGATGGCCAGGTAAACATGAAAATATCTGTTTATCAAGGGGAACGTGACCTGGTAAAAGAAAACCGCAAGCTGGCTGAGTTCGACCTGAAAGGAATACCTGCCATGCCAGCTGGTTTTCCGAAAGTAGATGTAAACTTTATTCTGAATGCAGACGGTATTCTGAAAGTAGAAGCGATAGAACTACGCTCCGGAGTAAGGCAGGAAGTAGAAGTTAAACCGCAGTATGGTTTAACAGATGAACAGGTAGAGCAGATGCTGATGGATTCTATTACCCACGCCCGAGAAGATGTAAGTACCCGTATGGTGATAGAAGCACGTACAACGGCCGAACAGATGCTGTACCAGGTAGAGCGCTTCCTCGAAAAGAACAGCGAACACCTGACCGAAGACGAGATTAATCTGACCAGAACCAATGTGCAGAAGCTGCGGGAGGTGTTAACCAGCGGTGATAAAGACACTATACTAAAAGCAGTAGATGTGCTGGAAGAGCAAACGAGTCCCTTTGCTGAACGTGTTATGCAAATTTCTATAAAACAGGCAATGGCTGGTAAGAAGATAGAGTAGTATAATGCTATATTTCCACAATTCTCTTTGTAGCAGCAGGTAAAGGTGTTTGGCCTGAAACTGTAAAAGGGTACTGAAATAATTAAAAGCACTATAGCAAGAAAGGCTGCCACGATTGGCAGCCTTTCTTATTTTGCAGCCTGTACCTGATAATGTTATACATCAGAAAGCTGTAGTATAAACTGTAAAAATTTAAAATTAAGGTATAGCAGTGTAAGAGCAACGATAACGCCTACCATTACATTGGCATAAGGTGCCTCATCTTCTTTTACCTGCCGCATTCCCCAGTAGATATAGGCAATTAGGGCAACAAAGGCATACAGGAGCAACAGGACAGGTATAGCAACCAAGACTGCCACAGGTACCAGCTTCCAGAAATAATTTATACCTAGCCATGCCAGGTTCAGAATCCACGCCACCACCTGCATCACCAGGCTTCGCCTGCTGCTGCTTAAGCCAGTTACCGAAAAAAATGATGCTGCTTTGCTCATGGGAATGGTGCCTCAGAAAGTTACACCAAATTTTTTGCCCAGCATTTCCAGGTCTTTTTCTACGGGAGGCAGTAACGGAATACCTTTTTTCAGACGCTTTTGCGTCGTTTCACGCTCAGGGTCGCCCGGTATAAGCACAGCTTTTTCGCCTTTCTTTACCTTGGCGTTCCGGAAAGTCGTAATCCAGTTATCCATGTGCTCTTTAAATTCATCGGCAGGGCGGAAGGCATCTACTCGCATAGCTCCCAGAAAATGGCCTATTCCTTTGCCTACAGGATCATCGGGAGGAGAAAGAAAGCTAACGAATGGAGGTACCCAGGGCCCGTAATTAGCACCAGAAAGTACTGCAGAGAGAATATCAACGATAGAAGCCAGGGCATATCCTTTGTGGCTGCCGTGCGTTCTGTCGCTGCCCAGCGGAAGCAGAGCACCGCCTTCTTTTAGCTCGTGTGCGTTTGTGGTACGTTGTCCTTCAGCTGTCTGAATCCACCCGATAGGAGCTTTCTTTTCTTTTCGCTGCAAAATTTCCAGTTTACCGTTGGCTGCTGCTGCAGTTGCTAAATCAGCTACAAAAGCAGGTTGGTTTTTGGTAGGGATGGCAACAGCGATAGGATTCGTGCCCAGCATCCGATCTGTTGAGTAAGTGGGGGCCACTAAAGGACTGGCATTTGTCATTGCCCAGCCAATCATATCCTTTGCCAGTGCTTCCATGGCATGATAACCTGCAATTCCGAAGTGGTTAGAGTTTCGCACAGAAACCCAACCGGTCCCTACCTGGTGTGCCTTCTGTATGGCAATATCCATTGCTTTAGGTGCTATTACCAAACCAAGGCCACTATCGCCGTCTACGGTGGCCGTACTAGGAGTTTCGTGCACAATAGTGAGCTTCGGCTTTACATTAATGCGGCCTGCCTCCCATAGCCTTACATAACCACTTAGGCGGGCAACACCATGGGAATCTACGCCGCGCAAATCAGCTTCCAATAAGACTTCTGTTGCCAGCTTTGCATCTTCGGGCGGACAGCCCATGCTCAGGAATATATCTTGGGTAAAATCAAATAATTGTCGGTACGGATACATGATTATCAGAACTTTGAAGCGGTAAATTAGCAAATAAATAAGGGAATGCATGAGCTTTAGTTCTCTGTGTGCAATTGTTCTGCCAGACAAAGAGACATTTTAGCCACTTTTGTAGAGGAAATATCTGATTTTAGCTATGCTTTTATACTTACCCTTGTTTATGGAACAGATTTTGTTTTTGCTATAGTAGCTAATATTTACTGTTATGAAAAAAGCTTTACTCTTCTCGGTATTCCTCCTGGTAGCTTTTGCGGCTACCGCCCAATCGAAGCTCCTATTCGATGAAACCCTGCCTGAATCTTATCTGATTAAAGCAGGTAACAGCCAGGCAAGCATTCATAGCATCATAAATCTGCTGCAAGGCAACGTGCAACCCGATAGAGGAGGAAGGCCTAACAGAAAGCCGGAGTTTGTGGTTAAATATGAGCAACAGGCACGTGTTATCGACGAAGGAGATAACCTCCGGGTTAGTGTAGTGTTAGATAAAATAAATATCACTGGAGATGTAATTTACAGGGGCTTTCATTTAGGCTCGGCTTTACTACCAGATCAGGTAAAGTATAGCGCTAAGCTGCTGAACAGCCAGAATAAAGAAATTGCCACCTGGAGCCAGACCACTGCGTTTCACAAAGACCGTCTTACTCTAATCAGTGCAACGATTCCTGATACTGCGACAGTACAGCGATTCATGCTGAAAGTTGAGGAAAAAGAACTGATTTACTCAGCCGAAAGTATAGTGCATTTGCAGCAGCACCTAGATCTGATTCAGAGCTATTATGCGGCCGAGGCATCTATTAACCAGGCCTTGCAGCAGCTTTACAGCATATCTGCAGAAGATGTTGACCGGATGACACTGCATGACAGAAACCTGAAGCAGTTAGAAGAGACTTTCGAAGGTTTAAAGAAGGCATCTTACAGAGAAAAGCTGAACCTGAAGCAGCATGACCCGCAAAAGCTGCTTGCAAAGATGTCGGAGCTGGAGCAAAACCTGCAGGCAAAAAGAAGTGCTATTAATCATGCGCTGGCTACGCTGGATCAGCAGTTTTACAACAAGGGGATTGCTTATATGAATGCCGGCAATGCTTCGGTAGCCCAGGCTTATTTTGCAAAGTCGATAGAAGTAAACCCCGCCTTTGCACCGGCACACCTGCAAATGGCTCGTCTCGATTTTATAAATGGCTATATAAAAGAGGCCGCCACACGCACACTCGATATCATGACGCGCATGCGTATAGATCCGCAGACGGCACAAATAGGCCTGGCATTGGCACAAGATATCTATGGAGCCTACATTGTAAATGGAAATAACTTTACCAGCCGGGGCGATTACCAAAGTGCTTTGGCGACATTTGGGCAGGCAAGAAACTTCTGTAGCGCCATCGGGGGCTTACGCTGCAATTTACCTGCTTTAAATGAGGGAGAGGGCAGAGCAGCGTACGGTGCATACCGCGCTATTGTAGAGGATGGCCGTCGGTTTTTATCCCGTAACGATTTAGTGAATGCGGAGCGTGCCGCAAGTGATGCCCAGACGTTTCAGAGAGATTACAAACATGTTTTAGCCGATGCCCGTGAAGCAGATGAGCTGCAGAATAAAGTAAAGCAACAGTACTACCTGCGCCACATCGACCAGGGTAAAGTATACTTAAGTGCCCGAAATTATCAGGAGGCGCTCTATCAGTTTGAGGCGGCGCTGGATTTAGAGCATACTTATGCTTTTCAGCCGGTAAGAGAGCTTGGTCCATTAGCACAACAGGCTGCTAAACCTGTATTGATAGAGAAACTCCGCCAGGGGTATGAGCAGGCAATGCGAAACAGCCTGGCTGATGCTCGTGCTACTGCCTCCATAGCACTGGATATGCAAAACAGGTTTGCCCTGGAGCAGGATAAAGAAGTTGTTGACCGCTATAAGCAGCTGACAGAGCGCATTCAGACGCAGGAGTGTATTAATACGCAAGCTGCTTATGATAAGCATCAGGAGAATGCCAGGGAGCTTGTAAAAGGGAAAAAGTACCTGGCTGCAGATCAGGCATACCAGGCTGCATTAAAAGTGGCGGCAGGAATGCCTGCCTGCAATATTGCAACGTTTACGGCCACCGACGGACGAATGGCTATAGCCAAAGCCGTGAGTTATCAGCAAATGCTGGAGAACATTAACCATTTGGTTACTAAAAGCAGGTTTACTGAGGCTATCGCTGCCTATGAAGAAGCAGAAAAGTACTATTTAGCCGAACAGGTTGGCAAGTTTGGCTTAAATCATATCTCATTGTTCAACTTTGCAAGAGATAACCAAAAACAGTCTTTTACAGCCGCTGTAATTGGTTATTATGCTAACAGGCAGCAGGAAAAAATTGCTATGCAACTTCTGACATCGCTTCTGGATAAAGGCTATAGCAAAGGGAAAACAAAAAAGGTACAGCAGCAGTTAGGTAAACAGCTGGCACTAAAAGATGCATCGGCTGGGGCTGCAGGTACTCCCAAAGCGCTGTCAGCTACCTATACCAACGGCAACAAAAAGCTGAAGCAGCTAGGCAAAGCCTATGAGAAAGAGAAAAAGAGGCTGGCGAAGGGGTAGGTTTGTGTTGTCTTCAGGGAACAGCTATAAAAAGGCCTCTGATTTTTCTAAGTGAAAATATCAGAGGCCTTTTCACTTGGTGCTAAGCGTATAAAAATGGTGGTTCAGGCAGCACAAATTATACCTATATCATTTACAGATCCTCAAATTGCAGCGCCTGTTGTAGCACTCCCTCTTTCAGGGCATAGGCGGAAACCCTTATCTCTTCCAACTGATATGTTTCTAAAATAAAATCTACTACTATACTGGCCAGCACGATCATGTCAACCCGCATTTCCAGCATGCCAGGTATTGCTAATCGTTCGTCGTGGTTTTTGCGAAGCAGGTCGTGGTGCACAGCATAAAAATCTTCGAGAGATATAGAAGAAGCTGCTGGCTGTTTTTGTATACGGGAAGTATCGCCTTTCCGAAGTGCGTCAATATCGCAAAGTGTATCGAACGTACCCGAAGAGCCTACCAAAACCATCGGCTTATGCATGGCTACTGCTTCAGAAAGCTGCTGTAGTTTCTCTTTCAGGTAATCTTTTTCTGCTGCTATACTTTCAGCTGGTATAGGATCTTGTTGAAAAAACATATCCATAAGCCGCTGAGCACCTATTTCAAAGCTGCGCTTCCAGAAGATAGCATCTTCGTTGCAGATTATAAATTCTATGCTACCGCCACCTATATCAATGATAAGGGCAGTTTTTTCATCCAGCACCCCGGCAGACCGTACGCCATAGTAAATCAATTCTGCTTCGCGTTCACCTGAAATAACCTCTACCTGTATATCGGTTTGCTTATAAATATCTTTAACAAAATCATCTCCATTGGAAGCGTTGCGCACCATGCTGGTGGCCATAGCCCGCACTGTATCTACCTCGTGGGCATCAATTTGAGTTCTGAAATCCCGCAGTGTTTTCAGTGCCCGTTCATAGGCCTCTGGTGCTATGGCGCCATTGCTTATTCCGCCTTGCCCCAACCTTACAGGAAGCTTTGTTTTTACAAGGTCTTTCCTGATGCCGTTTTCATCTACCTCTGTAATAAGCAGGTGAAATGTATTAGTACCCATATCAATAAGCGCCAGGCGTTTGTTCATGATGCGGAAATTTGAGAATTGAAATTACGAGTTTATCTGCAAGATATTGATCCGAAGCGCCTGATGCAAGTGCCACACGCCGGTCTTACCTGCTTTTCGCTTTATTCTTATGAAAGATCAGTTTCCTGAGTACCAGGTATCCGTTGCTTATCTTTTTTCTGTTTAAGAAGAAAGGTAAACTGATGGCCACCAATAGTGAGATGCAAGCAGCAGTGCCCAGTGTTCCCCCGTAACCTGTGAAAAATTTGCTGGTGTTCAGGTAAATAAGGGAGAAAATGACACCGGAGGTAGCTATAATATAATAATTATGAACCACGCTTGACGAAACCATGCCGATAAAGGAAGATCCTATAAAGACAATCGGAATATTTGTGGTAAGATACCCTGAAAGCAGGTTCGGGAAGAAGTAGAAAAACAATCCTACAGATAATGATAAAGCAGCAGAGGAGCGCACAGGGCCCTGCCTCAATTTCTCGTTGAAAACATAAGTGCATACAGCAGCAAAAGCCCCCGTTATAATTAAAATAGCTGCGTTCATTTCATGAAAGGAAAAGAAAGATAATAATATAAGCTACAGCCACGCCTCCGAAAGCTATGGTGCCAAGTTTGCCGCCAAACCCTCTGAAAATATTTTTTGAGAAGACAAGAAGTAGTCCGGCTACAAAGCTGGCAAAAAGTATAAACACAATATTGCCGGCTATACTCGGGCTGGACATGCCTACAAAAGCACCGCAATAAGCAGAAGCAGGAACCTCTCTTAATAAAACTGACTTTCTATTTAACTCCGGGATAAAGGAAGCGATAGTACCTGTTGTTCCTGCTGCAATCACCGGACCCAGTTGAATAGTTACATTGAGGTAGAAGGTTAACACAGCTCCCAGCACGACAAACACCACTGCAAAGAAGTCTTCTCTTAAGTGTTTATCCTGATGTGTGGGTACTTTAGTGTAAGCTATCAGCACTAAAATAGAGATGGCTACTACAAAGATCAGAATTGGAACAATGTTTAATTTCTCAAGCACTATGGCCAGCAAGAAAGAGGTCTGCAGCAGGATGATTAACAGAAAAGGTAATTTTTTGATTAGCTTTTTCATGTTTATGCTTCTGAACCGGCAGCTACTTCACACGGCTGTTTCGGTTCAAGAATAAGGTAAAGTTTAACCAGAAAATTCAGGTAAAGAGCCCACACTAGTATATAACAGGGCTTCTTTGTTCAACTTTACGGGTTACTTAAAAAATAAAAAGTGGCTTCAGGTTTTTACATTAATATGTGCCAGGCAAGCCTGAAGCCACTGGTGGAATTTAAGAAAAGTGCTGCTATTTAGCAGAGGTAAACCTGAAGAAAGTGCCTAAGGGTAGTTTACGTTCCCCTCTATCATGCAGGTAAATTTCTCCCAATTCCTCATTTCTGATCTGATCTCCAAAAGTCAGGCGCATCAGGTTATTCAGGATTAGGGCCGAGAAGCCCAGGGAGTACAGGTTTATCAGCAGGAAGTAGTCTGTTTTATCCAACATCTGCTGGCATAGCTTTATCAGCTCATTCAGTTCATCTTCTAGCTGCCACTTTTCGCCATTCGGTCCACGCCCATAGGCTGGTGGGTCTAGTATAATCCCATTATAAGTGTTCCCGCGTTTTACTTCGCGGCGGGCAAATTTCATGGCGTCTTCAACAATCCAGCGAATATTGTCGAGGTTGCTGGCTTCCATGTTATCACGTGCCCAAAAGTTTACCTGCTTTACAGAATCCAGATGGGTAATGTCGGCACCTGCGGCTTTAGCAGCCAGTGAGGCCGCACCTGTATAGGCAAACATGTTCAGTACTTTTGGCTGTTGCGTCTTCAGTTTGCGGGTCGTGTCGTAAATAAACTTCCAGTTGTTATCCTGCTCCGGAAACAAGCCTACATGTTTAAAAGACGATAAGCCTAACCGGAAGCGTAATTTCATATCGTTGTACTGGTAGTTGATATACCATTGCTCCGGCATCCCCTTCTTTAACTGCCACTGCCCTTTTTCCGAGCTGCCCTTGTCGCGCTTAAAGTAGGCCTGTACCATGCGCTGCCACTCCTGCTCCGGCAGGTGCTTATCCCAAATAGCCTGGGGCTCAGGGCGTGCCACATAATATTGGCCAAACCGCTCCAGCTTTTCAAAATTTCCTGAATCTATTAATTCATAGTCGGGCCAGTTTTCTGTTGTTAAAAAGGAATACATATCTTTGCTGTTTATATCAGGCTACGTGCCAATAGTGGCTACAAAAGTACTACTAATAGATGGAACCTGAAAAAGGCACGTATCTGCAGTTTTAAATGTTTATAAAACATGGCATTAAACTTTTACAAATACCAGGGCACGGGTAACGATTTTGTAATGGTCGATAACCGTAAGCTCACTTTTCCGGCTAAAGACGAAGCTTTAGTTAACCGCCTTTGCGACAGGCGCATGGGCATTGGCAGCGATGGCCTTATTCTTTTGCAGGATCATCCCGAGTACGATTTCGAGATGGTATACTTTAACGCAGATGGCCGTTTAGGCTCTATGTGTGGGAACGGAGCACGTTGTGCCGTGCGTTTTGCCCGCCAGTTAGGCTTAATAGAAGATGTGGCACACTTTCTAGCAGCCGACGGAGAGCATCAGGCAAGTGTAGAGCGTGATTTAATTCACCTCAAAATGAACGATGTGGCAAGTGTAGAGCAGGTTGGAGAAGATTATTTCCTGAATACAGGTTCTCCGCATTATGTGCGTTTTGTAGAGAATGTGCAGGAGCTGGATGCATTTGCCGATGGCCGTGCCGTGCGCTACAACGACAGGTTTAGAGCAGCAGGCACAAACGTTAATTTTGTAGAACGTCTTTCTGAAAATGAAATCTACGTGCGTACTTACGAGCGTGGTGTGGAGGACGAAACTCTTTCCTGCGGTACAGGTGTAACGGCATGTGCGCTCGTTGCCGGTATGGAGGGAGCAGAAAGCCCTGTTTCGGTAAAAACACTCGGGGGCGAACTGCAGGTTACTTTTAAACGTGCCGGAGAAGGCTTTCACCAGATTTACCTTATTGGCCCGGCCAAATTAGTTTATTCAGGTACTGTAGCCCTTTAAACAGAAAATATAAACAAGGTCAGTATGTTTCTAAAGTCCGATAATACTTATTTACGCGCTTTAGAACCTGCTGACCTTGACTTTTTATATGCCCTGGAAAATGATATAGCTGTATGGCATATCGGCAATACCCTTACGCCTTATTCTAAATTTGTGCTGGAGGCCTACCTCGAAAATGCTACCCTCGATATTTACAGCATCAAACAACTTCGCCTGGTTATCTGCAACCTGGAGCACAGGGCCATTGGTGCTATCGATCTGTATGATTTTGAACCTCTGCACCAAAGAGCGGGTATTGGCATTATGGTAGAGCGTGAGAACAGAGGTAAAGGGCATGCTGCTGAGGCGCTTGACTTGCTTCTGCAGTACTGCCGCGCTACATTACAATTGCACCAGTTGTATTGTTCAGTTTCGGCGGGCAATCTGCCGAGCATCCACCTTTTCCGAAAAGCAGGTTTTACAGAAGTTGGCGTACGAAAGCAATGGCTCCGGTTGCCGGAGGGCTGGGAAGATGTAGTTGAATTTCAGCTATTATTCTAAAGGACTTTACTGAAACTTTATACCCGGCTGTTTTGGTTATAAATTGTTAATATTTACTGCCACATTGCCACCTCTTACCTTTTATGGCATGAACTTTAGGTTAAATAGATATAGCAGGAAAAGAAGCCTCTTTACTCCGGCAAATATGGCAGATAACCTATGTGGCTGTTAATGTGGTATTGTTTTAGTACATAACAATGAATATCTCAAAAAAACAGCTAATTTTGACGATATTGCAAACACAGGATTTCATTTAAGAACAACAATACAGATGTTTGATTTTTTCGGTAAAACCGTTGCGAAAATATTCGGAACCAAGTCCGACAAAGATATCAAGGGTGTTATACCCTACGTATCTCAGATAAACGAAGAATACGGCAGACTTGCCAGCTTGTCTGATGATGAGCTTCGCCATAAAACAGTAGAGGTGAAAGCCATTATTGATGAGCGCTTAAAGCCTATCGACGAAAATATTGCTGCCTTGCACAAGCGCATTGCCGATGAGCCTGAACTAAATATTGTGCAGAAAGAGAATATATTCTCTGAAATTGATGAGCTGGAGAAGAACCGTAACAAAGAGCTGGAAGTAGTACTGATGGAGGTATTGCCGGCAGCCTTTGCTATTGTAAAAGAAACTTCGCGCCGTTGGAAAGAGAACGGCCAGTTAGTTGTTACCGCCAATGATTTTGACCGTACACTGGCGGCCCGTAAACCTAACGTGCAGATTGATGGTGATAAAGCCATCTGGGCAAACAAATGGACAGCAGCAGGTAATGAAATAACCTGGGAAATGTTGCACTACGATGTGCAGCTGATCGGTGGTATTGTGCTGCACCAGGGTAAGATTGCCGAAATGGCAACTGGTGAAGGTAAAACGTTAGTGGCAACTCTTCCGGCCTTCCTTAACGCACTGTCTAAGCGTGGCGTACACGTGGTAACTGTAAACGATTACCTGGCACGCCGTGACTCTGAATGGATGGCTCCTTTATTTGAGTTCCATGGCATTACCATCGACTGTATAGATAAACACCAGCCAAACTCTGAGGCACGCCGTAATGCCTACCGTGCCGATATTACCTACGGCACCAACAACGAATTTGGCTTCGATTACCTGCGTGATAACATGGCGCGTGAGCCTAAAGACCTTGTGCAGCGCAAGCACCACTATGCCATGGTCGATGAGGTAGACTCTGTGTTGATTGACGATGCCCGTACTCCCCTGATCATTTCTGGTCCTGTGCCGCGTGGCGATGAGCATGAGTTCTATCAGCTGAAACCACGTATTGCCATGCTGGTAGAGGCGCAGCGCAAGCTGGTTAATAATTTCCTTACCGATGCAAAACGCTTGATCAAAGAAGGAAATGATAAAGACGGCGGATTATCTCTTTTCAGAGCTTACCGTGGTCTGCCTAAGAGTAAGCCGCTTATTAAGTTTTTAAGTGAGACAGGTAACAGAGCCATCATGCAGAAGGTAGAAAACCACTACCTGCAGGACAACTCCCGCATGATGCCTGAGGCTGATGAGCCGCTTTTCTTCACTATTGATGAAAAGCATAACCAGATCGAGCTTACCGAAAAAGGTATTGACCTGATCACAGGCCAGGGCGAAGATCCGAACCTGTTTATTCTGCCAGACATCGGTACAGAGATTGCCAATATAGAGAACAATAAATCTTTGTCTAATGAGGAGCAACTGCACAGAAAAGAGCAATTAATCGCCGATTTCCAGGAGAAGTCGAAGCGTGTGCATACAATCAACCAGTTGCTGAAAGCATATACGCTGTTCGAGAAAGATACAGAGTATATCGTAACGCCAGATCATAAAGTGAAGATTGTAGATGAGCAGACCGGGCGTGTGATGGAAGGCCGCCGTTATTCGGATGGTTTGCACCAGGCAATAGAGGCGAAGGAAAACGTAAAAGTAGAAGATGCAACACAGACGTATGCTACGGTTACGCTGCAGAACTACTTCCGTATGTACCACAAGCTGGCTGGTATGACCGGTACTGCTGAAACGGAGGCTGGTGAGTTCTGGGATATCTATAAGCTGGATGTGGTGGTAATTCCTACCAACAAACCAATCCAACGCAAAGACGAGCACGATAAAGTTTACAAAACCACCCGTGAGAAGTATAATGCTGTAGCCGACGAAATTGTAGAACTTACTGAAAAAGGCCGGCCTGTGCTGGTGGGTACTACTTCGGTTGAGATTTCGGAGTTGCTGAGCCGCATGCTTACCCTGCGTAAAATTAAGCACCAGGTACTAAACGCGAAATTGCACCAGAAAGAAGCCGACATTGTAGCAGAAGCTGGTAAGCCAAGTACAGTAACCATTGCTACCAACATGGCTGGCCGTGGTACCGATATTAAGCTTACACCAGAGTCTAAAGCAGCAGGTGGTCTGGCTATCATTGGTACAGAGCGCCACGAGTCACGCCGTGTAGACCGCCAGTTGCGTGGTCGTTCTGGTCGCCAGGGAGATCCGGGTTCTTCACAATTCTTTGTATCGTTGGAAGATAACCTGATGCGCTTGTTCGGTTCAGATAGAATTGCCCGCCTGATGGACCGTATGGGTCTGGAAGAAGGAGAGGTAATTCAGCACTCTATGATCACGAACTCAATAGAACGTGCACAGAAGAAAGTAGAAGAAAATAACTTCGGCCAGCGTAAGCGCTTGCTGGAGTATGACGACGTTATGAACGCACAGCGTGAGGTAGTTTACAAGCGTCGCAGAAATGCCCTGTATGGGGAGCGCCTGGAGCTGGATATCTGGAACATGATTTATGATATCAGCGAAGACATGGTGGTTAGCTACAAAAACTCCAGCGACTACGAAAACTTCCAGCTGCATATTATCCGCGTGTTTGGTATTGATACTGCCATTACAGAAGATGATTTCAAATCTGTTTCTGCAAACCAGCTGGCTGAGCGCCTGTATAACGAGGCACTGAACCATTACCTGGATAAAAACAAGCAGATTTCAGAACATGCATACCCTATCATTACAGACATTCACCAGAACCGTGGACCAATGATCGAGAATGTGGCTGTTCCGTTTACAGACGGCAAACGCCAGGTAGCAGCGGTGGCAAACCTGAACAAAGCCTACGAATCACATGCCATGGAGCTGATCCGTTCGATGGAGAAAGTGATTACATTAGGAGTAATTGACCAGGCCTGGACAGAGCACCTTCGCCAGATGGACGACCTGAAGCAAGTAGTGCAGAATGCTGTTTACGAGCAGAAAGATCCGCTTTTGGTGTATAAGTTCGAATCTTTTGAGTTGTTCAAGCGCATGATCGGTAAGGTAAACGAAGAAACGATTAACTTCCTTTTCCACGCTTATATTCCGATTCAGGCTCCGGATCAGGTACAGGCACCACGCCCTCAACCTGCAGCACCTAAGCCGCCTGTCTTACGCGAGAAAAAAGAAGAAGTACACTCTTCACTAGAAGGCAGTAACGGCTCCACCACTATGCAGTCGCCTGCACCGGAAAAAATATTGCCGGCTCACTCGCAGAAAGTAGCTGGTCGTAACGACCGGGTAAGCGTGCAGTATATGGATGGCAGGGTTTTGAAAGACGTTAAGTATAAAAACGTTGAGCAAGACCTGTTAGATAACCGGTGTGTACTGTTAGAAGACTAAATCAGCAGAGCAGCCACTAAGAAATTAGTGGCTGTTTTTTTATATCCCCTTCCTATCTTTGCACTTATTATGAGGAAGGCATCAGCTAGTCCAAATTAAATAATTCTATAGTCTACCATCTGATTATGTCAGGAGAAGAGATTGCAGCGCATATAGACCATACACAGCTAAAGCCGGAGGCAACAGCTGGGCAAATAGTACAACTATGCCGCGAGGCTGAAACCTATGGTTTTGCTGCGGTTTGCGTTCCACCCTGCTATGTCGCTTTAGCAAAAGATACATTGGGTACAGGTACAAAGGTAAAGCTGGCCACGGTAATCGGGTTTCCGCTGGGCTACCAGCATCACAAGGTAAAGTTCCTGGAAACGCACCAGGCCATTGCCGACGGTGCCAATGAAATAGATGTTGTCATGAATGTTTCTGCCTTCAAATCCGGACAATACGTGGAGGTAGAGAATGAGCTGAGCGATCTGGCAAAATTCTGCCATTTAAAAGAGGCGGAACTGAAAGTGATCATAGAAACAGCTCTACTTTCAGCCGAAGAGATAGTGAAAGCATGTGAGATCTGTACTGCCGCCGGAGTAGATTATGTAAAAACTTCTACTGGTTTTGCGGCAAGTGGAGCCAGGGCGGAAGATATTAAATTAATGCGGCGCACGCTGCCAGCCCAAATCAAAATAAAAGCATCGGGAGGCATAAAAACATTTGCCGATGCGCAAGCGTTAATCGAAGCAGGAGCAGATCGTTTAGGATGCTCTGCCAGTATCCAAATTATTAGTCATGAATAGAATCTTTAGCTTTCTTTTTATACTTCTTGTATGCTTCAGTACAGCCTGTGCTCCCTCTTCCGGCACCAGCACCTCAGAAGGTGTCAGAGCTGGTGGCAAAGTACGTGTAAACGAGGACTTGAGTGTATACAGGCCTAAATATCCTGCTGCTACAGATGAAGCAGCCTCTGCGCCACGCACAGAACCCGCCAATCATGTAAACAATCGTGTGGCGGTTCTGATGGATACTGTAGCCAGTGTGAATAAAGGCATTAAGTATGCCCAGGGGTATCGGATACTGGCGTATAACGGATCAGAGCGTGAAACTGTGATGAACCTGCGTAAAACTATTATAGGTCGTGTGCCGGAGGAGCAGGATTACCTTACGTATCAGCAACCAAACTTCCGGCTGAAAATAGGAGATTACTTTAGCCGGATGGAAGCACAGCAGGTGCTAAACCAGCTAAGCGATCTTATTCCGAATGCACAGATTGTGCAGGAGCAGATCAATATACCCAAGAAATAGAACCAACAGGTTCTTAACAACTAGCGTTGTAGCCATACCTGAGCTGCAGCGCTTTTTAATTTAGGACAGTCTGCGTACCTTCAGCAGTTAACTTATCAGTACATTAAATTTCAGCACCTTGACTAATTTATCTCAAAAAATAAAATCACTCGCCAAAGCTTATGCCAATGATACCATAGGCATAAGGCGCCATTTGCACGCAAACCCGGAGCTGTCTTTCGAAGAACATCAGACCGCTGCTTATGTAGAGCAGTTATTGCAAAGCTACGGATTAGAGACAAAACGTATGGCTGATACAGGGGTAGTGGCTTTGATTGAGGGGAAGAGTGCTGCCGGTAAAACAATAGCCCTGCGTGCCGATCTGGATGCTTTGCCCATTCTGGAGCAGAACCAGGTAGCGTATAAATCGAGAAACGCAGGCGTGATGCACGCCTGCGGGCACGATGTGCATACGGCTTCTCTGTTAGGTGCTGCCCGTATTCTGCAGGAGTTGCGCGAAGAGTTTGAGGGAACAGTAAAACTGGTGTTTCAGCCTGGGGAAGAGAAATTTCCAGGCGGCGCCTCTATCATGATAAAAGAAGGTGTGCTGCAGCAGCCGGCACCTGAAGGCATAATAGGGCAGCATGTATTTCCGTTTCTGCCAGCTGGCAAAGTAGGCTTCCGGGCAGGAATGTATATGGCAAGTGCCGACGAGATTTATATTACTGTTAAGGGAAAAGGAGGCCATGCCGCCATGCCTGAACTTAACGTAGATCCGGTGCTGATTTCGGCACACTTGATCGTAGCCCTGCAGCAAATTGTCAGTCGCCATGCCAGCCCCAAAGTGCCTACTGTTCTTTCATTTGGAAAAGTAGAAGCGATGGGTGCTACCAACGTAATACCAAACGAGGTAAAGATAGAAGGCACTTTCCGTACAATGGATGAAAAGTGGCGGAAGGAGGCGCACCAGCGTATCAAGAAGCTTGCTGAAAGCCTATGCGAAAGCATGGGTGGCAGCTGTGACATCGACATCAAGAACGGCTATCCGTATCTTAAAAACGAACCGGCCCTGACAGACAGAGCCCGGGCTGCAGCTGAGGCGTATTTAGGTACAGAGAATGTCGTAGAGCTGGATTTATGGATGGGGGCCGAAGACTTTGCGTATTACTCTCAGGAAGTGAATGCCTGCTTCTACCGCTTGGGCACCCGCAACGAAGCACGGGGCATAGTCTCGTCGGTGCACACGCCTACCTTCGATATAGAAGAAGATGCGCTAGAAACAGGTATAGGCCTGATGGCCTGGCTGGCCATACAGGAGTTGGGAAGTTAATTCTAAAACAGCAAGTACATTGGAAAAAAACGGGGTATACACATACAACTTGTCTACAGGGCTTCTTGGTAACAAAAGGCGCCTGATACTTGCCCCCGATTACCTGGAGTACGAGAACAGTCCTCTCCAGTCTTCTCCGTTTACGCGAATCAATAAAGAAGACATTGTTGATATAAAGCACGACCTCGAGTTCATTCTCTGGTACCGGTTCTATGTTGGTTGCGATTTTACACTCGATGTAAAATCACAGGACGGTCATATTCTGTCCGTCAGGTTTAAGAGCTATTTTTCTAAGAATGATTCTTATCGGGAGATCTATGCCAAAATAGTAGATATCATTTGGGACTATTACCTGAGCGGACTTGTAGAAAAGTGGAAAGAGCGGCTGTTTGCCAAAAAAAGCGTTGAACTGAAAGACGTGTTGCTAACAGAGGAGGGCGTATTCCTGCTCGATCAGCAATATTTGATTTACTGGGAGGATGTGGAAGTGAAGGAGTATAATGATTACTATGCCGTTTTCAGTAAGAGTCAGCCTGTTTACAATAAAATACTGCGTTACAATGAGTGGGGGAGCGAGGTGCTGTATAGTTTAGCAACCAGCTTAACGAAGGGAAGAGAAGAAAAAGAATAACCATGACAAAGCCATACCTGATCTTATTACTAACACTACTGCCGTTTTTCACAGAGGCGCAACGTAAGGTAACAGCTGCTTCTGCTATCTGGCCTGAGCTGCAGGTAAATTATGGAGCTGGCGAAGATGGAATTCTGTTTTTCCGTAACCAATACCGCATCAACTCAGACTCCCGCTTTAACGATTTAAAGGAAACCGGCCTGTTTAGCAGCTTTGAGCGTGTGGAGCTGGAGCTGGGGTACGAGCATGCCCTAACCAACCATTGGCGGGGTGGCTTATCTTTCCGCTATGCGATAGAAGATTATCCGAAAACAGGCTTTGCAGCTTTGTTTCTGCGGCATAACGGGAGCATCGGGAACTTGTACTTTAACAAGCAAGGGATGTTTGAGTATGTAACACAGGAACAGCAGGATGCTTTTGGGAGGGTGCGTTTTTCTGCTGAATTAGGTAAACGCATAGCTGTAAAGCAACGCTACATTACACCTGCCATCAATTACGAAGCTTTTATTCGCACAGAGTTCCAGAAGGCAGAGAGCAATGCGGCGGAACGAAAAATAGACAGAACACGGCTGCGCCTGAACCTGACCTATGAAGTGAATGATAAGTGGCGTATAATGCCGTATTTCATGCGCCAGACCGATTATTACTATGTGCTGATTCCGCCCAGGTATGATGAAAACAGTCAGGTTGTAGAGCTAGGCTATACTACTAAAAGAAACCGCATCAGCCCGGTGGTTGCATTAGAAATAAAGTATAGCATCCATACTACCCCTTCAACTGCCAGTATTACATATTAAGAATTACTCCTCCTGAAATTTAGGCAGAAAAGTTAAATCAAGTGAAATTTTAAAATGACATTATTTCATGATTTAACTAAAATATTCTGTTGGTATAGTTTTTATTATAGTACAAAGTGTTAGTAACATTTAAAATGTATAACAATAAAAACAGGAGGTTTAAAATGGCACTGAGCAGATATAATGGTATGCAAGAAAACGTACCGCAATCATTCAGCACAATGTTAGACAGATTCTTTAATGAGTCTCTTAATACACGCAGCGTAACTGGTTTCACGCCTCATGTTGATGCGTATGAAACTGATAATGGCTTTGAAATTGAAGTAGCTCTTCCGGGAGTGAAGAAAGAAGACATCAACATCGATTTTCAGGAAGGCAAATTAACTATATCTGGTGAGCGTAAGTTCGAAAGGAGAGAAGACAGCAAACGCTATCATATGGTAGAAACGCAGTACGGCTCTTTCACCAGAACTTTCTACTTGCCAGATAATGTGAAGGCTGATCAGATTAAGGCGCAGTTAACTGATGGTGTTTTGGTAGTTTCTGTGCCAAAAGACGAGCAGAAAACAATGAAGCACCAGATAAAGATTACATCTGGCAGCGATAAGGCAAAAGCAAGCGCAAAACCTAAAGCTGTAGAAGTGGCCGCTTCAGAAAACGGGCAGGCTTAATAAAATAAAGCTTAACAAGAGAGGCCAACTTTGGCCTCTTTTTTGTTATACTTATAGAGGATAGATATTGAAAACAATCGTAGCGTTATATAATTTCGTAAGGTATTTTAGCGTTAAGCTTGTATAATATAGGTTATTCTGCATATATTAGGTAAGAAACATCATTTAGATTAAATATTTCATGAAAACAAAACAGTTTATAGTTGGCTTAACTCTTTCCGCTGTGATGGGTGGCGGTATTGCCGTAGGTAGCTACAAGCTGCTCGAAGACGATACCAGAACCGGAAGTGCCCTGGAGCAGGCGCAACAGTATCCTTCTGTTCGCTATACCAGCGATATGCGAAGCAGTACTACTGCTGTGCCAGAAGGTTTAAATTTCATTAAAGCAGCTCAGGTGTCTACGCCTGCTGTTGTGCACGTTATGACGGAATATGCTACCACAGCCTCCGATCGGTATAGTGGCCCGATGGATCCGTTTTTGCGTGAGTTCTTTGGCGATGGCTTTGGTGAGCGTGCTCCTCGTAGTCCGCAAATGGGTTCTGGTTCAGGTGTGATTATAGCTTCTAACGGCTATATTGTTACCAACAACCACGTAATCGATAAAGCCTCTAAAGTAGAGGTGGTGCTGGACGATAAGCGTAAGTTCGAAGCCAGTGTGGTGGGGGCAGACCCGACTACTGACCTGGCGCTTTTGAAAATTGAAGCAGAAAAATTACCAGTTGTGCGTTACGGTAACTCCGACGAATTACAAGTTGGAGAGTGGGTATTAGCTGTTGGTAACCCTATGAACCTTACATCTACTGTAACAGCGGGAATTGTAAGTGCTAAAGGACGTAACATCAACATCCTGCGCACCAATGCTACAAAAGATTTGGCTATTGAGTCTTTTATTCAGACAGATGCGGCCGTTAACCCTGGTAACAGTGGTGGCGCTTTGGTAAATTTGAACGGTGACCTGGTAGGTATCAACACAGCTATCGCTTCTCAGACAGGTTCATTTGCCGGTTACTCTTTTGCAGTGCCATCTGCTATTGTAAGTAAAGTAATCGACGACTTACTGAAGTATGGTGAAGTGCAGCGTGCTTTACTGGGTGCCAGAATCCAGGAAATTGATGCTGCTTTTGCGAAGCAACAGAATATTTCTACACTAAACGGTGTGTACATTGCAGGTGTAGAAGAAAAAAGCGGTGCTAAAGAAGCGGGCTTGAAAGAGGGCGACGTAGTTACTGCTGTGAACGGTGTACCGGTGAGCAAGTCTTCTCAATTACTGGAGCAGGTAGCGAGATATCGCCCTGGTGATAAAGTAAAAGTTACCTACCTGCGCGACAATAAAGAAAGAACTGCAGATGTAATACTGAAGAACCTGAACAACAGCACTGAGATTATGAAACGGAGTGTCGCAAAGGCAGTAACGTTTGATGGTGCCCGTTTTGAGCCGGTAAGCAAGCAGGAAATGAGCAAACTTGGAATAGAAGGCGGTGCTAAAATATCTAGCGTCGAAAAAAGCAAATTCCGAGAAACAGGTATGAAAGACGGCTTTATCATTACCAGAATTGATCGATATGCTGTTAATGAGCCAGGTGATGTAGAAAAGCATCTGAAGAACTTTGATAGCGGTGTAGTATACATCGAGGGCGTTTACCCGGACGGCCTGAAGGCTTACTACCCGATAGGTAAACGATAAGCGATTACCTTTAACAGCAGGAAAGCTTCTACAGCATTGTAGAAGCTTTTTTGTTTTTATAGCTTTGTAGAGATGCGTTTACGAAAGCATGTTCCTATAGGTAGGCATCTTTCTGATACGTATACAAAAACAGTTATGCAGGAGAAGAAAACTATGAAGCAGACAATAGAGGAACTGCCATTAGCCACGGCTATAGCCGATGTGCTCAGGCAACTAGGTATAAAAGAAATAAATCCGGCCTTTAGTACCGGCCTTACCTGGGCTGAAACAGCGGGTAGAGAAAAGGTAGGAATTTATTCCCCGGCCGATGGCAACCTGATTGCGGCTGTAAACATGGCCACGCCCGAAGAGTATGAAAAGGTAGTGCAGCAGGCACAGGAGGCTTTTAAAGTATGGCGGAAAATGCCAGCTCCGAAGCGAGGCGAAATTGTGCGCCAGATCGGGAACAGGCTTCGGGAGCACAAAGAGGCATTGGGGAAGCTTGTAAGCTACGAGATGGGAAAAATTCTGCAGGAGGGACTAGGCGAAGTACAGGAAATGATCGATATCTGCGACTTTGCTGTTGGCTTGTCACGGCAGCTGCACGGTTATACAATGCACTCTGAGCGCCCGTCGCACCGCATGTATGAGCAGTATCACCCGCTGGGTATAGTGGGCGTTATTTCTGCTTTCAACTTTCCTGTGGCCGTTTGGAGCTGGAATGCCATGTTAGCCGCTGTCTGTGGCAATACCATCATCTGGAAACCATCTGAGAAAACACCGCTCACGGCAGTTGCCTGCCAGCATATTTTGCGTGAGGTATTAGCTGAGAATGAGCTGCCGGAGGGCATTTTTAACCTTATACTTGGTGGAGCTGAAATAGGTAGCCTGATGGCGCATGATGAGCGCATTCCGTTGGTTTCAGCTACAGGTTCGACCCGAATGGGCAAGAAAGTAGGGGAGGCAGTAGGAGCCCGCCTGGGCAAGTCTTTATTAGAGCTCGGAGGCAATAATGCCATTATTGTAACTGAACATGCAAACCTGGATATGGCGCTGCCAGCTATTGTGTTTGGTGCTGTAGGTACCTGTGGCCAGCGTTGTACCTCTACCCGAAGGCTGATCATTCACGAAAATATTTACGAGCAGGTTAAAGAGCGACTTCTAAGCATCTATCCCAATCTGCCTATAGGCCATCCGCTTAACAATACTACACTGGTAGGTCCGCTTATAGATAAAGCAGCTGTGCAGGCTTTTCATAAAGCTTTAGAGGAAGTTCAGCAGGAAGGCGGCAAGCTGCTAACCGGAGGTGAAGTGCTGGAGGGTGAAAACTATAAGACAGGCACTTATGTAAAGCCAGCCATAGTAGAAGCCGAAAACCATTATCATACGGTGCAGGAAGAAACATTTGCTCCTATCCTGTACCTGATTAAATACAGTGGTGAAGTAGAACACGCTATTGCTATTCAGAATGGGGTTCGGCAAGGCTTATCTTCCTCAATCTTCTCAACCAATTTAATTGAAACAGAAGCCTTTCTGAGTCACTGGGGCTCCGACTGTGGTATAGCAAATGTAAATATCGGCACTTCGGGTGCAGAAATAGGTGGTGCTTTCGGTGGCGAAAAAGACACTGGCGGAGGCCGTGAGTCTGGCTCCGATGCCTGGCGCGTATACATGCGCCGCCAGACCAACACCATTAATTATGGCCGTGATCTGCCTCTTGCACAGGGAATTAAATTTGATATAATGGACTAATGAGAATCTGAAGATGAGAAGATCTGAAAATTTGAAGATGAGTTAATGCGGAGATACCTCACAGCGTGCGAAGCTCCTGTGAATGTCTGGTGCGTTTTTACAGTAAAAGCCAGCTCTGTGACAGGGCTGGCTTTTACTGTATGCAGAAGGGCAATAAACTTTAAAATATTTTGCAACTTGATGCAACCCCGGCCTCTTTTACTTGTCTTTAGTGTGAATTTGGATGAAAGGAATGAGGAAGAAAGCAAAAATGTAAACGACAGCACAGCAAAACACTAACGCCAACTTAGAACACCTTGGAAATTATAGGCTATCAGGATGTGAACATGCACGTGATCGAACGGTGCAGGCAAGGGGACAATCGTGCACAGTACGAGTTGTATAAGCTGTATTCCAAGGCCATGTTTAACGTGAGTATGCGTATCACAAACGACTATGCCGAGGCCGAAGACGTATTGCAGGAAGCATTTATCAGTGCTTTCAGAAACCTGAGCTCTTATAAAGCGGAGGCATCGTTTGGCAGCTGGCTGAAAAAAATAGTGGTAAATGCTGCTATAAACGCTATCAGAAAAAAGAAGGCAGAGCTTGTGCCCATGGATGACAGAGTAGTAGGAGATATAGCCGATGAAGTATATGAGGATGAGTGTGAGTGGCAGATCGATAAAATACGTCGAGCAATACAGAAGCTGCCTGATGGCTATCGGGTGGTGCTGAGTTTATACCTGCTGGAAGGATTTGACCATGCTGAGATAGGAGAGATTCTTGGTGTTTCAGAATCAACCTCTAAGTCGCAGTACAGCAGGGCCAGGAAAAAATTAGTTGACATAATGCATGAACCACAGTTCGTGGGTTGATCTATAAAAGAAGCAGGAGCTTTTACGATATGGAAGATAAACTGAAAAAGTTTGTAAATGAGCACCGGGATGAGTTCGACATGTTCGAGCCTAGCCCTGCGCTTTGGCAAACCATAAGCCAGGAACTACCCAAGCCAAAGAAAGAAGCAAAAGTAATCAGCATTAATTTTGGCGAGAGTGCCAGCTTTAAAGCGAACTTTATGTTTATGCGTATCGCAGCGGCAGTTTTGCTGTTGCTGGGGTGTGGCATCACCCTGCTTGTGGTTAAGCGGAATGTGCCATCGGCAACAGGTACGCTAGCAGTTGTGGGGCAACCATCGCTACAGCGCATTGCGCCTGAACTGGTAGAAGTAGAAGCATACTATACAAGCCAGATTAACAGCAAGAAAAAAGAGCTGGGCGAATACGACTTGAAGGTGCTGGGCCTAGACGATCAGCAGGAAATTGACCAGGAACTCCAGCGCCTTGATAACAGCTATAAGCAGCTTAAAGAAGAACTATACAAAACTCCTAATACCGAAAAAGTAATGGGTGCCATGATTCAGAACCTGCAGATACGAATCGAGGTGCTTAACCGCCAGCTGGAAGTGCTCCAGAAAATTGAACAGTTGCAGAAACCTATACTAGAAGAACCTAATCAAGATGAAACTACGAATGCATAAATCTTTACGCCACCTTGTTTTACTACTCGTTATGGCACCCTCCATGGTACTGGCCCAACAAGCGGCTCCAGCACCATGCCCCACTCCGCAGGTACGCGTTCTTACCGCACAGGTACTTGCTTTAGTTGATGAACAGCCTCAGGTGGTAGCTTACACCTTAAAGAGTCCCGCACTGGCAGAGCCTGGCTTCGATGCAGAAATGCGAAAGACCTTCGAAAAAGTGTACAAGGTAAGCAGTGCTGACATGCTTAACATTGAAAATAAGTTTGGGAAGGTGCATGTGAATACCTGGAACAAAAATGAGATTCAGGTGCGTGTTGATATAATCTGTAGGGCAGGCTCTGAGCAACGGGCACAGGAGATGCTGGATAAAATTAGCATCAGGGAGAGCAGAACAGGAAGCTCCATATCTGTGAAAACAGAAATGCAATCTATGACCATCAGTGGTAATTCTAAGACTGGCTTTGAAATTAACTATACCATTAATATGCCGGAATCAAATCCCCTTACCATCTCAAATAGCTTTGGCGATGTATACTTAGCAGCTTTTAAGGGTAAGACTAATATCGCTGTAAAGTACGGTTCTCTTAAGACTGAAAGATTAGGTAATGTAGCAAACACAATAAAACTAGCTTATGGATCTGGTAGCTGCGGCTATATGAATGGGGGAAGTGTAGATGTTTCTTACGGCTCACTTAATCTTGATGGGACAAATGACATACAAGGCTCTTCCAGATACAGCGACTTTAGGATTGGCAATCTGGATCAGGCCCTAAGCATGCAAATTAAATACGGATCCTTACGAGTTGATAATATTAGTAAGAATATGCAAAAGATTAATCTGGAGAGTGGCTTTAGTCCTATCACTTTGGGATTCGACCAAAATACAGCCTTTAATTTTGATGTTAATGTACACTTTTCAAGCTTTAAATTTGATCAGGATGTGGTAAATGTGACTTCTTTGCAAAGAAATGGGCATACCTCTTCAGAATATAAGGGCAAGTTCGGAACTTCATCACCGAAGGCTTCTGTAAGTATTGTATCGAAATATGGCGATGTAAAATTTACAAACTAACATCTGCTTATAGAAATGAGTTGTTCTTAATATTGTTTGTCTGTGAAAGGAGCCGGCCTAAAGTCGGCTCCTTTCTTTTGGGTTGAAGAAGTAAAAAGACTTAGTTTTTTTATCTTTGGCTAAAGCAGGCCTTAAGTACATACGCATTATTTTAAGGCTAACGTACATTACCTACAATTTACACGAGAGCACGTATTAGGTGCATCAAAAAAATAAAACGTGAGAAAAGAAGTCGCAGCAGTATTTCAGCAAAGAGCAGATCAATTTCAGGAGCAGGAAAAGCAAACAGGTAGTAAATCCAGCACGGTATCGTGGTTGCGGGTGCTGGTATTTATATGCGGAGCGGGTATAACTTACTTTCTCTTCAGAAACTATAATCCAACGGCGGGTATAATAGGTTTAATACTGTCTTACATGCTGTTTATAGTGGTTATGCGCTGGCACAGCCGCTTAAATTATACCTATACACATTTCAAGCTTCTAAGAGAGCTAAACCTGGAGGAACTGGATAGGCTGCAGGGTAAATTACAAAAGCTTGATAAGGGCGAGGCTTTTACAGACAACCAGCACCCTTATACCTCCGATCTCGATATTTTTGGAGACAATTCTTTGTTTCAGCTTCTCAACCGCTCTATAACAAGCCTGGGAAAAACAAAGCTGGCCAGCTGGCTGCAACAGGCTGCCTTACCCGCAGAGGTTAAACAGCGCCAGGAAGCAGTGGCAGCGCTTACAAAACCAGAGCAGCTGGATTGGCTGCAGCATTTTGTGGTTATGCCCAGGCACCATAAACATACCGAAGTGCCCTCTTCTGCATTCTTTGAATGGCTGCGGGAGAACAGCCTGTATAAAAAACATGGGTATATGAAACCGTTGCTCTTTATATTACCTGTGCTTACAGTTGCAGCCATAGTTGCCTGGTTCTACGGCTTTTCTGGCTATATACCTGGTGCCTTTTTGCTGTTGCAGTTTCTGCTGGCCTATCGTTTTAGAACCATTCGCGACGATTACTATGAAAAGAGCATTAGTATTTACGAAGCCATGGAAAGCTATACCCGCCAGATGCGGCACATAGAGCAGCATGAAACAAATGCTGCCTTGCTTACCTCTCTCAAGAATAAACTTTTTTACAAGCAGCATAAAGCATCAGAGGCATTAGGAAAACTGGCTGGTATTATAGATTTCTTCTCCTATCGTTTGAGTACACTTATGGCTTTCTTTTTGAATACCATATTAATGTGGGACTTTTTGTGGATTTACAGAATAGAGCAGTGGCGAGATCAGTACCTTGGTCAGGTAGAGGGCTCTTTGGAAGTGCTGGCAAATTATGAAGCCTTAGCCAGTATAGCCTCCTTTCAACTGGCTAACCCAGCCTATGCCGTGCCAGAAATAAGTGACGTACCTTTTGAAGTAACAGCCACAGCTCTGGAACATCCTCTTATTTTTGTAAGCGAGCGTATTGCCAATAGCTTCACAATGCAGGGGGCAGGCAAAACAATAGTGGTAACAGGTTCTAATATGTCGGGTAAAACTACTTTCCTTCGCACAGTAGGTATTAACATGGTGTTGGCTTTTACCGGTGCACCCGTGGCTGCTTCTCAGATGCGTGTTGCACCAGCACAGGTATACACGGCCATGCGAACTGTCGATAATCTCGCCGAAAGCACGTCTTCTTTCTATGCAGAATTAAAGCGCCTTCGCATTTTACTGAACCTGACGGAACAAGGCATTCCGGTATTTTACCTGCTCGACGAGATTCTGAAAGGAACAAATTCCCGCGACAGGCACTTAGGAGCTATGGCTCTTATCCGGCAGCTACACCGGCGTACTGCCTCTGGCCTTATTTCAACGCATGATTTAGAGCTGGGTGCGATGGAAGAAGAATTGAAAGGCAGTGTAGAAAACTACAGCTTTAACAGTACTATAGAAGGTGACAAAATACTTTTCGATTACAAGTTACAGCGGGGCCTTTGCCGCAGTTTCAATGCCAGCAAACTCATGCAACTCATGGGCATTGCTATAGAAGAATAAGCTTTTTGCGGTATCTTATTGTTGAGCTATTTCTACTTTGGTTGATTAGCGGGTATTTGTATAAATTAGCACATTAACATATTAGCGTATTAAATTTATGAGAGTAGTAGCCGACATTCCTCACCCAGCCATGAAAGTAACCTTGCTCGCCTGGAACGGCAAATATCTGGTAAAGCTGGAAAAAGGAGATTTTGAGCAGACGTATAAAATAAGCGAAATGGATATAATGGGTGATGCCGGCGCAAAAGCCTTGCTAGATGAAGAATTCATAGATGCTGCTTTAAGCCGGTTTACTGAAATGCGTCAGTCTTTCATTGGTACACTCAGGAGGAATAGTTAGGATGAAGTAGATACTACTTATAAACGTTCTTTCACTAGCTGAGATGCTGCTCCGCAAAGTTAACTTTGACAGGTGTTTCTGTTTCAGTTGCTAATTCTACCTATTAAGAGTACAACAAATCAATCAATTATTAAAAAATCGTTTTGAAATAAGAGATTGTTTTATAAGTTTATCAATAGAAATAAAAAGACTTCCTATCAGGCTTTTTATTTCTGCATTTTTTAGAGTGGGCAATCACATGCTAAGCCTGTTGTCGCCTTGAAAAGCTATCATTGATAAACTTAATAATTTTATGTCTTCAGATCTTTCACGTAGGGAATTCCTTACAAAAGCTGGTCTTGCAGCGCTCACCCTTCCTTTTATCGCATCACTAGGAGTAAAGGCTGCTAATCCTATAGCTGTTAAAGGACTTAAAGTAGGCTATGCCAGCATTACCTGGAATGGCAACGATGTACAGGCTATCAAAGATATTTCATCACTTGGATTTAAGGGGATTCAGCTCCGGGCCAATGTTGTAAAAGAGTACGGGAGCAAACCAGCTGAACTGCAGCAGCTACTGAGGCAGTACAAACTGGAATTACCTATGTTCTCCAGCGGCAACGCCAACATTAATACTGGAAAAGACGAAGAAATTATACAAATGCACGTCGATCATGCCAGGTTTGTAAAAGCCTTGGGTGGAGAGTACATCCAGATTACAAATACTGCCCGCCCTAAAACAGGCAACCCGAGTGAGGAAGATCTGCGTACTTATGGCCAGCTGCTCAACGAAATTGGCAAGCGAACTAACGATGTTGGCGTGCAGGTAGCATACCATAACCACATGCACCAGCTCGGTGAAACACCTCATGAGGTAGAAGTTATTCTAGAAAACTGCAAAGAAGAAAATGTTAAACTCCTGCTCGATGTAGCCCACTACCATCAGGGCGGTGGAGATCCTGTAAAAGCTATAGCGCAATACAAAGACAGGATAAGAGTGCTGCACCTTAAAGATGTGCGTCCCTTGCCTGAAAAAGGGCCGCAAGCTTATTCGTTTGTTGAATTGGGGCAGGGGAAAGTGAATCTGCCGGGAGTTTTTAAAGCTCTTGCTGATATCAACTTTAAAGGCTGGGGTATTGTGGAGCTTGATGCTGTGCCTGATCAGGGGAAAACCCCGTTGCAGTGCGGGCAAACCAGTCGGGCTTATCTGCAGTCGCAGGGAATTAAAGTGTAATAAATATAAGATCAATAACACCAGGTATGAAAAACTTACGACTTATGATAGTGGGTACAGCCACAGCGCTTTCAGCAGTAGCATGTCAGAGTAATCAGCAAAACACAGAAAAGACTGCCGGCCAGGCTGTGAGTGCTACAGAGGCCTCTGCTACCAGCCCTAACACACTTACCGCTGCCGAGCAAGCAGAAGGTTGGGTATTACTATTCGATGGCAACAGCACTGCCGGCTGGCGTGGAGCCTACAAAGATGCATTCCCAGAAAAGGGCTGGAAGGTAGAGAACGGAGAACTGATCGTTATAAAATCAGACGGAGCAGAGTCGCGCAATGGAGGCGACATTATCACAGAGAAAGAGTACAGCGATTTTGAGCTGACTCTGGAAGCTAAGTTGACACCAGGAGCGAACAGTGGCGTTAAGTATTTTGTAACGGAGCGACTGCCTAAGAGCCCGGGTTCGGCTATTGGGCTGGAGTTTCAACTGCTCGACGATGAGCGCCATCCTGATGCTAAAATGGGCAAAAGTGGTAACAGAACCATTGCTTCACTTTATGATCTGATTACAGCCAAAAACAAACAGGCTTCCCCTATAGGAGAGTGGAACCAGGTGTGCATTGTATCAGATGGAAAGCATGTAGAGCATTGGCTGAATGGAACAAAAGTAGTTGAGTACGAGCGTGGCAGTACAGCCTTTCGTGATCTGGTAGCAGGCAGTAAGTATAAAGATTATGAAAATTTTGGCGAGGCAGAGCAGGGGCATATCCTGCTGCAGGACCACGGTGACGAAGTACACTTCCGCAACATTAAACTAAGAGAACTAAAAGCTAAGGGCACAGCCAGTGTAAATCAGGACTAACCATTAAACTATTATAGAAATGGAAAAACATAACAGCAATACACGCAGAGACTTTATAAAGAAGGCTGCACTGGGCACAGTAGGCTTCTCGCTGATGGGTTTTAGCGCCAAAAGCTATGGTCGAATTTTAGGAGCCAACGACAGAGTACAGGTAGCAATTGTCGGATTTTCTGACCGATTCAGGAATTCTTTATATCCTTCCTTCATGGCGCATGCCAAAGAGCTGAATTTTGAATTTATGGGTGTGTCGGATATTTGGAATTGGCGCAGAGAAGAGGCGGAGGCATTTGTGAAGGAGAAGCACGGGCTAAAAATAAAGAAGTACCGCAACAACGATGAGCTTTATGCGCAGAAAGGGGTAGATGCCGTAATTATCAGTACTGCTGATTTTCAGCATGCGCTTATGGGAGTAGAGGCTGTTAGAAATGGTAAAGATGCTTATATAGAAAAGCCTATGGCCGAAACCATGGAAGATGCCAGAGCTATTTTAAAAGCAGTAGAGGAAACGGGCAAAATAGTACAGATCGGTTCTCAGCGTAGAAGTGCACCTAATTACATAGCTGCAAATGAATACATCCGCTCCGGGAAGTTTGGCGATATTAAAATGGTGGAGATGACCTGGAACGTAAACCAACCGGGGCGTTGGCGCCTTCCGAAGCTTGTAAGCGAAATACGGGAGCAGGATACAGATTGGAACCGCTTCCTGATGAACCGCCCGAAGGTGGCTTGGGACCCAAGAAAGTACCTGGAGTACCGCCTGTTCTGGCCTTACTCTTCCGGAATACCGGGGCAGTGGATGTCGCACCAGATTGATACTGTGCATTGGTTTACGGGGCTGGAGCATCCTCGCAGTGTGGTAGCCAACGGTGGCATTTATATGTGGCAGGATGGCCGCACCAATGCTGATACCATGACGGCTGTGTTCGATTATGGTCCTGCTGATGATAAAAGCAAAGGCTTTCAGGTGGTGTACTCTTCCCGTTTCAGCAACGAGGCAGGTGGCATTAAAGAGCTATACTATTCTAATGGTGGTATGCTAAACCTCGACACAAACAAAGTAACATCGGAGGGTGGTTTAACGCAAAATATGGCGAAGGCTATGGGTATGGAGGCTAATAAATTGGCCGATTATACCCTGCCAAACGATATAAAAGCGGCCACTGGTGCCAACACAGGCGGAGACCCGATGACCTCGCTGCACATGCGCAACTGGATGGAGTGCGTGAGAAGCCGACAGACACCTAATGCCTCGGTAAAAGCTGGCTATAATCATTCTGTAGCTAACATTATGACAAGAACTGCTCTGGAAACAGGTAAACGTATTACCTTCGATGATACCAAGCAGGATGTTATAGTGAGTTAATTAGTTATATAGTAAAGTGCTGCTACTACTGCATGTTTATGCTACTCCGGATTAAAACAATGATCAGAAATTCATTTGTAGGTGCGGCTCTACTTTTAATGCTTGCAGCTTTTACAAAGGGCTATACTGCTAAGGAAGAAGCTGCAGTTAAGCCAAAGCGCTTTATGCTGACTGAAAGCAAAAAGGACAAGCGCATAGATGTAACTATAGACGGCAAGCCTTTTATTTCCTATATCTATCCTGATGCAGTAAAGAAGCCTGTAATTTATCCTATACGCACAGCTAAAGGCAACTTAATTACCCGGGGCTGGCCACTGGAGCCAAGAGCAGGTGAGCGAGTAGACCATCCGCACCACGTGGGGCTTTGGTTTAACTATGGCGATGTGAATGGATATGACTTCTGGAATAACTCTAACGATGTGGGTAGTCATAAAGGCCCTTTCGGAACCATTCGCCATCAGAGTGTGCATAAGATAACCAATGGTGATGATAAAGCTTTACTGGAAGTAAGCGCAGAGTGGCAGAAGCCTGATGGTACTGCCATGATAAAAGAAACGACCCGTTTTATTTTCAGTGATGCTCATGAAAGTCGAATTATAGATCGGGTAACTACTCTTACTGCGCTTCAGGAAGATGTGCTGTTTAAGGATAACAAAGAGGGGCTTATTGCCATCAGAGTTGCCAGAGAGTTGGAGCATCCGTCGGAGAAGCCGGAAGTTTTTACAGATGCGAGCGGCAAAGCTACTGCGGTACCTAAAATGAATAATGAAGGAGTAACAGGCCACTATACCAGCAGCGAAGGTAAGACTGGCGACGATGTTTGGGGAACCCGGGCAAATTGGGTGAATTTAGCTGGTAAGATAAAAGATGAAGCAGTATCGGTTGTTTTAATGGATCACCCGAAGAACATCGGCTATCCTGCATACTGGCATGCCAGAGGGTATGGTTTGTTCGCAGCAAACAACCTGGGACAGCACGCTATGAGTAATGGCCAAGAAGTGTTAAACTTTAAATTGGAAGCTGGCAAATCAGTAACATTCCAGCATCGGGTAATAATTCATGCTGGCGGCAGCTTAACTTCTGAGCAGGTAAATACTGAATTTCAAAAATATACGAACGGGCAATAATGCTTTGTAGCTTCCGAATCGGGAGTAACATTCAAACTGCCTGCTGCTGCACCATGTAAGCAGGCTTAACGATGAAAAAAAGCGGCTGTTCCTACAAATTAGGAACAGCCGCTTTTTTTATAAGGAATGCTGTGAATTAACCAGCAATAGCAACACGCTTAAATTCAGTTACCTTTAAGCCTTTGCTTGTTTTCTCAAGCAATTGCGCAATAGTAAGAGAAGAGTCTTTTACGAACTCCTGGTTTAATAAAGTGCTTTCTTTGTAGAACTTGTTCAGTTTACCCTGAGCAATTTTCTCTAACATGTTTTCTGGCTTGCCTTCAGCACGAGCCTGCTCTTTGCCAATTTCAATTTCACGCTCGATAGTAGCAGAATCAACGCCATCTTTATCAAGAGCGATTGGCTTCATAGCTGCAATTTGCATTGCTACGTCTTTACCAACTTCCGTTACGTCTGTACCGTTTGTGTTGGCAAGGGCAACTAATACACCTAATTTACCATTAGAGTGGTTATAAGCAACAACCTGATCAGCAGATACAGATTCGAAAGAAACTACATCAATTTTCTCACCAATTTTACCCATCAGGTCAGTGATATGATCTTGTAATGAGCGGCCATCAGCCTGAGGAGTTGCTAAAAGTTCTTCTTTGGTAGCAGCGTTTGAAGAAACAGCAGCATCCAGAACAGCTTTAGCCAGGTTTTGGAAATCAGCTACTTTAGATACCGGTTCTGTTTCGCAAGCCAAGGCAATTACTTTACCAGTAGTGCCATCTTCGCTCACCTGAGTAAGAACGATACCTTCAGAAGTAGTGTTGTCAGCACGTTTGCTGGCAATTTTCTGACCTTGCTTACGCAGAATATCTTTAGCAGCTTCGAAGTCGCCGTTAGCTTCTGTAAGCGCTTTTTTGCAATCCATCATACCAGCTCCAGTTTCCTGGCGCAGTCTGTTAACGTCTTGTGCTGTAATAGCCATGGTTTTTTATAATTATGAATTAGAAATTATAAATTATGAATTATCTATAGTTAGGGTTGTGCAGAAAGCAATTGTTAAAGATTTCTTAATTTAATAGGTTAATCTCGTGCTTCTTCTTTCCTAAACCCCTAAAACAAACTGAACATTGAAGCTGCTGCGTCCAATGTTCAGTTTATCTTATTGCAATATGAACGATTGATTATTGTTCGTCAGCTTCTTGCTTAGCCTTGATGCCTTCTTCTTCAGAACGCTTACGCTCAGTTTCTTCTTTATCAACTTTGCGCTCAGACAAACCTTCTTCAATTGCCTTACCAATGATAGACACGATAAGGGAGATTGATTTAGAAGCATCGTCGTTTGCAGGAATTGCATAATCTACTGTCTCTGGGTTAGAGTTAGTATCGCAAATTGCAAATACAGGCAAGTTTAATTTTTGAGCTTCTTTTACTGCGATGTGCTCACGCTTTACGTCAACAATGAAAAGAGCTGCAGGAAGTCTGGAAAGATCAGCGATACCTCCCAATACTCTTTCCAGTTTCTCACGCTCACGGGAAAGCATTAATTTTTCACGTTTCGCAATAGCTGCATAAGCTGTATTGTCTTTTACCATCTTGTCGATAGTAGACATTTTCTTCAAAGACTTACGAACAGTAGCGAAGTTAGTAAGCATACCACCTAACCAACGATCGGTTACGTAAGGCATTTTAAGACGCTTAGCCTCTTCCGCAACGATGTCCTGTGCTTGCTTTTTAGTAGCCACGAACATAATTTTACGGCCAGACTTTGCAATGTTCTTGATAGCAGCAGTAGCTTCATCAAGCGCAACTAACGTCTTATTTAAGTCAATAATGTGGATACCGTTCTTCTCCATGAAGATGTACGGTGCCATTTTTGGATCCCACTTGCGGGTAAGGTGACCGAAGTGAACACCTGCCTCAAGTAATTCTTTATAATTAGTACTTGCCATGTTGTTGATACACCTTTAATATTAACGTTTACTGAACTGGAATGAACGACGAGCTTTACGCTTACCGAACTTCTTACGCTCTACCATGCGAGGATCTCTTGTGATAAATCCTTCTTTACGAAGAGCTGATTTGGTCTCGGCATTCTCAACTACCAGTGCTTTAGAGATAGCAAGTCTAAGTGCTTCAGCCTGGCCGCTTACACCACCACCTTTGATATTGGCTTTAATATCGTATTTGCCAATTGAATCTAAAGTTTGTAACGGCTGATTCACAATAGTTTGCAGTACTTCGCTAGGGAAATACGTTTTAATATCTCTACCGTTAATAGTGATAATCCCTTGCCCAGGCGTCATGTAAATGCGCGCCACCGAGGTTTTTCTTCTACCAGATGTATTGATAACTTCCATTAATTATTTGATGTTGAGGGTTAATTCTTTAGGCTGCTGAGCTGCAAAAGGATGCTCGCTTCCTGTAAAAACATGAAGATTTCTGAACAGCTCGCGACCTAATCTGTTTTTAGGTAACATACCGCGAACAGCGCGCTCTACAATTAATGTAGATGATTTCGCCTTAAGCTCACGAGGAGAAGTTCTTTTCTGACCACCTGGGTAACCAGTATGCGTCAGGTAATACTTCTGATCCCATTTGCGGCCAGAGAAACGAACATTATCAGAGTTGATAACGATTACGTTGTCACCGCAGTCAGCAAAAGGCGTGTACGAAGGCTTGTGCTTGCCTTTCAAGATCTTGGCGATTTCAGACGCCACACGACCCAAGTTTCCTTGACCTGCATCAACAATCACCCAGCCTTTGTTGGCTGTCTTCTTGTTGACAGTAAGGGTTTTATAACTTAAATGATCCATTTTTAGTGGTTGTAAGCGATTTATTAATTATTGAAATATTTTTCTATGGTTCTTGAAAAATGGTCACAAAGATAGAAGTAATTTTTTTGTGATGCAAGAGTTGGTATAGAAATATGCTGTGTAACAGGGAAATAGTGCTTGGCAGGAGTAGCATCGGCAGTTCATCAGGTCTGCTTGTGCTCTTTTGATGCTGAGCAGATACTGAAATACCCGGCAGAAATTTCTGCCAGGTATTTTAAAGAACAGCAATCAACCATTAATCTTCAGGCTGTGTAGATATAGAAAGATGCTGTGTTAGTTTGTTCGCCTGAAGCACAATCACTCTCTTTTCCTTTTTTAGTTCTTCTAAATTATAAGAGCCTGTTAATTTACCACTTTCATCTTGCGAAAATAGGGCAAGTTCTATGCCTGACAGCTTGCCATTAGAAAAGGATTTGTTAAAAGAGAACTTAAAGCCTTTTTCTTTAAAAGCGCTATGAGCCGCATTAAGTTCATCGCTTGTCATGGATGCAGGCCGAAAGATGCAGGTAATGGAGTTTTGATCTTCCAGGAGTATAGAAGGATGCGGAGTGTCCTGCTTTACAGGCGGAGGAGGTGGTGGAAGTTGCTCCTTAGACGGTGCTGGTGGAGGCGGCGGAGGTAACTCTTCTTTAGCAGGCACTGGTGGCGGCGGAGGAGGTAGGTTCGGTAGCTCTCCGTACTTACTTTTAGCAGTGGCTATGCTTTTGCTGTCACTGTAATTGTATACTTCTGAGCCTCCGGATTTCAAGTAAATTACGATTGATTGTAAATTGAAATCCTGTTCGTTATCAAACTTCCAGCCAACTTTTTCTATAGTTGGGTTTCTTTTTAAGAAGGCTTTATAGTCTTGTGGTAAATTTGCTTTGTTCTGATAGTATGGATTATCTTCTAAAATAAAGAGATGTTCTTCTGTTTGGGTAATGCTTTTTGCTTTATCAGGTGCAGTTAAGCGTAGGCCATATTTTTGCGTAGCAGTTGCTACATCTTGTTCATTCTTTATTCGATAGGATTCTTCCTGGTGCCCTTTTGGTTTAATTATTAAAGTTTCAGTTGTAGCCTGCCAAACGACGTATTCTAAATTGAGAGAGTTTTTTATGAAAACCTTTGGTGCCACTTCCATATATTCTTTCGATTTCTCAATTGGTACCTCTGTTACAACTCTAGTTATAACAGGCTCTTTTAATTGCTGATTTTCTGTAGTTTGAGCAACACTGTTGAAAACTACTACAAGTACAGCAGCAACTGGAAATACCACCAGGAACCGAAGTAAATTTGCTCGGGTACTCGGATTCTTGTTCATCATAGCGATACGTTTTTTTATAGTTAAAAAATTAAAATTGTTAGCCAAAGCTGTACCCTGTGATAAACTGCTTACCCTGATCAGGCTGTACTGGTAAGCTTTGCTGTCGAGGCCGCTTTGCAATACCTTTCTGTCGGCAATAAACTCCAGGTTCTGTTTCATAGCTGACTTCATAAACCATACACCTGGGTTAAACCAGGAAAATATAGTCAGTAACTCAAAAAGCAGTACATCCAGCGTATGCCACCCCTTTACATGCACCTGTTCGTGGCGAAGGATGGGTACTAATTCGGTTGTGTGGAGTGTGCCTGGATTTAAATAGATGGTTTGCCAGAAGGAAAATGGATTAACATCTTCCTGAACCCGCCTGAAATCAAACTCAAGTAGCCGCGACTTGATTGACTGTGTATGCAGCTTGTAGAGCGAAAGGATTTGTAGTAGAAAGCGGAGAAGCATAACTGCTGCCCCTGTTGCAAATATATAAACTGGTAGTTGCCAAAGATTAAAGGCAGGCGTTTGCGTGGGAGCATGCGTAACAGTTGGCCATGGCGCAGAAACTATTACCAGCTTTTCAGTAAGCTGCGGGTTTTGAGCAGTGAATTCTGTAAGATCTACAAAAGGATAAACTATGGAAAACAGTATCCCAAAGATCAGAAAGCAGCGATTGAGGTTATAGAAGGTTAGCCGTCGCAGCACAAAGCGATACACCAGGTAAAACAGTACCAGTGCGATGTTTACTTTCAGCAGGTATAAGATCAGATCCGGCATATCATTCTGATTTTTTATTCTCAATCATATCTATAATCTCTTTCAGTTCTTCTGCGCTGATTTGCTGTTCTTTGGCAAAAAAGGCCACCAGTTCTTTATAGGAATCCTTAAAGTAGTCTCCTACAAAGCCCTTCATAAAGCGTTTCTTATAATCTTCAGCCTTTATAAGTGGGGTGTAGCGGTAGGTGTTTCCCAGCTTTTCGCTTACCAGATACCCCTTCTTCTCTAGGTTCTTTACCGTAGAGGCCAGAGTAGTATAAGGTGGCTGTGGATCAGGCAGCTTCTCCAGAAAGTCCTTGATAAAACCGCCATTCAGTTGCCAGATTACCTGCATGGCCTCTTCTTCTTGTTGTGTTAGCTTTTCCATACAATTACGATATTTTCGTATATTTACGAATATTTCGTAATAAAGTCAAGTAGCTTGGTTATATTTTTAATTATTTATAATGAAGTACTTATGTAGGATTACTTGCACACAGAAAGGCGTGGTGGCTGTTGAAGTATCTTTACCAGCTTATCTTGCGTCTATTAATAGAAGTCTAACATCTAAAAGCTAATATTTAGCATCTGATAAATGAAAGCCATACTAGTGAGACAACCTGGAGGGCCAGAGCAATTGCAGCTCGGGGAATACGAAAAGCCGGTACCGAAGCCTAATGAACTGCTGGTAAAGGTGCATGCCACTGCCCTTAACCGTGCCGATACTTTACAGCGTGAAGGAAAGTATCCGCCGCCCAAAGGCGCAAGTCCACTGCTGGGACTGGAGATTGCCGGTGTAGTAGAAGAATCAGGAGAGAACTGTAGTCGCTTTCGTACAGGAGACAAAGTTTTTGGACTGCTACCCGGTGGAGGGTATGCCGAGTTTGCCGTGATAGACGAAGCTATGGCTATGCCGTTGCCTGAAAACTTATCGATGGAACAAGCTGCTGCGATACCGGAAGTTTTTCTGACTGCTTACCAGGCTTTGTTCTGGATTGGAGATTTGCAGGCAGGGGAGCGTGTGCTGGTGCATGCCGGAGCCAGTGGCGTAGGCACAGCAGCTATTCAGCTGGCTAAGGCGAAGCAGGCGGAGGTATTAGTTACAGCATCTGAAAAGAAGATACAGGCCTGCCTGGACTTAGGTGCAAGTAAAGCCATCAATTATAAAGAACAGGCTTTCCTGAACGAGGTGATGCAATATACTAAATCGGAGGGTGTAGACTTGATTGTTGACTTTATTGCAGGACCATACTTTAGCAACAACATAGACTGCCTGGGGCTGGATGGGAGGCTGGTGCTGCTTGCTAGTTTAGGTGGGGGAAAAGTTGAAAACTTTGATTTGCGGAAGGTGCTGTCGAAGCGCCTGCAGATTTCAGGCTCCACCCTTCGATCCCGTACCCGCGATTATCAGGTTCAGCTCACCAGAGATTTGAGTGCGTTTGCATTACCTCTGTTTCAGTCGGGCCAGCTAAAACCTGTAATAGATTCTGTGTTTAGTTGGCAGGATGTGGCCGAGGCACATCGATACATGGAGCAGAACGGGAATATTGGCAAGATTGTGCTTCAGGTGAGTTGATTTTAAATAAAGTAAAAGGACAATGTGACAAAAAGACAAAGGATACAAAAGGCTCTGTACTTGCTCATTTGTCCTTTGTCGTGAAGTCTTTTTATAGTGCTCCCTCTTTGTAGGACCACGAGTTACTGTTTCTAAGTTGATTCCCTACTTATACTCTCCCCAACTCACGCAGCCTGTTGTTTATAGACCTCTACCGGAATACACCTGCCGATTCCCTGGTGATGCTTCTCATGGTTGTAGAAACTGAAGAAGCCCTTCACTCCCTGATACAGCTCCCATCCATCCTTTGCCGGGTTTAAGTAAACATAGTCCCGCTTCAGCGTCCGCCACAGCCGCTCGATGTAAATATTGTCCAGCGCCCTGCCCTTGCCATCCATGCTGATGCGGATGCCTTCCTCCTTCAGGTGTCCCACCCACTCTTTGCAGGTGAACTGACTGCCCTGGTCGGAGTTCACTATCTGCGGTTTGCCGTGGCGGGCAATCGCCTCCCGCAGCACCGATAGGCTTGCCTCGGCCTCCAGGCTGTTGGACAGCCCCCAGCCGACCACATAGCGGCTATACACATCGATGACGGCCGTCAGGTACATAAACCCCTTCTCCAGCGGGATGTAGGTGATGTCCACCTCCCAGACCTGGTTTGGATCCGCTACCTTTAGGTTCCTCAGCAGGTAAGGGTGGATATACTCTGCCTGGCCCAGCTGGCTCAGGTTCCGCTTAGGGTAGATGGCCTCCAGGCCCATGAGCCTCAGGAGCCTTCTGACCCGCTTGTGATTCACCCGATACCCTTCATCCCGCAGGTAGTCCTGCATCTGCAAGACCCCGTGCGTGGGCTTGTCCAGGTAACGCTCGTCCAGCAGGCGCATGATAGCCAGGTTCTCCTCGCTCTCCTTTGCCGGAGAGTAGTAGACGCCGCTGCGGTGGATGCCCAGCAAATCACACTGGCAGCGGACGCTGAGCCCGCCTGTCGGCTCCACCAGCTTTCTCAGCTCTGTTAGAGTCCGAGCTTCCCTAAGCTTTTTTTAAGAACTCTTTCTCCAACTCCAGACTGCCGATGCGGGCATAGAGCGTCTCGGTGTCAGGCTCCTGTGCAGGACCCTTCTCCTTTTCAAAGACAAGAGAAGAGTTCTCCACAAACTCCTGCTTCCATTTGCTGATCATGTTCGGGTGCACCTCGAAGCGTTTGGACAGCTCCGCCAGGCTCTCCCGCTCTTTCAAAGCCTCCAGGGCTACCTTGGCCTTGAAGGCCGCGCTGAATTTCCTTCTTTTCCCTTTCATTGTTTCACTAAGTTAAATGTTATACGTCAATTAAAATAGTGGACCTAAACATAGGGAGTATTATATTTATCATAATTAGTTAATGCGACCTTAGTTGCTTCACCAGCACAGCAAAGTCTTTAGGATAAGGCGCCTCTACCTTTACTGGTTCATCATTCAATTGTTTAAAGCCAATGGTATGCGAATGCAGGGCAAAGCGCTTGATCAGTGGTAGCTCTTCTGTATTTTGCTTCAGGTTGAAGCCGCGCTTCAGGTTAGAGAGGTACAGATGTTCTCCGCCATACAGTTCGTCGCTTACAATCGGGGCACCAATAGAAGCCAGGTGCACCCGTATCTGGTGCAGGCGGCCTGTTACCGGCATACATTCAATTAAGGTATGGCGACTGAAGTTTTCTAATGTGGTGAAGTATGTTTCGGCTGGTTTTCCCTGAGGAGTTAGCTTGGCAACGCCTTTTGCACTTGGCAATATGGCACGACTTACCAATTGATCATCGAATTTATGTATACCCCAGGCTACGGCATGGTATACCTTGTAAACCTCACGGTGTTCGAACTGCATCGACAGGTGGCGATAAGCCTCCGGATTTTTGGCAAATACCAGGCAGCCTGAGGTGTCTTTATCCAGGCGGTGGCAAGCCTGGAGTTCAGGGTCGTACTGCTTGGCCAGTTTAAGTAAATTAGTTGTATTAGGGGTTCTGTCTTCTAATGTAGCCAGGAAAGGAGGCTTGTTCACCACCAGGTAATCCTCACTCTCAAACACAATCAGATCCTTAAAAACGGGATATTTCATTCTATCATTTAAAGTAAATAGGGGTAGCTACTCTGTAGCCCTGCTTCCTGCTGCAAAGATACAGAATTTTAGCGTGCACTATAAGTTGCATTTCGGCAGTGCCTGCACTTTAAAACGATAACAGCTTTTGTACCACCTCCTGTTCATCCTTTCATCCAGAGAATCCTGATTTATCACAGATATTGCGGGATTGATCACAATTATTTTTCTGCTTTAAAACTTACCTGTAAGATTGTATCATATGAACAAGGGTACAGCATATAAGAAGATTGAATTTTACTTTTCTTATTGTTAATTTTTATATCTACCCCAAGTTGTACTTAAGAAGGGATTATACTTTAACAGTGCTGTTAAGTATTCTGGTATATGGGATTAGTTGCCTCCTTTTCAATTGCTGATCCAGATATAACAATACAAACAAAAATTGAAGATGTACTTGAGGAAAAATTCATAGCCCCAATGCTGCTTATTCCTTTTGTTGAAAATGCTTTTAAACATGGAATTAGCTTAAAGGGACAATCCTGGATTAAAATAACATTGTATTTTGCACAGGATAAATTATATTATGATATTTACAATAGCACACATCAAAAGCAGGAACACGATCCTGAGAAAGATAAATCGGGTATAGGACTGGAGAATGTGAAGCAGCGATTAGCCTTATTATACCCGCAGAAGCACGATTTAGTAATAAGGGAAACCTCTGAGGAGTTTTTTGTGCACCTGACTCTTCAGCTGTAAAATAAGTTACCACCATTAGAAGATGTCTTAGTAATTATATAAACAACTCGTTATGGAAAGATTAAATTAGTAGTAACGCTAGTAGTAGCACTAGGATGGCTGGTATCCTGTAAGCAAGCCAAACAACTAACAATACATCCAACTATGGCGACACATAATATCAAGGCCAATATCCAAGGTTTAGGAGATGATGAAATTCTGGTTTCGTATTATCCTATATTAACTCCAGATGATAACTCAGGAGATTCTGTACAGGATACATTGGTTGCTAAAGAAGGGTATTTTACCTGTAATATACCCGGAGCTGCGCCATTGATGGTGTACCTTATGCCAAAGAAAGCCATTTATACTAGAAGAGATGGCAGTCCTTATTGGGCAAGAGAAAAAGCTATAATTGTATTAGTAAAGCCTGGTGATAAGCTAGAGATTGAGGGAGAGCTAAAAGAGCTTTACATGGATTATACGGTTAAAGGCACAGAATTTAATGAGCAATATACAAAGGTAAGGAAAAGTTACATTGAAGCAGTATCGGAGGCTGTAGCAGTGGAGCTTCAGCTTGATACACTTATAGCCAATAACGGTGACAAAACATTGATCAATGAGCTTTTTCAGAAGCGTAATAGAATAAAAGGAATAGGAGGAGAAGCAAAGCTGGAATATGTCAAAAACAATTTAAACAAGGATTTGGCAGCTTATTTTCTTTTGGATCAGTCTTGGGAGAATTTAGGGAAACTTTATCCTGCTCTGGCACCTGATGTTCGAAATGGTCTGTTTAAGACAATGCTCGAAAGCCAGCTGGATACCTATGATAAGTATACTAAAATACAGAAAGCGAAACAGATTATAAAAGAAGGCGAAACAGCCCCTGAGTTTAAATTGCCTTCACTCGCCGGAGACTTTGCTTTAAATACAGTAAAAGGCCGATATATTGTATTAGACTTTTGGGGAAGTTGGTGTGCACCTTGTGTAAAAGGTTTTCCTAAGATGAAAGAATACTACTCTAAGTATAAAGGCAGCATCGAGTTTATTGGTATAGATTGCAATGAGACTGAAGAGGCCTGGAGAACAGCAGTGCAGAAGCACGAACTACTCTGGCCACAAGTGATCGATACATCGGAAACTGAGGCTAATGTAGCGGTAAGGTATGGTGTAGAAGCTTATCCTACTAAATTCATACTGGATCAGGATAAAAAGATTATAGCTAAGTTTATTGGCGAAGATGACAGCTTCTATAAGAAATTAGATGAATTGATGGAGGCGAAGTAACTATTTATCTAAATTGCTCTGAAGCTGATATTCTTCGTAGCGACACTATTTATATATTATGAAAGCAATAGCAATAGACGATGAACCAATGGCCTTGGAAGTAGTACGTTCGCTGGCAGCGAAGGTGCCTTTCCTGGAACTGGAGGCTTGCTTTACAGATGCCTTTAAAGCCTTGGAATACTTACAACGTGAGCCTGTTGATGTACTTTTTCTGGATATAAAAATGCCTGATATCTCAGGTCTGGAGTTTGTTGCCAGTCTGCAGAAAAAGCCGCTTGTTATATTTACTACTGCCTATTCGGAGCATGCTGTTACCAGCTTTGAGCTGGATGCTATTGATTACCTGCTGAAGCCTTTCTCGCTGGCCAGGTTTGTGAAAGCCTGTAACAAGGCACAGGAACATCTGCAACTCCGTAACAAATCAGTGGCTCCCAACAAAGATTATATTTTCCTTAAAACAGGCTATGAGCAGGTGAAGGTGTTGTATGATGAAATTTTGTATATGGAGGCAGCCGGCAACTATATTACGTTTGTGCTGGAAGAGAAGAAACTGCTCTCGCGGATGACGATAAATGAACTTTGTGAGTTACTGCCAGCCGATAGGTTTGTGCGTGTGCATCGGTCTTATGTGGTTGCCAAAGATAGAATCAATAAAATTGAGCGCCATCAGGTATGTGTAAAAGACCAGGTTGTACCTGTTGGCGCTTCCTTTATGCAAAAGCTGCAACATAGCTATTCATGAACCAGGTATTTCCAGCTGCAAATTATCCATATCTGATACTACTCCTTTTTCGCTTTCAGCAGTTTAAAGCGTAAGGTAGTACCTTTGCCCACCTCACTTTTTACGGCTATAATAGAACGATGAGCTTCTACTATGTGCTTGCAGATGGCAAGGCCAAGGCCGGTGCTGGTGGTGTCGCGGGCGCGGCTTTTATCAATGCGGTAAAATCGTTCAAATATCCGGTTAATGTGCTCCTGGGCAATACCTTTACCGTCGTCTTTTACAGTTATAGTATACTTTTTACGTCCTTCTTCAAAAGACACCCAAATGTTGCCGCCTTTTCTACCGTATTTGATGGCATTATCCACCAGGTTTACAAAAACCTGCCTGATGCGGTTAGGGTCAGCATAAAGCATTACTTTCTGTTTGGAGTCGAGTTCCAGATGTAGGTTTATCTCCAGGGAGGCTGCTTTTTGCTCCAGTTGCTCAAATACCTCTCTTGCCAGCTGAATGGCATCAAAGTCTCGCTTCTGCATCTTTACTACGCCTTTCTCAAACTGAGAAATACTGATCAGGTCTTGCACCAGGGCATCCAAGCCATCCAGGCTTTTGGCCGCTTTCTGCAGAAACTTGTCGCGCACAATGGGGTCATCCATAGCGCCATCCAGCAGTGTGTGAATAAAACCTTGTGCTGCAAAAATGGGTGTCTTTAGCTCGTGCGACACATCTGCTAAAAACTCTCTGCGCATGTTTTGCAGCTGCTTCAGTTCGTCTATTTCTTCCTGTTTCTTTTCGGCTATCTGGTAAATCTCATCCTTGATTTTGCGCAATGGATCAGAATTAAAAAGTGAACGGCCTTCAATTTTTTTATACTCCTGTTTTTTTATCTTCTCCAGGCTGGAGTAAACGTTCTTTATTTCCCGAAACACAAGTGCTTCATACGAAAAATGGATAATCAGGAAGCAGCAGATAAAAACAAGAGCCAAAGCAACTAATAAACCCTCTGTGGATAAGTAAGTGGCTAAAGCAATAAAGGCAGTAAGCACTCCTGCTACTGCCAGTGATATAAGAAGGGCAAGCGAACGCGAATTTAAATTCATTGAAAGTAATCAGGCACTGGTGTCAGGGCAAAAGACACAAGATTTTCTGATAATAAAAAGTAGATAGCCTATAGTTTTACATCTGTTTCTGCTCAGTCCTTTTCTGTAGAGCGATCAGTCTGTGTTAAACTTATAGCCTACACCCTTAATGGTTCTGATATTGTCTTCGCCTATTTTCTCCCGCACTTTTCTGATGTGAACATCTACGGTTCGGGCAATTACATATACATCGTTCCCCCAAACATTATTCAACAACTCTTCGCGGCTAAAAACTTTATTAGGTGTAGCAGCCAGAAAAGCCAATAACTCAAATTCCTTTTTGGGTAGTGTGATTTTAGCGTCGCCTTTGTAAACAGCAAAGCTGGTCCTGTCTATACGGAGGCCACCGATTTCAATTACTTTTTCTTCTTCCTCTACCTGTGCATCGCGTCGTGCAAAGGCTGCCAGCCTGCTCAGCAAGGCTCTTGGTTTAATGGGTTTGGTAATAAAATCATCAGCACCTGCGTCAAAAGCAGCCACTTCTGAAAATTCTTCTGAACGTGCTGTTAAAAAGATAATGTGTGTATGCTTAAAGTCAGACATTTCCCGCAGCTGGCGGCAGGCAGAAATGCCGTCCATTACAGGCATCATAACATCCATCAGGATAATATCCGGCTTAAACTTCTGAGCCATCTCAATAGCTTTTTTACCGTTGTCGGCTTCAGCTACATCGTAGTGTTCTTTTACAAGATTATAATTTAGTAGCTCAACAATATCCGGATCGTCGTCTACTACCAGTATTTTGTAGTTTGAAGTAGTTTGCACAGTTGTATAATTTAGCGTTTTTCAGGGTTTATCAGAGCTGCTGCACGCTTTACTGTAGGTGAGCGTATTTAACTCTGTTCACTGTTGCAATGCCTAATAATTCACGTCAAATATACTGCACATTCAGCCAAATTACTTTAGCATAATTAAATCATAATAAATTCTTAACATAGCACTGCCTCTTGCTAAGGGTATGTATAACAAGAAAGCCAACCTTATGGCTGGCTTTCTTGTTATTTTTGGGCAATGTAAATCCGGTGCTTCAGGTTCTTGTATTCGAACAGGTCTACTTTTACAGATCCTACAAACATATTAGCTTGTATCAGCACAGGTATTTTGTTCATGTCGTCTGAGAGATAGACTGTGATGGCATCTTCTCCCTTGAATAGCTTGTTGCTTGGCATTTTAGGCGTAAGCTTGATGGCGTTTATTTTCCCTATTTTAGTGCTCACCGTTTCACGGCCATGGAAAGTAACAACCATGTCAAATGCTTCCTGGTCAAAAAAACCTTTGATACTGAACCTCTCGCCAACTTTCATCTTATCATAGTTTAAGGTTCTAAGGTAGTAGAAGCCACTTACAATATCCTGTGCATTGGCAGGTATGGGAAAGGTACCGGTTTCCTTCTCTTTCTTTTTTCGTTTATCAACGTAGGCCGTATTCGCAATATGGTTAAATTCTACTGTTTCTTTTTTGCGATAGCTGCCTTCTTCTATGTTGCTGGCATAGCGCATAGGTAGAATAGCGGCCGTATCTATATACGATTGCCAGGTATCCCTGATCTTGATAAAGAAATCGAACGAGCCTGTTGTTTTACCGTTTACCGTTGCTTTATAACATGGCCGGCCATTTACAGTATGCAGCGTAGGAGCAACATCTATTACTGCTTCAGCAGCGTTTATAGGGCCATAGTGCACTTTATATTTTAATACTTCGCCTGTCGAAAAGCTTTCGTTAGGCACTGTACGTAATACCTGTTTTGTTACAAACCCTGAAATTACCAAAAAAAGTAGCCCTAATGCCGGAATAATCTTCTTCATACCTTCTGATCTAAATTAGCAGTTTTGCTTGTATCATAACAAGTACTATACCAACTGCTTCATTTCTTCTAAGTTAGCAAGTTCTTTCGTGCTAATCAACACGCATAAAACGAAAAAGGTGCTATAATCATAGCACCTTTTCCATTACTGTATCTAAAAGAACAAGTTTTAGTCTTCAGATCGATCTTCTTCTAATGCAGCGGCAACCTTTTCAGGTTCGCCTTTGATAATAGCTCTGATCTTACCTTCAATCTCTTCCATCAGTTCAGGATTGTCAAGTAGAATCTGCTTCACACCATCACGGCCCTGGCCAAGCTTATCGCCATTGTAAGAGAACCAGGAACCTGATTTCTGTACTACACCAAGCTCTACACCAAGGTCAAGAATTTCGCCTACTTTAGAGATACCTTCTCCATACATAATGTCGAATTCTACCACTTTAAATGGAGGCGCTACTTTATTTTTCACCACTTTCACACGTGTACGGTTACCAGTGATGTTATCAGCACTCTCTTTAATCTGGCCAACTCTACGGATATCCAGGCGAACAGAAGCATAGAACTTAAGTGCGTTACCACCTGTAGTAGTTTCAGGGTTACCGAACATCACCCCGATCTTCTCACGAAGCTGGTTGATGAAGATACAGCAGCATCCTGTTTTGTTGATCGTTCCCGTCAGTTTACGAAGTGCCTGAGACATTAAACGAGCCTGTAAACCCATTTTGCTGTCGCCCATATCGCCTTCTAATTCACCTTTCGGTACAAGAGCTGCTACAGAGTCAATTACAATAATATCAATAGCACCAGAGCGAATCAGGTGGTCGGCAATTTCCAGTGCCTGCTCACCGTTGTCTGGCTGAGAGATCAATAAGTTTTCAGTATCAATACCTAGTTTCTCGGCATATACTTTATCGAAAGCGTGCTCGGCATCAATGAACGCAGCCAATCCTCCTTTACGCTGTGCTTCCGCAATACAGTGCATAGTAAGCGTGGTTTTACCAGAAGATTCCGGTCCGTATATTTCAATTACACGACCACGTGGTAAACCACCAACACCCAATGCAATATCTAAACCAAGCGAACCTGTAGAGATGGCCGGAACATCCTCTACTTTATTGTCGCTTAACTTCATGACAGTGCCTTTTCCATAAGTTTTATCGAGCTTATCAATGGTTAGCTGCAGGGCCTTAAGTTTTTCGTTGCTTACGCTCATGTTCTAAAATTAAATGTGCTTTATATTGAAGGTGAAATTACGAAATCAGTAGCAAATTTCAAAAATGTTATGCTATAATTTACTAAATAATTTAGCTTCCGTTTTTATATTATGATAACACCTGCTTTACCTATTTTGTGCCATTTTTGCTACAAATTTATCTTTATTTTCAGCTTCTAAAGCAAAGGTTGAAAAATAAATTCAAGTGCATTGCCATAACTTACAAGAGGCATGATATACGGCAAAAGCTATGGTAAGGAAATTAATTGCTAATAATATTAGTTAGGTGTAAGTAAGTTTTGTCGAAGCAATCACACTTCGGTCGTGTAGTGGAAAGCACTCTTAGGAAAAGAATTGTTATGCAAGTTAACCTTAAACAAGTGCTTTATCCTGCTCAAGTTCCTTATGCCTTTGCTGCTCATAATCTTTGCGGGTCATACCATAGTAGATTACGTCAAAAAGCTCATCTGAATCAACGCCTTTGTAATCGCTTCTTAACAGTCCTTCTTTAAGAAAGCCACAGGACTCAGCAAGTTCACCATAGAATAAGTTGGTGAGTGTGCAGCGGATATAAACTTTGTTCAGAGCAATAGTTTCGAATGCCAGCCGCAGCATAAGCTCTAATGATTCTTTGGCACTTGCTTTAGATGCAGGCCAATGGTTAAAATAAAGCCCTATTTCTGCTTTGGGAACGGTATGATCAAAGTTCTTAAGAGCAATATCGCCTATGTATGCCTCATCACTTTTCTGCCAGACACCAAAGTCAAACATTTTGCGGTTGTCCCAGTAAGTGCGTAGCTGCTGTACCTGTGTGCGGGCATCTTCAAGTGCTTTTACGCGGTTCAGGCGCCCGCCGAAAGCCGGGTTTAGCGTATCTGAACTTTCATGAATCAGCCTGAAAAAGTCACTGGCATCTTCTTCCTGGTAAGGCCTTAAGAGCAATTGCGCTGTCTCGAGCCGTTCAGCAAAGGTATCGGGCAAGATGTTGTAAAGGAAGCTCATAGGGTTATGGTGTTTAAGGTTAAGGGGCTAAGCTGATTATCAGGTACTTTGGTATTGCATACGCTAATTTTGATAAAATGTATCGTGGCTGCTGGCAATATGCTTATTAACCTCACCAGCCTTTCTGCCGTTACTTTATACCAAGCAATAGTCAGCATAAAACTTAAAAAAATGGGAAATAGATTAAAAGAAAAAGTAGCCATCGTAACAGGTGGCGGCACCGGAATAGGGGAGGCGATCTGCAAGAAGTTTGCAAGCGAAGGCGCTAAAGTAGTAGTGGCAGGTTTTGCCGAAGATCCTGTAGAAGATGTCGTAAAAGAAATTCAGAGTGCAGGCGGTACAGCTATCGCTTTTACAGGTGATATATCTACCGAGGCTAACGCTAAGAATTGCGTTAACCTGGCCATAAGCCAATATGGTAAACTGGACATTCTTATCAACAATGCAGGTGTTTTTCCGGAAGTAAACGTTTTAACCGATTTCACGGAGGAAGCTTTCGATTACATGATCAAGAATAACCTGAAGTCTGCCTTTAACATGTCGAAAGCGGCTTTACCTGAACTGCAGAAAACAAAAGGTAATATTGTGTCGGCTGGTTCTGAGGCTGGTATGATTGGTATCGCCCAGAATGCGCCCTATGGTGGTACCAAAGGCTTTATGCACGCTTTTATGAAAGGGCTTGCCGTAGAGCAGGCTCAATTTGGGGTGCGTTGTAATATTGTAGGTCCTGGTCCGATTGATACCGCCTGGACACATACAGGCACAGGCCCCATGGACAGTAAGATGGTAGAAACCATGAAGCTGGCGACGCCAATGGGCCGCAGAGGTACAACAGAAGAAGTAGCCAATGTATACCTGTTCTTGGCCTCAGACGAAGCCTCTTATGTAACTGGTGCTCTGTATATGGTAGATGGGGGTATTACTGTGGCAAAAGGGCCTGTGGGCGCTATGGCCGACTCCTCTATGAAGAAAGAGCCGGAAGGAGAGCTGGATATACAGCATGCCAGAGAAGGCCATACGTCGGTAAGAAAGTAGAAGCTCTTTGGCAAAGTCAGCCTAGGGTAGTGCAAAAAGCTAATTAAGCTTTATATGGCAACATAAGAGAAAAGCCAGCTGTTGTAGCTGGCTTTTCTCTTATGCTTTATTGGTTGAGCAGGAAGGGGTACTGAAAGTGCTTTGGGCTTTTTAATTGCTGCTGGCGCATCATTACATCTAACGTATGCGCTGTTTCTTTAAAATACTCCAGTCTTCTGTAAAGCATTTCTTTTTGCAGCACCGTACCCTGATCTGTTTTTATGTACGCTTTTTTATCTTCCATAACACGGTGCATCACATCAGCTACCTGTTCTTCGTTTTGCAGAAACCATTGGTAAAAGTCCTGCAGGCGGCTGGCGCCTACTGTTTCTGATGTAAAATGAAGGCCATGAATACGGAGAATGCCGGCAAGTAAATCTACTTCCAGGGGAATAGAAGTATTGTAGGGCATAGATCGCACTTCTAATTTGCTGTTTAGTGCACCCAGGATAATTTCCAGGTTATCTTTAAAGCGGATGAATAATGCAGGCGCTTCCATAAGGCTTTTTAGGGTATGTTATTACGAATGGTGCAAAACTACACCTAATTTGTATTAGTTACAATGTGCTTACCTGGTTTAGGCAAAGTATGGGCTGTGCAGGTGCCGATATTATAAAAGGTCGGAGATCAGCTTTTCTACTGTAATACCCTCGGCTTCTGCCTTAAAGTTCCGGACAATGCGGTGGCGTAATATCGGAAGAGCTACCGCCTGCACATCTTCTATATCGGGAGAATACTTGCCATTGAGCAATGCATTACATTTAGCACCAATAATAAGGTGCTGCGATGCACGAGGGCCTGCTCCCCACTCCAGGTACTGATTAGCCAGTTGGGAAGCCATGGGCATATCAGGCCGTGTCTTATGCACAAGTTTTACAGCGTACTCAACCACATTATCTACTACTGGCACGCGTCGTACCAGTTGCTGAAAAGCCAGTATATCATCTGCATGCAGTATCTTGTTCAGCGCGTTTTTAGCGGCTCCGGTTGTGTTCTTTACAATCTGAAGCTCCGATTCATAACTGGGGTAGCCAAGTGTGATGTTAAACATGAAGCGGTCGAGCTGTGCCTCCGGAAGAGGGTAAGTTCCTTCCTGTTCAATCGGGTTTTGGGTTGCCAGTACGAAAAATGGTTTTGGCAGCTCATATTTACGGCCAGCTACTGTAACAGAGTATTCCTGCATTGATTCCAGCAGGGCTGCCTGGGTCTTAGGAGGCGTACGGTTTATTTCATCCGCCAGAACAATATTAGAGAAAATAGGGCCGGAAACGAAGCTAAAGTTACGGTCCTTGTCCATTGTTTCTGCACCTACTATATCAGAAGGCATCAGGTCGGGTGTAAACTGTACCCTGCTGAACGACATGTCCAGCGAGGATGCGATTGTATGGATAAGTAAGGTCTTCGCCAGACCCGGAACGCCAACCAATAAGCAGTGCCCCTGACAAAAAACGGCTGTTAGCACCAGCCTGACTACCTCTTCCTGACCTACTATTACTTTCGATATCTCGGATGTAAGCTCCTGGTAAGAGCGGTATAGCGCATCAGCGGCTTCTTTGTCGGAGGTGTACTGCTTCATTCGGTTCTACTGCGTTAGTTGTTGGAGAACGTTACAATTCTGGAATTCAGGATCTATTTCTATAAAAACGGAATCAAAATTCTTTTTAAACCAGGCATCCACTGCTTTTCCTTTTTTCTGTCGAAGTGCTGCCGTTGCTATTTTCTGATAATCGTCGCGTAAGTTGGCCAGGTGAGGGGCAGACTTAGAAACTAGTTTAATGATGCGAACAGCCTCCTGGCCGTCTGCTGTACGAAACGCAATTGGTTTTGAAATCTCACCAACCTGCATCGTGTCAATCACAAAGAAAATCCCCGGATCAACCTGGTCCATTGGAAAATAAGTGCTTCCTGTTGCCGGGCTGCTCATCATACCGCCGTTATCCTTTGTATTAGAGTCGTCAGAGAAATCTTTGGCTGCTTTAGCAAATGTAATCGAGTCATTTAAAATCAAGGTACGAATGCTATCTAAAGCAGTAGCCGCCTCATCGATATCTACCGTTGCTGTAGCAGGCTTTATCAGAATATGGCGCGAATTAAACTCTTGACCTCTGCGTTCGATCAACTGGATAAGGTGAAAGCCAAACTGGGATTCTACGATGTTGGACAGTTGTCCCGGCTCAAGGCGAAGCGCTGCCGCTTCATACTCTGGCACAAGCTGTCTTCTACCCATAAAACCTATTTCACCACCTTGTTGCCCGGAGCCAACATCGTCAGAAAACTGTCTGGCAAGGGTTGCAAAATCTTCGCCTGCGAGTATACGGTCGCGTATGGCTTCCAGTTTCTGACGCGCCTCTGCTTTTTGAGCTTTACTAACGGCTGCGTATTTCACAATTTCTGCCAGTTCTACTTCACTGGAGAAATACGGAAGGCTATCAGACGGAATAGAGTTGAAATAACGTCTTACTTCTTTTGGCGTTACAGTTACTTTGCCACTAATTTCTTCCTGCATTTTAGCAGAAACCAATTCCTCACGTACAGAACGTCTGAGTTCATCTTTTAACTGCCTTACGCTCTTCTTGTAGTACTGCTCCAGGCGCTCTACGCCTCCTACCTGCGAAGCCAGGTAATTCATACGCCGGTCAAGTTCGCTGACAACCCTGGCATCTTCTACGGTAATAGAGTCGATGGCGGCTCTGGCTAGCAACAGCTTGTCTTGCACCATCGATTCGAAGAGCTGGCATTTTAATTCAGCAGAGGGTTGTTGCTTTGTTTGGTTTAAATACTGCTGGTAGCTGAACTCCAGTTCAGAACGTAGAATAATGTGGTTATCTACTTTGGCAATAATGCCGTCAACTTTTTGGCGTACTGGTGCTTGGGCGAAGGTAGCTACAGTAGCTAGCATTAAAAAAAGAGCTACTAAGGCTACTTTGGAAAATATACTATTCTTTTTCAATGTATATATAACTTAAAACTTGTATGCGCTGCTAAATCAACGCACAAATTAGTGCTTTATTCTGATAATATCTTACTTTAACTAAATCAAAAAGAGCTGCCGGAGTATGAACAGGTTTACTTTCTGATCAGCTTCTCGATTTCATCGGTTTTAACATTTACCGGGTATTTGCTTTTCAGTTCCTTTATCCATTCCTGCTCCAGGTAGTTCTGGTAATCTGATGTAGCAACTCCACGTACTTCGCTTAATTGCTTGTAACCCGGGGCCAGCACATCCGAAATAACAATCAGGTATTCGCGGCCATTGTGCTGGGTGGTGTAAGTGCCTTTTTCCCATTTAACCGAATCAAGTGCCTTGTTCTCACCTTTCTGGAATTTCTTTTCCGTTATCTGCACTCCCAGTGGGTTGCCAATATTCAGGTTGTCGGCCAGGTAGTTTAAGTCAGACGAATAAAGAACAAAAGAAGCTCTGCGGTTACGGCGACGGCCGGCTTCAGAATTATCCGATGCTACCTGCTTTGTTTTGCCTAACACCTGCGTTGCTATTTTATCGGCTGGCACACCTTTTTCTGTTAAGTAAGTTGCCGCTTTCTGCGCGCGTTCTGCTGCCAGGCTCTTCTTGCCTGTTGCTTCACGGGCATCTGTATGTCCGTTAATGGTTAAGCTTAGACTGGCATCGCTGTTAAGTCGGGCCACCAACTCATCCAGTTTTGCCTTACCCTCTTGTGTTAAGGTGCTGCTGTTGCTCTCGAATAAAACATCCGCCACTTTGGTAGAAACCAGCGGATAACGTCTTACAGCCAGTTGCTCCTGTACTTTGTTCAGGAGATCTTTGTTGGCAGCACTGATGATAGTAGCCTGAGCACGTTCGCCCCACTTATACTTCTCTTTGTTTTGTTCGAAGTAAGTTTTAAGTCCTGTAGTGTCTTCCACTGCTTTAGACCATACTTTTTCGTCCATTAACTGGAAAAGCAGGATACCATCGTGGTACTCTTTTACCAGCATGCGGTAGTCCGGGTACTTTTGCTCCAGGTTAGCCTTCTCGTAATCGAGCAACGCTTTGTTTACATAGTTGTCGTAAAGCAGGCTGAAAGCATGAGGCGCTGTACCTGTTGTTCGAGGGCGTTGTTCCGCTTTAGCATAAGCAAAGAAATCACCAACTGTATAGTTTTTACCTTGTATAGAAAACAAGTTCTGTTTTAAGGCTTTGTCGGCTGCATCGTAGTTCCATTTGCCTTGTAGGAGTTCGTCGGTTACCTTGCCAAGGGCGGCAGTTTTAGCAGCTTCGTTCTCCGTAAAGTTATTTTCAGCTTTAATGCGTTTTAAGAAAGCTGTTTTGTTAAGCTCAGACCGGGAATCTTTTGCCACTTTTGCTCGCAACGATTGCTCCATGTCTTCGAAAGATGGTAGTCCGCGTTTTTCTATTAACCGGATAATATGCCAGCCATAAGGAGTAAGTACAGGCTTGGCCACATCGCCTTCTTTCTGAAGGGCAAAGGCAGCATTTTCAAAAGACGGAATCATACGGCCTGTTCCAAACCAAGGCAACTCACCGCCATTTCCAGAAGAATTAGCGTCTTCAGAAAATTCAGCGGTTAGCTTCTCCCAGTTCTCTTTGCGTTGCACACGTTTGTAGATAGCATCAACCCGTTGCTTAGCAGCCAGAGAGTCTGCTTTTGGCATACCAGGAGTTGCACGCACCATGATATGGGCCACTTTTACCTCGCCGTTGGCAGAACGTACATCGTTTACTTTAATTAAATGATAACCGAAGCGGGTACGGACAGGCATTGAAACGTCGCCGGGGGCTGTTTTATAAGCAGCATCCTCGAATCGATAAACCATTTGCATGGCTGTAAAATAACCTAAGTTACCGCCATTTTCTGCTGCCGAAGGGTCTTGTGAGTTTTCCCTCGCCAGCTTTGCAAAATCTTCGCCAGCCAAAACGCGGTTGCGTAATTCCAGCACACGGTTATAGGCAGCTAACGTATCCTGTGGATCGGCATCGGCTGGTAAACTGATGAGAATATGCGATGCATTTACTTCTTTCTTCAGGCGCTCATACGCCTCGCGCACCAGGTTGTCTGTAACACTTTTTTCAGTGAGGTAGGGCTGTGCCATTTGCTCTTTATAACCTTCCAGTTCTCGCTTAAAAGCCATCGTGGTATCCAATCCACGGCCTTCGGCCTCCAGTACCTTCAGTTTAAAGTTGGTATACAGGTCGAGATAATCTGTTACGCTCTGGCGGGAATAGGCATCTTCGTTGCCTTCGTTATTCTTCTTATAAACGTACTGGAACTCAGAAGCGGAAATGGTCTGGGAGCCAAGAGTAGCAATGACAGGTTCTTTGTTATCAGACTTCTTGGATGCGGTACAGCCAGCAAGGGCCAGGGCAGTTACCGCAACAAGTAGATGGTTGCTGCGCATAAGTGAAATAAAAACAAACTCTTAATTAATCTGGTATGTAACCAGATGGTGCAATTTTAGTTATTTTTTCTGACAGATTTGTCATAAAGCATAACTATAATCCTATTGCACCAGATTTCGTTCCGATAACGGCTTATTATGCACGAAAAGTATAAAGGCCAGGATTTTAAAATCTTGGTTAATAGATAAGACTTTGTAAGAAGAATCTGTTAAGCGGGTAAAGCAGAGGCACTAGCCTATGCTCTTATACAGAATACAGATATTCTGGCCTCCGGTGCTTTTAAATTCGACTTTATCCATGATACGGTTTACAAGAGCAATTCCTACACCGCCCTTCTTGCCTGTGCGGATATTGTCCTGTATGTTCGGTTCTTTGTAGTCAGTCCGGCTGAAGGCAATACCGTTATCTGCTATCTCAAATTTCAGGTTCTTTCCTTTTTTGTAGATGGCAAGCGTGATAAATTTGGAGATATCCTCTTTGTTGGCGTGGATAATCAAATTAGCGCATATCTCATCTACAGCCAGCACGATCTGGTTTAATAGAATATCCGAAAGCGCACACGCCTCCAAATACTCTACTACAAAGTCGCGTATCTGCTTAAGATTTTTCTTAGAACAACTAACTCGAATTGAATTATTCATCCGCAATGGTCATTGCTTCTTCATAATTTGAAACGATGGTCATCAACAGATCGAGACCCAGAATTTCGAAGACATTGCGCACTTTATCCTGCATGTTAAAGAAGATGAGCTTTATCTGAGCGTCTTCGAAGCGTTGCAGGTGCGAAATAAATACGCCTAAACCTGCAGAAGAGATATAGTTGAGCTTCTCGCAGTCCACCAATATCTTGCTGTACTTCATGATTTCCGGATCAGAAAGCTCTTCGTCCAGCAATACAGATGAGCTGGCATCCAGTTCACCATCCAGTGTCATAACGATGGTGTTGTCTTTTATTTCATTTGTTATTTTCATCGGCGTAAGTACGTCTCGTTTATGTTTAGGGTTGAGTCTGTTTAAACTTTATCACGAGCAGTGTCTGGTCATCGTAAAGGATATCTGTTCCCGTGAAATCTTCTAAATCGTTAATAATGGCACACTTAATGTCTTCTGCTTCTAAATGGTAAGTTTGCGTAAGCATATAGAGCAACCTGTCTTCTCCGTATTCATCGTTTGCTGTGTTGCGGGCCTCTACGATACCATCTGTATAAACTACCATTACATCTCCGGGGTTGTAGTCGTAGTACATTTCCCGAATGTGGTTGGCATAGCTTTTATCCCGGATAATGCCCAGGCCTAAACCATCCGTTTGAAAGTAGAACGTATCTTCCGTCATGGAGTTATAGTAAAGCGTATGGCAATGGCCTGCCCGTGCAAACATAAAGCCCTTCATGCGGTAGTCGATAATGTATAGCGCAGAAGTAATAAAAGAGGTTTTCTCCAAGCAGCGGCTAAGGGCAGAATTGGCCTGTTTCATAAATTCGCTCGGTGCCATGTCCTGCTGCATAAGCCCATGAAAAATACCTTTCATCTGGGCCATGTGAAAGGCTGCTGAAATACCTTTGCCCGATACATCGCCAATAATAATTGCAATGCGGGACTCGCTGAGTTGCAGGAAATCGTAAAAGTCGCCGCCTACTTCTTTGGCTGCCAGTGCATGCGTGCTGATCTCAAACCAGCTGTCGCTCGGGAACGATTTCGGAATAAGGCTGTCCTGTACCTGGCTCGCAATTTTTAGCTCTTCCTTATAACGTTCGTTCTGCAGAGACTCAGCTATTAAACGCAGGTTCTCAATGGTAAGTACGGTCTGGTTTGTAAAAGTTTTCAGCACATTAATTGTTTCACGGTCAAAGCCCTGCTCAATGTCTTTCAGGAGGTATAACATCCCGAACTGGTGCTTTTTAGAGTGAATCGGCAGCATGATCAGCGACTTCCAGGGAATCCCCAGGTCGTGAAAACCAGCATTGCGGTCGAGGTTATTGTTAATGTAGTCGACACTTTGAATATTGTGCGCCACCAGCAACTGCTTAATGCTGTCGATTTCCTCCTGGCTGATGTTAAAAGGTTCGAAGGCAAGTTGCGTTGCACTGTTTTTAATGGTTTCGAACCAGGCTGCACTGGCATCTGATGCTTTAATGGTGCTTTCGAAAAGAGTTTCGTAAACTTGTGCCTCGCTCTGCCCCTGTTGTATCGATTGGCTTAACCGCTGAAAATTGAGAAGGTCTTCGCTTTTTTGCTCAAAAACACTTGATGTAGGCAAGCTGAATAAGGCCACCAGAAAGGCAAACAAAGAATACAGGCCCACAAAAAGCATGGCCAGAAGCAGGAAGCCCACATTAAAGTAATCAATCTGCAGTTCTGGCCTGTCGGACAGGTCGTAGAAAAAACGGGCGTAGATATAGCAGCTCACTAAAATAGCTCCCAATAACACCAGTGACCTTCCTTTTTTATTAAAGGTAAGGTAAGCCACCCATTTCAGGTTGGTGCACAGAAACAGAATGTAAAAGGAAAGCAAAGCCAGCAGCGGCAGGAAAATATAGCTGCTATAGTCGAAGTTTAGCACCGTAAGCAGCAGGGTGCTAAAGAGCAGCACCTCAAACCAATCCCAGGCAATCTGCAGGAACTTGTTTTTATGGTATAACAGTAGCTGCCGCCATATATAAAAGGCCTTTGCCAGAAAGAACACCATCAAACCAAAGTTAACCTGGTAAACCACCTGTAGCAGAACAGTAGCGTCTGATTCGGCAGAGTCGGCGGTGAGTAAATATCCCAAATAAAGCCCAATACCTAAATAGGCTGTTATGCCCGCTTTTGAAAACAGGTTCCATAAGTAGCCGATAAAGTCGATGCCTTTTAGGTTTTCTGACTGGATACGTTGGTAGAAGAAGACACTGACTATAAAAGCAACTATAAGGAAATTATTAGTATAAGGAAGTATGGCAGAGGGAGTACCGGTCTGGCGAACAGTTGCTGCCCCTAACAATGCACTAGAGAGCAGCAGTATCCAGCTTACAATAGCCGAAATTACCAATAAAGTTTTTGCGTTTTTGTTATTGAGCATAAAACGGTAAACCGCGTTTAGGTTCTGCTGTGACTGGTTATGGCTTGTCGGAGCCTTTAGTTGCCCGTAAGGTAAGAATTTTTTTGGTTGATGCCCAAGATACCTGCGTTATGAAACAAATGCATAACGTAAGAAATTTGGAGTTGGTTAGGCTTTTTTATGAAAGAAGCCTGAAATTTTAGCAACAACTATAAGAGTATAGTTGTTCTGTTATCTTAAAAAGCTGATTACATGTTAATTCCAGGCATCAGGTAAAAGGCAATTCTGCTGCCTCTACCTGATGCCCGTTGGAATTAATATTTGTTAAATTATACGAAAGAGGGCTTATCTGCTGTAGTTCGGAGCTTCACGCATAATCTGAACATCGTGCGGATGGCTCTCGCGAAGACCGGCTCCTGTTATTTTCACCATTTTGGCATCCTGCAGTTTTTCGATGGTTGGCGTGCCGCAGTAGCCCATACCGGCTTTTAAACCACCCACCATCTGGTATATAACCTCTGCTACAAGTCCCTTATAAGGCACACGGCCTACAATACCTTCAGGTACCAGCTTTTTGGTTTCTGTTTCGCTGCCCTGGAAGTAACGGTCTTTCGAGCCTTCTTCCATAGCTTCTACAGAACCCATGCCTCTATACGTTTTAAACTTGCGGCCTTCGTAAATAATTACTTCACCCGGGGCTTCCTCTGTGCCTGCCAGCAGAGAACCGATCATAACTGTACTGGCCCCTCCGGCCAATGCTTTTACAATATCACCGGAGAATTTAATTCCACCATCGGCAATTACTGGTACACCAGTGCCCTGCAAGCCTTTAACTGCTTCGATAACAGCAGAAAGCTGAGGCACACCTATACCTGCAATAATACGGGTAGTACAAATACTGCCGGGTCCTACACCAACTTTAACAGCATCTGCACCGGCATCGGCAAGCGCCCTGGCGCCATCGGCCGTGGCTACGTTACCGGCCATTACTTCCAGCGCAGGGTATTGTTCTTTTATGCGTCGAACAGCATCTATCACTCCCTTGGAATGTCCGTGGGCTGTATCCAGGCTGATAACGTCTACCCCTGCTTCAACCAATGCTTTAATACGGTCCATCAGGTCGGCAGTAACACCAACGGCAGCACCTACACGCAGGCGGCCATACTCGTCTTTGCAGGCGTTTGGTCTGTCTTTTTTCTTCAGGATGTCTTTGTATGTGATAAGCCCTACCAGTTTGCCATCCTGGTCTACCACTGGTAGCTTCTCAATCTTGTACTGCTGCAGAATGTCTTCGGCCTTAGCCAGGTCTGTTCCTTTTTCAGCAGTTATCAGATTGTCGCGCGTCATGATAGAAGAGACTTTCTGGGTAAGGTCTTTCTCGAAACGAAGGTCGCGGTTTGTAATAATACCTGTTAGCTTGTTCTCGGAATTCACCACAGGTATACCACCTATTTTGTGTTCTGTCATTATCTGAACCGCATCGCCAAGGGTGGCAGTTTCCTCAAGTGTGATAGGGTCCATGATCATGCCGCTTTCTGAACGCTTCACTTTGCGAACCTGTTCCGCTTGCGCCTTTACCGACATGTTTTTATGGATAATCCCGATACCACCTTCCTGCGCCATGGCTATTGCCAGATCAGCTTCTGTAACAGTATCCATAGCAGCCGATAAAAGCGGAATATTAAGACGAATATTGCGCGTCAGCTGAGTGGATGTATCTGTGTCTTTGGGTAAAACCTCAGAATAGGCTGGGAGAAGAAGCACGTCGTCGTAGGTGAGTGCTTCGAATTGAATCTTAGACTGATCAAAGATCATGGCAAATAAATTTAGGGTTCCTTATTTGCCGCGTAAAACTACGAAAAAGAAATGACAAAAATAAATAATCTGGAAAATTGAAGATTTGAAAATTTAGAGGAAAGATGTGTCAGATCTACTAACGCATTCTATCAGCGTTATTCCTCTTTTAAAAATTTACCTTATTAACCTCAGTAAACCGCCATTGTTGGGTCTATTTCTGTTGCCCAGGCATGAATGCCGCCCTTCAGGTTGAGCAGGTTCTCGTAGCCGAGGCGTTGAGAAAGGTAATTTATAGCTTGTGCGCTTCTGAAGCCGTGGTGGCAGATGACCACAACCGGTATATCCTGTCGCACGCGGTTTGCCTGCTTCGGAAGCTCTCCGAGCGGAATAAGTTCTCCTCCTAAATTGCAGATCTCGAACTCTGATGGTTCCCGCACATCCACTAGCTGCATTTTATTATGGCGGGCCAGTCTGTCTTTTAATTCTTGTACTGTAATCTCGTGCATATCTCTTATACAGGCTATTTTTGCTGCGGTTGCGCCTTTTCTTTGGCTGTTAAGCTTAGATTCGCAAAATTAGCAATCTTAATTACCTAACAGCTAAGTTTGCTTAGCATTTCTTCTAATGGAATTTTCTACACTTACCTCTAATCTGGCCGCATACAGCCAGGCAGCCTGTTCTCTGATTGCATCATTGCCTATTCCTGGAAAGCTGTTGCAGGCGCAGAGTATTACCAGCCTTGTTGGGGTGTGGCAGCAGTTTGTAGAGGGGATGCAGCAAACATCGTTACTGGAATATATAGCTGTGCTGGCCGGAATTGCCAGTGTATGGTTTTCCCGGAAAGAAAATATATGGGTTTATCCGGTGGGGCTTATCAGCACCATTATTTACGTATACTTAAGCTTTCAATATCACCTAATAGGAGAGGCCAGCGTTAATATTTATTACTCGGTACTGAGTATCTATGGCTGGGTACTTTGGGCCAGGAAAAACAAAAGCCAGGAGCATGCGCTGCAAATCACTTTTTCAAATAAAAAGCAGCTGTTGCAACAGCTAACTTTTTTCATAGTTCTGTATATTCTCATTTACTATAGCCTGATCTACCTGAAAGAGTCTTTTTACCCTGGTGTGATACCTTGGGGGGATGCCTTTGCCAGCGCTACTGCTTATACGGGCATGTGGCTGATGGCCAGAAAGAAGGTAGAGAGCTGGTACTGGTGGATTGCAACTAATATAGCCTCGATTCCGCTTTATTTTGTGAAGGGACTGGTTTTTACATCTGTTTTTTATTTTGTTTTGTTAGTGATGGCTTTTGCCGGATTGGCAGAATGGCAGAGGAGGGGCAATAAAATAAGGGCTGGTAGAGTTACTGTATAAGAAGATTCTTCTAAAAACCGAAAGCTTCTCTAAAATAGGGTAATCCAATCGTCAGTTAGTGACGTAAATGGTTTATGCCACCTTTAGCTGCGCTACCACTGAGGGTAGCGTTATGTTGAACCTTAAACCAACGGTACTATGAAGCAGCAAAAAATGGAGTTGCCCGACGAGCTTAAGTATGAAAACAGACTTAAGTGGGGATATGAGTCGCCAGATGAACGACCAAAGCGTGTTTTTTTTAGGCAGTATGGCGACAAAAGACCAAAGGAAGTAGAAGTATATAATTTCTTCGACTATAGTTTCTCTGAAAATTAGCCTTGGTTTACATTAATACAATTTCAGTATGAGTAACTTTTTCTATTATAGCCAGTGCCTCGTCTCTTTATAAAAGACGGGGCACTGGTTTTTTATAGCAGTTTTTTCTGCTGATTTTTAGCGAAATTGCCGCATGCTAAAAATTGCCGTTACGGGCCCGGAGTCTACGGGTAAATCAACCATCTCTGAAAAACTCGCCCGCCGCTATCACACCACTTGGGTGCCTGAATTTGCACGCACCTATATCGAAAACCTGAACAGGCCCTATACTTTAGCCGATATCGAAGCCATAGCCCAGGGACAGCTCGCTCTGGAACAGCAGCAAATACAGCAAGCACAGAAAGTGTTTTTTTCTGATACAGATATGCTGGTGCTGAAAATATGGAGTGAACATGCCTTTGGCTATTGCCCTGCTTTTATTGCTGAAAAGTTAGCACAACAGGAGTATGATCTATACTTATTAATGGGAGTAGACTTGCCCTGGGAGCCCGATCCGCAACGCGAACACCCGCACCTGCGCCAGTTCTTTTATGATTGGTACAAGCGGGAGTTACAGGCGCTGAAGGTAAATTTTGTGGAAATTTACGGTACCTATGAGCAACGGTTCCAGCTGGCTTGCCAACAGATAGATGAGCTCCTGAAGCCATAAAAAAAGAAAGCCATAAGCATTGCTTACGGCCTTACCTATCACACTTTTTCTAAAAATTTATTTCTTTGCATAGCTGCTCTTTAACTGAGAAGTTACAATGGAGTTGTTGACTACCTGTTGTAGCGAATTGTTGAGCAGCTTGATGGTGCTTTTGCGGGTCATGTCTAAAAAGATGCCCTCCATTTTTTCTTCATACACCAGCTGGTTCTGTGGGTTGTAAAACCGAACCACCGAAAATTTTTGTTTGCCGGGTACAGCTTCTACATTCCAGTAACCTTGTTTAGGGCCTGGAGCTTGGGCTAAGGCGGCTGTAGAGCTAAGGGAAAGCCCGAATAGAACCAGTGCAGTTTTTAAAAATTCTTTTTTCATAGTTGTAGGAATTAAGGGTTTGTGTTTGTTACTGTATTAAATGTACAACAACAAAGATTGCCTTGCTGGTATATTAGCTTAAGGAAGTGTAAATAAGGCTACTCTACCAAACAAGGTCGTTGGAGTTATTTTAGCGGCTGATTAGGTCGTTCGTCTATGTTTTTTGTAGTTCGTCTACAAACCCGCAGGAACCTCCTGTACGAGGCACACGTTTTCGTAACTTTACTTGTATAGTCCAGTTAATTTTTTGAGGAGCTTTTACAGATGCTGCATCAACAACCCGACTTTATATTTTCGAATAAGGCGCAGCATCGCATAAGCAGGCATGTTGTTTTCTGGATGTTCTGTGTCTTGTTCTTTACCCTGCTGTATGGGAGCAAACCAATCGATAACCTAACCTTTTTTGTAAAGGGGCTGCCGCAGAAAGAACTCCTGATACGCTCTTATGAGCTGGCTTTTATGGAGGCTTTGTCTTTTCTGCCGACGCACATTATACTGAGCTACACATTTATGTACCTGCTCATTCCGCGGTATCTGTTTAAAGGTAAATACCTTTACTTCTTCCTGGGCCTTACGTTTGCGGTGCTGTTGGTCGCCACGCTATCCAATGCTATTTCTGATTTTATAGTTATACCAATTCGGGAAGCTATCGGTGTTATTCATCCGGTTAGTAATTTTTACTATGGCCTGATGAGCGGTGTAAGGGGAGGGCTTACTGTTGCCGGATTTGCCGGAGCTATAAAGCTTGCCAAGCACTGGTACCAGAAAAACCAGCTAAACCTGAAGCTGGAGCATGAAAAACTGACTGCCGAACTGCAACTGCTCAAAGCACAGGTGCACCCCCACTTCCTGTTTAACACGCTCAACAACCTCTATTCTTTAACCCTTACACACTCTGCCGAGGCACCTGAAGTTGTTTTAAAGCTGTCGGGCCTGTTGCGGTACATGCTGTACGAAGGCAATGTACCAAAGGTACCGCTGTCGAAAGAAGTAAAGCTGATAACAGATTACCTGGAACTGGAAAAAATGCGCTATGGCAACCGCCTGGACCTTTCTGTAAACTTGAGCGGCGATTTTGATGGAAAACTAATCGCTCCTTTGTTATTGCTGCCCTTCCTGGAGAACAGCTTTAAGCATGGTGCCAGCGAGCACCTTGATCAGGCCTGGGTGAGCCTGGATCTTTCGGTGCGGGAAAATAAGCTGAAGTTAAAACTGATGAATGCATTGCCGGAAGCCAGTGCCTTAACTGCAGGAGGGGTCAGGTCTGGAGGTATTGGTTTGCAAAATGTACAGAAGCGGCTGCAGCTTATCTATCCTGATCAGCACGAACTGAAGATTATACGGGAGGCAGAGGTGTTTATTGTAACGCTGGTGCTGTACTTAGAGCCGGATACTATGTTTACGCATGCGCCTGCGCCTGATTATGAGATTACTCTTCCGCCTTTTTCTAATTCCTGAGCTGTATATGAAAATACGTTGCCTTCTTGTTGATGATGAGCCACCGGCCCTGGCAGTGCTGCGGTCTCATATTGAGGCGGTGCCGATGCTGGAAGTAACAGGCCAGTGCCATAATGCCATTGCCGCTTTCGATGCCTTGCAGAAACATCCCGTCGATCTGATGTTCCTGGACATAAAGATGCCACAACTGCTGGGTACAGATTTTTTAAAGTCGCTTCGGAATCCGCCAAAAGTTATACTTACAACTGCCTACAGGGAGTATGCACTGGAAGCTTTCGACCTGGATGTGGTAGATTACCTGCTCAAGCCAATCTCCCTCGACCGTTTTCTGAGGGCGGTGCAGAAGGTGATAAAATCAGATGCTCCGCTTGCACCCGCTATAACTAACCACTCAGAGCCTGCTCATACTAGCTCAGAACGATTCCTGTATTTCCGGGTAGATAGAAAAATGGTGAAAGTAATGGTTGATGACATCCTTTACATTGAAAGCCTGAAAGACTATGTGCGGATTGTAACCGCTTCCAAACAGCTTGTTGCCAAGCAAACAATTACCTCTTTAGAGGAAATGCTGCCAGAGGAGCAGTTTTTGCGCATTCATCGTTCTTTTATCGTTTCTCTTAAAAAGATAGATTCGTATTCGCCTGCGCACATCGATATTATGGGCAAAGAGCTTCCCATAGGCAGGCATTATAAAAACGAAACAGAAAGAGCCTTAAAGTTCGGGAAATCATAAAATGTTCAGTGTCAGCAGCAGTATAGTATGTCTTATATGCAAGTATCAAAGTGGCTACAAAATATTTTAGCTTCTGATGATACCTGTTCCTGCAAATACGTAAACAGCCCTGCCATAGAAGAATAAGCGCGTTTTTAATAAAAGCCTGGCTTGTATTCTAGGTAGCGTTGTTTTAATTTACAAGAGCAAATAATGTATTTATGCTATACTTTCTGGAGAATGATAACCTTAAAGTAGGTGTCGAGAGTTTCGGTGCCGAACTGCAACATTTCATCAGGCTTTCAGATCAGCAGGAGCTTATCTGGCAAGGCAATCCTGCTATCTGGCCCGGCCACGCGCCCAATCTTTTTCCTATTGTTGGTGCATTGCCCCATAATCAGTTTACGCACGAAGGCAAAACGTACCAGATGCTACGCCACGGCTTTGCCCGAAGAACCGAATTTGACCTGGTAGAAGAGAAAAAAGACAAACTGGTATTTCAGTTGAAGCAGAGCGAAGAGACCTTATCGCAATATCCTTTCAAGTTTAGCCTGCTGATTGCTTTTAAACTGGAAGGGAACAGCCTTTCCACCACTTACCAGGTAACCAACACAGATCATGAGGCTTTGTATTTCTCTGTTGGGGGGCATCCGGGTTTTAATGTGCCCTTGTACCCTGGGGAGCAATATTCAGATTATTACCTGGAGTTTGAGCAGCCCGAAACGTTGGTGCGTTACCTTATAGATGAAGCAGGCTTGCAATCAGGTGAAACAGAGCGGGTTTTAACTGAAAGTGCTGTGCTGCCGCTTCAGCATGAGTATTTTGAGAAAGATGCCATTGTTCTGAAAGATGTTAAATCAGAGAAGGTGATTCTGGCAAGCCGGAAGAGTGCCTATCGTTTAGAGATGGATTTTAAAGGTTTTCCTTACCTGGGCATCTGGACCAAGCCTGGCGCATCGCCTTTTGTATGCATAGAGCCCTGGTGCGGCATTACCAGCCACGAAGGCGATACAGGTGAATTAAAAGAAAAAGAAGGTATTGAAATGCTGAGCCCGGAAGCAATTTTCGAGCGCACTTATACGCTGACGGTTTTGTAGGCTTTGAATAGAAAGTGGGAACAGTCCCGGTTTAATAAAAAAACTGCCGCACTTATCTTTAAAGTAAAAGATCAGGTGCGGCAGTTTATATGTTGTATTCTGCTTAGAGTTCAGTTAAGAGAAGGTTCTGGAAGTTTCGGAAATCTAACTAATTTGAGATCATACTTTGGCTCAAAATCATTTATAGGTAAAGAAACCCCAGGTGGGAGATCAAGATCTGGCAAATCATCGCCTAGCGGTTCACCTCCGTCGTCGTCGCTATCTGTTGAAGAAGGGCCCTTCAACTTTTTCTGCGGAGAGAATGCGTAATATGCCAGTATTGTTAGCAAAGCTAATGTATACAGTAGGCTAATCATCATCACTTTAAAAATATTTTTAATTTTTCCAGTTTCACATTGGCTTATTCCTGTTTATAATCAGGCTTTTACGAAGCAGCAGGAAAAGCGCCTTTTATATGAGTATCAACGTACTTTACGCCTTTGTGGTTATTGCCTTTCACTAAAATTTTACAGCCACCCTCTCTTTAAGAATTTTGCTTTTACGGATAATACAGGTTTATCTTTCTGATTTGGCTTAAAACGCTGTACCTTTGTGGTACTTTAGGGGTGCCTTATTACAACGGGCTGAGATTATACCCATTGAACCTGATCCAGGTAATGCTGGCGAAGGGAAAACTGGTACAGAAACTTTGGTGGTATGCTAACCCCTGGCATAGGCTATGTTTCATTCTTAACTACTTACTTCATGAGATTTTTATTTTTTGTAATGGCGGCTTTGCTGTTGCCATTGCAGTTGCTGGCCCAGTTTGCTATAAGCGGGCGGGTAACAGATGCGACTAAAGGGGAGGCTTTAGTCGGGGCTAACATTGTTTTAGAGGGCACAGGTATAGGTGCTGTTACTACAGCGGGTGGCGAATACAGAATTCAAAATGTGTCGGCCGGCACCTACACTATTCGGGTAAGCTTTCTGGGTTTTGAGCCAGTGGTACGCCAGGTAAGCATTAGCGGAGACAGCCGTCAGGAATTTTCGCTTAGGCAGAACAACCTGCGCACAGGCGAAGTGGTAGTTTCTGCTACCAGAGCAAATGATAGAACAGGCACCACCTATACCAATGTGAGCAGCGAAGAAATTGCGGAGCGAAACTTCGGGCAGGACCTGCCCTACATTTTAGAGCAGATTCCTTCCGCTGTAGTTAACTCAGATGCTGGTGCTGGAGTGGGTTACACAGGTATCCGGATTCGCGGCTCCGATATTACCCGCATCAATGTAACGGTAAATGGCATTCCGGTTAACGATGCCGAGTCGCACGGAGTATTTTTTGTGAATATGCCGGATTTTGCCTCCTCGGTGCAGGATATACAGGTACAACGTGGTGTGGGTACCTCCACTAACGGAGCGGGAGCCTTCGGTGCCAGTATCAACATTCAGACGCAGGATGTACGCCCAGAGGCTTATGCCGAAACAGAGCATACCTATGGCTCATTTAATACCTGGCGTAACAATGTGCGTTTTGGTACCGGCCTTATCAATGGCAAGTTTGCTTTTGATGGACGCTTGTCGCGCATCTCATCTGATGGCTATATCGACAGGGCCTCCTCTGACCTGAAGTCTTTTTACTTTTCGGGTGGATATTTCGGTGAAAAAACCTCTGTTAAGTTTGTGACTTTCTCCGGCCAGGAAAGAACTTACCAGGCATGGTACGGAACACCAGAGGCATTAGTGTACGGCACTGCAGCCGACCTGCAAGCATATATTGATAGAAATTATATAGAAGGCGCAGACCTGCAAAACCTGTTGACCTCGGACCGCCGTTATAACTACTATACCTACGACAACGAAATAGATAATTATCAGCAGGACCATTACCAGTTGCACCTGTCGCACGACTTTGCGCCTACCTTAAGCTTTTCAGGTGCTTTGCATTATACCATAGGCAAGGGCTATTATGAGCAATTCCGTCAGGATGATGATCTGGCTGCTTATGGCCTGGCGAATGTTATTATTGGCGAAGACACCGTTTCATCTACAGACCTGATTCGCCGCCGCTGGCTGGATAACGATTTTTATGGCATAACCTATGCCTTGCAGTATAACCCAAACAGCCGCCTGCAGGCTTCTGTTGGCGGAGCCTGGAACAGGTATGTAGGGCAGCATTTCGGTGAGATTATATGGGCGCGTTTTGCTTCTGACTCTAATATCCGGGATCGCTACTATGACAACGAAGGCGTAAAAACAGACTTCAACTTATATGCAAAAGCAAATTATAGCCTGATGGATAACGTCAGCCTGTTTGGCGATATGCAGGTGCGCAAGGTTGGTTACTCCTTTCTTGGCTACGACAACGACTTGTCTAACATCACACAAACGGCAGCTTATACTTTTTACAACCCTAAGGCAGGTGTAACTTATAACCCTGATAAAAACAACCAGTTATATGCTTCTTTTGCCATCGGGAACCGGGAGCCGGTCCGCGACGATTTTACCGAGTCTACTCCTTCCGGCAGGCCAAGGCCCGAAACACTGCGTAACCTGGAAGCTGGCTACAGGGGAAACATGCATTTAGGAGAACTGGCAGGTACAGCGTTGCAGGCACAGGTTGAACTGAACTACTTTTATATGAACTATAAAAACCAACTGGTGCTGACAGGGCAGATTAATGATGTGGGGGCACAGGTGCGGACAAACATAGACAAGAGCTACAGGCAAGGCGTAGAATTAGCCGGCGCTTTAGCTTTGGGTGAAATTGCCTCACTGCGTACCAACGTGGCTTATAGTCAGAATATTGTCAACAACTTTCAGGAGTTTATAGATAATTACGACGATGATAGCCAGCTACAGAATAACTTCAGGAGAACAGATATTGCTTTCTCACCTGATTGGGTAACGGCTACGCAACTGGAAGTAATGCCTGTAAAAGGGTTAAGGGCAGCCTTCATTTATAAAACTGTTGGGAAACAGTACCTGGACAACACTTCAAACGAGAATCGTATTATTCCTGCTTTCCAGGTTGGAGATCTGCGTTTCCGGTACAGCATTGGCTTTCAGAATGTGCTGAAAGAACTGGAAGTGGGGCTGCTCATCAACAATGTATTTAATGAGCTGTATGCAGCAAACGGTTACACCTATAGCTATATCTCCGACGCAACCACAATTACAGAGAATTTCTATTATCCGCAGGCAACCCGAAATTTCCTTTTGTCTGTTGGTTTAAAGTTCTAAAATCAGGAATGGTTGCAGATAGTTTTCCACGTTGAGAGGTGCTTAACCCTGCCAAAGTTTTTTAGAAGTTCTTTTATACAAAACATTGGTAAAGCGGTTCCTGGTTTAAAGCCAGGAACCGCTTCTTTTTTTAAGCAATTGCGGCTTCTGCTTAAAACTTTATATTTGCGTATAGCCAAACAAACCAGAACAACTATGGCCTACGAATCTTCAGGGGCACCTGACTACTATAATATTGATGATCTGCTTACAGAAGAGCATAAACTCATCCGGCAAACAATGCGCAACTTTGTGATGCGGGAAATATCTCCGAACATTGAGCAGTGGGCGCAGGAAGCTCATTTTCCTTCGGAAATTGTGAAGAAGTTCGGTGATGTAGGAGCTTTTGGCCCGACTATACCTGCTGAGTATGGCGGTGGTGGCCTGGATTACATCAGCTATGGCCTTATTATGCAGGAAATAGAGCGGGGCGATTCCGGTATGCGATCTACAGCTTCAGTGCAGGGTTCTTTGGTAATGTACCCAATTTACGCCTACGGCTCAGAGGAGCAAAGGAAGAAATACCTGCCCAAGCTGGCAAGCGGAGAGTGGCTAGGTTGTTTTGGATTAACCGAGCCAGACTTCGGCTCAAATCCAGGCGGCATGATCACCAACATAAAAGACATGGGAGATCATTACCTGCTCAATGGTTCTAAAATGTGGATATCAAATGCTCCTGAGTGCCAGGTGGCAGTGGTGTGGGCCAAGAACGAGGAAGGTCGCATTAAAGGTGTGATTGTAGAACGAGGCATGGAAGGTTTTTCTACCCCGGAAATTCACAATAAATGGAGTTTGCGTGCCAGCTGCACAGGTGAGCTGGTTTTCGATAATGTAAAAGTGCCGAAAGAAAACCTGTTGCCAAATGTAGAAGGCCTCCGGGGACCACTTGGATGCCTCGATTCTGCCCGTTACGGGATTGCCTGGGGAGCTATAGGTGTTGCCATAGATTGCTACGAATCGGCCAGAAAATATGCGATGGAGCGGGTGCAGTTCGATAAGCCAATTGCTGCTTTTCAGCTTATACAAAAGAAGCTGGCCGAAATGCTGACAGAAATTACGAAAGCACAGTTGCTGGCCTGGCGTTTGGGTACCTTAAAAAACGAAGGCAAAGCAACTACGCAGCAGATCTCCATGGCAAAGCGCAACAACGTAGATATGGCGCTGCATATAGCACGTGAGGCCCGCCAGATTCATGGAGGAATGGGTATTACAGGTGAATATCCGATTATGCGCCACATGATGAACCTGGAGTCAGTGATAACCTACGAAGGCACACATGATATCCATTTGCTGATTACCGGAGCTGATATTACAGGTATTCCAGCCTTCAAATAACCTAAGGTTGCTTCCTGAGCATACTGACTTATGGAAGATCGGTTATTACATGAATCTAAAATAAAAAGCCTCCTCAGGATTTCTCTTGAGGAGGCTTTTTTGTTGCTGTAGGGGGAGGAGTCGAACCTCCACGGAGTAGTTAGGCAAATATCTTGGTACTAGTACGAAGGTAATATGGTTGCTTTATCCCAGATTCTCCACCCCCGAGATAGGAGGGCTTGTCTGCCAGTTTCAACACCCTACATTGTGTTGTTCTGTTATGATAATGTAAACGTACAAAAAGATATTTTTGTTTACAAATTTTTTATAAAAATTACTTATTATTTAATCTTATGTTAATGTATGTAATATAAGATTAAAAATATATTAAATGATTTGATGATCTTAAGGTATTGTAATCGAATTACTTAACTGAATAGCCGCGCAATTGGTTTTAGCTTTCTAGATTACAATATGTTGATTAATAACCAACTTAAAATTGATACACCTGCCTGTTCATAAAAGCTTTGAACTGCCAGATTACTAACAATGCTAATTATATTAGATTTATTTCTTTTTGTTATAAAATATTTAGCAAAATTCGTAATTTCGTGTAGGCTTTTGGACCAAATTACCTGAAGAATTTGTTACCTTTAGGTACAGCAAATTTGTAAGAATTAGGTTATACTATGCGGGAAGATTATCTTACAGGTGAAAACGACTATATGTCGTCTACCGAAAAAGAAATAGATAGGGCACTTCGCCCCCTCAGTTTCAGTGACTTTACTGGTCAGGAAAAGGTGGTGGAGAACCTGAAGGTGTTTGTGCAGGCAACAAAGCGAAGAGGAGATGCTCTGGATCACGTTTTGCTGCACGGGCCTCCGGGACTTGGTAAAACAACCTTGTCTCATATTATTGCATCAGAACTGGATGCCAATATAAAGATGACCTCTGGTCCGGTATTGGACAAGCCCAGCGATCTGGCAGGTTTGCTCACAAACCTGGAGCCGAATGATGTGCTGTTTATTGATGAGATCCATCGTCTGAATCCTATTGTGGAAGAGTACCTGTACTCGGCCATGGAAGATTATAAAATAGACATCATGCTGGATTCTGGCCCAAATGCACGTTCGGTACAAATCAGCCTGAGTCCTTTTACATTGATTGGTGCCACTACTCGCTCTGGTTTGCTAACAGCTCCCTTACGGGCACGGTTTAGCATCAACTGTCGCCTGGAGTACTATGATTCAGAACTGCTTACCTCTATCGTGAAACGTTCTTCCGCCTTACTGGGAGCCCCGATACACGCAGATGCAGCTTTTGAGATTGCACGTCGCAGCCGCGGTACACCACGTATAGCCAATAACCTGCTACGCCGTACCCGCGATTTTGCCCAGGTAAAGGGAGATGGTACCATAACAGTAGAGATTGCCAAGTTTGCCTTAAATGCACTCGATGTGGACCACAATGGTTTAGATGACATGGATAACAGGATTCTTTCAACCATTATTGATAAATTTAAAGGCGGGCCTGTAGGTATAACCACTATTGCAACAGCATGTGGTGAAGAGGCCGAAACCATTGAAGAGGTGTATGAGCCATTCCTGATACAGGAAGGATATATAATGCGGACAGCCCGTGGGCGTGAAGCTACAGAAGCCGCTTACAGGCACCTTGGCAAGATACCGCCTCAGCAGGCGTTAACAGGTACTTTATTTGATTAAATTTTAGTTGTTTGTTGATTACGTAAGAAGCAGGCCGAAAGCCTGCTTCTTTGTTTTGGGTGCTTTGGCATCTGTTACGGAAGCCTCTCTCTGCTAAAAATTACATAATGGATTTAAATTGCCGTAATTTTGTTTACCTGTAACATGATACGGCACACAACATTACTTTGACAAAAGCACAACATACTCAACTGATAAAGAAAAGAGCTCAGGAACTGGGCTTTATGTACTGCGGTATTTCCAAAGCTGAATTTCTGGAAGAAGAGGCTCCGCGCCTGGAGCGTTGGCTTAACCAGCAGATGCACGGCAAGATGCAGTACATGGAGAACCATTTCGATAAGCGCCTTGACCCACGGCTGCTGGTAGATGGGGCAAAATCGGTTGTTTCTTTGCTTTTAAACTACTTTCCTGAAGAGAAGCAGCCAGAAGAAAATACTTATAAAATTTCGAAGTATGCCTATGGTACCGACTATCACTTTGTTATAAAAGATAAGCTGAAAGAACTGCTGGCCTCCATACATGAAGAAATAGGAGAAGTAGGAGGGCGTTGCTTCGTAGATTCCGCACCAGTGCTCGATAAAGCCTGGGCTAAAAAAAGCGGTTTAGGCTGGATAGGTAAAAACAGCAACCTAATTACACCGCAGGTAGGTAGCTTTTACTTTATAGCTGAGCTTATTATAGATCTGGAACTGGAATATGACGGGCCGATAAAGGATTACTGCGGCTCGTGCACCCGTTGTTTGGATGCCTGTCCGACTGGCGCTATTGTAGAACCTTATGTAGTGGATGGCAGCAAGTGTATTTCTTATTTTACCATTGAGTTAAAAGACCAATTGCCAAATGAAATGAATGGGAAATTTGGCAATTGGGTCTTTGGATGTGACATTTGTCAGGATGTTTGCCCCTGGAACAGGTTTAGCAAACCTCACCAGGAACCTGCATTTGCACCTCACCCGCACCTGCTGAACATGAAAACGTCTGATTGGCAGGAGTTAACGCATGAGGTGTTTACGCAGCTTTTCAAGAAGTCAGCTGTAAAGCGCACCGGCTACAACGGGCTTGTGCGAAACATCTGCTTCATGGAAGATACTGGCGAGCTTCATTAAGCTACCATCTGTGTCTTGCCAAATACTTTGTTTAGTATGCGGAGGTATACCCCGGAAAATTTGTCGTAACACCATTTTTTAAGGTCCTGAATCTCTTCTAAAGCCAAAACCTTAAAGGCTTTTTTTAGTTCTTTCTCAAAAAGCATCTTATCGAAGCTTACCTTCAAAAGAATTGTTTTAATGTATTCTAACATTGGTATTAAAGAATTTATAGTTATTCGGCCAAAAATTAAATACGATACAAATTTATAAAAGTAAGTAGTCACTTACAAATATTTTCAAAAGTATTTCCTTTGTTTAATATTAAAGCTGGTGAACATCAAAAAATTAGCTGATTATTTATGTTCGCCTTGATCTCGATTGACTATAGTAGCCAATTATTACACCTACTGTATTGGTACCATACAGGTATGGCGAAGGCCGTTTTGTGCTTAATATACTCCCGAAATAAAGAATAGTTGCGGTTATAAATTAGCTCGTTTTGTTACGGCTGCTTATTTGTTTGATAATCAAATAGCTAGCCTGGTTAGAGCCCGGAAAAGAAAAATGCCATTTTGCCTCAGTGCCATTCCCTGATCTGGTAGTGGTGCAGGTGCAGGATAACTGCATGCAGTACCTGTCAGAGGCAATTACACGACCACAAAAAGAAAGGGTGCTTAAGTTATTTGGCTTAAGCACCCTTTAAATATAAGGCAGATAATTTTACCTTGGAATTACAAACCTTTGTCCTGGCCTGATCAGATCAGGATTATCTCCAATTTTGTCTTTATTGGCATTATAGATCTTTGTCCAGTCGTTTGCATTGCCATAGTGTTTCTTCGCTATTTTAGATAAAGAATCACCGCTTTGCACGGTATATACATCCTGATTTGCACTAGGATCAGTCACTTTTTGCTCGTCTTTCTGAGTAAAAAAGGAATGATCAGGAGTTTGTCCTGCGGTTATGTTTGGTTGGTTAGCGCCTTTGGCAGGCTCTTCCTGTCCTCTCTTAAAAAAATCTTTGAGTCCCATATTTTCAGGTATTTAGATTCAACATATTCAGCAACCTGTAAAAAGGATTGCCACTTAACTAAATACGCCTGTTGTGTTACATAGTTTTGTACTGCTGGTTGTATCCCTGGAGCAGGCAATTAACTTAATGCCCTGATTAACCGTAATCAATCAAATCCTGAAGCCATTGGTGCTGCAGGATTTTGTAAAATAAACCTAACTATGAAAAACATGAATGCGAATATGAAACGAATAGTTAATGCCTGGCAATTCTTATTGGTAGCCTTCGTATTGGTGGTGTCTTCCTGCGGCAACAACGAAAAAGTGGGCGATCAGCAAATGATTTCAGGATCGGGAAGTAAAACCTGGAAAGCATCCAAAGAATTGAACGCTTCAGGAGATAAAGAAAAATTATCGAGTGCTGAACAAGAAGAAACCATGCAGTTTTATTCTGACGGACGTTTTGCTCTGGGTGGCGGCGGTACTCTGGAAACAGGTACCTGGACATTTGATCAGGCTGCAAAACGGCTAAGCCTGCAGTTTCAGGATCAGAGTGTAACAGAAAACTTTGAAGTGGTGCAGCTAACCGAAAAGGAAATGCGCCTGAAAGATAACCAGGGAGGAGAAATGCAGCTTAAAGCACAGTAACAGGTGGCAGAAGTCAGCCCTAACACCAGGAAAGCCAGCATTCATGCTGGCTTTCCTGGTGTTAGGGCTGTTGCTTTACAGTTGTGAGTAGCTTCTGTAAAGCGCGCAGCCCCATAACAGGACCAAGAATAAGCAGCGGAAAAGCATAGGCTACAGGTATCCGGGCTAACAGCCAACCCATCAGCTGAATACTTACGATAGTGATGGCAAAACCTATGGAAGTAACAATGGTTAAGGCTGTGCCTATCAGGTGTTTTGGTGCCATTTTAGCAGTTAAAGCCGATAGCTGTGGAGAATCACCTGCTACCACTATGCCCCAGAAAAGCAGAAACGGCAGGATGATAAATGCCGCAACATCCTGAAATACGATTGCCGATAACAGGCAGCAGATACCTGAAAGAAGCAGTTGAGCAAAAGCTACCTTTGTGCTGCCCGCGCGCTCTGATATATACCCACCCCCGATACAACCCAAAGCACCCACCGCTATCACCATAAAAGCCCAGACAGACGTTTGCTCGGGAGTAAAAGCAGGTAGAAGTTTGGCGATGATAACAGGTACAAAAGCCCAGAAAGTATAAAGCTCCCACATGTGCCCGAAATAGCCAAGTGCTGCCGACCTGAAGTTGTTGTCGCGGAACACGTGCAGCATGTTGCGCGAATCGAAAACAGCACCTTTAGTCAGAAAAGGGCCATTAGGCACAAAAGCATACATTAAAATACCTCCGGCAGCAGCTATACAGCTAACCACCAAAAGCATGCTTTGCCAGTGGAGGCTGGCACCAAGGCTCCGGAGCAGATGCGGAAAGGCTGTGCCGAGTACAAGCGCCCCCACCAGGTAACCAATAGCCTTGCCTAAGTTGCCACTATACCAACCTGCCGCAATTTTCATACCTACAGGATATATGCCGGCCAGTAAAGCGCCTGTGACAAAACGCAGCAGTAAAACAATTGGTAAATTATCCGCAAAGACCAGCACCAGCGCATTGGCACCAGCTCCTGATAAAGCACATATCAGGAACAAAAGCCGTGGCGATACTCTGTCTGCCAGCGAAAGAACGGCAAAGCATAGCGTCCCGATTATAAATCCAAGCTGAACCGCAGAGGTAAGTAAGCCTAAGGCATTATCCTGTATATGAAGCGATTGCTGTAGCTCGGGCAGTACCGCATTACCGGCAAACCAAAGTGAAGTACCTGCAAACTGGGAGAGTACAATAACAGGCAGAATTCGTTTTGGCACTGCCTTAGCCATAAATAGTCTCTGCAAATTTTTCTAATGCCTTGCGTGTTTCATACGTGCGTTCAAACATGCCCATGTGCCCGGTTTTGCCTAAAAAGCAGACCGTGCTGTTATTGGGCAGGTGGCACTGTTCAAGTGCTTTCTCTAAAGGTACAGCCCCGTCATCTTTTCCGAACAGGAACAGCACAGGACACTTCAGATCTGCAAGTACCTGGCTGCGGTCGGGCCTGTCGCGCATAGCCGCAAGGGCAGCCAGTACGGCTGGTTGCGGGGTTTGTCTGCCAATCTCTTTCAGTAGTTCTATCTCTGCCTGCAGTCGTTCTCTGTTCTCTCTGTAGAACAGAGGCTCCACAAACGGATTGATAAAGTTTACAACCCCATGGCGCTCCACATAATCAATGGTCTTGTTTCTGTTCTCTTTCTTTTCATCGGTATCGGGTAGGGCAGAAGAATGAAACAGGCAGATGCCGGTAAGCATAGCACTATATTTTTCAGCGAATGCCATAGTTACATAACCTCCCATAGAATGCCCGATCATCAGGCACTTTCGGATGCCAAGGATATCCAGTTGTTCCTTCACATGGTCAGCCATGCCTTCCATGCTCATGGTGCTGCTGTTTAAGTTGCTGGTATGGCGGCCATGCCCGGGCAGGTCTAACGCAATAATTCTGAATTTCTGCTCCAGTGGCTTTGCAAATTCCTCCCATACCTGCTTGCTTTCGCAGAAACCGTGCAGAAAAACCAACGCGTCGCCAGTGCCGGTGTCTGTATATGTAGTAGTGTCTGTCATAACTTCTCTATCAAGGCTTTCAAAGAATTCAAAATTAGAAATTAAAAATCAGAAGTGGGGAAGCATCGTGATGCTTGGCAACGCAAAGTCTTTTTCCTGAAAAGCAAGAAGCCTCTAAGTGCTTTGGCAATTAGAGGCTTCTTAAAATCTTATCTTTAAGGTATGTATTACGATTAAACTTTTACCGTTGAAGCAATCATTTCTCTTACAGTGCGTTCAATAGCGGCCGGGTCTAAGCCTGCATCCCGATGCAATTCCATTTGAGAACCGTGTTCGAATATTTTGTCTGGTATGCCAAGGCGTTTTACCTGTGCCTGGTATCCGTGATCCGTCATAAACTCTACCACTGCACTGCCGAAGCCTCCGGGTAAACAGCCGTCCTCCACGGTGATAACTTTTTCGTATTTCTGGAAGATATGGTGCAGAAGTTCTTCATCTAATGGCTTGGCAAAGCGCATGTCGTAATGGCCTGGTGTAATGCCCTCTTTCTTCAGCTTCTGGCAAACCTCTACCGCATAGTTTCCGATATGGCCAAAGGTAAGAACCGCAACTTCCTCACCTTCCTGCAAAGTGCGGCCTTTGCCAATAGGAATAACCTGCAAAGGTGTACGCCAGGCCGGCATAACACCCTCACCTCTAGGGTATCGAATGGTAAACGGACCTGCACCTTCCTGAGTAGCAGTATACATCAGGTTGCGAAGCTCCTGCTCGTTCATAGGAGCACTGATGACCATGTTTGGCAGGCAGCGCATATAGGCTATGTCGTAAGCGCCGTGGTGTGTTGGACCGTCGGCACCTGCAAAACCTGCTCTGTCGAGGCAGAAGACCACATGCAGATCCTGTAAACACACATCGTGTACCACCTGGTCGTAGCCCCGCTGCATAAATGTACTGTAGATGTTGCAGAACGGAATCATACCTTGTGTGGCTAAGCCAGCTGAAAACGTAACCGCATGCTGCTCCGCAATGCCCACATCAAATGCACGGTCAGGCATAGCTTTCATCATAATGTTGAGCGAACAGCCAGAAGGCATAGCAGGGGTAACTCCCATTACTTTATCGTTCTGTTCGGCAAGTTCTACCATAGTGTGCCCGAAAACATCCTGGTACTTAGGCGGCTGCGGGGTATCGTGGTAGGTTTTATAAATTTCACCCGTGATTTTGTCGAACAGACCCGGCGCGTGCCATTTCGTCTGTTCTTTTTCAGCCTGGGCAAATCCTTTTCCTTTGGTGGTAAGGCAATGCAGTATTTTCGGACCCGGAATGTGTTTCAGATCATTCAGTACCGATACCAGATGATTGATATCATGGCCATCAATCGGACCAAAGTAACGGAAGTTTAAGCTTTCGAAGAGATTGCTTTGTTTCAGCAGAGCCGTTTTAAAAACACCTTCTATCGTAGAAGCAATCTGGCGGGCATTTGGGCCAAACTTGCTGATTTTGCCTAAAATATTCCAGATTTCATCGCGTACCTTGTTGTAGGTGCGAGATGTGGTGATGTCGGTTAGGTACTCCTTTAAGGCACCCACATTCGGGTCTATGCTCATGCAGTTGTCGTTAAGCACAACCAGCAGGTTAGCATTAGAAACACCAGCATGATTCAGGGCTTCAAAAGCCATACCACCAGTCATAGCACCGTCGCCGATTACAGCTATGTGCTGGCGGTTGTTTTCGCCTTTATATTGTGAGGCAACAGCCATGCCCAGTGCCGCAGAAATAGAGGTACTGGAGTGGCCAACGCCAAACGTGTCGTATTCGCTTTCTTTTCTTTTCGGGAAGCCGGAGATGCCGCCATACTTACGGTTCGTATGGAAGTTATCGCGGCGGCCAGTCAGTATTTTATGACCGTAAGCCTGGTGGCCTACATCCCACACCAGTTGATCGTAAGGCGTATTAAACACATAGTGCAGGGCTGTAGTTAGCTCTACAACACCTAAACTTGCACCAAAATGACCACCGTGGATAGACACCACATCGATGATATATTGCCTTAGCTCCTGGCAAACCTGCAACAATTGCTCTTCCTTCAGGTTCCTCAGGTCGGCAGGTGTGTCTATGGAGGCAAGCAGCTCTCCAGGTTGAATAATCATAGAATTGTCTTTATAGACTTTCAACAACTTTTTCCTGCAAAAGTTTGCAACGAGTGAATTTCATTTGCAGGACAAAACGTAAAGTTAACAAAATAATAGAAAAGGGAAGCCATTTGTGCTCTTTTCACTTCATCTTGCAATTAAATCAGAACTGAATAAGAGGCAATATATTTAAACTACTTCTGTTTCAGGCACCTGATTTGAATGTATACCTGTAAGTATAGCATATAGTTATATTATATGCTAAAGCTATGGTTGCATCTAATCAAACTAAATTGTTTATTTTTGCAGTTTTCTAACTGCGCCAGGCGCTTAAAACACTATAGTAGATTGAGTTTCGAGATAAAATTACCGTTGTTTGAGGGGCCGTTCGACCTGTTGCTATTCTTTATTGAGCGCGATGAACTGGATATCCACGATATCCCGATTTTCCAGATCACCAATGAGTTTATAGGATATATCAGGCAACTGGAGCAGCTGAACATTGAGGTAGCCAGCGACTTTATTTTAACGGCTGCCACGCTTATGCGCATTAAAGCGAAAATGCTGCTGCCGCGCACCGAGAAAGACGAAGAAGGCAACGAAATTGACCCGCGCCAGGAACTGGTGCAGCACCTGCTCGAGTACAAGAAGTATAAAAGTGTGCTCGGAGATCTGGCCGCTATGGAAGAAACACGCCTGGCACAGGAGAGCAGAGGGAACTTGGCGGGTGAGGTAGAGCAAATCGCTAAAAGCAACCATTTTGAATATGAACTGCAGGACCTGAGCCTGTACAAGCTGATGCGGGTGCTCGAGAAGGTGATGAACCGCTACGAAGAAGAGCAAAGCCGGCCAAAGCATACAATTATAACCTATCCCTATACTTTGGAGGAGCAGCGCGATTACATTATGCAGAAAATTCAGCAGCGAAAGAAAATGGCCTTTTCGGAAATCATCTCCGCCTTCCCCGATAAAATTGGTATGATCTTTAACTTTCTGGCTATTCTGGATATGCTGCAGCTGAACCTGATAGGCGTAGAGATTGGCGAAGGTTTCAACGATTTTATAATAACAGTTTCCGAAGGGGAAACGGCGCAGGTAACGCAGCTTATTTTAAATTAAGTTTAAGCCTGTTGTAAAATCATTAAAATATTCAAACCTCTTCCCCGTTTTGCCGAATAGTTTATAGTTTTACAACAGAAAAAAGCTAGCAAATTATCTTACAAGGAGACAGGTTGCGACGACACCTTCATGGATCAGAACAAAAAGACAATTCTCAAAAATTTCAGTCCTGTTAAGATACTCATTCCTGTTCTGCTAGGGTTAGGCGCAACGGTTTGGCTCTTTATTAAAGACGACCGCTTAAACGACCTGAAAGGCATAACAGAGGCAAACATATGGTGGCTATTGGCGGCGGTGCTGGTGCTGGTGATCCGCGATGCCGGTTATATGTACCGCATCCGGAGTTTAACCGATAAATTTCTTTCCTGGCGAAACAGCTTGGATGTGATTATGCTCTGGGAGTTTGCTTCGGCCATTACACCTTCTGTGGTAGGAGGTACAGCTATTGCCACTATCATCCTGAACAAAGAAGGTATACCCTTAGGCAAATCGCTGGCATACGTAATGTTTACAGCGGTGCTGGATAATATGTTTTTTATCGTGGCGGCCCCACTGGTACTGCTGCTCACACAAGGGGAGGTTTTTCCGCAGTTCGACCTTGATCCAGATTATGTAAACAGCCTGAAGATGGCCTTCTACATCAGCTATAGTTTAATTGCGATCTATACCTTTATCATGATCTATGCGCTTTTTGTACGGCCCCGTGCATTTAAGTGGCTGTTGTTAAAAGTTACTTCCTGGGGCTTTTTACGCAGATGGCGTGTAAGTGCTTTCCAGCACGGCAACGAAATTGTGTGGGCATCGCAACAGCTAAAAGGCAATAGCTTTAACTATTGGGCCCGGGCCATCATTTCTACTGTATTTGTTTGGAGTGCGCGTTATTTCCTGCTAAACTGCCTGATTGCCGCTTTTGCCGATGTTAGTTTCGGGGAGCACATGCTTATTATTTCCCGCAACCTGATTTTCTGGATTGTGATGCTGGTAGCCATTACGCCTGGAGGTGCCGGTATTGTAGAAATGGCTTTCCCAAGCTTTTTCGCTAGTTTCCTGGGGCGCTTCAGCAGCATTGTGGTAGTGCTTTACCGCCTGATTACTTATTATCCTTACCTGTTGCTGGGCTCTGTGTTTCTGCCAAAATGGGTAGCCAAGGTATTTGGAAGAAGCGGATTGAAAGAGAGTTAAAAGTGAAAAACTAGAATTCTGGAAGCACTTTGACTCTAAGATTAGGTAAAGCTTAATTCAATAGTGGGTATTTATTTCGGATAAGACCGTACAGGTATACCTTTAATGCAGGTGAAGGTATACAGCGGAATTAGCATCACCTCCAAAGATAAGAATGTATCATTCCAAGATAGGCAAAGGCGATCATTGAAATGGCCTCGCAGCGTGAGCAGTTCGTGCGAGTGCCTATACCTAAAGCAGCCATAGATAAACCATGAAAGCTATAATAGTAGGAGGTGGGATAGGTGGTTTATGTACCGCTATTGCACTTCAGCAAAGGGGGATAGAGGCAACGGTATACGAAGCAGCTCCTGAACTGAAACCAGTAGGGGCAGGCGTGGGGTTGGCAGCCAACGCCATTCAGGGTTTGGAAAGGCTGGGTGTGGCAGAGCAGGTTGTGGCAAGAGGAAAGCAGTTGAATGCCCTTGTGATATTTGATGAAAAAGGTCATGTGATCAACAACATGGATACCAGACCGCTCAGCAGGCGCTATGGCATCAATAACTTTGCTATCCATAGGGCAAACCTGCACGAAGTATTGCACCAGCATTTGCTGCCCGGCTCGCTTGTGCTGAACAAGCGTTGTGCTGAAGTCATACAACAGGGGCAGCAGGTGCAGGTAACTTTTGAAGATGGTACACACGCTACAGCAGATTTACTTATTGCTGCCGATGGGATTAACTCCAGAATCAGGAAACAGCTTTTACCCGATAGTCAACCACGCTATGCAGGCTATACCTGCTGGCGTGGCGTAACGGATAACCCGGGAGTAGAAATCAATACAATGATTTCGGCTGAAACCTGGGCTCCGCAAGGGCGCGTAGGTATTGCTCCTTTACAGGGAAACTCAATATATTGGTATGCTTGTATAAATGCGCCAGCCCAGGATGCGCGTATGCGGCAAATGACACCAACCGACCTGGCAGAACATTTTGAAAATTTACCAGAAGCAGTGCCTGCCATACTAAATGCTACAAAACCTGAACAGCTACTCTGGAACGATATTGCCGACCTGAAGCCGCTAAAGCAATATGCTTTCGGGCGTATAGTGCTGTTAGGTGATGCAGCCCATGCTACCACACCCAATATGGGGCAGGGGGCATGTCAGGCCATAGAAGATGCCGTGGTGTTAGGGCAATGCCTGGAGCAGGAGCGAGACATCACTGCTGCTCTTGCCAGGTATGAAAAGCGAAGAATTACGAGAGCCTCTAAAGTAATTCGCCTATCCAGAATGCTGGGAGCGGTATCGCAGTGGGAGAATCCTTTATTGGTTAAATCCCGAAACGCCCTGTTTCGCCTCATGCCTGCTGCTCTAAACCAGCAGCAGATGGAGGAGTTGTACCGGGTGGATTTTTAATGAGTAAACAGTAGCTACGGCCTATACTCTAATATATCACCAGGTTGGCATTCCAGCACTTTGCAAAGTGCCTCCAGTGTGGAGAAACGAATAGCTTTTGCTTTTCCATTCTTCAGGATTGAAATATTGGCCATTGTTAGGCCTACTCGTTCAGATAGCTCTGTAACAGACATTTTACGTTTTGCCAGCATTACATCGACATTTATAATAATGGGCATAGTTAAACAGTAAGTTGATTCTCTTCCAGTATGATATTGCCCTCTTTGAATATTTCTGCCATGATAAAGGCAATAAGCATTAATACCAGCGGTGTTAAATGTAAGTAGAAGCCATAAAATTCACCCTGTGTAGCTATCACGATATAGTAGCTGGTCAGTAAAAAGTACAGAAAAAGGTACTTCCCAATTTTCCTAAATGAGGTTATATTATTTGTCCTGAAGCTCTGTACCAGCCTTACCGATTTTATAATTGTTAAAAATTCCTTCATAATAAAAAAGACAATAAGATGTATGGCCGTTGATTGAAGGTAGATTAAATACAAAGGAATATGACTAATATTATTCAATGCAAATTGCTTTATTTCAAGTGTTTCTGCAGTGGTCCAAGTTTCCTTCCTTTCATATCCTAGAAAGTTAGTAGGGTGAGGACCATCATTTACTAGCAGAAAGTCAGCATAGAAATTTGGATTGAAGTGCCAATGGATTAAAGCTAATGTAGTTACAAACAAGCTTATAATTGCGACAGCGCAAAAAAACAGGCAGATAATAGAGGCTATGTTAAGGATTACATTCTTTTTCATTGTATAATATTGGCAAGGTGAAAGATCAGTATTGATATAGAAAGTATAGTCAAATGTTCATTGTTTTGTGGTGAGAGCTAGTTTCTTGGAAGCTGAGAGTAAAACGGGTTCAAGGCAAATGCTGGTATATAAGAATAAAAGTGAACCCAGAAAGAGTAACTTTTTTCATGGCTTTGATGAATTTGTATACTACAAGTATAAAGAGATATTTTCATATTACAATAAAAATTTATTGAATATCAATAAATTTTTATTGTAGCTATTTCTGTGTGGCAAAAGTATATCTTAGTAAGATTTACTATGAGGCGCAACAATGTAGTTGTATAGCTTAGGTCTTTGATGAAAGCGGGAGGTTGATAAAATACAGGAGGTAATATTTTATCAGGGGAAAGATTACTTAATTCTTAAGTATATTTTTTATCAAAGAAAAGCTGGCAATAGTTTACTGCTCCTGTTTTGTTACTACTGTTAATAATAGTTGTATACAGGAAGAAGTAGAAAGACTATGTCTGGTTACTGCTTACTTGAGAAATCTTTTCTTAAGCAGCTCTTTTTAAAAATTAACAACTTGTGATATTTTAAAACAAAACAGAAGCTGGATAAAATAAAAAAGCCACTCCGTTTCCGAAGCAGCTTTTCTGTTTATCACCCCCCTGTTGCTAAACAACAAGAAATCTCACTTCTAATATCTAACGTCTAACAACTATACCAGCTCTTTCTCTACCAAATACTCGGCAATCTGAACGGCGTTGGTAGCGGCACCTTTGCGCAGGTTATCCGCTACAATCCACATGTTCACGGTGCGCGGCTGCGTTTCATCTAAGCGGATACGGCCTACAAAAACCTCGTCTTTGCCGTGTGCATCTTTTGGCATCGGGTATTGCAGGTTTTTCACGTCGTCAACCACAACTACGCCTTCTGTTTCGCCCAGAATGCGGTAGATGTCATCCAGCGTAAAATCATGCTCAAATTCCACGTTTACCGATTCCGAATGGCCGCCCATTACCGGAATACGTACTGCTGTAGCGGTTACACGTATAGAGTCGTCGCTCATGATCTTTTTGGTTTCCAGGATCATCTTCATTTCCTCTTTGGTGTAACCGTTGTCCTGGAACACGTCGATGTGTGGCAGCACGTTCAGGTCGATGGTATAAGGGTAAGCTTTATCACCTTCTTTGCCGGCACGCTCATTCATTAGCTGATCAACTGCTTTTACCCCAGTACCTGTTACCGACTGATAGGTGCTTACTACAATGCGTTTCGCCTTCAGTTCCTGGTGCAGGTTGTTAAGGGCAACTACCATCTGAATAGTAGAGCAGTTCGGGTTCGCTATAATTTTATCTTCTTTTGTAAGCTCTTTTGCATTGATTTCCGGTACCACCAGTTTTTTGGTAGGATCCATGCGCCAGGCAGAAGAGTTATCTACAACAGTAGTACCTGCTTCAGCAAAACGAGGCGCCAGCGCCAGTGAAGTGCTGCCACCGGCAGAGAAGATCGCAATTTGCGGAGCAGCGGCAATCGCCTCTTCTACTCCGATAACCTTTATCTGTTTACCCTTAAACTCCATCTGTTTACCAACAGACTTTTCTGAAGCAACCAACAATAATTCTGTTACCGGGAAGTTACGCTCCGCCAGCACTTTCAAAATTTCACCGCCAACTAATCCTGTGGCGCCTACAACTGCTACTTTCATTGTTTAAAGGTTTATATAAATTACTAATGTGCTCAATGTTTAATGTGCTGGTAAATTAGAAGAAATTACTCTTCAGTTTTAGCAAGAACCAATATACTGCACTCCCTGAACTTCTTAATCTTCTAAATTTCTAACTAATCTCCTCTGCTTTAACTCATCTTCCTGGTTCCCGTAAAAGTTCTACAACATCACGTATAAAACTTATTTACTGGTTAGCACTGCCCTTACATGCCTTAGATGTTTGTGAGTGCTACCACGTTTGAGTCAAACTTTACGCGGGGGTGCAAAGTAAATAAGTTTTTGGCACAAATGTATACATGAAACAAACTTTACTCACTCTATTCCTGCTATTTCCGTTCATTTTATTTGCCCAGCTCCAGGAAAACTTTTCGGATGGCGACTTTACGCAGAACCCGCCCTGGACAGGCAATACCAACAGCTTCAGAATTAATGCCGAAGGACAATTACAGAGTGCTGGCCCGGCAGTAACAGGCACTGTTTTACAGCTGGCTACGGCTTCGCAGGCAGTAGTAGGCACCACCTGGGAGTTTTGGGCAAACCTGCGCTTTGCTACGTCTGCCACTAATTATGCCGATATATACCTGATGGCTGGCTCCGAAGATATGAATAACGCAGCTACCAGCGGATACTTTGTGCGCATCGGCAATACGCAGGATGAGGTGAGCCTGTACAGAAAAGAGGCAGGGAGAGCAGCCGTAAAGATTATAGATGGAGCAGACAGAACGGTTGGTACCAGTAATAATGTGGTGAGAGTGCGGGTAACACGCAGCTTAGAGCATGTGTGGCAGCTGTGGATTGATGTAACTGGCACTGGCCAGAACTTTGTGAGTCAGGGTACGGTAACAGATGCTGCCATCAGGCGCTCTGCTTATTTTGGCGTAGTGGCGCGTTATACTTCAGCTAACAGAGAGCGTTTTTATTTTGATGACTTCAGCATAACCGATACACAGCCGCCACTGCTGGAAGAACTGCAAACAACTAACCCGCAGGAGTTGGTCCTGCGCTTTAATGAGCCGCTGCATCCAGAACAGGCGCAGCAGGTTGCAAATTATACCTTGAACGGTAACACCAGGCCAGTGGTAGCGGAGTTAACAGAGGCGGGAACCGTGCGATTAGTATTTGCTCAGAATTACAGTGTCGGAACCAATACATTAGTGATAGGAAATCTGGCAGATTTGTATGGGAACGCCATCACCAGCCCGATTGAAAGAAGCTTTATGTATGTGCCACCAGCCGTACTACCAGGTTACAACGAACTGATCATTACCGAAATCATGGCGCGGGAGTCGCCGGCTGTCGGTTTGCCTGCCCAAGAGTATATTGAGCTTTACAATGCTACCACAGACAAAGTGCTTACGTTGCAGGGAATCCGCTATGCAGATGCTACTTCTACTGCTACTTTGCCCAATGCGCAGTTATTGCCCGGAGAGTATGCGGTTATCGTTCCGAATAATTCTGTTGCCAGCTTTACGCAGTTCGGCAGAGCCATCGGCATCAGTAATTTTCCGAGCCTGAATAACAGCGGTGAACTGCTGCAGTTGCGCCAGCCAAACGGCAGGCTGATTTATGCCGTGCAATATAGCGATACCTGGTATCGCGATAACAGCAAGCGCAATGGTGGCTGGAGTCTCGAAATGATTGACGTTGCTAATCCTTGTGGCGGAGCAGAAAACTGGACTTCCTCCACTGATCCTCGTGGAGGAACGCCTGCGCAGGCTAATTCCGTAGCAGCTTCTAACCCCGATAATACAGCACCTGTACTGGAAGATGCTTTTGCAGTTTCGCCCACACGCTTGTTACTTCGTTTCAACGAAAAGCTAGACAGCACCCAGGCTGCCGTTGTGGCTAACTATAGTTTAAATCCGAGTGTACCTATCACAAGTGTGTTGGTACAGGGTCCGCTGTTTACACAGGCAGAACTAATCCTGGACTCTCCGCTGCAGGAGCGAACGCTATACACCTTGTTGGCCAGCAGGATCAGGGACTGCTCTGGAAACACAAGCAGCCAACCTTTGCAGGTTACCTTTGCCTTACCCTCAGCACCCGAGCCGGGCGATGTAGTTATTAATGAGGTGCTTTTTAACCCCCGATCAGGAGGCTCTGATTTTGTAGAGCTGGTAAATCGCAGCGATAAGTTCATCAACCTGCAAAACTGGCAATTGGCCAATACCAGCAGCGACAGCATCACCAATTTAAGAGTAATAACTGGCTCCAATTATGTGCTCAGGCCAGGGCAGTATGTGGTGCTAAGCTCTAATCCGGAAAATATTAAAATGAATTATCCTGCTGCCCGCGAGGAGACGTTTCTGCGCATGAGCAGTCTGCCGTCTTATCCTGATGCAGCAGGGACAGTGGTGGTATTGCAACCCGATACACGCGTAGCCGACCGCTTCACCTATAGCGAACGCATGCACTTTAACCTGATCGACGACCTGAACGGTGTTTCTCTGGAGCGGATCAGGCTGGAGGGGCCAACTATAGGCAGTAACTTTCATTCGGCAGCCAGTACAGTAGGATATGCTACGCCTGGTTACCGCAACTCGCAGTCGCAGGCAGAGGTGCAGGCGCAGCAAATGTTTCAGGTAGATCCAAAGGTCTTTTCTCCCGATGATGATGGCTATGATGATTTTACCACCATCAACTATAGTACAACCGCCCATGGTTTTGTTGCCAACATTACTGTTTTTGATGCGCAGGGCAGAGAAATCAGAAAGCTGGCACGGAATGAGCTGCTAGCTACAAACGGGTTCTTCCGCTGGGACGGTGTTCGGGATGATGGCAGCAAAGCAGCTATGGGTTATTATGTTCTGTACATCGAACTCTTTGATCTGAACGGGCAAAAAAGCATGCACAAAGAAAAGGTAGTAATAGGGGGCAGGCTGTAAAATGCGACATACGTAGCACGTATCAAGTAGCACGATTTTATTTTGGAAAGTCATTTTGCGTTGATTATTAAAAGTTAGTATAATGATTTCTGGCCTTTTAAATAAACAGATGCTATAGGAGAATTATATATGTAGCAGGCAATTGCATTGCCGATAAAGATTTACAACAGGACAAAAAAGTCTAGCATCTAAGATATAGCTCCTAATAAAAAGTTTGTGTCTTGCTAATGGTCCCTGTGTCGTATTAAAACTCTACATCTGTCGCTTTAAAGAAAGCTTTTGTCTCCCGCTCAAAATTTCCTAATTTCCATCAGCTAAACGAAACAAAACGACTATATGAAACCACGTCATTTTATGGTTGCTTCGGCCCTGGCAGCAATAACCCTTGGCTGTACCAGCAATAAGCCTGAAGATGCCAGTGCTACCGCTTCTGAACAATCTGAGGCAGACACGGCACTACAGCAAAAGCTGAATACCTATACCAGCGTTCGCCTGACAGCAGATATAAACAGCTTAAGTAGCAACGAGCGCCAGATGGTCCCGCTACTGATCGAGGCCGCACAAATTATGGATCAGCTTTTCTGGTATGAGGCCTATGGAAAACAGGATTCGCTTTTAGCAGCCCTCACTTCAGATGCTGCCAAACAGTATGTGCAGATCAACTATGGCCCCTGGGACAGGTTAGACGATAATAAACCCTTTATACCTGGTGTCGGGCCTAAACCTGCGGGGTCTAATTTCTACCCGCACGACATGACAAAAGAAGAATTTGAGAAAGCGAATCTGCCAGATAAAAACAGCCAGTATACTTTCTTGCGTCGCGATGATAACGGAAAGCTGGTGACAGTGCCGTATCACGTACAGTTTAAGCAACAGGTAGAACGTGCCGCTGACTTAATGCGCCAAGCAGCCAGTTTAACCGATGATGCAGGCCTGAAGAAATACCTGAACATGCGTGCCCAGGCCTTGCTCACCGATAATTACCAGCCCAGTGATATGGCCTGGATGGATATGAAAACAAATAAAATAGACGTGGTGATCGGGCCAATCGAAAATTATGAGGATCAGTTGTATGGTTACAAATCAGCACACGAGGCTTACATACTTATTAAAGACATGGAGTGGAGTAAGCGGCTGGAGAAATACGCAGCTTTCCTGCCTGAGCTACAGCGTGGCCTGCCGGTTGGTGCCAGCTACAAAAAGGAAATGCCGGGTTCCGATGCAGATCTGAATGCCTACGATGTGGTATATTATGCAGGCGATTGCAATGCCGGAAGCAAAACTATAGCGATAAACCTGCCAAACGACGAAGAGGTGCAGTTACAGAAAGGAACGCGCCGGTTACAGCTAAAGAACGCTATGCAGGCGAAGTTCGACAAAATTATGGTGCCTATTGCCAACGAACTGATTGTAGATGACCAGAAGCAGCATGTTACCTTTGATGCTTTTTTTGCTAATACCATGTTTCATGAAGTAGCACATGGGCTTGGAATTAAGAACACGATAAATGGAAAAGGAACGGTGCGCGATGCCCTACAAGAACATGCAGGTGCCCTGGAAGAAGGCAAAGCCGATATCCTGGGACTATATATGATAACTCAGCTGCATGAGAAAGGAGAGGTAGAAGGTAGCCTGGAAGATTATTACACTACTTTTCTGGCAGGCATTTTCCGCTCTGTTCGTTTTGGTGCAGCCAGTGCGCATGGTAAAGCCAATATGGTACGCTTCAATTTCTTTAAAGAAAACGGCGCTTTTGAGCGCGAGGCACAAAGCGGCAAGTACCGTGTAAACTATATAAAAATGCGTGAGTCTATGAATAAGCTTTCAGAGCTTATCCTGACACTGCAAGGCAATGGCGATTATGCCGGTGTAGGTAAACTTCTGAATGAGCAGGGGCAGATAGATGCATCTTTGCAGAAGAGCCTCGACAAACTGAGCAGTGCCAATATTCCTGTAGACGTAGTGTTTGAGCAGGGAGTAGAAGTGCTGGGCCTGAAGTAGGCTCTGATCTTTTTTGCTGAAGTACGCTCAATAAAGCTGCCAAAGTAAATCTGAATGGCAGTAGAAATACAATTTATTTTAGGTGCCGACTATATCTTCTTGGTGTAGTCGGTTTCTTTTTTAGTAAGCGTGCTTCTACAGCCGTTGTTATGCATTATATGTTAGAATTTACTATAACAATTAAAGTTTATTAAGAGTATGTTAACTTTCGAACATATTATAAATCAATTTATTAACTTATAAGACAGCTATGAAAAAGAGCTTTTATGATTTTAACAGCAGCAATCCGCAAGAGCGACAGGAAAGAAACCAATTGTATCCGGAACTAGCCCAGTTTCACATTGCTTTAAGAGAGGAATTAGGGGAAGAAGAGTATCAGTTATTTTATAAAGCAGAAAAGGAATCCATAAGAAAGGTGCCGGCTGCTATGTTATACCAAAATACTACTAAATGGATAACCGCCTGAGTATGATGAATTATATGTAGAAGGGAAACTGACACCACAGTTTCCCTTTTTTATGTACAAAAAATAACTGATTACAGTTGCTGCATAACCAGTTCGGCTCCTTCTTCGCCAACCAGAGAGCCAATGGCGACACCCATGCCACTTAAACGAATAGCGCAACTAATTTTTTCTGAAACAGGCTGAACAAGAGTTGTTTTCTCGTTGCCCATACCCATAATGCCACTCCAGCGATGTTCCACTTCAAAAGGTGTGTCCGGCAAAATTACCTCCTGAAGCAGCTTTTCCAGTTTCTGTTGCACCAGGTCTGTTAAACCAAGTTCGGACGTTTCTTCTGCGTTAAAATCAAGATGGCGGCCTCCTCCAAATAAAACTCTATTGCCAATGTTGCGGAAATAATAATAGCCTCTGTCGTAGTGGAAGGTGCCTTTAACTTTTAGATCTGGTATGGGTTTGGTAATCAGTACCTGTGCTCTGGCAGGAACAACAGAAAGGTTGGGCAGAAGTTGTTGCGCAAAGCCATTGGTGGCCACTAAAGCAGCCCGGGCTTTTATTGTAATACCTTTATCGGTAGTGGCTGCTATGCCTGTACCTTCATCGTATAGCTGCTTTACTTCCAGTGCATTCAGTACCAGCACTCCCATCGACTGTACTTTTTGGGTAAGGGCCAGAATCATTTTGCCCGTATCTATCTGTCCTTCTGCTGTGCTTTCGATCAGGTGCAGTACCTTGTTAAATCCAAAAGCATCGATCTTATGGTCGGCATGTCGGTAAATATCGGGTTCGCCAACTATCCTTTGCAGGTGGCGGTTAAAATAGCTTAACCGATCAGCACAGGTTTCGTAAAGCGCTTCCTCATCGAAAAGTTCATAGCCGCCCCAGCGATGATAGTCGATAGCGGAATCGCCCAGGTTGTGGCGCAGGCGTTGCAACCCTTTCCAGCGACGCTCCACCAGGCTGAATACCTCATCTTCGGAATGGCGGCTAAGATCTTCGAGCAGTTCGGAGGGGCTGCCGAAGCAGGCAAAGCCTGCATTCTTCGAGCTTCCACCTGTTGGTAGCAAGCCCCGTTCTACAACCATCACCTTCAGCTGTGGCTGTGTGTTTTTCAGGTGCAGTGCCGCATTCAGGCCAACTATACCGCTGCCAATCACGAGCACATCAAGGTTGCCGAAGTACGTGTCGCGCTCCCAAAAGCTGAACTGCATGCTTAAAATTCGTCTTCTCTGATGTAAGGATGCTTATACGTGTATGCCTCTTCTTCATTTATCAGTTCGTAGCAAGTAAGCATAATTTCACGCGCTCCTGTATTCAATCCCTTTATAAAATAACCTTCTGGTGTTTCATAAATGGCATAATTGTGTTGTCCGAAAGGGTATAAATTATTGCTTTTTACCACTTTTGCCTGCGTAAGGTCTACCTGCTGACCATCCTGTACGGTAACAATATATCTGTTCTTATCTGTCATACCTGTTGTATTTCTTCTAAAATGCGGTTCAAGATAACATTTATTTCATCGAAGCGGTGTGTGATCATCAAATGTTCCCCACCTTTTATCTTGATGATATCGGGCCTGTCGCGCAAAGGAAGAATACGATCAGCTGTGCCATGAATATGTACCAGGCCGGGCCATACAGTTGCTTGCTTCCAGTTCAGCAGTTGTCCCAGCGCCCACCTCAGGTATGTTTCGTTGGTAGTGAGGATATATTCTTTGAGCAGCTTTTTCTCATAGTCAGATCTGGCACCAAACAGCAGTGGTGCTATAGGGTGCAGACTGCGCAGCAGGCTCATAGGCGTGTACCGGTGCATCCGGAGTAGTCCCATCAGGCGGTAGTACCAGGGTAAAGCACGGGAAGTAGACAAACTGGAAATCAGGATTACCTTTTTGGGGTGGAGTATCTTGGCCAGTTCGATGGCTGTTACACCACCAAAAGAAAGCCCGATCAAAATCGGGTTAGGGTCCGTTATCTGAACGGCCAGCCTTCTCGCATACTCCTGAAGCGGTTCGTTTATACTGTCAGGAGCAATCCAGGGAACGTGTTGATACGGCTGATCGGGCGGCAAACGTAGGAATTGGAAAGCCCGCCAGTCGGCCCCTAACCCGCTGACGAAGTAAATGGTGCTGCGCCTGCTTTTTGCTTCTGTAGCCAAAATAGGGTGTTGTTGATGTGTTGAAATTTACGGGTGAAGATAAGGATTGTTTTGGACCTTCCGTTTAGCTTCGCACATTCCCCTACCACCACCTGTCTTTTTGCTGTGCAATATTCTGACACTCGCAGAAGCAAGGTCTTTAAAATCCTTAACGTAATCATAACCATCTCATAACCTGTAGTTAATACTGGTTTAGTAGCTTTGGTATGAAGAAAAAATGCTTTAGCCAAAGGCAGTTTTCAACAAAAACAACAATACTATGAAACAGGCAAAAAACTTAATGCAGTTGGCAGCGGGAAAGCTGCTGAGCATTTTCCTGTACAGGCTACACTCATTCTACTCTCCTTTTAAATTCAACCGAACTTAAATCTCTTATCCTCGCCTTTCGAATGGCAAAAAAAAGAAAAGTAGAAGTAGCCGTTATTTCAGATGTACACCTTGGTACCTATGGCTGCCAGGCAAAAGAACTGCTGACCTACCTCAAAAGCATCAAGCCGAAGATCCTCATCCTGAACGGGGATATTATTGATATATGGCAGTTTAGTAAAAGCTATTGGCCCGCCTCCCACATGAAAGTGGTGAAGTACCTGTTAGGCCTCATCGCGAAAGGTACCAAGGTGTATTACGTGACGGGAAACCACGATGAAATGCTGCGTAAATTCGTTGGCTTTAAAATGGGTTCCTTTCAGATTGTGAACAAGCTGGTGCTGGAGCTGGATGGCAAAAAAGCCTGGGTGTTTCATGGAGATGTGTTCGATGTAACTATGCAGCACTCCAAATGGCTGGCAAAACTGGGAGCACATGGCTACGATCTCTTAATTCTGATTAATAGCATGGTAAACTTTTTCTGCCGGAAGTTCGACAGAAAAAAGGTACACCTCTCCCGCAACATAAAAAACCGGGTAAAGAGTGCTGTCAAGTTTATTAACAATTTCGAGGAGACCGCCTCTGATATTGCCATCTCCAATGGCTACAACTATGTGGTATGCGGTCATATCCATCACCCCGAAATGAAGGAAATTTCCAAAGAGGAAGGCACTGTTACCTACCTTAACTCAGGCGACTGGATCGAGAACCTGACTGCCCTGGAGTATGATAAAGGAGAGTGGAGCCTTTACAAGTTCCAGGATGATGTGGCCCTGGTGGAGGAGGAAGACGAAGAGCTGGTACCAACAAACGTGCAGCTGTTCCAGAGCCTGATGGTGGAATTTAACCTGAAAACTGCTTGAGAATATTGTATGCTATTCAGGGGACAGGCAACGGTCACCTGACCAGGGCAATGGATGTAATTCCGGCTTTACAGCATCATGGAGAGCTGGATATTCTGGTGAGTGGGTGCCAGGTTGATCTGAATTTGCCTTATCCGGTGAAATACCGGCTTAAAGGGCTAAGCTTTATCTTCGGAAAAAGCGGCGGTATAGATTACCTGCGTACTCTGGCCCAGGTTAACTCCAGAAGCTTTTACAAAGAAGTGCGGCAACTGCCCGTTAAGGATTACGACCTGGTAATTACAGATTTTGAGCCTATTTCCTCCTGGGCCTGTGCCATGGCAAAGAAACATTGTGTCGGGCTAAGCAACCAGGTGTCGGTGCTTAATCCTAAAGTGCCCAAACCCGAAGAAGCTGATTTTATAGGCAAGTTTGTCTTAAAGAATTATTCTCCTACTACTGTACAATATGGCTTCCATTTTGCCCGCTTCGACGACACCATCTTTACACCGATCATACGCAGGCAGGTGCGGGAACTGGAGATAAGCAATAAAGGACATTATACAGTTTACCTGCCTGCCCACGACGATCATAAAATCGTAAACAGGCTCATGCATTTTAAACATGTAGAGTGGCAGGTATATTCAAAACATAATAAGCAAGCCTTTCAGTACGAAAACGTGTCGGTGCAGCCGATACAGAACGAGGCGTTCCTGAAAAGTATGGCTTCTTCGGCAGGTGTGCTCTGTGCTGCCGGGTTCGGAACGCCATCAGAAGTGTTGTACCTGCAAAAGAAGCTGCTGGTAGTACCTATGAAAAACCAGTTTGAGCAGGTTTGCAATGCGGCAGTGCTGAAGCACATGGGCGTGCCTACTATTAAAAGCCTTAAGAAAAAACACCTGCCTGCCATACAGGAGTGGCTGCTGCATGGCAAGCCTGTAGCCGTAGATTATCCCGACGAAACAGCAGCTATTGTAAGCAGAATTGTGCAGGAAAATACCTGAGGTAGAAAATCAGATACAGAAGACTCATCCCGGGCAATAAAATCGCGTTAAGCAGTTGGGAGAAACACAGCATGGAAATGAACGCTAAAAGCGATAAACAAACAGCAGATCAAACTATATTCACTTCTAATCAACATCCTCCTGGAGCCATAGAGCACAGTGCTGCTGTAAAAAGAGCAGCTTTCGGCGCCGATTTTGCCTGGGGCGTTTCTACAGCAGCTTATCAGATTGAAGGAGCACACGATATAGAAGGCAAAGGCGCCTCTATCTGGGACGTTTTTTCTGGTAAAAAGGGCAAAGTAAAGCTAAACCATAACGGCAACTTCGCCTGCGACTTCTTTAACCGCTATCCCGACGATCTGGAGCTGATGCAGTCGCTCTCCATTCCGAATTTTCGTTTTTCACTGTCCTGGCCACGCCTGCTGCCTGACGGGCATGGGCGCGCCAACCAAGCAGGCATCGACTACTATAACAGGTTGATAGATCATTGCCTTGAGTTGGGGATTACACCTTGGGTAACGCTGTACCATTGGGATCTTCCGTATGAACTGGAGAAAAAAGGTGGCTGGGCAAACAGAGATATAGTAGGCTGGTTTCAGGAGTATGCGGCGCTTTGTGCCAAACATTACGGAGATAGGGTAAAACATTGGATGGTGCTGAACGAACCAATGGTGTTTACCGGAGCCGGATACTTTTTAGGCGTGCATGCACCAGGGCGCATAGGCTTTAAGGGTTTTGTTCCGGCGGTGCATCATGCCACGCTTTGCCAGGCAGAAGGCGGGCGTGTGTTGAGGGACCTGCTTCCTGGTGCAGAAATCGGCACGACTTTCTCCTGTTCACACGTGGAACCATACAGGCCCCAGGAGAAAGATATCAAGGCTGCTATACGTGTAGATGCGTTGCTGAACCGGCTTTTTATTGAACCATCACTTGGCCTGGGCTACCCACTGCAGGACTTGAAGTTTATGCGCCGCATCGAGAAATACATACTGGCGGGAGATGAAGACAAAGTTAAGTTCGACTTCGACTTTATCGGGATTCAGAACTATACCCGGGAAGTAGTGAAGCACTCTTTCTGGACGCCTTTTGTGCAGGCAAACCTGGTGCCGCCTAAAAAGCGGGGCGTGCCGCAAACGCAGATGAACTGGGAGGTGTATCCGCAAGGCATTTACCACATTCTGCACAAGTATAACCAGTACAAAGGCATTAAGAAACTGATTGTAACTGAAAACGGTGCGGCTTTTGCCGATCAGTTGCTGGATGGGGAAGTGCATGATACCAACAGGGTAGATTTTCTGCAACGTTACCTGCATCAGGTACTGCGCGCAAAGCAGGAGGGGGTAAAGGTGCAGGGGTATTTCGTGTGGTCCTTTGTAGATAATTTTGAATGGGCAGAAGGCTATCATCCCCGCTTTGGCCTGGTGTATATCGATTATGAAACCCAGCAACGTACGATTAAAGATTCAGGACATTGGTACCGGGATTTCCTGGAGGGGAAACAGAAGTTTTAAACAGAAAGGGCTGCTTCTACAGCGGCCCTTTCTGTTAGCTTAAGATGCTGCCTCGCTTTTAAACTTGCTTCCGAAGAAATAATACACAGGAATACCCAGGCCAACTATAATTAGTCCGGGCCAGGTGAAATAAGGTTTGTAGATAAGCAAGGTAATACAAATGGCGGATGCTAAAAGGATGTAAAGCGCCGGCAGGATAGGATAACCGAAGGCCTTGTAAGGGCGTGGCAGGTCCGGGCGTTTTACTCTTAACACAAATACACCTGCTATGGTAAGAATGTAGAACAGCATAACCGCAAAAATCACATAATCGAGCAACTGGCCATACGAACCGGAAAGGCAGAGAGCACAGGCCCAGATGCACTGTAGCCAAAGAGCTGCAGCAGGTACTCCGTTCTTATTCAGGTGCCCCATACGCTGGAAGAACAATCCATCTTTTGCTATGGCATAATACACGCGGGCTCCCGATAAAATAGCCCCATTATTACATCCGAACGTAGAGATCATGATCAGGATAGCAATGGCAATCGTAGCAGGGTATCCGCCTATGACATCAGCTACTGCGGTAGCCACACGATCGTTGGTGGCGTGCTTTATACCCTGCCCAATGGCATCAGCTGCCGCAGGATCTCCATTTATAGGCAGCACCAACAGGTATACCAGGTTAATGAGCAGGTAAATAACGGTTACTATACCAGAGCCTATCACCATACTCATTACAATGGTACGTTTCGGATTTACGATTTCATCGCCGGAAAACCCAATGTTGTTCCAGGAGTCGGAAGAGAAAAGCGCTCCTACCATTGCAATACCTATAGCCGATATAAATGCCCAGCCTGTCGGCGGAATTTCGTCTGGTGTACCCGCTGCCGTGGCTGCCTCACCCCAAAAGTCGGAGAAGTTTGCCTGAACAGCAGTCTCGTTTATCCCGAAGAGGAATCCAAAAAGAATCAGGCCAAACAGAGCGATAAGCTTGGTGCTGCCGAAGATGTTCTGAATCAGCTTTCCGCTTTTCACGCCCCTGGAGTTAATATAAGTAAGATAGATAATACTGGTGATTGCCAGCAGTTGTACGGTGGTAAAGTTACGACCTGCAAAAGAGAACAAGGCATTGCTCTCGCTGAACCAGGGAATGATAACACCGGTAAAGCGTGCAAAGGCCACAGCTACCGCTGCTATAATACCTGTTTGGATTACCAGGAAAAGAGTCCAGCCATACAGGAAGGCCACCATTTTATTAAATGCCTCTTTCAGGTATACATACTGGCCGCCCACATTGGGAAACATAGAAGAAAGCTCGCCATAACTGATAGCGCCTACCATTGTCAGGAAACCCGACAGCACCCACACCAGCAGCATGTTGCCAGGCGTTACAACGGTGCGCGATATATCGGCAGTTACAATAAATATACCCGAACCAATCATACCACCCGTTACAATCATGATGGCATCAAAAAGCGTTATTTCACGCTTAAAACCTTCTTTCGACTTCTCCGAAGTCTTTGCTATTCGCTCTTGCAGATCTTCCATATCTAAAGTAAAATGACACAAAAGTACTTCTTTTTGACCTGTGTATTGCTGAGCCGGGCCGGTAATTTATCAGAAGTATTTTCAGGAGGCAAAGTAATTGCCAGGAGAACTCTGCAAAACAGCTTCAGGAATTGTTGCAAAATGTGTTTTAAGCGTAGCGGCACATATACAAGAAGATATGGCAAGGCTGGCGCTTTTATAGCCAAGGTTTTATCTGATTTTTAAAGGAGTTAATGGGTAAGAAGAGCAGGTTTGTCTATTTGTTTATACAGTACCTTGCAATGCAAAGTACTGTAGCGTATCTTTGGAGCATCAATTAAATATTAACCGCTCTAAAAAATAAAACTATGAAAATGTTATTCGTATTCGCCGCTTATTTATTTGGTTTTGGTCTTGTATGCAACGAAACCGTTCGCACATCACATGTTCAACCTGCTGCAGCAGACGAAGCTGTTGCAATTGATGTAGAAGTACCTGTTATGACAGTAATGCTGGATACTGTGGTAGTATCCGCCTCTGCTTCTCATGTTACTACTGGTGCTGTAGCTGGTAACCTTAAATAAGGTGCCAGCCAGCAGCAGCTGGTATTTTCAAATACCGATAAACACACCGTCTTCGCGCACTTCTACAGGGTATACTCTGGCATTACGTGAGCGATAGTCGCATTCTTTGCCGTTGGTAAGATCATAGCGATAGCTATGCCAGGGGCATATCACTTCGTTGAGGTAATTAGTATTGCCTTTGCTAAGGGAGTGGCCCATATGCGGGCAGGCATCTTCGATGCCAAAGAAGCCGGCAAAGGTATGGGCAAAGCAGATGGTGCGGCCATCGAGCGTAAATTGCCTGAGCTTGCGCGGTGGCACCTGCTCTTTAGCCTCTGCCTCGGAGTTAAAGATCTTGTGCCAGGTATACGCTTTGGTAGTTTCTGCCATAGCTTTATTCTACAGTTATCCGGACAGCGGCTGCATGTGCCTGAACAGGTAACGATTCCAGAACAGGTTCATCAAACCAAACCTCTGCCGTTAATCCTTCCCGCAAATGTGTCGGTTTAAGTATCGTGCCTTCCTGATCCTGAATTATAGTCTTTTCATCCACCGTTATAGTGGCCTTCGGGTAATTGCTTTCGATGCCGCCTACGGTTTCAACCAATATTGTAGCCACCGACTTGCCGTTTTTAGCTGCCGTTCTTTTTAACTTCGAAATCGGGCCCTGAATATCAGGTTGCGTGTCGGGTATTCTGTTGTTGGTATTCTCGCCGCTACAGGCCGAAAACAATACAATACAAATTAATAAGAGTGATGATAGCCATTTCATAGGGTGCTTGCCATTATTCCACAGTTCTATTCAGAAAATCGTGTAAAGGTTTTACAGTTGTATACAGCGGCTTTAACTGTTTTAAGAAAGAGAGGTTACAGATTTCTTCATCTGTAAAATAATGTAGGGCCAGGTACTGTTTGTGCTGCAGTAAGCCGAGAGCTGTATGTGATTTGCTATAGCCTTTAGGAGTACCTTGCATCTTGTCTCCCTGCAGTGTCCCGAATTGTGCTTTAAAGTCAGGAGCCAGTAAGATTGCCTCCAGTTCGCCGGGGTTATAATCGATCTCTTCTCTGACCAGGGCAAGCTGAGCAGGCGTTGGGTTGGCCATGCCTCCTCCAATGCGCGACCTGCCCCCGGGCTCCAGTACTAGTATATAGTTTGCGTAAGGCGAATGCCGGCCACCTTCTGAGATGCCTGCTCCCATTCGTCCTTTGTAAGGTGCTTCTCCCTTTTTAGAAAAATCGTTTTTATTTATCCTGAACAAGCATTCCTGGGGCTTTACACCATAGAGCGTGGCATCCAGTTGCTGCAGCTCATCTATCGCATAAGCAACAAGTTCTGTGAAGCACTGCCTGGCCTCCTGGTACTGCTCCCTGTGCTGGTCCATCCACAGCTTAGAATTATTAGCCTGGAGTTGTCTCAGAAAACCGAGGATATAAGACGTATTCATTTCTTGTTGCCGTACTTTTGAACAGAGGGTTTTTATTTAGGAGTTTTAGCTTTAAACCAGATAATACCAATAACAATTACTATCACCAGCACTATTATAATCATCAGAGTCATGTGTTCTTGCATTTAAGGTGAAACATTACCCTGTTGTACTACATAACAAAGCCTCTTGTTGCAGCTAAATGTATGGCAACAAGAGGCTTTGTTGTTATATAGCCGTATTTTAGGCCACTTTCATGGCTGTGTCAGAGTCAAGGACTTTTCTGATAGTGGCTTCAGATGCATAGTGCACCAGGTAATCCCTGTAATATTTTTTAGAAGAATCTGGTTTGGTGTGTAGCACAACCTTCGAGCGCTTGCCAACAGTTATAAGACCAATGCCGCTTGCTTTGCATGCTTCCACTAAAGTTGTAGCCAGGGCATTGTTGCGGAAAACAAGGCTGCTGATGGTAATGCCTAACCAGAGGTTATTGGCAGGCATTTCTTTCAAGGTTTCAACAGATTTTAGTACTTGCGCTTTTAAAAAGCGTTTCTCCAGTATAGTATGGCCGGTAAAGCTTGCAACTAAAACTATAAATGTAGCTGGAATAACATAAACAAGGCCAGCCGCCATTACCTTAAAAACCAACGCAGCTACCAGCGTTGCTGAAAGTGTAGCACTTAAGAATCGCCATTTACTCACTCCCTGCTTCTTATACTTTTTAAGTATACGGGCGACATTTTCTGTGCCACTGGCCTGAAAAGATGCTGTAAAAACAGCGCCATCTTTCTCTTTCAGAGCAAGTAAACCATCTATAAACTGTCCTTTCTTGGTTTTCTCGTCTTTAAAAGTATAGGTGGGAGAATTAAATCTGGTAGAATAATATGATTGGAGATAGTTGTAGGCAAGATCTTCCATCTGAGCTTTTTCTGTTATAGCCATTTGCCTGATAGAAATTGAATTTGAATACCCTCTTAACACACAAACCTGATTATCTGAAACGGGCAGTTAGGATTTATGTCTTTCGAACAAAAAAATAAAAAATGTCAGTTCCGTTTGCGCGCTAAAATTAGGTGTAAATCTAAAATAATACAAAAATGAGGAACTGGTAATTGGAGAAAGAAGCTGGTGTTGTGAAGTTAATTGCATGAATTTCAATTTAGAGCAATGCTAAAAGGGGAATATTTTAGATAAAATGAATGAAAAGGAGTTGTAGTGTTTGGGTTTTTGTGTAATTTTTTCAAATTCATATTTTTGTAAAATGGTTTAGCTTTTAATGAAATATTAAAAAAGCAATATTATTTAACTTTAGACTATTGCTGTTTAGCTACTATAAAATTCTACAGGCCTGAAACGTTAAAATCAGTTTTCTATCACAAAAATCACTCTTTATATCCTTGAAATTAAGCAGGTGTGCCATAAGCTGCTATAAAATGGTTAGTTTTACCATTGCATGAAAAAGTATGCTGTGGTTTCTATATAGAAGGAATGATTATTGCTTGTGTAAATTGGGAATTACAGCCTGCTTGAATTGTATAAGAAGCCACTATGAAGAAGTTTATTCGTTTACACCTCCTCTGTTCGTTATCACTGCTTGGTTTGCTGCCTTTTACTGCACTGGCACAGGCTCCTCGTAAACCTACGGCATCGCAGGTGCTTCAGGATATAAAGAAACTGAATGTTCTGGGGAGTGTGTTATATGTAGCCGCTCATCCCGATGATGAAAACACCCGCCTGATCGCTTATCTGGCGAATCATGAACTTTATAACTCGGGCTACTTATCTTTAACAAGAGGCGACGGCGGGCAGAACCTGATCGGGCCGGAGATACGGGATGGGTTAGGTATTATCAGAACACAGGAACTCCTGCAGGCGCGGCGAACAGACGGTGGCAGGCAGTTCTTTACCAGAGCTAATGATTTTGGCTTTTCTAAAAATCCTGAGGAGACCTTTACGATCTGGGACAAAGAACAGGTGTTAGCCGATATGGTATGGGTAATCCGTAAGTTCAGGCCTGATGTTATGATTACCCGTTTTTCTCCGCTTCCTTCGGATACACACGGGCACCACACCAGTTCGGCAATACTGGCCGGCGAGGCTTTTGAGGCTGCTGCAGATCCAAAGCGTTTTCCGGAGCAACTGAAATACGTAGAAGTATGGCAGCCCAAGCGACTGCTTTGGAATACAGGTATTTGGTCTTTCAGAAGCCAGCAGGAGTTTGAAGAGCAGGGTAAACAACTGCTGCAGGTCGATGTTGGGAAGTATAACCCGCTGCTGGGCAAATCTTATACAGAGATTGCTGCAGAAAGCCGCAGTATGCACAAGAGCCAGGGTTTCGGCTCCAGCAGCTCGCGGGGAGTAGCCATAGAGTACCTGCAGCATACAAAAGGCGAAAAAGCCCAGGCAACGCTTTTTGAAGGTATAACATCCAGCTGGGCCAGGGTAAAAGGTGGCGATAAGGTGGCGAAGCTGGTGCAGCAAGCTATTGCCAACTTCAAACCTGAAAATCCTTCGGCTGTAGTGCCTGTTTTGCTGCAGGCAAAGCGAGAAATGGAGAAATTACCCGATAGCTACTGGAAAAGTACGAAACTGGCGGAGCTGGATGAGGTAGTTAAATCTGCCTTAGGCCTTTACCTGGAAGGAGTTGCTACAGAATATGCCGTAACCCCTGGAGAGGTACTGCAGGTACAGTTAGAGGCGGTAAACCGATCCGAGGTGGCTGTGCAGTTGCAGAGCATTCGCACAGGAGCCTCAAAAGACAGTACCATTAACCTGAAGCTTCAGCCGAATGAAGTAGTACGTATCCCGGTGAAGCTGCCATTGTCCGCTGCCAAAACCCCGATTTCACAGCCTTACTGGCTGAGCACCGAGGGAACAATAGGTATGTTTGCTATAGAAGGACAGCAAATGGTTGGTTTACCCGAAAATGAACCTGCTGCCTCTGTTGTGTTTCATCTGACTATAGGAGGGCTGCCTTTCAGTTATACAGTGCCTGTAGTTTATAAGCGCACTGATCCTGTGCATGGCGAACAATACAGGCCACTGGCTGTTACGCCTCCGGTGTATGTAAACATTCCGGAGAAAGTATACATGTTTGCTTCCAATGAACCAAAGGCGGTACAGGTGCTGGTTAAATCGGGTAAAGCAAATATAAAAGGGAGTGTTGCGTTGCAGCTACCTAAAGACTGGAAAGTAGAACCTGCGCAGGTAGCATTTAACCTGGGCCAGAAGGGGGCAGAACAGCAGGTGCAGTTTATGGTGTATCCGCCTAAAGGCCAGCAGGAAACCTTGCTGAAAGTGGTTGCTACTGTAGATGGAAACGCGTATACCCGGGGCTTGAATATCATAGATTACCCGCACATTCCCACGCAAACTACCTTTCCGGAGGCTACTGCTAAAATGGTGCGGCTGGACCTGAAAAAACAGGGAGAGCATATAGCCTATATTATGGGAGCCGGCGACGAAATACCAGCCAGCCTGCAGCAAATCGGTTATCAGGTAACACAACTGAAGGAGGAGGATATTACGCTGCAGAATTTAAGCCGTTTCGATGCCGTTATTCTGGGCGTTAGGGCTTATAATACAGTTGAGCGCATGCGCTTTTACCAGCCAAAACTGATGGAGTATGTGCAGCAGGGCGGCACCATGATTGTGCAGTATAACACAAACGCTGGGCTAACGACCAATAATCTGTCTCCCTACTCGTTGTCCTTGTCCAGGGATAGAGTTACGGTGGAAGACGCCGAAGTGCGGTTGCTGAAGCCAGAGCACCAGGTCTTAAACTGGCCAAATAAAATTTCGAAAGCCGATTTTGAAAATTGGGTGCAGGAGCGCGGGCTATACTTCCCAAATCAGTGGGGAAGCGAATTTGATGCTATCCTATCCAGTAACGATCCCGACGAGCCTGCCAGGAATGGAGGTTTGTTGGTAGCCAGGTATGGCAAAGGCCACTATGTGTATACTGGTTACTCCTGGTTCAGGCAGTTGCCGGCTGGAGTGCCAGGAGCCTATCGTATTTTTACCAACCTGATCTCATTAGGCAAACAAAGCAATACTAGCAGTAAAACTGAACAGGGCACAGGTTCTGTGCAGCAATAACATCCACCCTTTACTAACCATGATCAACCATACACCTGATAAGTACGATGAGGAGACAGATAAGCCGCCTTTGCTGGGTAGCTGGAGAAACATATACCTGCTGGTGCTAGCAAACCTGGCAGTGCTTATTGTTCTGTTTTATATCATTACCAGATTGTACGAATGAGGCCTCTTGACTGGATCGTGCTTCTAGGCACACTTGGATTTATTGTAATTTATGGCGTCTGGCGTACACGGGGTAGCAAAGATATCGAAGGCTATCTGAAAGGCGATAATTCCATGAAATGGTGGACCATCGGTTTGTCCGTAATGGCGACACAGGCCAGTGCAATCACTTTTCTGTCTACCCCTGGGCAAGCCTATGAAGATGGGATGCGCTTTGTGCAGTTCTACTTTGGCTTGCCGATAGCAATGGTGATTATCTCCATAACAGTTATCCCGATCTTTTATAAGCTAAAGGTTTATACAGCATACGAATACCTGGAAAGCCGATTCGATTTGAAAACCAGGACACTGGCTGCATTGCTCTTCCTGGTGCAGCGTGGCTTTGCAGCTGGCATAACCATTTATGCCCCTGCCATTATTCTTTCCACTATACTTGGCTGGAACCTGACTTTAACTAACCTGATTATAGGTGTGCTGGTGATTCTGTATACCATGTCTGGTGGAACCAAAGCTGTAAGCGTTACGCAGAAGCAGCAGATGGCTGTTATGATAGGTGGCATGCTGGTAGCAGGATATATGGTAGTTAGCTTTCTGCCGGAGGACGTTTCGTTTGGCGATGCGGTTGCGGTGGCAGGCAAAATGGGCAAAATGAACCTCGTAGACTTCTCCTTTGACTGGAACGATCGCTATAACTTCTGGTCTGGTATAACAGGAGGCCTGTTCCTGATGCTGTCTTACTTTGGTACCGACCAGAGCCAGGTGGCGCGTTATTTAAGTGGTAAATCTATAACAGAAAGCCGTCTTGGGTTGCTTTTTAACGGGCTGCTTAAAATACCGATGCAGTTTCTTATCCTGTTTGTGGGAGTGATGGTATTTGTATTCTACCAGTTTAACCAGCCGCCTGTTTTCTTCAACGATGCTGCCAGAAGCCGGGTATACAATTCTGACTATGCCTCAGAAATGCAGGAGCTGGAGGCAAAGCACACAATAATATTTAATCAGAAGCAGGCAGCGGTTAGAAGCCTGGTAACGGCTCTGAAAGCTGATAACGACATAGCGGCAGCCAATGCCGAAGAGCAGGTGAGCGTATTAGAGGCGGAATCCAGGGCGGTACGAAATGATGTGAAAGAGCTGGTGCAGAAAGCTTCGGCCAATGCCGAAACAAAAGACACCGATTATATTTTTATCTCTTTTGTTATGAAGTACCTGCCAACAGGTCTGGTAGGCTTGTTATTGGCTGTTATCTTTTCAGCTGCTATGTCGTCTACAGCTTCAGAGCTAAATGCCTTGGCTTCTACTACCGTTGTGGATATTTACAAGCGCTCTTTCAGGAAAGACGGTGACAGCAAACATTACCTGAATGCTTCGAAGCTGTTTACAACGGCCTGGGGTGTGCTGGCTATCTTTTTTGCTACTTATGCCTCTTTGTTAGATAATCTGATTCAGGCAGTTAATATTATAGGGTCCATTTTTTACGGAACCATTCTCGGTATATTTCTGGTTGCTTTCTATTTTAAATTTATAAAAGGCAACGCTGTATTTATAGCAGCTATTCTGGCTGAGGTAATTGTGCTGTACTGTCATTTTTTCACTGATATTGCCTTTTTGTGGTTCAATCTGATTGGTTGTATTTCTGTATTCGCCTTCGGGTTTATTATACAGATAATTATGGGAGATAGTGAGGAAGAGAAGACTTCTTCAGAGGCTTAGTCGTGCTGCACGATTTAGTGACTGCTTTTATTTAAAGATTATCGATATTTGTGGCAATCCAAAGCATCAACATGATAGACGAAAAACATAATCCCTGGACAACTCTTGCTACACGTGCAATCTACGAAAACCCCTGGATTAAGGTGCGGGAAGACCAGGTGCTGAATCCTAAGGGAGGTGAAGGTATTTATGGCGTGGTTAGCTTCAAAAATAAAGCGATTGGCATTATTCCTATCGATGATGAAGGTTACACTTACCTGGTGGGGCAGTATCGCTATGCCCTCAACGAATACTCCTGGGAAATACCAATGGGAGGGGGGCTGAATGAGCATGATATATTAGAATCGGCGAAGCGTGAGTTGCAGGAGGAAACGGGATTTACAGCCGCCAAGTGGACCAATATCTGTCGCCTGCATACAACCAATTCTGTAACCGATGAAGAGGGATTTGTTTTTCTGGCCCAGGAACTAAAGCCAGGTGAAACAGCATTTGAAGATACGGAAGAGCTTCATATAAAGCGTGTTCCTTTTGAAGAGGCTGTTCGCATGGCTATGAATAACGAAATTACAGATGCTATCAGTGTGGCCGGTATATTAAAGGCAGCCCTGTTGCTGAAAGACCAGAAGTAGCAGCTTTTATGAAGTATTCAGCAGAAAAGTCATACGATTAAGGTAGATAACTAGGTTCTTCGTAAGATTTGTGCTGTAATTTCCGTTTATTTAGTATCAATTACCGCTGCGATAAGTACAAACATTTAAGGGTGTATAATTGCAGCTTTTATTTAATGAGTGAAAGTGTATGAAGGCTCTCAAGTTTGTTGCACAACGCGTTTATGCTACCTGGTGTATTACCTGGTTTATACTGCCTTTTGTGGTAACATATCCGGCCCAGGCTGTTCTGGTGAGAAAGCCAAAGTGGTACAGGCATGTGCATAGCATTAACAGGGCCTGGTCTTCTATTTTCCTGCGCATGTTTATGGCGCCGCTTATTGTGGAGTGGCGTGCAAAACTGGACTACCGGCAGCAACAATATATCTTTACACCCAATCACAGCTCTTACCTCGATATACCCATGGTCATGCGTATTATCCCAGGTTTTCTTAACTTTGTTGGCAAAAGCTCGCTTTGCAAGGTGCCTTTGTGGGGAAAAGTGTATGAAAAGCTATACATCTCGGTAGACCGCAAAAGCGCCATTAGTAGTGCCAAGAGCTATATACAGTCGGTAAGATCGCTGGAACAGGGGCGGAACCTGGTTATTTTTCCGGAGGGAACTATCCCTCCAACGGCAGGAGAAAAACTGCTGACTTTTAAAGACGGCCCGTTTAAGCTGGCGATAGAGAAACAGGTGGCGGTGGTGCCGGTTACCATGCCTTATAACCAGAATTTTATGCCAGACCTGGATGGAAAGCTGAAGATACGCTGGCATCCGCTCAAGATAGTGGTGCATGAGCCTATCGAAACAAAAGGAATGACGCAGGCCGATTTGCCTGCACTAAAAGAAAGAGTACATTATATCATTCAAACAGAACTTTCGAAACATAACAAGACACATGTCAACAGATATTCAGACTATCAGGAAATTAGCACACTTAGCGCGGCTGGAGTTTAACGAGGAAAAAGAGCAGGAGATGCTGCAGGATCTGAATAAAATCCTGAACTGGGTAGATCAGCTGCGTGAGCTGGATACGGAGCAGGTAGAGCCCCTCATTCACATGACTGAAGAAGTAAATGTAATGCGCAACGATATAGCTCGAAACCAGATCACACATGAAGAGGGGCTGCTGAACGCCCCCAGAAAAGACTCCGATTATTTCCGGGTGCCGAAGGTGCTGGAATAGTCTGCCGGCTTATTTATGGATAAAATTAAATTTTATAAAAACTGGGATACTGATATAAAGTATCCCTATCTTTTTTTATTGCTGATCGGAATTCTCTCGCTGCTGCTGGGCGTTGTATGCTATTTTGCGGGAGATAACCTGGCTTATGCCTGGGATAAGCTATCTGAACTACAGGTAGTGCCTGTGCCGGTACATGAGTTTAACCGCCTGCTGATGCCATTTGCGCTGTCAGCTGATGGTTATTTAATTCTGGAACGATACGATGTGAGTGCTCCGGCAGTGCATACAGGTGCTGCCATACTGTTTTTAGGAGCACTTGCCTTATGTATTGCTTTTTATACAGCAGCGGCCAGTACGATGCGCCAATACGGATATTTTGGAGCAATCCTGCTGTTAATGCTTTTCCTTTCTTCTTTTAGTCTGGATGCGCTTGGTGTTTTTGCGGGGGGCTACAGCCAGACGCTTCTGATCGTATGTATTGCGGTGCTGGCTTCTTTAAGTTATGCGTTTCAGGCTTTTTTAACGAATGTAAGATTTTTGTGGCGCGTGTTGGCCATGCTGGCGGCGGTGCTGTTTCTGGGGGCGCTTATTTTTTCTGAGGCAAACTATCCGGCCCCACTTACCGCGCTGCATCTGGTAAACTATAGCAGTATGGGTACCTTAGTGGCTACCGTGTTATTCTTTATCTGGGTTTCTTATGCCAATGTGCAGGCCTTGCTGTGGGTAAACACGCAAGGGAAAACGCCAGAGCGAAGGTTTGGTCTTGGCCAGTTCTTCCTGATCGGGATGCTATACCTTGTTAATCTGCTCTTGCTGTTTTTAAACCACCTTGGCTATATACAATACTCCTTTATTGTAAACGGCTACGTCATTTTCCTGCTTTCTGCTATAGCCGGATTCTGGGGCATGCAGCAGCGGGAGGCATACTACGGAAAGCTTTTTCCTTTTAAGCCAACAGGTGCTGTTCTGTACCTGGTATTTGCCATCATCTCTTTTCTGAGTATAGGCTATGCCTTTGCTACAGCCAATGACACACTGGTTGTGCTATACCAGGACCTGGTGATTTATACGCACCTGGCGTTTGGCTTCATGTTCTTTGTATATGTGATCATGAACTTCAGGGTTTTGCTATCGCAGCGTTTAGCGGTATACAAGGTGGTTTATCAGCCTAATGTGCTGCCACTCTATACGGTTTATACTATGGGAACCATTATATTGGCCATTTTTGTATTCCGGACGCAGTATCGTTCCTATTTTTATGCACACGCAGGTTATTACAATTACCTGGGCGATCTGTACCATGCCGCTGATAACGATGTTCTAGCAGAACGCTTTTACCAGGAGAGCGATGTGTACGATAATCAGAATGTAAAAGCAAACTATAACTTAGCCAATATTTACCGCCTGCGGCAGGAGCGTAACAACGAAATTGTACAGATGAAGGAGGCGCTTTCGAAAAGGCCTAACCCGAAGATGTATGTGCGGCTGGCAAACCTGTATGACGAGAAGCAGTACTTCTTTGAAAAGCTATATGTGTTGCGCGAAGGAATTGAAGTGTTTCCCAAAAGTGCAGAACTATACAACAACATGGCACTGCTTTACATGCAGACCAGTGTTACAGATAGTATAGATTATTATTTTGATCTGGCGCAGCAGCACAGTAACAATCCGGAATTTATACGAAGTAACAGATTAGCCTACTATACCCGCCAGGCCATGCTGGATGAGGCCACTAATCTGTTAACTGAAAGCCACGGAGGCAACTACCTGCCATTGCGCACGAACATGTCGGCGCTTCGCCAGCTAATTGGCCGTAGCCCCGAATCCAGAAATGACTTTACGCCTGATTCTATAAAATCGGTAGAGGAATTCACCCTCTTTTACAATGCCTCTATCCGCAGGCTTGGGCGCGAAGATACTACCAGGCTTAACTCGTTGAACAGCTTTATTGCTTCTCCCGGAAATCAGTTGTTTTCCGAAGACCTGCATTACCTGAAAGGGCTGGTGCATCATTACGATGGCAGGCCAAAAGAAGGCAGAAGTATTGTAGAGAATCTGGCCTTAGCAGCGGGCGAGAGAAGCGCCTACTACTATCATGTGCTTGGCCTTTGGATGATGGAAGAGCGAAACTATATAGCGGCGGCAGCTTACTTTAAACTAGCGAAAGACAGGGGATACAGCGAGGCGTTTTTGCCACACGGGTATGCCCTGGCCCTTGCTCACCAACCTGTAGCGGCTGTTGATGCACTCGAGGAGGTAGGGTATCTGGATGTGGAGTCGGTTAAAGAAGTGGCACAGACGTTTATCCAGGTGCTGGAACAGGATGTGCTTTCTATTGTGGCACAGGCGCCTGATACAGATAAAGTACAGTACCTGCTTACCTACCTGCCTCAGCTAAGCTTGTACGACGTGAATTCTATTGTAAATGCGGTGCAGGAAAAGGAGCTGAAACGCCATGCATTGGTGGCAAAAGTAGAGTATTTAATGAACAAGCACCGTTGGAAAGAAGCTAATGAGGCTATAAAAGAAGCGGCACCAGTACTGCGGCCGGAAGATGAATTACGTTCACAGCTAAACTTGTTCCAGCTGGAGTTGTGGCTGCAAACCAACAACCATGATGTGTTGCTGAGCCGCATGAACAATTTATATTTGACAGAGAGGGACAAGCGGCAGAAAATCTATTACAGAGCCCGGATAGCTGAAGTGAAAGGCAGAGAACGAGAGGCAACAGAATACTATAACCAGGCGCTTGCCATGCTGCTGTATGATGAAAAAGTGGTTGAGGCTGCGGCAGCCTTCTTCCAAAAGCAAGCTCCGCAAGAGATGACAGCTTATAATATCCTGCTGGATGGGATCACTTATAATCCGTATGCTGTAAACCTTCATAAAGCGTATGCGCTGGAGAGCTTAAACCAAGGCTTAACAAGTTATGCCGATCAGGCATTATCTACTCTGGAAGATTTGCTTCCTGCCTCAGAATACACTACATTTAAACAGAAATTTGAGGAGCAACGCCAGGAAATACAGGCTAAAACTGAAGACTGGCAGTAAAAATTAAGCTGCATGAGCACGATCATCGAAACACACGACTTATCCAGGGTTTACCGTATGGGCACAGAAGTTATTCATGCCCTTAAATCTGTATCTATTACGATACAAAAAGGTGAGTATGTTGCTTTTATGGGACCATCAGGTTCTGGAAAGTCTACTTTGATGAATATTATCGGTTGCCTGGATACTCCCTCTGGCGGCACTTATGTTCTGAATAACAAGGATGTAAGCAACATGACCGATAATGAGCTTGCCGAAATCCGCAATAAAGAGATCGGCTTTGTGTTCCAGACCTTTAACCTGCTGCCACGGCAGTCATCGTTAGAGAATGTGGCGCTGCCCCTGATCTATGCCGGTTACGGAAAGTCGCAGCGGGAGGAAAAAGCACAGCATGCGCTGGAAAGTGTTGGCCTGGGCAACAGAGGCAAGCATAAGCCAAACGAATTGTCGGGTGGCCAACGGCAACGTGTGGCGGTAGCCAGAGCACTTATCAACGATCCAAGTATTATTCTGGCCGACGAACCGACAGGTAACTTAGATACCAAAACCTCTTATGAGATTATGGAGCTGTTTGAGAACCTGCATTCGAAAGGCAATACCATTATTATGGTAACGCACGAAGAAGATATAGCCAAGTACGCACATCGTATTATTCGTTTAAGAGACGGACTCATTGAATCGGACCTGATTAATAACGATGTGACTACTTTTGCTAAAATTCAGGCGTAGCGTTTTTTAGATGAAGATATACACTAAAACGGGAGATAAAGGTACAACAGCCCTGATAGGCGGTACCCGCGTTACTAAATCTCATTTGCGCATCGAAACATATGGCACAGTAGATGAGCTAAACTCCTATATCGGCCTTGTGCGCGATCAGGAAGTTAATAAAAAGCGTGCGGATCTTCTAAAGGAAATACAGGACAGGCTTTTTACAGTTGGAGCCACCTTAGCCACCGATCCTGAAAAAGCTACTAAAATGACTACTCCCGACTTGTATGAGGAAGATGTGGTACTGCTGGAGAAAGAGATAGATCTTATTACAGAGCAGGTGCCGCCACTAAAGGCCTTTGTATTACCGGGAGGGCATCAGTCGGTTTCATTCTGCCATGTTGCGCGTTGCGTTTGCCGCCGTGCAGAGCGCCTCGTTATCAGGTTGCAGGAGGAATCGTATGTAGACGAGCTGGTGGTAAAATATTTAAACCGCCTTTCAGATTATTTATTTGCACTTTGTCGTATAATGACGCAGGAGTTACAGGCGGAAGAAATAACCTGGAAGCCTCGCGTCTGAAATTTTGAAAATAAAAACTATCGTTATGTCAGTTGATACTTTTACAATACCAACGCAGCAGGTGGCTAAGTCGCGTGTTTCGGAAGTAGACTTTGAGAACCTGGTGTTTGGCAAAACATTTTCTGACCACATGTTTGTGGTAGACTATGTAGACGGAGCCTGGCAAAATGCTCAGATTCTGCCTTATGGTAACATGTCGATGAGTCCGGCAACATCTGCCCTTCATTACGGACAAGCTATTTTTGAAGGAATGAAGGCTTACCGGGACGAAAATGATGACATCCTATTATTCAGACCTCTGGACAACCATAAGCGTCTGAATGCTTCGGCGCAACGTTTATGTATGCCGGAGTTGCCGGAAGAGCTGTTTATGCAAGGCCTGGAGCAACTACTTCGTTTAGATGCTGCCTGGGTTCCTTCTAATCCTGGGTGCGCGCTGTATCTGCGTCCGTTCATGTTTGCCACCGATGCTTTTATCGGTGTTAGGCCTTCACTAACGTATCGTTTTGCTATTATTACCTGCCCGGTAGGAGCTTATTTTGATAAGCCGGTAAAGGTGGCTGTTGAGACAAACTATGTGCGTTCGGCAGAGGGTGGTGCAGGCTATGCAAAGGCTGCAGGTAATTATGCTGCGGCACTGTTGCCTACTCAGAAGATGCATGAAAGAGGCTTTCAGCAGCTTATCTGGACGGATGCGCGTGAGCATAAGTACATTGAGGAATCTGGCACCATGAACGTAATGTTTGTGATAGATAACGTTGTTGTCACACCAAGCCTAAGCACCAGTATTTTGCATGGCGTTACCCGTAGCAGCGTATTGCAAGTTGCAAAAGATCTGGGTTATACTGTAGAAGAACGTAAAGTTTCTGTAGATGAAGTTATAGAGGCGTATAATGCCGGTAAACTGCAGGAAGCCTTTGGCACCGGAACAGCTGCTGTTATATCTCAGATAGCCTTAATTCATCATAACGGGCAGGATTGTGAGCTTCCACCGGTCGAAACGCGTACGATCTCCAACAGCATTGCAGCCGAGCTTGATAAAATAAGAACAGGTAAAGCAGTTGATTCCCACGGCTGGGTATATAAAATCAGTCTGTAGTACAGCTTAGCATCAAGAAGTGCTGAGGTTAAAGCCGTTAGGTTTGAACCTCAGCACTTTGCTTTTATAAATTATTAATTACATAATTAAAATTCTACAATGACAACAGAACAGGTAAAAGATTTAAAAGCCAGAGTAGAGGCTTTGAGGAGGTATCTTTGACTACGATATCAAGAAGCAACAAGTAGAAGAAACCGAGCAACAAACAACAGCACCCGACTTCTGGGATGATCCCAAGGCTGCAGAAAAGGTGCTGAAAGAAATTAAATCTGTTAAAGTCTGGACAGACCATTACGATGAGGTAGAGAAATCGCTGGCAGATTTCGAAGTACTTTTCGACTTTTATAAGGAAGGAGAAGTATCGGAAGAAGATATCAGGGAGGAGTTTAAGAAAACTTCTGGAGCTATAGAACAGCTGGAATTCAAGCGCATGCTAAGCAGCGAAGAAGATCAACTGAATGCTATTATTGAAATAAATCCGGGTGCAGGCGGAACAGAAAGCCAGGACTGGGCAGAGATGCTTATGCGCATGTACATTATGTGGGCCGAATCGCACAAGTTCAGTGTAAAGCAGTTAAACTATACAGCAGGTGATGGAGCTGGTATAAAATCGGCTACGCTCGAAATTACAGGTGATTTTGCCTATGGATACCTGAAATCTGAGATAGGAGTGCACCGGCTGGTTCGTATCTCTCCATACGATTCCGGGGGCAGGCGTCATACCTCTTTTGCTTCAATATTTGCTTATCCTGTGGTGGATGATACCATCAATATCGAGATCAACATGAGTGATATTGATTGGGATACCTTTCGTTCGGGCGGAGCCGGAGGGCAGAACGTAAACAAGGTAGAAACGGCAGTTCGTCTGAAACACAGGCCAACTGGCATCGTGATTGAATGCCAGATTGAGCGTTCGCAGCTGATGAACAAAGAGCATGCGCTAAGAATGCTGAAATCGAGGTTATACCAGATGGAGATTGAAAAGCGTAACGAAGAACGCGATCGTATTGAAAGCACCAAAAAGCGGATTGACTTTGGTTCACAGATCCGGAACTATGTGCTTCATCCATACAAGCTGGTGAAAGATGTTCGCACTGGCGTGGAGCGTTCGGATGTGCAGAACGTGTTAGACGGAGATTTAGATGAGTACATTAAAGCCTATCTGATGCAAGCATAGGCAGTAAGAATGGTAAATATGATATTTTTTAGAAAAGCAGGCCAAAGGCCTGCTTTTTTTATTTTGAAGTAATGGGTAAAATGCAAAAATGATTGTATGGTAGGAGTTAACCGTCATTAAGGTATTTTTACTTAATTGTTGCGCTTATGTAATATAGTTAATTATACTTATTTTAACTGAAGTGCAAATTTTGATATGTAATGTTACATGAGTTATAAGTAAACTTAATGTTTAAACTTTTAATTTTATTTATGTTTACACATTAAGTTTTTATTTTAAGTGTCTTTTTGTTTTAATTTTTTAAAAAATTAACTGTGCTATTGCTTTTATTTAAAATGGTGGTTATTATTGAAAAAATAATCAAGCCTAAGCTATATGATATAACTTTACTAATCCCTCTTTAAACAAGTGGCTTAATCAAAGCCCTCGTAGCGGATTTAAAGTTTCTAATCCGGTATTTGATTTTCTTTCAAGGTATAATTGATAAGGCATTTTGTAATATAAATGCTTACAGGTAAGGTACGCCTTTACTTTTGTATTTATGCCTGATAAACTCTGCTGTGTTTCTTACAAACCTTAATAACTAACTCTAACTTTCACTTAATTCAAAACACAATGAGAAAATTACTGCTTATCTGTTTTGCTTTGCTATGTGTGCTGCATCAGCATGCTTATGCGCAGGGCAAAACTGTATCCGGAACTGTAACTGATCAGGCTACTGGTCAGGGATTACCTGGTGTATCCGTACTGGTTAAAGGTACAGGTACGGGGGTAACAACAGGAGCGAATGGTACTTATACTATTAATGTGCCTGCAAATGCTACTACACTGGTTTATCGCTTTTTGGGATATGTTTCAGTGGAAAGAGAAATTGGTAACCTTACATCTATCAATGTAACACTTGGTACAGATGATAAAGTGCTTAATGAAGTTGTTGTAACCGGATATGGAACAACGAACAAGCAAGAGTTTACCGGCGCGGCTGCTACTGTAACAGGTGAAGCTATCAAAGAAAGGCCAGTTCAAAGTTTTGCACAGGCACTTACAGGTCAGGCAGCAGGTGTTAATATTGTGCAGCCTAACGGACTCTTAAACAACCCGCCGGTTATTAGAGTGCGTGGTGTTAATTCCATTTCATTAAGCTCATTCCCTTTGGTTGTTGTGGATGGTATTCCAATTTCAACCGGAGGAGTTTCAGACAACAGTGCCTCAAACAACCCTTTAGCAGATATAAATCCTGCTGATATTGAGTCAATTGACATTCTGAAGGATGCCGCTTCTACTTCTATTTATGGATCGAGAGCAGCAGCAGGCGTTTTAATTATCACAACAAAGAAAGGAAAACAAGGGCAGACCAGAGTTAATTATGACGGTTGGGTTGGCGTTAGTAAGGCAACCAGATTACCTGATATGCTTAATGCCCAAGAGTTTATGGATTATAAAAACATGGCTCGTGCAAATGCCAATTTAGCAGAAGGCTTTCTGCCTTCTTATAATGCGGACGGCTCTATGGTAGATACAGACTGGCTGGATCTGGTTTACCGCAACGCTGTATCACATAACCATGCATTATCAGTATCCGGAGGTACAGATAGAACATCTTACTACTTTTCTGCAGGCGTTTCAGACCAGGAAGGTTTTATTAAGAACAACGTTTTTAATCGTAAAACAGCTCGTTTAAACATAAACCACAAGGTAACAGATTGGTTTAGTTTGAGAGGTAATGTTACTTACTCAAACAGCTTGAACCAGGCACCGAACAGTGGTTCTTTACCAGGTCAGGCATTCAGTGTTGCTGGTTTAGGTAGAATCGCTTTGGTGATGTCTCCAAACGTTTCACCTTATAACCCAGATGGTAGCTATAACCTAAGCGGCAACGCAATAGGCGCCGGAGCCAACGTGGGCAGTGTTGGTTATTATAACCCTGTAGTGCTACTGGATTTAGATAAAATGACATCTGAGTCTAACAGGATTATAGCGAATATGGGTGCAGACTTTACTCTTTTCAAAGGTCTTACATTTAAAACAACATACTCGTATGATCTAAATAACACAGAAGGTAAGTTGTTTTACAACCCTCTGAATGGTGATGGCTGGGTTGCAGCACCTGCAACAGGTGGTTCATCTTCAAACTCAAACGGCAGAAGAGAAAACTGGAACTGGGTAAATACTTTACAGTATCAGACAACTTTTGCAGAAAATCACAATTTTAGCCTTTTAGTGGGTACTGATGCTCAGGAAATGACGTCAGATTACTGGTGGGCAACACGTTCTCAATTAGCTATACCAACTTTTAATGACTATGGTGCGACATATGGCATCAATAGTGCTGGTGGTTCTTTAGGGAAGAGAGTATATGAATCTTATATCTCAAGTTTGAATTATAACTATGCCAATAAATATTTCCTGAATGCTAATTTCAGACGAGATGGTAACTCAGCGTTAGCTTCTGAGGTAAGATGGGGTAATTTTGGTGGTGCTTCTATTGGTTGGGCTCTGTCTGAAGAAGATTTCTTTAAAAATGCTTCTTTTGCGAACACAGTTTCTAATTTTAAACTGAAAGCCAGTTGGGGTAAAGTGGGTAATGGTAACATTGGAGATAATTACGGTTCTTATACGCAATATTCAGACGGACTTTATGCTACAGTTCCAAGCCTTGTGTATGCGCAGGCAGGAAATAACGAACTTACTTGGGAGACTAGTAATCAAACCAACATTGGCTTCGATTTAGGCTTATTCAACAACAGGTTAACTTTAGAGGCTAATTACTATAACAATGATGTTGATGGTTTGATATTGGCAGTTCCACAGGCACCTTCAAAAGGGATACCTGGTAACTCTATTTTGCAAAACGTAGGTTCCATGTATAATAAGGGCTTTGAATTTGCCATCAGCGGTTCCCCAATCGATAAAGGAGGATTTACCTGGACAACTAATTTTAACATCACAACAGTTAAGAATGAAGTTACTGCACTCGTAGGGGAAGATCCTATCTTAGGAGCAACCAGTTCTTTAGAAACAGCAAACATCACAAAAGTAGGTTATCCTGTGAGTAGTTTATATGTGGTTAAAACTGCTGGCATAAATCCTGAAAATGGTAGAAGAATCTTTATTAACAAAAACGGAGAGCAGGTACAATACTTACATGGAGGTGGTGCCAACGCCTGGACTTACCTTAACGGAACGCAAGCCTCAGCGGTGTCTGGTGCAGATGCTCAGATTGCAGGTAACACAATTCCAAAATGGTATGGTGGTTTTACAAACAACTTCTCCTATAGGAATATTGATTTAAACATCTTGTTTACTTACTCCGGTGGCAACTATATCTATAACGGTACTCAGGCGGGCTTACGTGATCAACGTATCTGGAACAACCACACAGATGTGTTAAACTACTGGTCAGAAACCAACAAAGATACAAATATACCACGCCCTGTATTTGGTGATAACGTTTCAAATGGCTCTGCTTTCCCGATTGATGCCAATGTGCAGAAGGGAGATTTTCTTCGCCTACAAAACATTCTGTTGGGCTACAGATTACCCAAGAGCTTGTTTGGTAAATCAGGTATTAATTCACTAAGAATCTACGCTCAGGCTGATAACCTGTTCTTACTTACTGGTTATACTGGTTCAGATCCTGAAATTTCTTCAAACGGAAACTCTAACATTGCTTCTGGTATCGAACGAAACTCTGTTCCTCAAGGAAGGGTGATGACTGTTGGCTTAAACCTAGGATTCTAATCTACTTTAAATTTGAATGAAAATGTTGAATATAAAATCAAGTAAAAGATATATAGTTAAGCTTGCTTTTTTAACTATACCTTTAGTGCCTGTTGTTTCATCATGTGATGAAGATTTCCTTACAGCTGAACCAGAACTTACTGTTTTGGAAGGGAATAACTTTGCAACGCCGGCCCTTGTGCTGGCGCAGGTAAATGGATTGTACAGTTCTATAAAGCATGGTCGCTTTTTAGGAGGACGTTATCAGATCTATAACGATATCAGGGGAGAAGAATTTGTAAACAGAACAGCAAATAACGTTACAGGCTATAGTATCTGGAACCAGACAGGCGGTGCAGATGAACCATACTTAACAGATATCTGGTCAAGAGGTTACTTAACCATCAACAGAACAAACCTGTTCTTAAAAGGTTTAGCTGAAAACCCTAACAGCGTGCCTGCCGAAACGGCTAAACAGTATGAGGGCGAAGCTAAATTTATCAGAGCCATGTCTTATTTCTATCTGGTTCAGATGTTTGCAAAACCTTATGTGGCTGATAACGGAGCTTCACCTGGCTTGCCACTGCGCTTACAGGCTGAGACAACCAGTGCTAATAATTCTCTAGCCAGAAGTACTGTAGCCCAAGTATATACTCAAATTCTTAAAGATTTAAATGAGGCAGAAACAGCATTACCTGAAAAGTACAGCACTGGTGCGAACAACACTACTTTAAACATTACACGTGCCAACAAAGCAGCTGTAATAGCACTGAAGGCTAGGGTATATTTGGTGATGGGACGTTATGCTGATGTTATTACAGAGTCAGATAAAATAGTTTCTGCTGCAGCTCCTTTTACTAGCCCTTTGGCAGGAGCTTACGCCTATAAACTGGAAAGCTCATTGGCGAACAACTTTAGTAACTATTCTACTACTACTGCTACGGCCAATACAAATACTGAAGTGATATTAGCTGCCCCCTTCGCTGATTTAGATGCTCCTGGTACCCAAAACCAGATAGGATATTACTACAATGCCGGGAATATTGAGTTTACGCTGAATACTACAACAGGAATTTATGCTGATACTCAATTCAGGACTGAAGATGTACGTAAATCTGCTCTGACTGCTACTTATACTGGGTTAACTGCCCAACCTAGAATTTTAACTAAGTTTAGTGGAACTTCACCTTACACAACCTGGGTGCCCCTGATCAGGTATGGTGAAGTGCTTTTAAACTTGGCTGAAGCAGAGGCCAGAGTTGGAAGTGAAGTACGGGCTCTTGCTTTACTTTTAGCAGTTCACCATCGGTCAGATCCTAGCTGGATTTATGTGCCAACAGGCAAGCAAAATCTTATTAATACTATTTTAACAGAGCGTAGAATCGAATTATTAGGAGAAGGATTCAGAACAAATGATGTGTTCAGAACACAGCAGCCTCTACTTTCAAGAGGAGCTGGATCTGCCACTGTATTAGCAAGTATACCTACAACAGATCCTCGCTATCTGTTACCTATTCCAACAGCAGAAGTGCTGACAAATGGAGCCTTATAGTCTCTAATGTTTTCTTTTGAGAAGCCCGTTCTTTAGAACGGGCTTTTTTTTATACCCAAGCTTATTTACCTTGTCGAATAAAAATTCGAATGCTTTACTCTACCTACACCTCCTTACCCTTCGAAGCCGGCATCGACGAAGCGGGGCGTGGCTGCCTGGCAGGGCCTGTTGTGGCTGCTGCAGTTATATTGCCACTAAACTATACGCATCCCTTACTCAACGACTCTAAGAAGTTAAGTAAAATCCAGCGGGAGGCGATCAGGGAAGATATTAAAAGAGATGCTGTTAGCTGGGCCATAGGAGAGGCCAGTCCGGAGGAAATAGATGAAATCAATATTCTGCAGGCAACTTACCTGGCCATGCACAGAGCGGTAGAGGCGTTAGCCAATGTGCCTGCGCATTTAATTGTGGACGGAAACAGGTTTAAGCAGTACAAAGAAGTGCCTCATACCTGCATTATAAAAGGCGATGCAAAGTACTTGTCGATTGCTGCTGCCTCGGTTTTGGCAAAAACATATCGGGATGATAAGATGGCTGCTTTGGCAGCAGAATTTGCAGACTATGGTTGGGAGCAGAACGCAGGTTATCCAACCATAAAACACAGAGAAGCGATTCTAAAAGAAGGGGTGTCTCCCCACCATAGAAAATCCTTTAGGTTATTACCAGAGCAACTGCCTTTGTTCTAGCATCTCTATGGAGGGTGTTAAAGCTTATTTCAGCTTAATAAGATCTAAAAATAAGCTAAAGCTGTCCAGCGACGAAATGCTGTTTTCGAAGTTGTCAAACGATAAAGGCTTTACAATATAGCCTGTCACATTTAGTTTTTGCGCAGCGAAGCGGTCTGACTCTTCATTGGATGTAGTCATGATAAAAACAGGAACGTGGCTGAATTCCGGGTCGTGTCTTAATTCAGTAAGAAACTCAAGTCCGTTCATGCGCGGCATGTTAATGTCGAGTAAGATGACACTTGGCGCAGGAGAAATCTTCGGTACACCATTTCCTTTCAACATGTCCAAAGCCTCCCGACCGTTACGTGCAACGTGTATCGGATGGGTAATATTTATTTTTTTTAACTCTCTCTCAACGTTCATAATATCCAGATAGTCGTCTTCCACTAAAAGAATATTAACTGATTTATCACTCATATAGTAAGTTCGTAATCCTGTATTTTACAAATGTATAAAAATTATACCTTTTATGCTTCCACAATCGGCCATGTAAAGGTAAATGTTGCGCCTTGATCAGGTTCGGAGTTTATACGAATTGTGCCTCCCTGCCACTCTACAATTTTTTTCACAATGGCTAAGCCTACCCCTGTACTTTCTACGGCGTCTCTTTCTTGTAACGTTTGAAAGATAACAAAGATACGGTCGTGATATTCTGTATCTATACCCGGACCATCGTCTGTAACAGAGAAAACATGAAAATCATTTTCGATCTGATGTCTTATCCACACATTCCCCGTATCTTTATGATGGTACTTAATGGCGTTACTGATCAGGTTGGAGAACACTTGCTGCAGTTGTATGCGAACAGTGTATATAACAGGCATTTCGTCCTGAATATGGATGTTAAACCCTTTGGGAGGAGACAGCAGGTCTATTATTTCAGTTAAGAGCTGCTGCACGTCTACTACTTCTTCGGTATGGTTGGTTCTGCCAATACGTGCCAAAGCCAGTATACCATTGATAAGGTTTTCCATACGATGAACACGTACACGCATCATAACCAGGTATTCTCTGACATTGGCAGGCAATTCCTGTCCCATATCCTCTTCTACCCATCGCGAGGCCACCTCAATGCCCCGAAGGGGGGCTTTCAGGTCGTGCGATACTACATACGCAAACTGGTCCAGTTCTTTGTTTTTTCGCTCGAGTTCGCTAACCGTATCGTCAATGGTGGCCGACATACGGTTCAGTGATAACGAAAGCTTGCTTAGCTCATCCTGTGAGGTGTCAACTATTTGGGTTTTGTAGTCTCCCTGGGAGATTTTTTCTGCCAGAGACACCATTTTTATGATTCGGCCTGTAATAATTCGGGTAATATAAAAAGCCCAGCAAAGGCCTAGTACAACAGATACAACGGTAAGAATGGTAGATATCTGGCGCGTGTCCTGTATACTTTCGCTCAGGATATCGCTTCGGGTTTGCCGCAGTTGGTATTCAAAAGCATTAAACTCTTTAAAATCATTTCTGATTGTATCCATCAACGTTTTTTCACCTAGCACCAGGCTATCTATAAGTACGTTGAAGCGGCCATTTTCTAAAGTGTCGGCCTTTATCAGTTCAATAAGGGGTTCGGCGTAATTCTTATGCCACCTGCTATGTGTATTTTGGATATTATCCAGTTTCTTCAGCTGTTCTTCAGAGCTGCTTGTATAGCTTCGTACCTCCTGTAATAGTTTGGGAACCTGCTCCTTTGCCTGAAGATACGGCTCCAGAAATGTTTCATTTCCATTTAACAGGTATCCTCGTATACCTGTTTCCATATCAATTATATAGCGTTGAAGAGCCGCAGAGTTACGGACTACAATCTGCGATCTCGAAACCCATCTGGAGTTTTCTACTACTACTTCAGATAATCTGAAGTTTACGATTGCAACAGCAGTGAAAAGAATAGATATAAGGAGAAAGCCTGCAAACAGCTTAACAGATAACTTCATGTAATTAATAAAACCTTATAAGGGTAATTTATAATGTTAATTTAAAGATAACGGTCGGGTTCACCGGATGCTTTATGAGAACGAAAATAACAGGAATAAACGAAATTAAGGCTTTTTTGATATTGATAGCTATGTTTACAGGCTGGCGTAGTCATGTTGGCTGGTTAAGAATTTGCTATACGTATATATAGCAAAAAAGTTATAAACTGCGCACCACATATCACTGCAGCCAAATAGAAGCAAAAGGAATAACTGGTTATTTAATTAAAGGCAGTAAGGCTGCTAATACCGCACAAGAAGAAGCTACCCGATACTATATAAGGTTAGGATGGAGTATAAATTTAGTTAATTTTGTGACCCAATCGCTAGAACAAGCCTGATTAAGAATGGAATTAAAGAAGATTGCTTTAAATGATGTGCACGAAGCACTCGGAGCTAAAATGGTGCCTTTTGCAGGATATAAGATGCCTGTGCGTTATTCATCCGATTTAGACGAGCATCATACGGTACGCAATGCCGTTGGTATTTTTGATGTATCGCACATGGGTGAGTTTTTATTGAAAGGACCGCAGGCGCTGGATCTGATCCAGCGTGTTACTTCTAACGATGCCGCTAAACTTACCGATGGTAAGGTGCAGTATTCCTGCTTCCCTAATACAGAAGGCGGTATAGTAGACGACCTGCTGGTATACCGTTTAGGTGAAGAAGAATATATGCTGGTTGTAAATGCTTCCAACATCGAAAAAGATTGGGAATGGGTAAATAAATTTAACACCCAAGGCGTTGAATTAGAAAATATTTCTGATCAGGTTTCCCTTTTTGCCGTTCAGGGTCCTAAAGCTACAGATGCGCTGCAGTCGCTTACTTCTGTAGACCTGGCTTCTATGGTATACTATACTTTTGAAAAAGGTGAATTTGCGGGTGTGCCGGATGTTATTATATCAGCAACAGGTTATACTGGTGCAGGTGGCTTCGAAATTTATGTGCGCAACGAAGATGCTAAAAGAGTTTTCGATGTGATTATGGAAGCAGGCAAGGCGTACGGTATTAAGCCGATTGGTTTGGGAGCCCGCGATACGCTGCGCCTGGAAATGGGCTTCTGCCTTTACGGAAACGACATTAACGATACAACCTCTCCACTGGAGGCTGGACTAGGCTGGATAACGAAATTCGATAAAGAATTTACTAACTCCGATCAGCTGAAAGAACAGAAAGCAGCTGGCGTTTCGAGAAAACTGGTTGGCTTTGAAATGGTAGACAAGGCTATTCCAAGGGCGCATTATGAAATTGTGAATGCTGCCGGAGAACCGATAGGCGAAGTAACTTCAGGTACCATGTCTCCCTCTTTAGGAAAAGGTATTGGTTTAGGTTATATCACCCAGGAATTTACCAAACCTGGTTCCGAGGTTTTTGTGCGTGTGCGCAACAAAGACATGAAAGCTCAGGTAGTAAAACTGCCTTTCTATAAAAAGTAATTTATCAGGCAAAAACAAGGCATGAGCTGCTGCCGCAGAAAACACTGTGCTTTATGACCAGCTTTGTGTTTGCCTAATTAATAAAAACGATTTAGTATGCCTTCTATTGATGTTTGTTATAGCCCTGAGCTTATACATTTATATGATCTGAAAGGGAAAGCGGTAGTTGCGGTTGATATCTTACGGGCTACTTCTACCATGGTAACCGCTTTTGCCCATGGAGTTGCCCAGATTATACCTGTTATGCAGTTGGAGGAGTGCCTTACTTTTGCCAGCCAGGGTTGTTTAACGGCTGCCGAGCGCGATGGTATAAAGGCTGAGGGCTTCGACCTGGGAAATTCGCCTTTCAGCTATATGGAGGGGCTGGAAGGGCGCACAGTGGCTATTACCACTACCAACGGTACACGTGCTATACGCTTATCAGAAGATGCCCAGGAAATTGTCATTGGTTCTTTTCTGAACCTGCAGGCAGTGGTGCAGCATTTGGTAAACCTGCAGTTAGATGTAGTAGTGGTTTGTGCTGGCTGGAAAGGTAAGTTCAACCTGGAAGATACGTTGTTTGCGGGTGCTCTGGCAGAGAGGCTTCAGGAAGATTTTAGCTTTGAAAACGATGCCACATTGGCCTCTTTGCACCTATACCAGGCTGCAAAAGCAGATATCGTAAAGTACCTGGGCCAGTCTTCTCACGTAAAGCGCCTGGCAAACTTGAATATTCACAAAGATGTATCATTCTGCCTGCAGCACGATGTGTATGATGTAGTGCCTGTGTGGCAGCAGGATGCTTTGGTGGACGTAAGAGCCAACTATAAACTAGCATAAGTTATATTAATTCAGGTGAGAGCTTCACTAAGAAAAGCCGGCACTAGTGCCGGCTTTTCTTAGTGAAGCTTTTCGTTGTTTTTGTGGCGGTCTTTATCACGCTTCGTTTTTTTATCCAGGTTCTTCTGCATCGCCTCGGTCAGGTCGATACCTGTCTGGTTGGCCAGGCAGATGAGTACAAACAGCACATCTGCCAGTTCGTCGGCTAACTGTTTGTCTTTATCGCTGGCTTTAAACGATTGCTCGCCATACTGGCGTGCTATAATGCGTGCCACTTCACCTACTTCTTCTGTAAGAATGGCCATGTTGGTGAGCTCATTAAAATAGCGAACGCCGTTTTCTTTTATCCAGGTATCAACAATCTGTTGTGCTTCTGCTAAGGTCATGGTAAGGGAAATTATTCTCTGTTTTTAGAATCAATAACAATGGTTACAGGCCCGTCATTCAGCAAGGCTACTTTCATATCTGCACCGAATTCGCCAGTCTGTACCTTTTTGCCTAAAGCAGACTCCAGCAAAGAAATAAACTGCTCGTAAAGTGGAATGGCAATGGCTGGTGGGGCAGCATGAATATAAGATGGCCGATTCCCTTTCTTTGTATTGGCATAAAGCGTAAACTGGCTGATCACTAGTATATCCCCCTGTACATCCTGTACACTCAGGTTCATTTTATCCTGCTCATCGCTGAAGATGCGCAGTTGTGCCACTTTACCAGCAATCCACTTTAAATCTTCTTCGGTATCGTCGGAGGTGAAGCCTGCCAAAAGTAAAAGCCCTAAACCGATTTCCCCTTTTACTACCTGGTTGATGGTCACAGATGCCTGTGTTACGCGTTGTATCACTATCCGCATAGTTTGCAATGGTTTTATGAAGTCTGTAAAACCGGCAAGTTAGGAATACTGCATGCTTTGCCCAATTAAAAAAGGGAATAATGAATGGTGGGTACTAGGAAGATTTACAGGCACAGAGACTAATCTACATAGCTCTCATACCTGATGCGGTTCACTTTCCCGTTTTTGAGGTAAAACCTTAAGGCAATAGGGGCACCCTCTGCCGTGGTGGCTACCACTTCGTTGGTGGTTTGTAAAATGCGAACGTCGTGCGCTTTTAGTTTGGTCATTAGTTCAGGCTGGCTCATCCCCACTTTCATGTTATTGCGCAGGATAATTCCTGTGTTACGAATGTCGGCATCCTGCAAAAGCAAATCGCCTGTTTGAGTGGGGGCATAGAGCTCCAGCACCGACTCCCCAAAGCGGATCGTGTAAATGGTATCGCTTATATCTGGTTTGTGGCGGTTCTCAATGGGCATGGCATCCAGGGTAAAGTCAGCATTAATTCTGACAAAATAAGCCTCAAGCTTATTTCCCTGTTTACGGTCGGCAATAATCGGGTTTCCTAATAAATCATAGGTATTAGCGGCTATAGAACGGCTTACTTTGCTGGATAAGGTGTCTTCGAAGCTAAGTTCCTGAAAGTCTTGTTGTGGCATATCGTCGGCCTCGTTGCTGGTAATAGCGGTATTGCAGGCACCTGTAAAGGGACTGAACAAAAATACCAGTGCCAACATTCTGGATACGAAGCTATTATAGCAGCTCCAGCTGTTGTAAAAAAGAGACGACATCATGTAAGTGGTAAAAGAAGTGCGAGAACTATACCTTACATACGATAGTAGTCCTGGCAAAAGTTTTGACTAAAGGGCCTTTAATCTTGGTTTCTGCGAGGGAGAAAGTATAATTTCGCACAAATATCAACATTTATGCAAACTCTACAAATAGCGCTGGTAACTTGTGTAAGTTTAGGCAATTATACCGCGAATGCCGATAGCGAAGACGACCGCCTTTTCAGGTTTTTAAAAGATAAAGGACATCAGGTTTCCTTTCAGATCTGGGAGGATGAACGTGTGGATTGGTCGGCCTTTGATGTGGCTATTGTTAAATCGCCCTGGGATTATTTCGATAAAATTGAAGCTTTTTATATCTGGCTCCATAAAATGGAGCAGCAGAGATGCCAGGTGCTGAATCCTGTTAAAACGATCAGATGGAATGCCGATAAAATTTATTTCAGAGATCTGGAGAAGCAGGGGGTAAGCGTAGTGCCGTCTTACTGGCTGGAGCAGGGAAGCGAATTTAATGCAGCGGCTATCTTCGAAGAACTAGGCACACCTAAAATTATAGTAAAGCCCCGGGTAAGCGGCGGTTCCAAAAATACCTTTGCACTCAACAAAACAGAAGCAGCGTCTGAAACAGCTAAAATAAATGAGTTGCTGCAAAAAGAAGGCTTCCTGGCGCAGCCATTCCTGGAAGAGATAAAAACTAAGGGAGAGTGGTCGTTTCTTTTCTTTGGAGGCAAGTATAGCCACGCTGTGCTTAAAACTGCCAAACCAGGCGATTTCAGGGTACAGCATTTCTTAGGAGGATCTGTGCATACCCCAGAACCTCCGGCACACTTACTGGCAACGGCTGAAGATATTGCCTTAAAGTTTGCCTCAGATTGCCTTTACGCACGCGTAGATGGCGTTGAGATTAACGGTCGGCTGGTTCTTATGGAGCTGGAACTGATAGAGCCTTTCCTTTTCCTGTCTACCAATACAGAAGCTATAGAGCGCTACTATGCTGCTATGTTAGACCTGCTGGCAGTGCAAGAGGTACTGAGCCGTTAAACCGTCTGGCTGCTGTGAAAAATAAGAAGGGGTAAGTTGGTATGCAGAACCATCTTCTTGGCCAGGCTCGGTTTAAAGATGCTGTTCCAGGTGCTGCGCTCATGTGTGGTAAGCGCAATCAGGTCTACAGCTTGTTTAGAGCCGAAAGCCTGCAGCGCTTCTGCTACATCATCACCCTCCAGCAGGGCGAATTGAATAGGATGGGCAGCCGTAGTGGCAGTTAGTTCATCTTTGAGTTTAAGCAGCTTTTCTTGGTCTTCGTCGCCATCATTGGAAATATGTACACATAATATCGAAGGCTTGAAAGGCGCCAGCAGTTCTGCAAGTGTGGTAATGGCATTTACATCTGCCTGATCGAAATTTGTGGCATAAAGTACTTTACTGATAGCGCGTACTTCGTGGTGCAGAGGTACAGTAAGTACAGGCGTTTTGGCATCTTCTATCACCTGCGTGGTAACGGTGCCAAAGAAAGAGCGGGATATATTAGTCTCGCCTTTGGTGCCCATTATAATAATATCGGGTTTAAAGCGGGAAACTTCCTCTGTTATCACTTCCTCTGCCACGCCATTCATAAAAACAGGTTCAATGCGTACATGTGAGCCTGCTGCCCTTGATTCCCTAAGAAGCGTTTGGTGCAACTGCTCGAGCTGCTCCTGGGCATCCGCCTGGTTGCGGTATAAAACCCGTTCTGTAATCACTTCCGAAGCAACTACTTCTTCATCTGCGGGTATTGTGTTGTCGGCATCGGCTAAGTAATCATAAAAGCAGTGCAGCAACACAATATGGGCATTCGGTACCTTTTCTGTTAAACTAAGCGCGTATTCGCACGCATTGTCTGAGCTTTCAGAAAAATCTACTGGTAGCAGGATTCGGAACATGAGATTCTTATATTAACAAAATATGAACAGTAAATTATTAATGAATTGACAGGCTCAGATCAGCAATGCTGTACCAGCTATTACCCGATCGGATGAGCCTCTTTCTCTTCGACCTTGTATACGTGGCCGGTTAAAAATAAAGCTGAAGAATCTGAGCTAAAATAAGGCGGTACCTACACTAACAAACAATTTTCTAACGCATTAACTTGCTAACTTTTTACCGCTCTAACTTCCTAACTCTTTTATTTCGATTAAATTTGTAGCCTGACAAAGCTTGCCATGGCAAAACGCATCTTATTTATCTTTCTTGGATTTGTTGTGCTGGCATCGTTGGCCTATTATGGTCTTAACAGATGGAAGGATGCCAGAGAAAAAATAAACCTCTGGGATTTAGTGCCTGAGAACGCTGCACTTGTAGTAGAAACAAACAATCATACCCAACTGCTAGAGCACCTTAACCAAACGGAGCTGTGGGAGAGTTTTCGTGTGCTGCCCGCTGTACAGCGGTTCCAGGAAAATATTTCCTGGCTGGATAGCCTGTCACCCGGCAATCAGCGGCTGGCTCGTTTCCTTGATAAAAAAAATATTCTTACCTCGGTGCATGTAGTAGCCAGAACAGACATGGAAATGGTATACTATATACCTGTTGCTTCGGTAGGTGAACACCGGTTTCTGCGCACCTTAACAGAAAATGTAGCCAGAAGTACTATTTTTAAGGAGGAGTCGCGCGACTATCAGGGGTATTTACTTACCGATATAACCAATACACAGCTCAATACCAGCTTTACCTACTTTTCCTACCATAACAACATTATTCTGAGTGCCTCACCTGTGCTGATCGAGGAAATTGTGCGAAGGATAAACAGGGGAGTAAAAACGTCTGTTGCAGCCGACTTCAGAAACACGAATTACCTGACACAGCCAGACATCTATGCCAACGTTTTTATCAATTACAGGGAGCTGCCCGATGTGCTCGGCCTTTTTGTGCGGGAAGATATTATGCCGCAGGTTCGTTTTCTGTCGAGCTTTTGCCGGAACGGTATGCTGGAACTGAAGCTGGAGCGGAATAAGATCTTCCTGAATGGCTTTTCTAACCCTGAGGACCTGCAGGGTTCTTTGCACAATAAGATGAACCCTGTTGCGGCAAGGCCTTTCCAGGTGAAGGAGTATCTGCCAAACAGGACCGCCCTTATGTTTCATTTCGGAATAAACCAGCTGGCTAAGCTACAGGACGATTCGCAGGATAAAATTAAAACCGAAGCTGCTTACGCTGCCACAGTAGATAGTTTGTCGAAAAATTTCAGGCAGGAACTGGCACTGGTTTACCTGGAGTCTTACAACATCAATACCAGTCCTGAGAAAATTGTGTTTGCCCGCATGGGTAACCAAGAACATATGAGAAGCCTGCTGGCACAATTAAGCCGCCAGGTAAGTGAGGTGCAGAAAGAAAAGGAGTTTAGCGAGCAGTACGGTAACTCCACCATAAGCTTGCTGGATGTGCCTGAACTGCCCGCGCAATTGTTTGGGCAGCTTTTCACAGGCTTTGAGCAGAGCTATGTGGTGCAGGTAGGCGATTATCTGCTTTTCTCTTCTGAAATAGCCACATTACGCTCACTGTTGGATGATATAGCCAACGATCATGTATGGGGAAGATCGGTGCAACAAAAGGCTTTTCTGGAAGAAACACTGCAGGATGGGAATTTCAGTTTGTTCTTAAACACTGTAAATGCCTGGTATGTGCTGAGCCGTTACATGCAGGAAGAAAACAGGGAAGATCTCTTGCAGCATTCCTCGTTGATCAAACGCTTCAATCAGGTAAGCCTGCAGTTTTCCAAGGTTGAAAACCAGTACTACACCAGCTTCCTTTTTAGAAGGCAGGAACGTGCCGCTGTAGCAGGTGAGGCAGGTTTCGAAGAGGAGTTATCGCTTCCGTTTAACAGCAGAATTGTTTCAATGCCTTTCCCGGTTAACAATGCGGTAGATAGAAGCAGAGAAGTAGTGGTGCAGGATTCGGCCAATGTGCTGCACAACATTACGGCAGCCGGCACCAGAGGCTGGGCCGATACATTATCCGGTGCAGTGCGGGGTACAATAAAGCAAATTGAAGTTGGGCCAGATAAAAAACTGAGGTATGTGTTTGCCACCTCAAACAGGATACATGCCATCAATAACCAGGGGCAGGAACTAGAGAACTTCCCCTTTAATTTAACTGATACATTGCGTGTGCAGCGGGTTTCGGTGTTTGACTACGAGAAGGATGGTAACTATCGTTTTCTGGCTGATGATAACCTGGGCAACCTGTATATGTACGATTTCAGGGGCAATGCCATGCCTGGCTGGCAGCCCCGCCGTCTGGACTACAGGTTAGCTGCCGAACCGCAGCATATTCGTGTCGGAGGGCTGGATGTTATATTAGTGCTGCTTGAAAACGGCTATGTGTATGCACTGAATAAAGAAGGAGAAACATACCCTGGCTTTCCTTTTAGCTTAAGGGTGCCGCTTAACTCTGGCGCTATAGCAAAAGCAGGTGCCGATTTAAGAAGAACAGAAATCACTACAGTTACCAGGTATGGCGAAGTGGTGGTGTTTAACCTGCAGGGAACTGTGTTGCGACGAGAACAGCTCCTGCGGCCAAGCAAACGGGCCGTGTTTGAGCTGGTACCGGATAACAGCAACAGGTCGTTTATTATTGTAAGGCAGGATTTAGGTAAAGTTGCCGTATTTAACCAGGACCTGGAAGAGATTTTTGAAAAGAACTATGTTACTTCAGCTCCTAAGATTGTACAATATTTTCACTTCGGAGGCGATAAACGGGTGTATGCCATTACAGAAACCGGCCCTCAGAAAACCTACCTGTACGATGCCCGCGCAGCATTAATAGGTGGCAGGTCACTTGAAAGTAATCAGCCTGTAAACATCTTCTTTAACGAAGCAGCCAACAACTACACCCTATACAAAGTGTACAGAAGAGAGTTAAAGCGCTTGAGCTTCAGGCTGCCAAACTAGAGCATTACACCAGCTATAAGCCTGATAGCAACTCTTGTTTGACAGGCGCATGAATACTTTAGCAGCCAGGTTGCATTGCTTACCGGTAAGCACATTGGCAGGTAATGTAACTCTGCTATAGCTGCAAGCCTTAAAAGCTCTTAAACCAGCCTTTGCGGTAGAAGAAATAAAGCTGAAGAACCACTAAAACCGTCATTATAAAAAGAAGGATTGGGTAGGAGAAAGGCTGGTATAGTTCGGGCATGCTGTAACGGAACACTTCGCCTGTTTCCGGGTCCTCCCGTGAGAAATTCATGCCATATACCCCTGCCACAAAGCTTAAAGGTATAAATATACTGGAGATAATAGTAAGCACCTTCATGATGTTGTTCATGCGGTTACTGACTGTGGACATGTAAAGCTCCACTAAGCTGGAAGTCATCTCTTTATGGCTATCAATCAGGTCGATTAACTGAATTGTGTGATCATAAGCGTCCCGGAAGTAGATTTGCAGGCTGGCAGGTATAATATGTTCATCCATACGCAATAGCTCATTCATCTTATCCCGCTCCGGCCACACAATGCGGCGCAGCCTGATAAGCTCATTCTTCAGGCTCAGTACCTGCCCCAGTGTTTGCTTGGAGGGCTGCTCCAGAATAGTCTGCTCCAGTTCCTCCATGTAAGAACTTATCTTGCCTATAACAGGAAAGTAAAAATCCAGCACCACATCCAGGATGGCATAAGTAATGTAGATGCTGGGCCGCTGCCGTATGACACCTAAGCCTGACCTGATACGGTCGCGCAAAGGGTTCAGGCAATCGTCGTAATCGCTTTGCAGAGTGAGCACATAATTAGAGCCCGTAAAAACAGAAAGTTGCACATCCTCCAGAATATGCTGCTCAGCCGACCAGCGCAACATGCGGGTAATAATAAACAGCCTGCCCTGGTCCTGCTCAACCTTCGGCCTTTGGTAATCGTTAAGCACGTCCTCCATCTGGAGCGGGTGAATTTTAAAATCAGCAACTAACTTTTCGAACAGGCCCTGGCTGTTGTAGCCCCTGATATCGATCCAGTGTCTGGCATCGGGTAATTCGTGTACACGCTGCTTCAACTGCTCATACGTAGCATACTCCTTCTCCTCAAAAAACTGGTCGTGGAAGGAAATCAGGAAAAAACGGGGTGTGAAGGCCTCGGCAGGTACTGCTAAATGGCCAGGCCTGTTGCCTGCCTTCCTATCCAGAATCTTATTTCTCGACCTGCGTGTTTTTCTTTTAGCCATAAGAGCTTGTTTAATATTCATCCTGTATGCTGCAAATATCCTGTAAAATGCCTGCATCTTTGCCACGTAGCGCTGCTTCGCAGCTAAAAACCGCTTCACCAGCTCTGCCTCCAAAGCGAATATAAGCAAGTACTGAAATTGTACTAAGAAAGCAGATGAGTAATTCTTTGATAAGGCTGACAGCTATTTAGGTTATGCCTGGCAGAACCTGGTTCAGTGGTTTACAGTACTGCCACTTCTACGGCATCTAAATCTTCGAGTTTGGCCTTTACGTCTTCCTGTTGCTCCTTCCTTACTTCCAAGGTAATAAGGCACTCCAGTTCAAACTGCTGCTCCTTAATTTGGAGATTGTATTCCTTTATCAGGCCCATCACGTCGTTCATTTGCGGGTAGGTAAAGTGCACCTGCATGAGGGCTGTCTCGTGCCGCTCTATAATGGTGGCGCTGGCAATAGCTTCTGCAGCAGCTGTTTTGTAAGCGTTAATTAAGCCGCTCACACCTAGTTTGGTGCCTCCAAAGTACCTGATCACTGCAACTAACACATTGCTCAAGTTTGCAGAACGGATCTGGCCCAGTATAGGATCTCCTGCCGAATGATTCGGCTCTCCGTCGTCGTTGGCCCGGTAACGGCTTTTATCGGCTCCTAAGCTATAGGCGTAGCAATGGTGGCGGGCATCGTAGTATTCTTTTTTGAGCCCGGCCATTATTTCTTTTACTTCTTCTTCAGAATGCACCTGGTAGGCAAGCGCAATAAATTTGCTTCCTTTTTCTTTGTATAAGCCTTCGCTTGGCGATGCAATCGTATAATATGTATCTTCCATGTGGCCTTCTTTGGTGTGGAGCCATTGTGGAGCAAAGGTACAACAAGTGCTTCGCCAAATTAAAGATTAATTAAAAATTAGGAATTAACTAGCAGAAAGGGAACTTTAACGTAAGGCCAGCAACGTGTATTTAGTTTATCATTTTCAAAAGATTATGGTGCATACGGATAAGGTAGAGGTAAACAATCAGTTTGAAGATCAATTCTAATTTTTAATTTGGACGAGCAATAGTTAATTTGCCACTAACAAACCTGATAAAGATTGTTGCAACAGCCTTACCTTATACAATTTGATCAAATAGGCAGCGCAGTAGAGGGCTATATTGCCACCACTCAATATGCAGAGAAACTGCCTTTCCAGGTAAAGCGCGTTTTCTGGACTTATAACATCCCGGCAGGAGTTGTACGTGGTAATCATGCCAATAAAGCGACACAGGAAGTTCTAGTAGCAGTTCAGGGAGCGATTAGGGTAGAGGCGGAGTGGGGAAAGGGGCAGCAAGTTTTTTTACTCAATTCGCCTGCTATTGGGCTTTATATTCCGCCATTATGCTGGACTAGGCTCTCATTTCAGGATGGCGCGATGGCTGTTTGTTTAACTTCTACCGATTTCTCTGAAGAAGATTATATCCGGGACTATCAGGAGTTTCAGACGCATGTAACGAAAGCCTTTAAGTAGTGGTGATATGGCAGCAGGTAAGGTTCCTTTTTTTGAGTTCAGAGACTGGCCCGCCGGAATAGAAGGCAGCGTGACAAACGCACTGCTACAGGTGCTAGACGAAAAACAGTATATACTCGGAGGCGCAGTAGCAGATTTTGAGCAGGCTTTTGCTAAAGTTATCGGGGCTGGTTTTGCCGTAGGTGTAGGCAACGGCTATGATGCTCTTGTAGTTGCTCTGAAAGCAATGGGCATACAGCCAGGAGACGAAGTGATATTGCCTGCTAATACCTTTATAGCCACCGCTAACGCCGTAGTACAGGCAGGTGCTATTCCTGTTTTTGCCGAACCAGCCATTGATACCTATAACCTGACTGCAGCAGGTGCGGCCCCTTGGGTAACATCTAAAACCAAGGCTATCGTACCGGTGCACCTGTATGGGCAAACCTGCGCCATGGAAAGCCTGTTGAACCTGGCCAAAGAGGCAAATGTGCAGGTGCTGGAAGATGCTGCTCAGGCACACGGCGCCCGGTATAAGCAGCAATATGCAGGCGCCATAGGCCATGCAGGCGCTTTTAGTTTTTACCCCACCAAAAATTTAGGAGCTATAGGAGACGGAGGCGCTGTGGTAACTTCTGAACCTGGCCTGGCCAATTTTATGCGCATGTATCGTAACTATGGCGGGTTAAAAAAATACCGGCACGAGCTGGTTGGCATTAACACCCGCCTGGATACACTGCAGGCGGCAGTGCTGGAGGTAAAGCTTAAATACCTGAAACTGCTTAACCGGGAGCGGCAGCGCTTGGCTGCTGTTTACCTGCAAGAATTAAGTAATACCGGCGATCTGGTTTTGCCTTTTACAGAACAGGATTGTGAGCATGTGTACCATATCTTCTGTATCCGGACGAAGCACCGGGATGCATTGCAGGCATGGCTGCAGCAACTTGGAGTGCAAACTGCCACGCATTACCCTGTGCCTGTGCACCTGCAGCAAGCTTACAGGCAATTTGGGTATAAACCCGGCAGTTTACCTGTAGCAGAAGAACTGGCTGCTACCTGCCTGAGTCTTCCTTTGTTTCCGGGCATGCGGGAGGCGGAGCAGGAGGCCGTTATAGCAGGTATCAAACACTATTTTAACCAGCAACGTTAATTACCGCTACCCATGCACCCTCTGCCTATTATTTCTGTTATTTGTATTTGCTATAACCATGCACGGTTTCTGGCCGAAGCACTCGACTCGGTTTTAGCGCAAACCTATCCTGCTATAGAAATAATAGTGGTAGATGATAGCAGTACAGACAACAGCGCTGCACTTATAAAGCAGTATGTGCAGCAACACCCGCAAGTCAAATTCATCAGCACAGGAAAGAACATCGGAAACTGCGCGGCTTTTAACATGGCCTGGAAAGCCTGCAAAGGAGACTATATTATTGATTTTGCCACTGATGATGTTTTGTTGCCTGAGCGCCTGGCTGAGCAGGTGCGGGCATTTGAGCAATTAGGGCCGCAGTACGGGGTTGTGTATACCGATGCCCAGTTAATAGACGAGCAATCCAGACCGATTGGGTTCCATTATAAGCGGGATAAACAGGGGCGGCTGCAAAGTTTTGCACCCTCGGGAGATGTATTTATACCTTTGCTAAAGCGTTATTTTATCTCTCCGCCTACCATGATGATACGACGTGCTGTTTTAGAAGAGTTGGAAGGGTACGATACAATGCTGGCTTATGAAGACTTCGATTTCTGGATCAGATCCTCACGAAAGTACCTGTACTTTTACCTGGATCAGGTACTTACAAAACGGCGGCTGCATGCCAGGTCGCTCTCAAAGCAAGTCTACAAGAAAGGTGATAGGCAGTTAGCTTCAACTGTTAAAGTATGTTACAAAGCAGCGGGCCTTATTAGAAATAATTCAGAGAAACAGGCGCTGATACACCGGGTAAAGTATGAGTTGCGGCATGCGGTTTTTACCGAAAATTTTGAAGAAGCCAAGGCCCTGCAGCTATTACTACAGCAGTTGAAGGGGAGCAGTAAAACCGGCAGCATTTTTAAATTCATGCTGGATAAGCAGGTAAGGCTGAGATCTTTCTGGAAGCTTTACCAGTACCTGCGTTACAAAAAATAAATTATTAAAATGTTACTTCATACGGCTGAATGGGCCAATCAGTGAAAAACACTTCAATAACTATAAACACTTTCCGTATTTTACGTAAGAAGAAGTTACAGGCTTTACATTTCATGCTTCCTGTTTCTGCAGGCGATGGCTTATTTAAGCAGGAGGCGCGGTAATATAGCTTTAAACCCCTATATTTGATTTTTAAAACACTAACTACTAACTAGAATGATTTCAGCTGTTGCCACACGCGTAGAAGTAATTAAATGGATGGAAGATTTCGTCGGTGAAAAGATGTCTGAGCTTTTGAAAAAGGTAGAAGATAGCTGGCAGCCTGCAGATCTCCTGCCTGATTCGCGTTTAGATAACTTTTTCGACGAATTAAAAGCTTTGCGTGAACGTGCGAAAGATCTTTCTTATGACCTGCTGGCTGTTTTGGTTGGTGATACGATTACAGAAGAAGCGCTTCCTACTTACGAAAGCTGGCTAATGACCATAAAAGGTCTGCCTCAGGACGAGGAAAGCCCCTGGATGAAATGGAACCGTGCCTGGACTGCCGAAGAAAACAGACATGGCGATTTGCTTAACCGTTACCTTTACCTGTCCGGCCGCATAAACATGCGCGAAATGGAAGCTTCTACACAATATCTTATTGCCGATGGTTTCGATCTGCAAACAGATATGGACCCTTACCGCAGCTTTGTTTATACCAGTTACCAGGAAACAGCAACCAATATATCGCACCGCCGTGTAGCCCAGATTGCCAAAAGAGAGGGTGATACCATGCTGGCTAAGCTTTGTGGTTTTGTTGCCTCAGACGAAGCCCGCCACGCTAAAGCATACAAATCTTTTGTAAGTAAGATTTTCGAAGCCGATCCAAATGAAATGATGCTGGCTTTTGAAGACATGATGCGTAAGAAGATTGTTATGCCGGCTCACTACATGCGCGAACTGGGAGTAGACATTGGTAAAACATTCGGACACTTTACAGATGCGGCACAACGCATCGGTGTGTATACCGCAAACGATTATACCGACATCCTGGAAGGGTTAATTGAGGAATGGAAAATAGAAGCTCTTACAGGGCTGAATGAAGCTGGTGAACGTGCCCGCGACTATGTTATGGCATTGCCAAACAGGCTAAAACGTGTGGCAGAGCGAATGCGGGTTCCTCAGTTAGAGTATAAATTCCGCTGGATTGACTAGGTTAGAACAGACACAAGTATTACTACGACACAAGACACACGACTTTTGTTAAGATAAAAGCAAAGGCTAAAGAGATAAGTAGCAAACTTATACCTTTAGCCTTTTTTGTTGCCTGTTCAGAAGTTTTGCCCGAAGAGTAGAAGCAATTTTAGCTCATAACTTCTAACTTTTTACAGTTACTCCTTTCCAAAAGGCGGTATAGCCTTTTATTTCTTTCGCTGCTTCTTTCGGGTTTGGGTAATACCAGGCGGCATCAGGGTTAACATCTCCGTTTACTTTTACATGATAATAAGACGCCTGCCCTTTCCAGGGGCAGGTGGTGTGGGTTTCGCTTAGTTCGAAGAACTCTTGCTTGATAGCGTTCGGCGGGAAATAATGATTTCCTTCGATTTGTATGGTTTGGTCGCTTTCGGCAATTACCATTTCATTCCAGACTGCTTTCATAGGTTTATGTAGATGAAGTTTTTATCTATTATACTTACTGCATATCAGGCTGATTGTTTTGTGTTTAGCTTTTTACATTGTTCTTATACTTTGGAATAATGTATAGCAGTGAACATTGCCGCAGCATGAATTGTTGTAGAAACAACAAAAGCAGCAGTAGGAAGTATAAAAATAAAGTTCAGCTATCTTTTACCGCTGATTTTTCCGTTATTGAAGTAACAGCTGTACCGGCTGATCTTTTAACCTCAAATTAGGCCTCACTATGGCATCAGGATACAGATTTTCAGAATACATACCACCGCAGGGCAACGAAGCAAATTTTGAGTCGCTGCTTAAGATATTCCTGCAGCTGGTAACCATGACCTCGGGCGATGCGGCGGAAGCACTGTCGTGGATGAGCTCATTGGATAAGCAGTATAACCTCACCTCCGACAGCTACGGCATGGGTGACTTTATAGATGATTTAAGAAAAAAAGGCTATCTGCAGGAAAACCCGGAAGATGGCTCGATGCAGATAACTGCTAAAAGTGAGCAGAGCATTAGAAAAAGCGCACTGGAGGAGATTTTCGGAAAACTGAAGAAAGGCAATGAAGGGAACCATGCCACGCCACATACAGGTATAGGCGATGAGGCAACTACCGATAGGCGAGAGTACCGCTTCGGTGATGCTTTGGAGCAAATTTCCATGACAGATTCGATCCGGAATGCACAGGTAAACCATGGGCTTTCTGACTTTATGTTGACGGAAGACGACCTGGAGGTAAATGAGAGTGAGCACAAAACCCAGACCTCTACGGTGCTGATGATCGATATTTCGCATTCTATGATCCTGTATGGAGAAGACCGCATTACACCAGCAAAAAAAGTAGCCATGGCGCTGGCCGAGCTGATTAAGCAGAAGTACCCGAAAGATACACTGGATATACTGGTTTTTGGAAACGATGCCTGGCAGATAGAAGTAAAGGACCTGCCGTACCTAGAGGTTGGGCCATATCATACCAACACAGTGGCAGGACTGGAGCTGGCTATGGACATTCTGCGCAAGCGCAAAACAGGCAACAAGCAGATATTCATGATCACCGACGGAAAGCCAACCTGTTTAAAAGAAGGCATTCATTACTATAAAAACAGCTTCGGGCTAGATAGAAAAGTAGTTAACAAAACGCTGAATCTGGCAGCTCAGTGTCGTCGCATTCATGTGCCTATTACTACTTTCATGATTGCTTCCGATCCTTACCTGCAGCAGTTTGTGGAAGAGTTTACACGTGTAAACAACGGGCAAGCTTACTACAGCAGCCTGAAAGGCTTAGGGCACCTGGTGTTCCGCGACTACCGCCGTAACAGGAAAAAAACTTTTTAAATTTGAAAATGGCTTCAACTCCTGTGAGAAGAATCTTAGTAGAAGGAGGGTTAGACAGCGCTATTATATAATCCGTTTGATACTCACCCAATGGCAGTATACCAAATTTCATTTTAATCTATAATCTTAAAATATAGTTGTCTCATATCTATTCTAATAAAGGTTAATAGCAACCACACATATTAGCTAAACAAGACAAAATAAGCATGAACTACAAAGATATACCTGCAGAGAACCTGCATAAAATAAAGACACTCGGGCAGCTGAAAGCAGCTGGTTATGAACCGCAATCCGTAAAGCAGGAGCTTCGCCAGAACCTTATTGCAAAGCTGAAGGCAAAAGAACCTGTGTTTGCAGGCATCTGGGGTTATGAAGAAACTGTTATCCCTGATTTACAACGTGCGATTTTATCGATGCACCACATCAACCTGCTGGGTTTAAGAGGGCAGGCTAAAACCAGAATCGCCCGGCAGATGGTAGAGCTGCTTGATGAGTATATACCTGTTGTGCAGGGCTCCGAGCTGAACGATGATCCAATGCAGCCGCTCTCGCGTTTTGCCATAGACCTTGTGGCTGAACATGGCGATGATACGCCTATTGCCTGGTTGCACCGCTCTGACCGCTATACAGAAAAGCTGGCCACGCCTGATGTATCGGTTGCCGACCTGATTGGGGATGCCGACCCGATAAAAGCTGCCACCATGAAACTACCTTACTCTGATGAAAGGGTAATTCATTTTGGATTGATTCCGCGCTCTCACCGCAGCATATTTGTAATAAACGAATTGCCCGATCTGCAGGCGCGTATACAGGTAGCGCTGTTTAATATCTTACAGGAAGGGGATATTCAAATAAGAGGCTTTAAAGTACGTTTGCCACTTGATATTCAGTTTGTATTTACCGCTAACCCGGAAGACTATACGAATCGGGGCTCCATTGTAACACCTCTCAAAGACCGCATCGATAGCCAGATTATCACACACTATCCGAAATCAATTGAGATAGGCAAGCGTATTACACAGCAGGAGGCAAAGCAAAAGCCAGAGCAGCAAGGTATGGTACAGGTAAATGAGCTGGTGCGGGAGCTGGTTGAACAAATAGCTTTTGAAGCCCGTGAAAGCGAATACGTAGATGCCAAAAGCGGGGTATCAGCACGTTTAACAATATCAGCTTTTGAAAACCTTTTAAGTGCTGCAGAACGTCGTGCCTTACTAAACGACGAAGCTAAAACCTATATCCGTGTTTCAGACTTTATGAATACCATTCCTGCTGTTACAGGTAAAGTAGAACTGGTATATGAGGGGGAGCAGGAGGGAGCAGGCCATGTGGCGCAGATTCTGATGGGCAAGGCTGTGCGTACTTTATTCCTGAAACATTTCCCTGATCCCGACAAGGCAAAAAAGGCCAAGCAGGTAAGTCCGTACAAAACGATTACCGACTGGTTCGGCGACGGAAATACGCTTGATGTTTTAAATGATGCTTCGGCACAGGATTACAAGAAATCATTACAAAAAGTACCTGGTCTGGAAGAGCTGGTTAAGAAGCAGTATCCTGACACTCCGGGTGATGAAAAGCTGTTCCTGATGGAGTTTGTGCTGCACGGCCTGGCAGAGCATAGCCAGATTAGTAAAAACAGGTTAAACGCGGGGCTGCAATTTAAAGACATCCTGAGCGGCATGTTCTCCATGCCCGACTTTGGTGCTGAAGAAGACGAAGACGACCAGTACTGATAAGTTAAATAGTTAAACCCATAGAGAGGTAGAAAGTTTATAAACTTTCTACCTCTTTTTATTTATGCAGATGCCTGTTCACGCCAAGCCTTCTGGTTTCAGCAGTTAAACAAATCCTATTCACCAGCCTCCTTCACCAGGTACAGCTGATAATCCGTCTTGCGTAGAATTCTATCCTTTTAGCGTAAGCAGCTTCGCTCTGGCATTGTGCAACTTTGTACCATCATCAGGCAATAAAAGAAGCCGCACAAGAATGGGCCGCCTCATTTGCCACTCTGAAAGATTTTTGTTTAACCATTTAATTTTTTAAAACCATGTTTACCAATCTTCTAAAAAAGAGCATTCTTTATGTAACAATGGCTGCCATAGCCATCACCTCTGTAAGCTGCAGCGACAGCGATAATGCAGAGGAGAATCCGGGACCGATTATCAATGCAAGTGTAAAGGCTAAGATTAATAATGCAGAAGTATCGTTTGGCGGTGCCGCTGCTTCTGTGGAGGACAGTGAATTGGTTTTTGCTACCAGTGGAGGTACTGCTACAGTCGGTTTTATAGTACCGGCTGTGTTAGGAACCTATGAGTACGTTGCCAACGATGATGAGAATGAGCAGGGATACTATATAACGTACATAAAAGACGGGAAAATCTGGATAAGCGAGTTTGAAGGCGGCCATGTAAAAGTAACTATTACAAAGCTGGATAGAGCTGCCAATAAAGTGTCAGGCACATTCTCCGGAACGGTTTTATCACTTGAAGATGACATGGCTGTTACTATTACCAACGGCACTTTCACAGACGTAGCGCTGATAAAAGACTAGCATTACCGCATTCGAATTGCTTGAAATATCTGATTAGGAGTTCGATAGCCGGATGATCTGAAATTTTAATAGTGAAAGGCCGCTGATTCTGCTTGTTTTCTGAGAAACCTGTAGTGGTTACAGACTTCAGGAGCAATAAAACTATGATTATAAAATATTTGCAAAGAGCAGGGAGGTAAAAAGCTTCCCTGTTTCTTTTTAGGCTGGGTATATAAGCTCTGGTAATGATTATAACTCAACGTTTCAGGAACCAGTCTTTAAGTCTTTTAAAGATGTCTTTTTTCAGAGGCCTTGGCTTTCCATCATGCGTAATGTCATTATGGTAATTATAAGAGAGCTTTTCTGCGTATGCTGCTAACTCAGGTTCGGTTTTAAGTTTATCTATAAATGGCAGGGCAAAGGGATTTAAAGTACCATTTATAGAAACGCAGTAATATTCACTTCGGCTGTTTAGTGCCTGGTTTTGATTAATGGGAGAATGGCCATGTTCAGCAAAATAGTCGATGTGTAGAATTTCGGGGTTTAATTTTTTTAACCTTTTTGTTCCTTTTCTTTCGTTGCGCCAGGGGTGTTCGTTTGGCTTGAGTTGTTGCAGTAAAAATTTTTTGTTCCAGAGCGTTACCTGGTGAGACATGAGAAAGTCGCTTTCATCATTTTTTAACTTTGAAACATTAAGGCCTTCAATAGTTAAACGGCCTTTCTCAGTCTTAAATATACCTGATGAATTTAGCTTTACCTGATTCCAGTTATTAGTTATAGCCAGGTTGAAAAGCTCAGTAAAGAAACCTTTGCTAACAGGTTTGTTCAGCCACATATCCTCCTGAAAGTAAAGGATGTATTCTTCCTGTACCTGGTTCAGTATGGCTGCAAGGCGGTTGCTCCATTCACCCTTGCCTGATTTTATATTGCTGAACTGCCCTACTGTGGCAGACTTTTCTTCGGTTGCAAAATAGTAGGTGCACGGAATACTATAATCCCAGTTTTGATTGAAGAAGTACTCAAAGCCTTTGTACAATAATTCATACCTATCACAGCTATGCACAAGTAAGGCTACTTTATTTTTCATCTCTAGCGCTCAATATAGGAATTATTGTTTTTTAAGCTTCTCCTCATCAGGAAAGGTATACAGTTCTGGCTTCAAGTCCAAACATAGAGACAACTAGTCGTGTAGAGCCTGCTGTAAAGATTTGGTTGTTAGGTATAAGTGTTGCCAGGTTCTCTTTAAAAAAAGCTGTTGCTTTTAGGAGAAAGTAACATTAAGCTCTTAGCTCTAGTACCAAACGCTATGGAGCATCCTGTATCTATCTGGCCTATTATTGGATTAGCACTGATCCACTACTTTGGCAGCCGTATGTCTTTTCTGAGTGGCTTACCCCGCAGTGTGTGGTTATCAGTTGCTGGTGGCGTGTCAGTGGCCTACGTTTTTCTGCACCTGTTTCCGGAGCTTGGAGAAGGGCAGGAGCATATCAGCCAACTGGGAATAGCCATGGGGTTTCTAAAGCATCATGTGTACTTGGTGGCCCTAATTGGTCTCGCGCTTTTTTATGGGCTTGAGAAGTCAGTTGTGTCTTCTAAACAACGAAACGAGGCAAAAGGAGCAGATGATACAGCAGAAGCAGGCGTATTCTGGGTGCACATAGGCAGCTTTGCATTTTATAATGGCCTGATCGGGTATATTTTATTCAGACGGGAGGAAGGGGAACTGCAGGAAATGATTTTGTTCTCTATTGCCATGGCGCTGCATTTCATAGTAAACGATTACGGCTTACAGGAACATCATAAGCAGTCTTACAGGCGCATAGGCAGGTGGATACTAGTTATAACCTTAGTGCTGGGATGGGCAACAGGCTTTTGGGTTACCTTATCTGAAGCAGGTGTTGCCGTGCTATTGGCTTTTGTTGGAGGCGGGGTGGTGCTGAACGTGCTCAAGGAGGAACTCCCGGAAGAGCGTAAGAGCCGGTACTGGGCCTTTTTGCTTGGGGCCAGCGCTTATGCGGTGCTGCTACTTTCTCTATAACCAGGTACGAGCAGCGTTTCTACTTGTACCTGGTTAAGACATTCTCAGGTTTAATTTAATCGGGATGTTGAACGGGAACATGCTGGCCTTCTGTGCGAGCCACCATCATAGCCACCGTTGAGTCGCCTGTGATATTCACCGTAGTACGGAGCATGTCTAAAATACGGTCAGGAGCCAGAATAAGGGCAATGCCTTCAATCGGTATACCGGCCTGTTGTAATACAATTACCAGCATAACCACTCCTGCCCCAGGCACTGCAGCAGCACCAATAGAAGCCAGTGTTGCCGTTAACACAATGCCGATCTGCGTTGTCAGGCTCAGGTCCATGCCATAAGCCTGTGCTATAAAAACAGCGGCCACTGCCTGGTAAAGGCTGGTGCCATCCATGTTAATTGTAGCGCCTAACGGAAGTACAAAGCTGGTGATCTCACGATTGATGCCCAGGTTGTGCTCACAGCGCTCCATCGTGACAGGCAAAGTGGCCGCACTGGAGGAAGTAGAAAAAGCCAGCATCTGTGCCGGGAAAATTCCCTTAAAGAAGTCAAGGTACCTGGTTTTACCTATCGTTACGACCAAGGCAGGGTACACTATAAAGATCATGATGGCCAGTCCGATAATTACAATAATGCAATAGTAGCCCAAGACAAGGAGTAGCTCAACTGCTGCACCGGGATCGTCTCCTGCAAATTCTACCACCAGTCCGGAAAGCAGGGCAAATACGCCGTATGGAGCCGCTTTCATAATGATATCTACTACCTTCAGAATAACCAGGTTAACGCCCTCAAAAAACGCATTAACCGGGGCTGCTTTATCTATGGGTATCATGATCAGGGCGATACCAAACAGCAGGGCAAAGAAGATTACCTGTAGCATTCTTCCATTATCGGTAAGCGAGGAGAAGATATTAGCAGGAACAATATCGACTAAAGGCTGCAAAGGACCTTGCTGTTGCACCTGCTCAGCATCAGAGGACCGCTGGCTGGTGGTAGAGGCAAACTGCTCTTTAAACTCTTCGCGCTTCTCCTGAGAAAAAGCTTTGCCTGGTTCTGTGATATTTACCAGAAGCAGGCCAATAACAACTGCCAGTACAGTGGTAAATAAGTAAATGCCAATTGTTTTGGAGCCGATCCGGGAAAGTTTGCTGACGTCGCTCAGGCTAGTGACGCCTGTAATAAGAGAAACAAGCACAAGGGGAACAGCTATCAGTTTCAGGAGGTTGATAAAAATAGTGCCAAAAGGCTTAATCCAATCAGTTGTAAAGTTTACCAGGCCCATAGAACTGGCAAACATACCCCAGGCGATACCAAGGGCCATACCTATCAGAATCTGCCAATGCAAAGCTAAATTTTTCATAAAAGATAAAGGCAGGGCTGCTAAATAAAACCTGCAAATTTATTAGAGTAAAGAAATAAGTGGCATCATAAAGTATGGTTGTGGCAGGTATGCGTACCTACGGATGCCAGGTAGTTAAGGTAAATCTATGAATAAAAATGGAGCTATCGGAGAAAAAGATCAAAAAAGGATGGCTTTAGCAGCATTTTTATAGTCATTTTCATACAAAAGGCTGCCTTTTGAGCAGCCTTTTGTATGAAATAATCAGTGTAAGCTATTAAGCTTCGTTTACTACAATCTTCTCGATTTTATCGTTTGCTCTGATCTGGTCGATCACATCCAGGCCTTCTACCACTTTGCCAAAGCAGGTATGGTTGCGGTCTAAATGGGCTGTGTTGTTTCTGCTGTGGCAGATAAAAAATTGCGAGCCACCCGTATTGCGACCTGCATGTGCCATAGAAAGTACACCACGATCGTGGTATTGGTTATCACCGGTAAGTTCGCAGTCGATTTTGTAGCCTGGGCCGCCTGTGCCTGGTACACCTTTGGCGCCTTCGCGGCTGTTAGGGCAACCTCCCTGTATCACAAAATCAGGAATTACCCTGTGAAAAGTTAAGCCATCGTAAAAGCCTTTTTGGGCAAGTGACACAAAGTTTTCTACTGTTTTAGGAGCGTCTTTCTCGTAGAACTCCACTTTCATAACACCTTTACCTGTATGAATTTCTGCTGTCTTCATTCTGAAAAATTAATTCTGATGTAAATACTTATACAAAAATAAGCATTTTATAGTTTAGGAGTTCTATAAATGCGGCTTTGTACTATTTATAACTCAGTCAGAAGGTTTTAAGAACCAGCATCCTATAAAACTACGTACTACATAGTTAGTACAAGGGAGGTATCAGAACCGGAACTTAAAACCATGACCAAGCTATGAAAAAAACAAATTTAATGTGGGGGGCTATCTTTGTGCTTGGCATCAGTACAATGAGCTGCGACCTGCGCAGAGATACTGAGGCTGAAGAAGAAACCCAGAGTGAGAACCTGCGGGGAGAAACGCGGAATCAGAACCCTGCTTTTCATGTGGATACAAAAGACGGACCTGAAACAGGGCTTACCAGGGCTGATGTAGGAGGCCGGGAAATGACTTCCGGGAAGAATATAATGGAGAATGTGACTGTTAATAAAGAGTTAACGATGTTCACGTCTGCACTTAAACAGGCAGGTTTAATTGAAACGCTTAATGGTACGGGGCCCTATACCATTTTTGCACCTACTGATCAGGCCTTTGAATCGCTTTCGAAGGATGAAATGAAAGAAACCTTTGATCCTGATAACCGGGAAAAGCTAAAAGAACTGGTAAACAACCATCTGGTTACCGGCAAACTAACAGCAGCCGACCTGCAGGATGGCGCTATGCTGAAAACAGTTGGCGGAAAGCAGTTAAAAATTTCTAAAGCAGGAAACCAGTTAACAGTAAACGGAGCCGCAGTACAGGAAGCCGATCAGGAAAGCAGCAATGGTGTGATCCATACGATAAGCCAGGTACTGGAACCTGCTCAGCAATGAGAAAACACCAGGTCAGGCTGCAAGTGTAATGCGTTTGCAGCCTATTTTTTTAAAAGCATTCTGTTACTTCCGGTTGTCATCGCCGTGTAGCATGCTCAGGTAGCTTTCGAAGCGGGTAAGGGAGATCTCATTCTTTCGCACGGCCTCTACCACAGCACAACCAGGCTCGTTAAAATGCGTGCAGTTGTTAAAACGGCACTGATTCAGTCGTTCGCGCATTTCCGGAAAAAAATGGCTGAGTTCGTTTTTCGGAATATCTACTATGCCCAATTCTTTTATACCGGGAGTATCAATAATAAATGTTTCCGGGTCTATTTCAAACATCTCAGCAAAAGTAGTGGTATGCACGCCTTTGTCGGAAAAATTAGAAATCTCAGAGGTTTTTAGCTCCAGGTCGGGCACAATCAGGTTAATGAGCGACGATTTTCCAACGCCGGAATGACCGGAGAGGAGGGTGGTCTTGTGATGCAGCAGCTTCTTCAGCTCTTCTATACCTTCGTTGTTTCTGGCTGATACAGCCCTTACATCGTACCCGATCTGTTCGTACATGTGCGTGATCTGGCGCTGGTAATTCTGCATTTCCTCATCGTAGAGGTCAGTTTTGTTATAGACAATAACAGTTGGTATATCGTATGCTTCTGCGGTAACCAGAAATCTGTCTATAAAGCCGAAGGAGGTGCGCGGAGACACCAAGGTAACTATGAGCAGCGCAAGATCTATGTTAGCCGCAACAATGTGTGCATGTGCTGTTTTGTGGGTAGACTGCCGGATAATGTAATTTTCACGGGTCTCGATTTTATTGATTACAGCTGTATCTTCCCCTGTCGTTTCTACATCAAATTCCACTTTGTCGCCAACTGCCAGCGGGTTGCTCACCTTCATACCTTTTAGCTTAAATTTGCCACGCAGGCGGGCACGATGCAGTTTGGCTGCTTCGTCACGTACCAGGTACCACGATCCGGTGGATTTTACAACTACTCCTTTCATGAGTTAGGGTTTAACAGACGCTTTATATCTTGAATGATTTTAACAGTAGCACCTGCCTGCTGTTGTACGTATTGTTTTTCGCTATTGGTTATGCTTTGGTGCAGCGCTTGTTGCCGGTGCACTTTTTCAAAGGCACTTATAAGTGCATCGGCATTTGTAACCGGGAAGGCACAGCCCAGGTTTACCAGGTCTTTTGCTTCCTGAAACTTAGTATAGTTGGTGCCAAAGAAAAGCGGAAGTCCGAAAACGGCTGCTTCTAAAGTATTATGCAGGCCTTTTCCGAATGCGCCTCCCACATATGCGTAGGTGCCATAGCTGTAGAGCGATGAAAGCATACCGATGTTATCTATGATAAGAACTGTTGCTTCAGAAGCTGCTGAGGCAGTGGCTTGCGAAAACCGCACCGTGCCTGCACCCAGCACCTGCAGTATATCATGTATGCCTGCCTCATGTATTTCGTGCGGGGCAATAATAAACTTGAGCTGTTTCCTGTATTTTTGGATAAGAGGCACTAACACTTCTATATCAGCCGGCCAGCTACTACCGATAATAAATGCTTTTTGCCTTTGCAGAAAAGCCTCAACCAATGGTATGGCTTTTACACTGGCCGCAGTTTGTAATACCCTATCGAAACGGGTATCGCCGGCGACACTTACCTGGTGTATACCATTCTGGCGAAGTAGCTCGGCAGAACTTTGGTTTTGTGTATAGATATGCTGAAAGTTGCGCAGGATGTTTCTGTAAAAGCCGCCATAACTTTTAAAGAAAACCTGGTCTGGGCGGAAAATAGCCGAAACAGATAAAGCCGGAATATGGCGCTGGTGTAGCGCCTGCAGGTAATAGTGCCAGAACTCATATTTTACAAACACAGCCAGCTTAGGGCGCACTGTTTCCAGAAACTGGCTGGCATTGGAAGCACTATCGAGCGGGAGGTAGAATATATAATCAGCTCCGGGGTAGTTCTTCCTGATTTCATAACCTGAAGGAGAGAAGAAAGTGAGAAATACCTTATAGGTAGGAAACGCTTCTCTAAAAGCCTCTATAACAGGCCTGCCTTGCTCAAACTCACCCAGTGAAGCACAATGAAACCATGCGATCGGTGCCTGGTTGTGTTGTAGCGCCTGCTCTATCCGTTCGAACTGTTGCTTACGGCCCTCCAGCATTAACCTTGCCTTTTGGTTAAACGGTGCTGCCAGTGCAATGGCAGTTGTATAAGCTCTAAGTCCGATGTTGTAAAGTAATTTAGGCAAAACTGTGCTTCATGTTTCTTTTGCAAATATAACAGCTATTCAGCCAATTGTTGTGCAAAACAGTAGTGCCGGTAAAATGAGCTGCTAAACAGACAGTAGCTTCTCCGTTAAATCATGCAGCTGGTGCAGCTTGTTTCTTATTTTAAATTGAAGTGGCAACCTGCATCTTTTGGCAGTTAGTCCTCATAAAAGTGCAGTTTATCCATTTAATTATTCTGTTAATCACTTGTGTTTCTGCTTCCACTCTCTTTTCTGCATATTTGTATTAACCAACAGATAGTCAATAATATACATGCTAAATAAAATAAAGTATGAGGCGCAGGCAACCATATTATATTTTCTGCATCTTTTGGTTAACGCTAAGTGCGGCAGGAGGAGAGAAGACGGCAAAGCTTATCTGTGATTTTAAATTCTACAAAATAAAACCATGAAAAAACTTTTTACTCTATTGCTGCTATTGGTGTGGGCTGGTAGCGCAGTGGCACAGTCTGGTAATCCGGGTAAGCTTAGCGGTACTATTGTTGATTCGCTCACAAACGAGGCTGTGCCTTATGCTAATGCCGTACTTAAGGATGGCGGAAAATTACTGACAGGTACGGCTGCCGATGGTAAGGGAACGTTTGAATTCTCGAACCTTCCTTTAGGCAGCTTCACGCTTGAGCTGACTTTCCTGGGGTATCGTACCAAGATAGTTCCTGTAAAGCTTACAGCTGCCCAGCCTGAGCTTAAGCTTGGGCCTGTAAAGCTTAACTCGGATAGCAAAATGCTGGATGCCGTGGAGGTAACAGGTATGAAAGCAATTGTAGAAGATAAGGGCGACCGATTGGTGTATAATGCTGAAAAAGACATTTCCAATGCAGGAGGTACAGCTGCCGATGTATTACGTAAAGTGCCCACACTTAATGTAGACCTCGATGGCAATGTACAGATGAGAGGCAACAGTAACATTAAGGTGTTGATCAACGGAAAACCTTCTGGCATGATGGCACGGAACCTGGCCGATGCCTTAAGGCAAATGCCTGCCAATGTTATTAAAACAGTAGAGGTTATTACCAGCCCCGGTGCAAAATACGATGCCGAAGGTTCTGCCGGAGTAATCAACATTATTACTAAAAAAGGACTGCAGGGCTTTAACGGATCTACTAACGTAACTGCCGGCAACTTTAACAGAGGACTTGGCACAAATCTAAACTATAGAAAGAAGAAATTAGGCATCTCGCTTTCGGCGAATGGCTATCAGTACCGCAATCAGTGGGAAAACAGCATTACACGCACAGCTCTGGTAGATGGTGCTCCTGTATCTGTTCTCATGCAGAATAGCAGTGCCGACAATACCGGCACAGGTGGTTATGGCGAAATGAGCATCGATTACGATCCTGATTCCACAAGCCGTATCAACTTTTCAGCCAACGTGTGGGGCGGAAACTATCCTAATAATACTACCCTGTTCAGCAGGCTACAAGATACGGAAGGCAACAGCCTGCAGTCTTACCGGAATGAAAGCCGCTTTAGAAACCCATACGGAAACGGACAGTTGGATTTAGGCTATACTAAAACTTTGAAGAAAGAAGGGCAGGAGTTCTCTCTGTTAACACAGTTTAGCAGAATGCCGGATAATTACTTTTATGAAACAGATATCTATTCTGAAGCAAACGAAATCTTAAGCAGGCAGCACAGCGATAACTATAGCCGTAACAAGGAATATACGGTGCAGACCGATTATGTGCATCCCTTCAAAATTTATGGCAAGCGCGATACAACTAACCTTAAAATGGAAATTGGTATTAAAGCAATTCGCCGCGATATAGGCAGCGAGTTCCGGGTAGAAAATGCCTTGGGCAACAATACTACCTTTGTTCCTGATCCGACGCAATCCAACGACTTTAACTATTTTCAGAAGGTGTATTCTGGCTATACGTCGTTAAGGCTGGACACCAAAAGCAAATGGAATGTAAATGCTGGTGTGCGGTTAGAGCGTACTGAAATTGAAGGCGATTTTTATACTACTAACACAGACTTATCTAACCAGTATAATAATATCATACCTAGTGTTACTGTTTCTAAAGGCGTTAAAAACCAGACGTATAAGATGAGCTATACGCAACGCATTCAGCGGCCGCTTATCTGGTACCTGAACCCTTGGGTAAATGCGACAGATACCTTAAATCTTGTAACCGGAAATCCTAAGCTGAATGCAGAACTGAGCCATGCCGTAGAGCTGGCACACAGCCTGAACACAGAAAAAGGGTTATCGGTGAACAGTTCCCTGTACTGGCGCTATACCGACAACGCGATTGAATATCTGTCTACAGTCAGTGAAAACGGTGTGTCTACCAGCAAGCCGGAGAACATAGCTAAACGTGCAGCTTACGGCTTAAACCTTAACCTGGCAGGGCAGCTGAACAAGAACTGGAACCTGAATGGTGGTGCCGACCTGCGCTTTATAGAGTTAAGTAGCCCAAGCCTGGGGCAAAGTACCGATGGCTTTATCTGGAATTTTAATTTAAATACTTCCTATAAGCTGCCAAAAAATTACTCTGTTCAGGCTAACGGAAGCATGGGCTCTGGCTGGATTAACCTGCAAGGAAAAAATTCGGGATACTACTGGCATAGTATTGCTGCCAAGAAAGAGTTCCTGGACAAAAAGGCAAGCTTAACTGTAGGACTTAATAGTCCCTTCGCGAAAGGAGTAAGGCAAACCGGAACCCGCTCAGCCCCCACTTTTGAATCAGAGTCAAGGTCATTTTATGTGAACCGCTCTGCCAGAGTTACTTTTGAATGGAGGTTCGGCCAGATGAGCGACGGCAGTAGCAAACAAAGCAAAAAGATCAGAAACGACGATACAGGAAGGTAAGCGCAGCCTGTTAATTACTATGGTGATGTGCTACTGAGAAGAATGTGGAGATCTGAAAATTAATCTCTGTAAAAACAGAAAGCGGCTGTTCCAATTGGAACAGCCGCTTTCTGTTTTTACAGAGATTAAAGCGTTTCGTGCTGGCGTTCTTCCTGAATACCATCAGAAATATAGCAAAAGATACAACTGAGCCACTATTTCTGATTTATCGTTTGGCGATTACTGCCTTACAAGCAAACCGGAATCGTCAGGTTTTTGTAATTGTGCCGAAACGGCTTTATTTCTTAGTGAGCTCTCTGAGCCAGGTAGTTAGATACGCCTTCTTTTGTAGCTTGCATACCTTCTTTACCTTCTTCCCAGTTAGCTGGGCAAACTTCGCCTTTCTCTTCGAAATACTGCAATGCATCTACAACACGCATCGCTTCATCAATGCTGCGGCCAAGCGGAAGGTCGTTTACAACCTGGTGACGTACAACACCTTCTTTGTCGATCAGGAACAGACCGCGGTAAGCCACAGGCTCTCCAACGAAAGTTACTTCACCTTCTTCGGTGTAGTCATAGTGTCCAGCTAACACGTCATAGTTCTGAGCAATAGTTTTAGCCGCATCTGCTACTAATGGATAAGTAACACCTTGTATACCACCTTGGTCCTGTGGTGTGTTTAACCATGCAAAGTGAGAGAAGTGTGTGTCGGTAGAGCAACCTACCACAGCTACACCTTTACGCTCGAAATCAGCCAGCCTGTCCTGGAATGCAAGAATTTCAGTTGGGCAAACGAATGTAAAGTCCATTGGCCAGAAGAAGAAAACAACATGCTGTTTTCCGATGTATTGTTCTAATGAGAAGTTTTCTTCGAATTCTTCGCCGTTTACAACAGCGGTAGCTTTGAAAGAAGGTGCTTTTTTACCTACTAATACTGCCATTTTATTTTATGGTTTGGGGTTAAAAAATCTAAAAAATTATTATTCTGTTCTGGTAATACTTATTTGTTTGTCAGGATCTTTTTTAGTGCCCGTGAGCTGCACCGAAATACTTTTGATTTCGAAGTTTTCCATATTTCTTTTCTGGAAAAAACTAACCAGCAGTGCCTCCAGCTCTTCGTCCTGGTAATCCATTATTTCTTTGGTGTTGCTGCAATAGATGTGGTTATGGGCAAGGTTATTGGCATCGTAGCGTTTGCCTCCTTCCTCCGACAATACACGCTTAACAAGCTCCCTTTCTGCAAAAGAATCTAATGTTTTGTAAACGGTTCCCAGCGATATACTAGGGTTTACGGGCCTCAGGCGTTGAAAAACCTCCTCTGCAGTAGGATGGTGCCCGTGCAGTTCGTGCAATGCTTCATATACGACTATTCGCTGATGAGTAGCTTTTAAGCCAGCCTCTATAATCTGCTGTTTTAAGATATCTCTGCTATAATGCTGCTCCACTTCAGTTAAGAAAAATTCTTATTTAAGAATTACTGTGCAAAGATAGACTTCGATGTCTGAACACGCAAGCAGATTTTAAAAAGAGCAAGATGGGATTATTAAACCTAGCTAATATATAGTGTTATACTATGTTACTTTTTTACTATATTTAGGCGGCCTAATAACAAACTAAACACTAACAAACCACATGCAGAAGAATATTATTAGCTGGTTCGAAATACCAGTGAAGGATATGGCACGTGCTTCAAAATTTTATACAAATGCTTTTGGCGTTAACATAATGCCGGATGGAGTGGCAGGGCCAGAGTTTGAAATGGGTATTTTCGAATATTCAGAGAACCAGATTTCGGGTGCCCTTATAAAAGGAGAGGGGTATGAGCCATGTGAAAAAGGCTTGCTGATTTACATGAATGCTGAACCAGATATTGCTGCCTGCCTGGACCGGGTAGAGGCAGCAGGCGGGAAAATAGTTATTCCAAAGTTTAAAATATCAGATGAGTATGGGTATATCGCTTACTTCTATGATACTGAAGGTAATAAGGTAGGAATGCATTCGAGCAATTAAACATAGAGTGAGGTAATGTGCCAGTATACTATTTATCAAGAGCACATTACCTTCTTTTATGCCGCCATACCTATCTTCCTGAAAAAGAAGGTTTTCTTTTTTCAATAAATGCAGCCATACCTTCTTTCTGATCTTCTGAAGCAAAGCAGAGGTAAAAATTCTTCCGCTCAAAATAAAGCCCTTCTTCCAGGCTGGCTTCAAACGAACGGTTTACGGCTTCTTTGGCAAGCTTTGCAGCCACCGGAGACATTTGGGCAATTTCGCCGGCCAGTTTGAAGGCCTCTTCTAAATAGAGTTCCACAGGCACCACTCTGTTTACCAGTCCCTGTCTTTCAGCGTCTGTAGCCGTCAGAAACTTTCCTGTTAACACCATTTCCATTGCTTTGGCTTTCCCCAAGGCTTTGGTAAGCCTTTGTGTGCCACCTGCGCCGGGCATAACGCCAATTTTAATTTCCGGCTGGCCAAACATAGCTGTTTCAGAAGCAATAATCATGTCGCAGGTCATGGCCAGCTCGCAGCCTCCTCCGAGTGCAAAACCAGATACAGCCGCAATAAGTGGCTTTTTCGTTTTCTTGATCTGATCCCAGGTGGAGAACTGATCTATGTTCAGCATATCGATGGCTGTTTTGCCTGCCATTTGCTTTATATCGGCCCCGGCTGCAAAAGCACGTTCGTTGCCTGTAACAATAATTACACGCACCTGCTCATCTTCATCCAGTTGCTTCAGGGCGTCGCGAAGTTCTCCCATTAGTTGCAGGTTCAGAGCATTTAACTCCTTTGGGCGGTTTAACTGCACAAGCGCTACATATGGCCGGGCCTGTGCTTCTACTTTTATAAATTCCATTGTGTTGTCTATGAATTTAAACTATTTATACGACTATGGGCCTACAGGCTGCTTTACCTGCTCACTACCTGAAATGTTGTGCGGGTTCTTTGCTCCAGGAGTATTTCCTTTCCCTGAATTATTTTGGCAATATCGGAGCTGTTATAATTCTTGATAGTAGTAAGGGTAAGCTCTGTGTTGTAATGTATTGTAAAAGTATCCTGTAAGGTAAGCAGCAGTTGCTGAAGGCGATCCTGATTAACATCTGTGCAGATAGAGAATGAAATAGCGGAGTTCTGCATCATGTTTATTTTAATACGTAGTTCAGAGAGGGCGTTAAAAATGGTTCCCAGGTTCTTTTCGGTGATAAAGGTGAAGTCTTTTGCACTAAAGGAGATCAGGCACTGGTGTTCTTTCCTGATGAAGGCTGGAGCTATGATTTCAAATTTACAGTCACAGATTTTAGTGCCTTCCCCTGCCGGATTCAGAAAAGACTTAACATAAAGCGGAATAAGCTTGTTAGCCAGCGGCTTGATAGTTTTAGGGTGAATAACCGTAGCGCCATAATAAGCCATTTCTATGGTTTCCTGGTAAGATATTTCAGGGTAGCGCACCGTGTTTTCGAAATGTTTGGGATCGGCATTTAATAAGCCTTCTACATCTTTCCAGATATACATTGCTTCTGCTTCGAGGCAATAGGCAAAAATGGCCGCACTAAAATCAGAACCCTCACGGCCAAGGGTGGTGGTATAGCCGTTATTGGTACCACCCAGAAAGCCCTGGGTGACAATGAGCTGTTTTTCTAAAAGGGCTGGTAAGTCCCGTTTTATCATACGCTCTGTCCAGGCCCAGTCTACTTTTGCTTCCCGCCAGCTGTTATCCGTTAGGATATACTTTTTGCTATCTACTAATTGATTTTTGAGGTTCTGCTGCTGCAGGTAATAGTGCAGTATGGTAGAGGAGAGCAGCTCTCCGTAACTTACAATCTGGTCGTATGCCTGATCGTAATCGCTGATCTGCTTTATTTCGTGCAGGCTGTTCTGTAGCTGTTCGAACAGGTGCTCCAACTGTGCATGAACCTGGTGGTCTTTACCTGAAAAAAGCTCCCTGGTAATATCGGTATGATAGAGGTGGAGGGTACGAAGGGATTGGCTATAGTCAAGCGACTGATAAGCTTCGTTGAATACGAGTTCCAAGGCATTAGTGGTTTTACCCATGGCCGAAACAACAATCAACAAACGCTTATTGCCGCCATGCTCCTGTACGATGTGAGCCAGGTTTCTAAACGCATCTGCGTCTTTTACAGAAGCCCCGCCAAACTTGAATATTTTCATTCAGCTGTCTACGTGTTACTGCCTAAAAATAGTGCTTCTTCCAACGCTCTCCAAATAAATACCTTGTATAAGGGCAGGAGAAAGTTTCTGCAGCAGGAGTAACAATTACTGATTCGGCACAAACCAGCTTTCAGTTGAAAAATGCAAGAGCACTTTGCAGCAAATGAGGGCAGGTTTAGTTGTGGCGGAACATGGTACGGGTCCAGGCTCTTTGCATTTCCCTTTTTAAAATGAGGTCGGCCAGCTGCATACAGATTTGCTCTTCTGTTGGGGCCATCATTGCCTCTTTTACCAGGCGTTCTTCAACATCAATGCGGTACAGGATGTGCATAAGGCGGTTCAGATCGTTATGGAGTAATTTTTTTACCAGGCGCGCTACCTGTACTGAAATGCTTTCTACATCATCATCTTGTGTGAAGTCCAGATCAAAATATTTGCAAAGGTGTTGAACTGCACTTGCTAAAATAGCTGGATGGTATTGCATGGCTAAAGCTGAAAGAGTATTCTGATACACGTAAGAACGAAAAAGGCCCTCTGCTGGAGGGCCTTTTTCGGATGTATTAGCAGGTTTATGCCTTATCTTCTGTTTCGTTGTTGTCTGATTCTTCCCCTGATTCAGACGTTGCTTCTTCTGAAGCTTGTTCCGTAAAGCCTACGTACTTATGAACGATTGTATACCAGGTGGCAAGCTTCTTCATATCCGACACATATACACGATCTTCATCGTACTCCGGAAGCACATCTGCCATAAAGCTTTTCAGCTCCTCATTGCTTGGCTTGTCGTTAAGAGGAAGTTCTCCGCTGTATTTTTGATGAATGCGATCGAAAACATCAGCCAACGGAACTGTTGTTTCTTCGTCGGTAGTATAAATAGAAATCTCATCCAGTAACGACATGCGGTGGCGTGCCTGAGCCACTAAACGGCTTGGGTTATCGGCTAAACTTTCCACAATTACCCCAGTACGAGTAGGTTTTACAATGCGGTATAAGCCACTCATGCCAGAAATGGCAGCAACTTGTCTTAAATCAATAGGCATAGTTAAGAATAGAACTGTATGTTATAATTTAAATAGAATTGGCAGGCTGGTTACCTGGCTATAGCCGGGAGCTTTGAACTTGATAAGCTTAGCAACTCTAAGTGCTTCCTCACCTGTGCCTCCACCCGGGTTTTTTAAAATTTTAAATCCTGAAGTAGAGCCGTCGTCGTTTAATGTAAAGCTGATAATAGCTTCTCCCTGAATACGGTTGCGCTTGGCAAGGGGAGGGTACTTGGTCTCGTTTTTAATGAATTTATACATTGCCTCTTTGCCTCCTTCGTAGTGTTCGGCAGCGGCAATTACTTTATCAGGTACCCAAACCTGCTCTTCTTGTGGCTTTTCTGTACTGGCTGTTTGCGCATTAGAGGTAATCGCCATAAAGGCAAACAGAACCAATAAAAGAGAGAATTTTGTTTTCATATTGAATTAAACATTTAAAATTTTCAACAACACTTCAAAGCTACAACCATGCCATTTTAAATGACCAGAAAGGTTATTCCTGGTTTTTTATCTGCTTATTCACTTCGTCGATAAAGTTAAGAATTTCTTCTCTACCTTGGTTCCCAACAGCCGAAGTTTTAAACATCTGCGGTAGCTCATCCCATGTTTCCAGCAGTTTACGTGTATAGGCGGCAACGGTTGAGTCTGTTTTGGAGCCTGACTGCTTGTCTGTTTTTGTAAATACAATAACAAACGGAACCCCTATATTTCCGAGAGAATTTATAAACTCTAAATCCTGTTTTAGAGGTTCGTGCCTGGAATCTACCAATACAAACACGCAGGTTAGGTTTGGGCGCTCTTTAAAATAGAAGTTAATCATTTTGCGCCAACTCTCACGCGACTCTTTGCTAACCTTTGCATACCCATACCCTGGTAAATCAACCAGAAACCATTCGTTGTTAATGAGGAAGTGGTTGATAAGCTGCGTTTTACCTGGAGAGGATGATGTTTTAGCAAGGCCTTTATGTTGTGTAAGCATGTTGATGAGTGAAGATTTACCCACATTAGACCGGCCAATAAAGGCATATTCCGGTTTATCAGGTGCAGGGCATAGATCTACACGTGTATTACTTACTAAAAATTTGGCTTCTTTAATAATCATGTTCAGCTTAATCTGGTACAGCAGATGCAGCAAAATCAGCTTTATTAGTGCTGAAAACTACATTGGCTTGAAAGAGGCTTCAAAGTTACCAATAAATTTTAACATGAGGTACGGCACTAACCTTTTAGATTGTCTTCCTTAAACGGATTAATGTGCTATTGTTGTATAATGCACCCTTTTGAATTTACTTTGCAGTGTAAATCAGCAGGATGTGCTATTTTTAACTAAAGCAGAATATAGAAAGTAAGTAACCTAAAACATTAAATACTTGGTATATTTACCTGTTCTGTTTTATAACAGGTAAGCCCGTTCTTACAATTATAAATAGTTTAAGCCCTGGCACTACTTATAGTAAGTTGGGCAGGCGGCGGCTCTTCTGTATTTTCAGGCATTAGCTCATGTATTACAACACCCTTATTAATAGTTAAATGAATCAGTTAGGTAAACCGGCTTTCCGGTTTTCGGTTTTTCTCGTGTTCCTGCTATTGTGTACTACAGTAGCATCTGCTCAAAGTAACAGAAAGTTAATGCGTAGCGGGAATAAGTTTTTCGACAATAGTAACTTCAGGGCAGCTGTTCCTTTTTATGAGCAGATAATTGCCAACAGTCCTAACAATGCCTTGGCGTATTATTATGCAGGCATCAGCTATATGTCTTTCGACAAAGAACGGGCCGCCGACTATGTTTACCGTGCCCAGGAATTAGATGCAAATGTAAACCGTGACCTGCTTTACTGGATTGCCCGGATCGAACACATCAACTATAGTTTTGATGAGGCCATAGCCAACTTCGAAGCGTATAAAAAAACAATCAGCAAACGTGATAAGGCGCGTATACAAGAGATTGACATGCGGATACAGCATGCCCGTAACGCAAAAAAGCAAGTAGAAAATCCGAAAGATGTGTTTGTGAGAAATTTGGGCGGTACAATCAATACTGCATACTCAGAGCATAGTCCGGTAATTTCGACAGACGACAATTACCTGCTTTTTACCTCCAGAAGCGCTTCTGTAACAGGAGGTACTGAAGCAGAGGATGGGGAGTATTACGAAGATATTTTTGAATCGAGAAGAGTGCAGGGCGGAGATTGGGATGAACCACACTCATTAGCTGGCCGCCTTAGCAGCACCGGCCACGATGCTTCTATTCAGCTGTATGATAAAGATACGAAGATGCTCCTTTACCGGCAGGAGAACAACGGCGATATTCTATTTTCTGAACGTGGTGCAACAGGGCAGTGGGGGCTGCCACAAAGTGTAGGAAGCAATATCAATACCCGCGATTTTGAATCTGATGCCTATATTACAAAAGACGGGAAACGTTTATTCTATTCTACAAACCACTACTCTAAAAATCGCGACCTGGATATTTATGTGTCGGAGCGCCAGCCTGATGGCGAATGGGGGAAGCCGGTTAGCCTGGGAAACGTTATTAACACGCCTTACGACGACGACAGTCCTTACCTGGCTGATGATGGAGTTACCCTTTACTTTAGCTCCAGGGGACACAATACGATGGGCGGTTATGATATTTTTGTAGCCGTTTATGATACAGTGGCGCATCAGTGGGGGCAGCCTCAGAACATGGGGGCGCCTATTAACACACCCGACGACGATACATATTACCGCCTAAGCCCCGACGGGAGTTATGCCTACCTCTCCTCATATCGCATAGGAGGCTGGGGAGAAAAAGATATTTATACTATAAACTACCTTCGCCCGATCCGGATTGTGGGGCAGGTGTTTACCATGCAGGACAGCATTCCCATTCCGGATGTGAAACTGGTTTTCAGTTCTACTACAGCCGATCAGCGACCTATTTCTTACCTGGATATAACCAGAGCCGGCAAGGGTAACTATGAAGTAAATGTATTGTCTGGCAGAAAATTCCAGGTGCAGCTTTCCAAAGATGATAAAGACATACTGTATGACGAGCTGGAGGTGCCCGTAGCGTTATCTGAATCGAATACCATTGTGCAGAACTTCTATATACCAACAACGGGTGGTGCTATTGCAAAGGCCGAACCTAAAGCTAAAAAAGCAGATGGTTTTGTGATTTGTGGTACAGCCTTACAGCAAATGGAAGGTGCACGCAGAAAAACTCCGGTTCAGAACACGCTGGTGGTGCTGGAAGATGATAAAGGGCAGAAGCTGGGAGAAACCCATACCGATGCTAATGGTGATTTCTCTTTTGATGTGAAAATACTGGAGAACTACTCTATCCTGATTAAAAAGCAGCGCTTCTTTGCCTCCCGCCAGAGCTTTGAGCCGGACGCTAAGCGGGAGGTGCTGGAAGAAGGAGGTAGAAGATATTGCTTGGTGAGGCCTTTGCTGATTGAAGAAATTGTGATTGGCAAAAGCATTATCATAGATAACATCTACTATGATTTTGATAAAGATAACATCAGGCCCGATGCAGCAAGAGAGCTTAATAAGCTGGTGCAGGTGCTGAAAGATAATCCGGAGATTGAGATTGAGTTAAGCTCCCATACAGATGCAAGAGGTGTGGACATATATAACCTGGATCTGTCGCAGCGCAGAGCAGAGTCGGCTGTGAAATATATTATTTCGCAGGGGATAGATGCCAGCCGTATTACAGCTAAAGGATACGGCGAAACAAGGCATAAAGTGCCTGATGCCAAATCGGAGCGGGAGCACCAGATGAACCGCCGCACCGAGTTTACAGTAGTAAAAATCAGGGAAATTTAACAGACAAGGCTGCTCTCGCAGAGAGGGAGCTAAAGCTGCTAAAAAAGCAGGCTGAGGTAAAATCGGCCTGCTTTTTTTATAATTTGGAACATAAGTCAAGGATAATAGTTATAGGTAGCGTAATTTTGCCGGACATCACTATTTAAATTCAGCCCATGGCGGTAGTACCTTATAAAGACCAGAATGATGGAAAGAAGTCGCAGGTGGCTTCTATGTTTAATAACATTGCAGGGAAGTACGATTTTCTGAACCACTTTCTGAGCGCTGGTATCGACATTATCTGGCGACGCAAAGCGGTAAGTCTGCTGGCACCTGAAAAACCGAAGCTGGTACTGGATATAGCTACCGGTACGGCAGACTTTGCCATTGAAACACTAAAATTAAAACCCGAAAAAATAGTTGGCGTAGACATCTCGGAAGGTATGCTGGCAGTTGGCCGGGAGAAGCTTAAAAAGAAAGGCCTGTCTCATAAAATTGAGCTCAGATACGGTGATTCTGAAAAGCTGCCCTTCGAAGATAATACCTTCGATGCCATTACTGTAGCCTTTGGTGTTAGAAACTTTGAGAACCTTAGCAAAGGACTTGCTGAGATGAACCGGGTGCTAAAACCAGGAGGAACAGCTGTTGTGCTGGAGTTTTCCAAACCCAAAGCCTTCCCAATGAAACAGCTCTATCATTTTTATTTCAAAAATATACTACCAGTAGTAGGTAGAATCGTTTCTAAAGACAATGCTGCTTATACGTACCTGCCGGAGTCGGTACAGGCTTTCCCGGATGGGAAGGATTTCATCAGCATTTTTGAAAACGTTGGATTTAAATCGACTAAATGGCACTCACTCACTTTCGGAATAAGCTCAATTTATACAGGGAAAAAATAATCCTTGTTTTTAGTCTTATCATATTGCTTTCTGCCACAAACGTTGCCTCGGCACAAAAGAGGATCGTAGGGCTTAATAAACCAGGCTACGACGACAGGCCTGTACATTACGGATTTTACCTGGCGCTTCCTTTTACAAAGTATAACATTCAGCATTCGCAGGAGTATGTAAACCAATTAAATACTTCTGATCCGATGACGGTGAATGCGAAGGTTAGCCCCGGCTTCTATACCGGCTTGGTACTGAATGTGCGTTTAGCCGAATACCTGGATGCCCGTTTTGTGCCGGGCGTTGGCTTTTATGGCAGAACTATAGAATATGATAATGTGCCTCAGGCAACAGAAGAAAATGCTACTGAACTGGTAACTATACCTTCAACTATGGTGGAGTTGCCTCTTCTGCTGAAGTATAAATCGAAGAGGCGCACCAACTACAGAGTATACATGGTTGGAGGAGTAAAACCGGGTATAGACCTGAACAGCCGGAAAAACGATCGTGGGGTAGAGGGGCTTCGCGCTGAAAAGTTTGATTTAGCCCTGGAGTATGGCTTTGGTGTGGATATGTTTTACCCATACTTTAAGTTTGCGCCGGAAATCCGTTTTTCTCATGGTTTGCTGAACCAGCACATTGCTGATGATAACATGTATAGCCGTAGTCTGCAGCGCATGACCAATCATAACGTTTCACTAATACTTTACTTCGAGTAAAATGCCTAAAATTGCACTTGTTACCGGAGCAACGTCCGGTATAGGCAGGGCTACGGCCATTGCACTTGCCAAACAAGGTTATCAAATTATAGCTACAGGACGCAGAACAGAACGCCTGCAGGAGTTGCAGCAAGATTTAGCAGATACACCGATGCTGCCTTTAACATTTGATGTGCGGGATAAGGAAGCGGTGCAGCAAGCTATTGATTCTCTTCCTGATGCATGGAAAGAAATAGAAGTTCTGGTAAATAATGCCGGCAACGCGCATGGTTTGTCGCCCATACAGGAAGGTTCTCTGGAAGATTGGGATGCTATGCTGGATATAAATGTAAAAGGACTATTGTACGTCAGCCTGGCTGTGATGCCTTTGATGGTAGCTCGCAAAAAGGGGCATATCATTAATATAGGGTCTATAGCAGGGAAGGAAGTATACGCCAATGGCAATGTATACTGCGCTTCAAAGCATGCAGTAGATGCTATCTCCAAAGCCATGCGTATTGATATGGTGCACGAAGGTATTAAAGTATCGGAGGTGAATCCCGGATTGGTGGAAACTGAGTTTTCCGAAGTGCGCTTTAAGGGCGATAAAGAAAGAGCTGCAGGAGTATACAAAGGTTTAGAGCCGCTCAGAGCAGAGGATATTGCAGACGTGATAGCTTTTATCGTGAGCCGACCTGCACATGTAAACCTGGCTGAGGTTCTGATACTTCCAACAGCTCAGGCTTCTGCCACGGTGCTGGATAAGAAGCTTTAACTTCCATACCTGATAACCCCGTTAAGCCGGCTCCCGTAACTTAAAGAGAAGTCTGCAAAGGTTGCGGACTATTTTTCTAAGATTATAACAAACGGAGCTATGGCAAATAAAAATGAAATTCCAAACGGAGAAAACAGGAAGGGAGACGGACACGCAACAGGGAAGCCAAGCAGAAATGCTAATTCACAGCCCATGCCCGAAGAGTTCTCTAATACCGCAAACCACAAAGGCGCTATTGATTTAGGTACCGACGGTACTAAAGCAACAGCCAGTCAGCAACAAGGCCAGGGAGCCTGGAATGCAGCTGCACCAAATAAACGTACGGGTAGTTCTAGAGACAACAGTGGCGGACAGGGTGCAAAAAACAAAACGGGTAAGTAGCAAACAGCTATTTAGGTATAATTAGAAAAGAGCAGGAAAATGAGGTATAGCCTTCATTTTTCCTGCTCTTTTTCAGTTTTATAAAGAGGTGTTTTACCTGCTGTTAGTTGAATCCTTCCCGGTCAAAAGCATGTACCCGTACATCCGGCGTTCGTTTATCTTTAGTTTCTTTGCTGGTTTCGAGCTCTGTGCCTCTTTTGGTATCATATACAATGGTTTTTTTGCTCCAGCCCTTCACACTGGATTTATCGGTTATTTCGTCTTCTCCTCTACCGCCGATTATGACTACCTCAATACCCTTGTTCACGTCTCCCGTTATCGTAAACTCATCGTCTTCAGCCAGTCCATACAAAGAGATTTGTTTCGTGTCGTGTCGGTTAAAAATGCGGTGATAAAGTTGCTTGTTATCTGAATTGCGTAGCACCGTAACAGATGTTTCTTCGTCGTTTAGCCGTTCTACTTTAAATACTTCTTCATCATCGGTACCCACCACCAGCACATTTCTGGCCATTACCCGGTAAAATACATCAGCTGCCTCTTGGAGTTTATCTCGCCTGTTCTTTAACTTAGCCAGGGTGCTTGCCCCGATTAATTTATAGACCGAATCCGGATACTGGCGGACTGCCCGCTCCAGCACTTCATCTGTCAGAGCTTGCTGTAGTTCCTGGGCCAGGGCCTGATATTCTGCAGCTGTTACCTCTGAGAGTGCCCGATAATCTATAAAGTCTGAATTCACCATCAGGGCTTCCACATCTTTATACTCTTTACTAAAGGAATGGAATTTACGGATAGCCCATTTTCTACTTAGAATCCAGGTAATCAGGCCATCATCGAATTGAAAAAAAGCGTTGTCCCGATCTTTGGGAATGGGGCGGTAAACGGTCTCTCCATTTTCTTTATATTCTATCCACTCCCACTGGTCCTCATGCCTGTCCCAGTCTCCTACAAATACATCAAATAGCCTGGCTTTGGCAAAGGCACGCTGATCAATGTGGTGCGAGTTCTTCCCAAATCGCTTTTTGAGCATTTTTTTTGAGCTAACAATGTCCTCGGCACTGCCAAGTTCTGGGGTAATAGCTCGATCATCGGTATATTTTTCTTCTATCATGAAAAGCTTATCCTGCACCTCCTCGCTATGCGTGCCAAATGTTGTATCGTTGGGCATTACATAAACTAATGTAGGAGTAGAGTGCGGAATGCCTACACTCTCTGCCAGCACAGGTAGCACAAGAGCTGCATAAGGATTTACGGCAGAGGTCTGATAACGGACGATGTTGCCGACAAAGGTTTTCTGCCAGAAGTCAGGTAAAACACCAACAGGGTCTTTATCTATCGAACGTAAAGCATAAGGAAATCCATCTTTGCTTTCTAAGGTGAAGCTGGTGGTTTGCATGCCGCCTCCGATCTTCTCCACTTTAAGACCGCCCTTGGTGCGGTTCATATCAAAGACTTCTACCTTAACAGGAGCCTTCCAGGTATCGCTATAGTGTTTGCCCCAGAATAAATTATGTATCCCGCTTCTTTTATAGTGTTTACCTGCCTGTACTACGACACTGTCTACCTCGGCAGGAGACTTGTCTTTTATGGTTTGATAAACACTTTGTTCGGCAATAGGGGTGGTTGCAAAGAAGTTTTTCTTTGCACAGCTGGAAAATAGTATAATTGTTAGAACAAGTAATATTTGTTTTTGATGCTTTATCATAGAAATAGCGTAATCTAGGAATAACTCTATCTAACGTAAAAGCACTATAAAGTTTGCAGGTGAAAGCTGTATTTTGAAATGTGAACTAATAAAACTGAGAAGTTAATGATATTAAAAAAGGGCAACAGATTGATATGGAGGATGAATATCAGGAAGAAAGGAGAGAGACTCTTTAAATATAATTTTAAGCTGACGTGTAAAAAAATACCCCTGCAAGAAAGCTTGCAGGGGTAAAAGTTACTTTTCAATCATTTTATAAACCCTAACATAGTCGATTTCCATTGATTTAGGGTAAATATCCGGATCTACTCCTTCGGCACCTCCCCAATTGCCGCCTACTGCCAGGTTCAGCAATATATGGAATCTTTTATCAAATGGCCAGGAGCGGTAGCCTTTGCCGTCGTTTACGAATTCAAAAATCTGTTCATTATCTATAAATCCGCGAATGGCATAGGGTGTCCAGTCAATGCGGTAAAGGTGGAACGCTGTACTGGCAGTGGAAACTACCTTATTTTGCCCTACCTGTGTGCCGATGCCATGGTTATATGCCTCCGTATGAACTGTAATATGCACACGATTCTGGTCGTAACCTACGTGCTCCATAATATCAATTTCACCTGATTTAGGCCAGTTCCCGTACGCCCAGTCGGTTGGCAACATCCAGATAGCAGGCCAGGTACCTCTGCCCGTTGGCAATTTGGCTTTTACCTCTACTCTGCCGTATAAAAAGTCGCCTTTATTTTTGCTGATTACTCTGGCAGAAGTGTATTGCATGCTATTAGAAGCTTCTTTTCGAGCCGTTATAGTTAAAAGGCCATTGGCTACATTGGAGTTTTCTCTTTTGTCGCTATAGTATTGCAACTCGTTGTTGCCCCAGCCGCCGCCTCCAATGTCGTATCCCCATTTTGCCGGATCCGGCTGACCTGTATATTCAAACTCATCGGCCCACACAGGAGTAGTTTCAAATGTCCAGGCTTTGTCTTCGGGCGGACCCTGAGGTTGTGGCATTGTTATTATTGGTCGTGGCTCTTCCTTTGTAGCACAGGATGAAATGCTACTTAAAAAAAGAAAAGCAATAGCGGCACTTATCATTCTCATTTAATCAAAAGTTAAGATATACTTACTACATGTATCAACCGTAAAGCTGTGATACGTTTATAAACTTTAGTGAAAATAATAATCGGCCGACAAAACCGGCCGACTATCTTCACATTAACAATAATCCATATTTATTGTAACTGGGGCCCGTCGTTTTTACTACAAGCCTATTTCCTAAGGAATAGCCAGTGTACCATGTCTGGCATAAAAAGCTGGCTTCTAACCTTACTATTATTTCTCAAGTCTGAAATCGTCTAAGAAGAATACGCCAGGTATATAGTTGCCTTCGCCTCCTACCTGAATTACAACTCTGTCCAAGTCTTTCCTTTCAGCATATGGGCTAAAGTCGAAAGTAAGCTCTACCCACTTGTCCAGCACATTTACCGCCTGTTTTACCTCTACCTGGTTTACCCAAGGTTCAGGAGCTGAGCCATCCTGTAGTTTGATAGACACCTGGCGCAGCAGTGTTTTGATAGCCCAGGATTCACCGTTTTCTGTTGTGAAATCATTATAGCCTGGTATAAAAACTTTGATTTTAAAGATGTTACGATTTGTGATGTCAAGCTTGTGGTCGAAATCAGCAAACATGTTAGCAAATGCATAAGCCTGTCCTTCCTGCTTCGCATACATGGCCACCTTAGCCGAATTATTGATAGGGAATGGAGCAGGGTTGTCGTAAGACTCATTTAATGTAAGCGCGTCTTTCTTCCAAACTACAGTACCTTCTGTATCAAAGTTATCCTGAATGTCTACGATTTTGTAAGGTTTTGGCTCAACTGGCCTTGTGTAGCCTTTCGGTATAAGGCGCAGCCACCAACCATTGGCTGCATTGGCAGCATCTGTGGTTTTCAGGTACAATTCGTTCTCTGTTAGCTTTAGAACCTCATAGCGAGATGATCCTGTATAGTAAGCAATAAATCCTCTTTGAGAAATTACAAGGTATTTTTTCCCTCCTTCTTCTACCATACTCCAGACCATATTAGCAGGAGGTGTATGGTTTAAGGTATAATCATCTGTCTGGTTAGTACCTCCTAAGCCTGCTGCATTACCACCGTTCACAAAAGTATCACCTTTGTTGTCATACGTGTAGGCAAAGCCGTTTAGGTTGAAGGTCATTTCATCGTTGTATAAGCCTTGCCCTGCTTTGTCGTTAGCAGGAGCCTGCCACCAATCTGGTGTGGCAGAAGCAATAGGTCCTACACCCATATGGCCAACAAAATCTTTGTCGATTACCCAGGTTTTTCCAGTAGTGTTGCTTGCACCACCTGTCAGAAAATTATAGTCTTCCCGGTTTAGCATAGTTACATCTGTACTGGCAATACTTACCGTTTTTGTGTTGGAGGTATAGCCATCTTTGGTAAATACTGTAAGTTTTACTGTATAATTACCTTGTACTGGATAAGGGTTACTTACCTGATTCCCTTCACCGGTTGATCCATTACCAAAGTCCCAGATCGCCTTAATAGTACCAGGAGTTTCATTTTTAAACTCGATGATGTTTGGATTGCCAGTACTTGGTGTTGTGGAAAACTGCACCATTTCCGAAGTTGGCGTTGGGCCAAGTGTGAACTCGTTGTCATCGGGTGTACACGCTGCAAAGGATGCTAGCATCAGCAGGATTGCCAGGTGCATGTAAAAATTAGAAAATTTATTTATCAGTTTCATGATTCAGGTAGTTATGGATTAATTGTAACCAGGGTTTTGCTTAAGAGTACCTTTTGTGATATCTATCTCTTGTTGTGGAATTGGCAGCCACTCGTGCTTACCAGTCTGGAAACCAAGAGGACCAAGTACTGTTGCAGCTCTTCCTGTGCGTACCAGGTCAAAGAAGCGGTGTCCCTCTGTTGCTAATTCCAGTTGACGTTCCCGATAGATGTTATCTAGTGTTGGTGCAACTGATGGTAAACCCACACGGCCTCGCACAGCATCCAACAAGTCTTTTGCTCTGTTGGTATTGCCGCCACTACGAACTAAAGCCTCTGCCTCTAACAGATAAGTATCTGCTAACCTAATCTCAATTTCATTGATCGGCCAGTTAAGCTCAGGCGTACCTACCGAAGATCGATAAGCGCTAATTGGTGCGTATTTTTTAATAAAGTAATCTGTATTCTGGTATCTAGCTGAATAAGTTGCTCCGTTTTCTTTTAGAGCTTTACCATCTATGATAGTATGCTCAAAACGCGGATCACCTTGTAAAGCATTGACCAAGCTTAAAGAAATTGGAGCAAATCCCCAACCTCCAGAGTAAGTAGGGCCGTTATAGTCGGCTATTCCTATAAATTGTGGAGCGACATTGCCTTCTCCGCCGTTTACCCAACCCCAGTCTCCCCAGGCCGCCAGGTTTGAATGAGGAATTTCCAGAATAGATTCAGAATGAAATTTATTATCGGGCCTGAAAATGTCTCCATAATTCTGTAGCAACTGATAACCGCCTTCTGTGTTGACTCTGTTAAAAATCTGAGCTGCTTCGGCCATGCGTGCATTGTTGTTCTGGTGCATTATGGCTTTGCCTAGAATTGCCAGAGCGGCATATCTCGATAAGCGGCCTCTTTGGCCTGACGGAATCGTTGCAGGTAAGTTTGGAATGGCATCGTTTAAATCCTGCTCTATCTGACCAAAAATAACAGATGGTGCAGATTGTTCTAAACTATAAAGCTGGTTTGTTGGAATAGTTGCTGTTATAAGCGGAACATTACCAAAGTAGCGAACCAAATCGAAGTAAAAGTATGCTCTTAAAGTTTTAGTCTCTGCAATTACTCTGTCTTTGAATGCCTGGCTTAGTGGGGCAGTCTCAATTTTCTCCAGTAAAAGATTAGCGCGGTATATACCGGTATAACTCTTTTGCCATAAACCGGGTGCAGGACTGTCAAAAGGATTTACAGTAAAGTTGTCCCAGCGAACCCAGCTTGGTTGATCCGCTGCATCGCTACCTCCGGCATGAGCTTCATCTGATGCTACTGTGAGTAAGGGCATTTTCATGGTGTAGCCACCACTGGTACCCCATTGCATGACATCATAAACAGCTATCAGACCTTGATATACTTGTTCTTCGTTTTGGTAAAAGTTACCTTCCAGCTCAGTTCCTCTTGGCTGTAGCTCAAGAAATTCTCTGTCGCAGGAGCTGAATACGGTAATTCCTGATAATAAAAGGGCAGGATATAAAATATTTTTAAGTTTCATCTAGAATGAGTGTTAAATGTTAAAAACCAACATTAATACCTAGCATATATGAGCGAGCCTGAGGGTAAATACCCCTATCTACACCAAAACTTCCTCCTCCAATTTCAGGATCGAAGCCGCTATATTTAGTAAAGGTAAGTAGGTTATTGCCTGTTGCGTAAACGCGTAGTTTGCTTAACCCAACTTTGCTGATAATACCTTGTGGCAGCGAATAACCCAGTTGTAAAATCTTGATGCGGAAATAAGAGCCATCCTCTACATAAAAATCAGAGCTACGGCTGAAGTTTCTGTTTCCTTCTGCATCATTCAGGTTTAGTCTAGGGAAAGTGTTTGATGTTCCTTCACCGGTCCAGCGGCCTAAGGCAGCTGTAGTCCAGTTAGCTCCCTGTAAGTCGTAGCGTCTGATAGCCTGGAACACATCGTTACCTGCTACACCCTGTCCAAATACTGTTATATCAAACCCTTTCCAATTAGCTGAGGCAGTTAAACCATAAGTCCAATCCGGTGTTGGATTACCAATAATAGTGCGGTCGTCGTCGCTAATAACGCCGTCTCCGTTTACATCCACTCTTCTGAAGTCGCCGGGTTTTGCATTAGGCTGGAGTATCTGACCATCAATATTTTTGTACTGGTTAACTTCTTCCTGGTTCTGAAAGATGCCATTGTTTTTAAACCCGTAGAATGAACCGACTGCGTAACCAACCTGTGTGCGAGTAAACTGTTCTCCAGATGGGCCAAATGTTTGTCCTGTAAGGAAAGTTCTTTCATCCCCCAGGAAAATCACCTCATTTTTCAAGTATGATGCATTCGCATTTAAAGAAAAGTTAACATCGCCTAACACTTTACGATAGCCCACTTCAAATTCATAGCCCATGTTGTTCATGTCAGCAATATTTGCAACTGGCCCCGTATTTCCTACATACCAAGGCACATCTGTGCCAAGCAGCATGCCATATGTTTTTTTTGTGTAATAGTCGAAGGTTAAGCTAAAGTCTTGGAAAACAGTAGCCTCAAAGCCAATGTTGAACTGAGATGTTTCCTCCCATTTAAGGTCAGGGTTAGATATTCTATTTGGGCTTACTCCATTTACAAGGGTTGGATTAGGATAACCTAATGTATAATTTCTACCACCACCTACTGTGGATAAATATTGGAAATTGGGAATATTATTATTGCCAACAATACCATAAGAACCTCTAACTTTTAAGAAGTTTACTACTTCATTAGTTGGAAAGAAATTTTCACGTGAGACAACCCATCCTAAAGACGCAGAAGGGAAAAAGCCATATTTGTTGTTTGGGCCAAACCTAGAAGAACCATCTCTGCGAAGAATACCTGTAAACAGATATTTCTCATCGTAGTTATAAATTACCCTTCCAAAAATCGAAGATAAGACATTCTCGTATTCTCCTCCCCAAAAGAACTGGTTCTCGTTTGTTACAGGAAAGTTTAAAGAAGCATCATCAATATGGTTTACTGGTAAACCTGTTTTAGCACCACCCTGATTTTCGCCGTAATTTCTTTGAGCTGTTGTTCCGGCAAGTAAAGTTATATCGTGAGCACCTAATACTCTGCTATAAGATATAGTGTTTTCCCACAACCAGTTCAGTCCACGGTTGCTATTTCGGGTATACCTGTTAAGGGTATTGTTATTGGTAGTATTCAGGTAAAAGACAGGGTTAAAACCTTCATCCCCCCAGAAAGCTAAGTCGGCACCTATCGAAGATCTTAGCCTTAAGCCGCTAACGGGTTCAATCTGTACAAAGGCATTGCTCACAATTTTGTCAGCCCATCCTCTGCCTTGTGCTACCTGAAGGGCTGCAACAGGGTTCAGAATTTCAGAAGATATATATTGAGAGATACCATATGGTCTGCCATAAGCATCTCTTACCACAGGCTGGTTGCTGAAGATAGGGTTGCTAAGTCTTGCTGGATCTGTTTCAATTACAGGTGTCAGAGGATCCATGTTAATTGCTCTGGATAATGGAGATCCCCATTCGCTGTTAGTCTCTACTCCAATAGATGAGGTTCGTGTATAACCTATATTATTACCAAATGTGATTGCTTTGTTAATTTTGTGATTGGAGTTGAAGCGGAGCGTAATGCGGTTATACTTTGAGTTTGAGGAAGCTACGATACCTTCCTGATCCCAATAACCAAAAGAAGCAAAGTATGTTGATTTTTCACCACCACCAGATAAGCTAACATCGTGGCTCTGTATTGGTGCGCTGTTGTTGAAAACTGCATCCTGCCAGTCGGTGCCTTCACCTAATGAGGCCGGATCTTCAAATCTAATAGCACCACCACTAGCTATACTTGCTTCATTAAAGAGTGTAGCATATTCACGGGCATTTAGTAAATTAAGACGGCGCCAAGGCTGCTGTATACCATAGAAACCATTGTAGTTAACAGATAACTGGCCGCTTTTTCCTTTTTTCGTTGTAACTAGTATAACACCATTAGCTGCACGTGCACCATATATTGCTTGAGAGGCTGCATCTTTTAAAACTTCTATAGATTCTATATCAGATTGGTTCAGGTAATCAATACCTCCTTCTACTGGTACACCATCTACAACATATAGTGGGTCACTGTTTCCTATTGTGGTTGTACCTCTTACTCTTACAGTAGATGCAGCACCAGGCTGGCCAGAGTTTTGAGTAATAGTAAGGCCTGAAGTTCTTCCCTGTAAAGCCTGTTCAACACGAGTAATTGGCATGTTCTCTAAATCAGAAGCTTTGACGCTAGATATAGCACCGGTTACAACGCTTTTTTTCTGCTCGCCATAACCAATTACAACTACTTCTTCCAGTGTCTTCACATCTTCCTGTAAAGCAATATTAATAACAGAACGATTACCGATAGGCTCTTCGACTTTAAGATAACCAAGGAAGTTAATAACAAGTGTTTCTGCATTGTCTGGAGCATTAAGCTGGAAGTTACCTTCTAAGTTTGTTGTAGTAGCAACATTGGTTCCTTTCACAACTACACTAACACCAGGTAAAGGATCTCCTTCCTTAGCTGAAGTGACTTTACCAGTAATAGTGTTCTGAGCATAAACTATTCCTGAAGTCAGTAATAAAAAGATAAGTAATAGGTTTTTCATAAGCAGTTATTTTTGTGAGTACTCAATCATGAATGATGTTGTAAAGAACCCCCGGATATGTTATTATTGCAAAGAAATGAGTACAACATTACTACATCAGGAGCAGCAAAATTACTACAACAATACTACATCATGCAACTTAAAATATGCTTATATTACGTTATAATGCACTTTTTATTAAAAATAGTATGCAAGTGGCTTTAATTAATAATTACATCAATTAAGATTTTTGTTGCTGGTTTATTGGTCAATTTTAAAATGCACAGATTACAACTAGTGATTAAAATAATTCTAATGCTGCACTTACTTTTGCTGGTAACAAGCCTGCATGCACAGCAGTATTTTTTTGGAAACCCTATCATCAGGAACTATACACCTGAAGCTTTTAAAGGTGGTATACAGAGCTGGAGCATAGCACAGGATGCACGTGAGGTAGTATATATAGCCAACAACTTTGGCCTGTTAGAATTCGATGGCGCTACCTGGAACAGGTACAGTGTAGATAATTCTACCAAAGTGCGCTCAGTGCATATTGGCAAGAATAACAGGATATATGTAGGGAGCCAGGCAGACTTCGGATATTTTAAGCCAGGAGAAACGGGTGTTCTGAAATACTTTTCATTAGCGGATAGCCTGCCACAAGAATACAGAAACTTTGATGAGGTGTGGCGGATCTATGAAATTAATGATTGCATTTACTTTCTGACCTTCAAGTACATTTACTGTTATACACCTGGAAAAGCTGTAAAAGTTATCTCAACAAACAGTCCACTGGAATTTTCTTTTCTGGTGAACAAAAAGATTTACTCTCTGGCCTGGAATACAGGGCTGTCGGTATTAGATGGAAACAGGCTCAACCTGGTTCCGGGAGGAGAGTTTTTTGCACAACGCCAAATTGCTTCTATTCTGCCTTTCGATAAAGAAAAGCTCATCATTTTTACAATGCGACATGGCGTATATTTATATGATGGAAGAACGGCGGTGCCTTTTAAATTAAACGATGAAAGCCTGCTGAAGAGTTCTCCAATCAACCAGGTGATCACGCTTCGGGATGGCTCCTTTGCTGTTGCTACACAGAATACAGGTGTGGTTCTTTTAAACAGAGAGGGTGAAGTGCTGGCGCATATATCTAAAAGAGAAGGCCTGCTGGATAATACTGTTCACACACTGTACCAGGACACGCAGGACAATTTGTGGTTAGGCCTGAACAATGGCCTATCTATTATTGAAGTTAGCTCTCCCTTCACCAGGATCGACGGTACAATGGGGCTTTCCGGTACAGGGTATGCTGCTATAAAGGCAGGTGATGCATATTACTTTGGTACCAATAGTGGCTTGTTCAGGCTTAATAAGCCCAAATTCAATGCAAAGCAACTGTCACTGGTGCCGAATAGCACAGGACAGGTATATCATCTGCGGAGTATCTCCGGCCAGATATTAATGGGGCACCACAATGGCCCTTTTGTGGTGGAACAGGATGCTGCCAGGCAAATATATCCCGAGAAAGGCGCATGGGACTTTATTTCTATGCCAGGAAACCCGGATAAGCTAATACTTGGAACATACTTTGGGGTAAGGCTTTTAGATGCTGCTTCAGGCAAACTGAACCTGATGAATACCTTTAAAGGATTTGAAGAGTCTTCGCGGGTGCTTGATTTTGATAGTAATGGCGATTTGTGGATGGCACATGGGTATAAAGGACTATATCGGATTAAGTTCGATCCCGATTTAAAGAAAATCGCTTCCATCAGGTTCTATAACTCCAAAGATGGTTTGCCTTCCGATCAGCTCATTAATATGGAGCGAGTGAAGAATGAGTTGATATTCCCTGCTTTGTATGGCATTTACAGGCATGATAAAGCTACCGATAAATTTGTGCAGGATAAAGCATTGTCAGCACTATTTAAGCCAGATGAACATATTGTGGAAATGGAGGAAGATATACAGGGGAATATTTATTTTATATCTGATCAGCGGGTGGGGCGCTTGTCGTTTGACAAGTTTGGGAAGCCTTCCATTGAAGAAAAATTGTTCAATAGTATAAAGGACCAGCTAAACGACGATCTGAGCTATATTCATGTGCTGGACCTCAACAACGTGCTTTTTGGTGCGAAGGATGGCTTTATCCACTTTAAAGCTGATAAGGTGAAAGAAATAAAAGATTTCAAAACACATTTATCCAGCATTGTAATCACTTCTCTGAATGCCGATTCTCTCTTATTGTTTGGAAGAAAGATAGAAGAGAAAGAAGGTACTATACTGCCTTTCGATCTGAATTCTTTGCGCTTTACGTATGCGGCCTCTTTTTTCGAAAGCCCTGAAAAAACCCGCTACCAATTCTTCCTGGAAAACTTTGACTCCGGATGGTCGGAGTGGACAAACAAAACAGAGAAAGAATATACCAATTTACCTGAAGGCAATTATTCCTTTAAGGTAAGGGCAAAGAATGTTTACGGAGCCATAAGCGAGGCAAAGAGCTTTACCTTTACAGTAGAGCCCCCTTTTTACCGCAGCAAGGTATCTTATGTTCTGTATACGTTCTCTGGCTTTTTACTGATCGGGTTGATTTTCTTTCAGGCCGACAAAAGGTTTAAGAAGGCAAAGCACCTGATCATACAAGACAAGGAGGAGATGCTGAGCCAAAAGGAAACCGAGCTGAAAGAAATAACCACTCAAAGCGAGCAGGAAATTATTCGGCTTCGCAATGAGAAACTGCAGTTTGAGGTAGACCACATGAACAGGGAATTAACCTACTCTACTATCCACCTGATGAACAAAAGTGAGCTGCTGAACAGCATAAAGCTGGACTTGCAGGGCATTTTAAAGAAAGGCGATAAAACCAGCCATCAGGAAGAGCTTAAAAAGATTATCCGCAGTATTGATAACAACTTAAACAGCGAAGATGACTGGAAGCAGTTTGAGCTGCACTTTAACCATGTTCACGGCGACTTCACAAACAGGCTTCAGGAGAGGTACCCTAACTTAACGCCTCAGGAAATAAAACTATGCACTTACTTGCGCCTCAACCTGACTACAAAAGACATAGCGCAACTGCTTAATATATCGGTGCGGGGAGTTGAAATAAGCCGTTACCGTTTGCGTAAGCGCCTTGGCCTTGACCGAAGCGAAAACCTGACTGATTTTATGCTGAAGTTTTAGATAAGCAATCTGCCTTTAAGGTTTTACAAAGAAAGGAATATTGGCTGTGGCTACCTTATTTTTTCCATCCTGCGCATATATAAACAGTCGGTAGGCTCCTTCTTTATCCGGAGCCTTTAAGGTTGTTTCAGTTGCATTGCCTGTAACATAGCCTTCAAGCGCGGTTGGGCGGCTTTCTGCGTCTCCTCCCTCTCCTAAATCAGTGCTTTCCGGTAATAATTCCCAGCGGTAGGTAAGCTGGTTTTTATCCGGATCGGTAACAGAGGCTTGCACAGGATATGCTTTGCCTGGTTGCAGGTAAATAATGTCAGCTGCTTTTTTGCCCGCAAGCGTAAAAGAGTCAATGTGAGGCGCACGGTTCTGCGGCCAGCTGCCTGTCCAGAGGTATTGCATGGCGTCAATCACCTCTGTTTCTTCCCCATTTTCAGTAAACAGCCCATACCAGGTAGGAGTTCTTTCCTGCTTCTGTCCCCACAGAAACACATAGGAGCCAAGGCACTGCTCTTTATCCTTTGCCATAGAAGCCTGGTAACGGCTTTGGTATACGGCAGCCTTCTGGCTGCTGGTTTCCTCTATAGCAGCTTTCCAGGGCGTTTCTTTTACTTCCCAATGTCCGGTTGGTCCCCATTCTGTAATTATATAGGCGCCTTCCCAGCCCAGGGCTTTAATCTGGTCAGGAATGGTAGGCAGAGCGCCATAAACGTTTATAGCAAGTATATCAATTTCCGGGCAAGTAGCCTTGATAGCGTCTACTTCTTTTTTATTTAAACCGGCCAGCATGGTCGCAGTAGGGTGGTTGGGGTCCAGCTCGTGTATCATTTTAGCAATGTCGTTCACTGCCTCCCATACTTTAGGGTTAGTATAGTTAAGGTTAAGTTCGTTGCCGATGCCCCACATGAGAAGGGCAGGATGATCTTTGTACTTGAGTATATCTGCCTTTACTGCTTGCAGTTGTTTGGCAACAGCTGCTGTATCGTTATAGTCAAAACCGTGGCGCTCTGGCTGCACATACAAACCCATTGTTACGGTTAAACCATATTCATAGGCCTCATCTAACACCTGTTCTGCATTGTTGGTGCTCCAGGTACGTACCGAATTTCCTCCGTAAGCGGCTAATCTGTCTAAGTACTTCGAGCCGCCAGCCCCCTTAATATAGTAAGGCTTGCCGTCTCGGTAGAGACTGTAGTGCCCGTTTTGGTTGCGTAACTCTACTATTACAGCCTCTGATTCTTCTGTAGTTTGCTGTTTATCGGTAGGATTTGTACAGCTTAAGATCAAAGTCTGTGATAAGATTGCCAGGAAAAGTAGTATGTCTCGGTATGATGCATCTTTCATAGGGCCAAATATAGAGTTTATTCGTTATCTTGTATAGGTAGGGGATAAATATTGGTGAGGTAGCCTTTACTTAAAGGAGTAGGTGCCCTAGCTTTGAAAAGAGTATTTCTTTCTCCTTATTTTTTACTTTGTTTCTTTTGAGCGAATACTATACCCTTCACATCATATTCTCCTTTAGCTTTATCTACTTCTTGCAAACTGGCCTTGTTAGTTGTAGTCTTATCATTCAGGTTGCAGGCGATATAGTAGGTTTTTTTACCTGCGGGCAATAAGCTAATACAGTTGCTCTCATCTTCTGAAAGGCAAACTATGGTTTCAGCTTCGGCAGCACTCAGGTACAGTTCAATCATCTCACCCGGGTTCAGATCTCGCTCCACACCGTTAACCTTTACATGTACAGGCATAGCTTTTTCACCTTTGGCAGATCTGTAAAGGATCAGTTTTGTGTCCGTAATATTTGTTTCGCCATTTTGCTCCTGTGCATCGTTATAGCTCTTATCAGGAGCAATAATACCTGTAACCAAATCAAGAGAATAAACAGCAGGTTTGGCAGTGGCAGCAACGATACCTCCTGCAATTGCTCCCCCAATAATTCCGCCCACAGCAGCACCTGCAGCTACTGCACCTGTGCCGCTAGCTAATGGAGGACCTACAAATAAGAAGTTCTGACCGTTGGAGGCTAGCGGGAAATAAACGCCATAGTAATTAATGTAAAGACTGTTGTTGTAGGCAAAGCCCCAGGCGTCTTTCAATTTCTTATCCTTTCCATCAGAAGATAGCAGAACTGGTGTCAGGTCGCCTCCGCTTGTCATTGGTTTTTTAAAGTTGCTTTTAGATTTTATTTCATACCCAGAGGTAATACCAGGTGTGTTGGCACGGAATTCGTCCAGTGTCATGTAAATACCTTCAGTATAATTATCTGTTTGCATAACAGGAAAACTGGCTGTAATCCTGCTGTTATCATAAGGAGCTTTTGCTTCGGCTTCTGTAAGCGCTACAGACTGAGCAAGTAACATTGTAAAATCTTTAGAAGAGAAAGTTTGCAGGCATTTATCTAAAACTTTGGAGATATTGGCTGCATGCTTGTTGGTGACATCTAGGCCTCCTTGTGAAATAGTTGCGGAGGCTGTATACAATCTTTGGTAATTGTCCTGGTTCCTATATAGAAAATCAACCACTATTTCAGCTATTCCTGCCTCAGAGCTCATGGAGGTTACCTCTGAAATCCATAGCTTATTCACACGAAGAGTAACAGGTGTTTGTCCCTCCTGTTTCGGATAAGTGGCTGTTGCATATGCAAGCAACTCCTGCTCCAGGGGAGCTGCGAAATTAGCATTTACTTTATTGTTAAACACCCCTTTCTGCACTTCTCCGATAGCATACTTCACATTCCTGGTGTCGAGTACCTGTTCAATATAAAAATCTCTTTCGAGAGCAGGTAAGGCCTGGTTACTTAACTTTATAGTATGCACTTGTGCATAAGAAGCAATGGTAGTAATGAGCAGGAAAAATAGAAGGGTAAAAGTTGATTTCATATATTCAATGTTATTAATATTTAATGATAAAAATATTATAAAATCAGCTGATATCCAGCAATTAAGGCAAAAAAAATACCAGGTAGTTTACACTGCCTGGTATTCTAAAATTTAGAGTATGTTTTATTGCTTATACAGCTTCTTCTTTCTTAGACATACGGTTGCGCTCGTTCTCATCAAGATAGATCTTGCGCATACGGATGCTCTTAGGCGTTACCTCCAGGTACTCATCTTTCTGGATGTATTCCATGGCTTCTTCTAGAGAGAAGTTTTTAGCAGGAGCAATTTTTACGTTATCATCAGAACCGGAAGCACGCATGTTGGTTAGCTTCTTACCTTTCTGAATGTTTACTGTAATATCGTTCTGGCGGCTGTGCTCTCCAATAACCTGACCCATGTATACATCTACACCCGGGTCTACAAAGAACACACCACGATCCTGTAGCTTATCTATAGAATAGGCCGTACCCGGTCCTGTCTCCATCGAGATGATAGAACCATTGTTTCGACCAGGGATCTGGCCTTTGTAAGGCTCGTAGGCCAGGAAACGGTGGTTCATAATTGCCTCACCAGCTGTGGCTGTTAAAACGTTATTACGAAGACCGATTAAGCCACGTGCCGGAATGTTGAACTCCAGGTGCTGTAAATCGCCTTTTGGCTCCATAATAGAGAGCTCGCCTTTACGTTGCGTAACCAGTTCAATTACTTTACCGGCAGTTTCTTCCGGAACGTCAACAACCAGGTGCTCGATCGGCTCGTGGCGCTGGCCATCTATTTCTTTATAAATCACCTGAGGCTGACCTACCTGTAGCTCATAGCCTTCACGGCGCATTGTTTCAATTAATACCGACAAGTGCAGGATACCACGACCAAATACCAGGAAGGTATCTTCTCTGTCTGTTTCCTGTACGCGTAAAGCCAGGTTTTTCTCGGTTTCTTTGAACAGGCGGTCACGCAGGTGGCGTGATGTTACAAACTTACCTTCTTTACCGAAGAAAGGAGAGTTGTTAATCGTAAACAGCATGTTCATAGTTGGCTCATCTATAGAGATACGCGCCAATGGTTCAGGATTTTCTGCATCAGCGATTGTGTCACCAATGTCAAATCCTTCAATACCTGTTACAGCGCAGATCTCTCCGGCTGATACTTCCTGAACAGCTTTTTTGCCTAACCCTTCAAAAACCTGAAGTTCCTTAATACGGCCTTTTTTGATGGTGCCGTCTGCTTTACACAAGCTGATAGGCATACCTTCTTTTAGGGTGCCACGGTGCACACGACCAATAGCAATACGACCTACGAAAGAAGAGTAATCCAGCGATGTGATCTGCATCTGAGGAGAACCTTCACGATACGGAGCAGCAGGAATAACCTCAATAATTGCATCTAAAAGAGGCGTGATATCTTCTGTTGGTTGAGTCCAGTCGGTGCTCATCCAGCCTTGCTTCGAAGATCCGTACAGCGTTGTAAAATCAAGCTGGTCTTCTGTGGCATCCAGGTTAAACATCAGGTCAAAAACCTGCTCATGCACCTCGTCCGGACGGCAGTTTTCTTTATCTACTTTATTTACCACCACAATTGGCTTAAGGCCTAACTGTATGGCTTTGCTCAACACGAAACGAGTCTGAGGCATAGCTCCCTCGAAAGCATCTACCAGTAGTAGTACGCCATCGGCCATTTTCAGAACACGCTCTACCTCGCCACCAAAGTCGGCGTGACCAGGCGTGTCGATAATGTTGATCTTAACGTCTTTGTATCGAACAGACACGTTTTTAGAAACGATCGTAATTCCTCGTTCACGTTCCAGGTCGTTGTTGTCGAGGATCAGGTCGTCGAACTGCTGGTGATCAGCAAACAGCTTGGAAGCATGAATGATCTTATCCACGAGAGTAGTCTTACCGTGGTCAACGTGTGCGATAATCGCAATATTTCGAATGTTTTGCATTGAATAAGTTTTTCGAGCCGCAAAGGTACATAAAAGGCTTTACATTTATAGTATGCTTCTCGAAATAAACAGGTTATGTTAATATTAAGTTCTGATGCACCAATATGCTGCATCAGTATTGGGCAAACATCACACGCGTATTCTTTGTTCAATTTAAGGCTAAGATTCTCATAACTAGAGAGAAAGTGGTTCTACCCTGATTTACAAAGGCATTGGATCAACTGCTAAGCAGGCACTATTTCTGCTACAACTTTAATGCATCCTTCGCCCGGACATAAAGGCTAGCTTTTGGGAGGGAACATTTGGCAGTAGCTGATAATTTAGCCGGATTTGTAAACTAATATATGAGGCGTGTGTTATACTTTTGCAGCTGTAATAGTAGCTGTAGCGCTGTATTGCTTTTTTTATTTTGTATTTTTAATAGTATATTCACTATCCAGCAGCCTTTATAAATATACCTGACTTAAAGCTGCACCGGAACTTCAATTGTAAAAAAATATCTTTAGTACATTCGATTACCTATTATGAACAGCCGAATAGAAGAATTGCAGAAGGCTTTAAACGTGCATCGTAAGCGCCTGCTGCAGCATAATGTATACCAGTCGTTGCACACCCTCGACGATCTGAAAATATTTATGGAGCATCATGTTTTTGCCGTATGGGATTTTATGAGCCTTCTGAAAGCCCTGCAGGCAGACCTGACTTGTGTAACGCTGCCCTGGGTGCCCAAAGGTAGCCCTAGAACCCGCAGGCTTATCAATGAGATAGTGCTGGAAGAAGAAACGGATGTAGACCAGGCTGGTAATCCTGTGAGCCACTTTGAGCTATACCTGCAGGCTATGAAAGAATGTGGTGCCGATCATGCCCTGATCAACCAGATGCTGGAAAAAGTTGCAGCAGGAGAAACTGTAGAAGCAGCGCTTGGGCAGCTACCAATACATGCTTCTGTTAAAGATTTTGTTTACAATACCTTTAGCATTATAAACTCCGGAAAGAGCCATGCCATTGCGGCTGCCTTCACTTTTGGCCGTGAAGACCTGATCCCTGATATGTTCCGCCACCTGACAGCCGATTTGAATGCCCGTTTTCCTGGCAAACTGAATACCTTTATTTATTATCTCGACCGCCATGTGCAGCTGGATGAGGAGGTACATACACCGCTGGCTTTGCAGATGGTGGATGAGCTGTGCGGAGACGATGAAGATAAATGGCAGGAAGCACTGGAAGTTTCTATTGCCTGTATAGAACAGCGCATCCAGCTTTGGGACGGCATCAGGAACCAGCTCAATTCTGAAGTTCTGCTGAACTAGCATGCCCGGTTAAAGCTTGCGAGTCAGAAGCAGGATAATTCCATTCCTGACTCGCAGGCTTCTTGCCTTTCTAACAATAAGGCGCCTCGCGCTGCTTCTTGCCATATCTTTTAATAGTGTTCAGTCGTATTTTTTACCCTGAACTAAATCAAAAGATACTATGGCATTAACATCAGAAGCTGAAAACATACAAAACACAGCACAGCATATATTAAATGCTTTCAAGGAAATGAATATACAATCTGGTGATGTATTGCAATACCAGGAATTGTACCCATACCTGCAGGACCACTATCCAAAGTATAAGGATGTGCAAAAGGAGGCGGAACATCATTTAACCAAAGAGGCATTTGTAACACCCGCACCAGATGGACTGATGCTGACCCAGGTAGGGCACAAGCTGCTCTACGGCGAAAGTGCTGCAGAATAACTACTTTTGTACTTTATTTTGCGTATAATTTATATACAAGCTCTTTAATGAGTTTATTTTTAAATTATATGAAGAATAAAGATGAAGATATACAAAATTTACGGGTTGATTGGTGTGCTGTTTGGTGCCATTTCGTGTACTTCACTCTCAGAGGGGGAAGGAACTTTACCTCCTGATCCGGATCTGAACAGAAGGGTAGTGTATAGCAACAGAAGCAACCAGCAGTTGCGCCGCCAGATGTACGAACAATCCAGCGACATCAACCGGAAACGCAATATTGAAGAATTCAATGGTAATGGGCCTGCAACCACACCAAATACACTCAGGCCGAGGCTTCTTCCGGAAGCTCCTCCCGTTGATGAAAACAGACACAATGTGCAGGTGCCAATGCAGCACAGGGTACCTGTCGATTAACTTAAAGCGTTCTATTGTGGGTGATGCCATAGTAGAACGCTTTTTTGTAAGCAACTGGTAAAACTGTTTTAAAGCTGTGTTTGAAATTCTGGGGAGGTTGCTTATCTTTAAAAGAAGCTACTGGCTTTATGAATGTTATCCAGCAGGTGGAATTTGTGAAGGAGGCATGAAATTGTAAAAATGTCCTGCCAGCTAAGTGCTAAAACAGCAACCTAATTATTCTGCTTTGAATATAAGACAAGCAACCTGTAGAAGAAGCACCTTGATTTGTGCTTTTATGTGTGCAAGTATAGCCATTTCCTGTTCTCTCAGAACCAATACAGCTGCACCTGTTGCTCCGCCAAAGCCTCTCCACCCGGTCCCGTCGGAGGCTCAGCTGGCTTGGCACGAAATGGAAATGAATGCCTTTATTCACTTTACTACCAATACGTTCACAGATCTTGAATGGGGCTATGGCGACGAAAGCCCTGAAATTTTCAATCCCACTGAGCTGGATGCTGATCAGTGGGTGCGTACACTGAAGGAAACAGGTTTTAAAGGTATTATTCTTACCTGTAAACATCATGATGGATTTACGCTCTGGCCTAGCAAGTATACAGATCATTCTATCAAGAACAGTCCTTATAAAAGCGGTAAAGGAGATGTGGTAAGAGAGGTGGCAGAAGCCTGCAGGCGGCACAGCTTAAAGTTTGGTGTTTACTTATCTCCCTGGGACCGGAACAGGGTTGATTATGGACAACCTTCCTATGTCGCTTACTACCGGAACCAGTTGCGTGAGCTGTTCAGCAATTATGGCCCCATCTTCGAAATGTGGTTTGATGGTGCAAACGGAGGCGACGGATTTTATGGTGGAGCCAGAGAAAACAGGAAAATAGCCGGAGCTACCTATTACGACTGGCCGGGCACACTTGATCTGGTAAGGAAAGTACAGCCTGAGCCACAAGTGCTTTTTTTTAGCGATGCCGGTCCTGACCTGCGCTGGTGCGGCAACGAAAAAGGGATAGCTGGAACTACGAACTGGAACACCATCAACAACGATACACTTTATGCAGGCAAGGCTGGTATAGAAAGCCTGTTAAATAAAGGTGCTGCAGATGGTAGCAAATGGATTCTTGCCGAGGTAGACGTGTCCATTCGGCCGGGCTGGTTTTATCATGCCAAAGAAGATTCTTTGGTGAAGTCGCCTGAAAAGCTTTTTGAGATCTACCTGACATCGGTGGGGAGAGGTTCTACCCTGCTTCTGAATGTGCCACCCGATGGGAGAGGTTTGCTGCATGAGGCGGATGTAAAGGTACTGAAGGACTGGCGTAAACTATTAGAGGAGAGATTTAGAACCAACTTGGCTGCCCAGGCAAAGGTTAAGGCAAATGCTTACAGAGGAAACGCAAAAGCTTTTGCTGCTTCTAATGTAACAGATGGCGATAAAGAAACCTACTGGGCTACAGATGATGAAACGACAACCGGCAGCCTGGAAATTGACCTGGGGGAAGTAAAGCCGGTGCGGTATGTGCTGCTGCAGGAATACATAAAGCTGGGCCAACGGGTGAAATCTTTTACAGTGCACGCCTGGCAAAACGGAAACTGGCAACCAGTAGTGACGGATGGAACAACAATTGGCTATAAAAGAATTCTGCCTGTTAATTCCATCGGAACAGACAAAATAAAATTTACAGTTACAGCTGCAAAGGCTTGCCCTGTTATTTCTAATGTGGAGGTATATTAAACATAAGGCAAGCCCAGCAGCCGCCTTGCATCCATAAGCACTGCTGCTGGGTTGGCTTCTATTCTCTTACATCGATCTCTTCTAAATCATCTTCATCCGACAGGTGAAGTTCGTCCGGCTCAATGTCTACATAAACTTCATTTTCGGGAGGCGTGGTTTCTGATTCACGATCAGGATCTGTGCCTTTGGGGGCAGGGTTTTCTGATACTTTATGCTCATGGTCTTTTTTGCCCAGATTATCTCCGTCGTCGCGCCTTGTTCTGAAGTTATCATCTTTATTATGCATGGTTTCTATATCGTTGGTGATATAAAGGTTTACGGAAACAGGTAGGGGTAAGTAAACTTAATAAAGCAATTTTAGCTGAATAGGCTGTAGTATCGGTGCATTACGTATGTGATTTGTATATTTGCTTCTTTAATAAGAAAACATGACGCAAACACCAAAACGTTATACAATAACAGCTGCACTTCCCTATGCCAATGGTCCTGTTCACATTGGGCACCTGGCCGGAGTGTATTTGCCTGCCGATATTTATGTGCGCTATCTGCGCTCCCAGAACCGTGATGTAAAATTTGTGTGCGGATCTGACGAGCATGGCGTGCCTATTACCATACGAGCCAAAAAAGAAGGTATTACACCGCAGCAGGCCGTAGATAAATATCATGAGCTCATTAAAAAATCGTTTGCAGATTTCAATATCTCATTCGATATCTATAGCCGTACTTCATCGCAAACACACCACGAAACGGCTTCCGGCTTCTTTAAGAAGCTATACGACGATGGTAAGTTTATAGAGCAAACCACGCAGCAGTACTACGACGAGGGTGCGCAGCAATTCCTGGCCGATCGTTATATAGTGGGTACCTGCCCCAAATGTGGTAACGAGAATGCTTACGGCGATCAATGCGAGTCTTGTGGCACTTCGTTAAATGCAACTGACCTCATTAACCCTAAAAGTACCTTAAGCGGCCTTAAGCCGGTGATGCGTGAAACCAAGCACTGGTACCTACCTCTTAATGAGTACGAAGACTGGTTGCGGGAGTGGATTGTTGAGGGGCACAAGCAGGACTGGAAGCCGAATGTATACGGGCAGTGTAAAAGCTGGATAGACCAGGGGCTGCAGCCACGTGCCGTAACCCGCGACCTGGACTGGGGAGTGCCTGTGCCAGTAGAAGGTACGGAAGGCAAGGTGCTCTACGTATGGTTTGATGCTCCTATCGGTTATATTTCTGCCACAAAAGACCTTACGCCAGATTGGGAATTATACTGGAAAGACAAAGACTCCAAGCTGGTTCACTTTATCGGCAAAGATAATATCGTATTTCACTGTATTATTTTTCCGAGTATGCTGAAGGCGCACGGAGATTATGTATTGCCTGACAATGTGCCTGCCAACGAATTCCTGAACCTGGAGGGCGATAAGATTTCTACTTCCCGCAACTGGGCGGTATGGCTGCACGAATACCTGCAGGATTTCGAGGGTAAAGGCGATGTTTTGCGCTATGCACTTTGTGCCAATGCCCCGGAGACAAAAGACAATGATTTCACGTGGAAAGATTTCCAGGCCCGTAACAACAACGAATTACTAGCCATACTGGGTAACTTTATCAACAGGGCTGTAGTGCTTACTCAAAAGTATTATAGTGGTGAAGTGCCGGCTCGTGGAGAGTTAAGTGATTACGATAAAGAAGTGCTTGGCGTGCTCGAAAATATGCCCATGGTAATAGCTACTTACCTGGAGCGCTATCGCTTTCGCGATGCTTTGGGTGAGCTGATGAACCTGGCACGCCTGGGCAATAAATACCTGGCCGACACTGAACCTTGGAAACTGATTAAAACAGACCAGGAGCGGGTAAAAACTATCATGAATATTGCTTTGCAAATTTCTGGAAGCCTGAATATTCTGATGGAGCCATTTCTGCCGACAGCTGCTCAAAAATTAAGCAGCATGCTAAACAAACCAGTGGGCAAATGGGCAGAAGCAGGCTCTGCTGATCTTATAGCAGCAGGCCATACTATAGGAACCCCCGTACTACTTTTCGAAAAAATTGAAGATGCGGCTGTAGAGGCACAGGTTCAAAAGTTATTGGACACCAAGAAGGCTAACGAAATAGCAAATGCTGTAGCTGAACCGGCAAAAGAAAATATCACCTTCGACGATTTTACAAAACTGGATATACGTATTGGTACTATTCTGGAGGCGGAGAAAGTGGCTAAAACAAAAAAGCTCTTGAAGCTTAAGATCGATACAGGTATCGATCAGCGTACGGTGGTAAGCGGTATAGCCGAATTCTTTAATCCTGAAGAAATTATCGGGCAGCAGGTAAGCATTTTAGTGAACCTAGCACCGCGGGAAATAAAAGGTATCACCAGTCAGGGTATGATTCTGATGGCAGAGAATGCCGATGGTTCGCTGGCTTTTGTGCAGCCAGGTAAGGCTATTAAAAACGGCGGAAAAGTGTCTTAGTACTTTCCTGACTATTTAAAAAAGGCTCAGCCGCACCGGGAACCGGTGCGGCTGAGCCTTTTTTAAGGTATCTGTATGCTTACAGCAAGGCATGCTTTAGCTACCATATTTGAATTAAACTGCTATTATTCCTGTCTGAGTTCAAATACAGTTTAAATTAGGTTCTGAGAAAAGTATAAAAACAGTTTTTTGTTGTACCTGATGTTATAACTGATGATTTATTTGTTGTTTTGTTGTTTAAACATTGTTTTGTGAAGGTGATTATCTTTAGAATAAATCTATATAGGGTTGGTTTATATAGATTTATAGTTGATGATATGAAATAATTTATATTTTAGCAGTTGTATTGTCGGGAAAAGCAAATGTAGTTTTTCCTGATTTGAACTTTGATTAGTATAACAAATAATTGCAAAAATACGGGGTAGTAAAGTAAGGGGTAGGTGTTGGTAAAGTACATAAGGCAGCATATCCCGCTTTTACTGTTTCATTTTATGAACATGAAAACAATTTTATACCTGCTCCTGCTATGCTTAGGAAGTAGTGTGGTGGCTTTTGCGCAGCGAGAGGATGTAAAGTTTACACACCTGACAAACGTACAGGGGTTGTCACAGGGAACGGTGCGAAGCATTGTGAAAGACAACTATGGCTTTGTCTGGTTTGGAACACAGGACGGCTTGAATAAGTATGACGGCTATAAGTTTACAGTCTACCGGAACATTCCCAAAGATAAGTTCAGCCTACGTTCTAACGACATCAATGTTGTTTACGAAGATAGGCAAGGTAATCTATGGATTGGTACAAACGGTGGTGCCTTAAACCTGTATAACAGGAAGACTGATACCTTCACGAGGTTCTATGAGGGCAGAGAGGGAGCATCAGGGCTGAGTCACCGTGATATTACCTCCATTTACGAAGATAAAAAAGGCAATTTATGGATAGGCACGAACTGGGGCCTGAACTTGCTGGACCGGAAAACAAATGAAATTACGCCCTACGTACCTGATCCTGCCAAAAAGAACAGTTTGAGCCACGGCACTATAAGTGCCATTCTCGAAGACAGCTACGGAAACTTATGGGTGGGTACAGGTGGGGGGTTAAACCTCATGGATCGTGGTACCGGAACTTTCCAACATTTTTTACATCAGGAAGGTAGTAAGGGCTCTATTAGCCATAACCAGGTTACTTCTCTGATAGAAGATGACAACAAGAACCTTTGGATCGGGACGAATGGAGGCGGTTTAAATCGCTTCAATACCAGGTCGAACACCTTTACACACTTTGTTCAGCAGGCAGATCCTCTGTTTTCTGTAGGCAGCAATAACATTAACTGTATGGAGAGTGCAGGGGATGGAAAAATATGGATTGGTACAAGTAACAGCCTTGACCTGTTCGACCCTAAAACAAAAAGGTTTAGCCACTACAGTAGCAATACAAGTGATGTCAGTTCTCTCAGCAATGGCACCATTATATCTATGCTGCAGGATAAAGAAGGTATCCTTTGGGTAGGTACCTACTCGGGAGGCATCAATAAGTACGACCGCAACCTGATCTTTTCAAAACCTACCAAAGTAACTATTCCGATTACTTCAGTTTAAGCTTTAATGTAGTAAGTTCTTTTGCAGAGGCTTCACAGAAAGAGATGTGGGTGGGTACCGATGGAGGAGCATTAAACCTGCTAAATAAGCAGACGCATCAGTTTGTGCGTTATAATCCCGATCCGCAATACCCAGAGAATTCATTGCTAAACTATTCGGTGCTGGCACTGCTGAAAAGTAAATTTAACGACCATGTCTGGATTGGTTTGTATGGAGGTGGCCTAAACCGTTTTAATCCGAAATTATACGAGTTTAAGTATTTCAGAGCAGGCGAAGGGGCAGATAAGCTCAGCAACGATAATATTTATGCGCTGTTGGAAGACAGGAAAGGGAACATTTATGTTGGCACTAACGGTGGTGGACTAAATATCCTGGACTATAAAGCAAATGTTTTCAGGAAGCATCGCTATAATCCGGATTATGCTGATAGCCTTAGCAACGATTATATAAGAGCCCTGCTGGAAGACAAACAGGGCAATATATGGATTGGCACAGCCGGAGGTGGAATAAACATGTATGACCCCGATACCGGAAAGTTCGTGAGGCTGGACCGGGAAACCAGCGGAATTGGCAGTAACGTTGTCTTTTCTATTTTCGAAGACAGCAAAGGAAACATCTGGGCCGGGGCTATGGGCGGCGGGCTCAACAAATATGATAAAAAGACAAACAGCTTTGTCTCTTTTAATGAAGCAGATGGCCTGCCAAGCAATACCGTTAATTTTATAACAGAAGATGCAGCAGGCTTTTTGTGGTTGAGTACCAATAATGGGATATGCCGGTTTGATCCTGCTGCTAAGAAATTCAAAAGCTTTGGGGTGTACAATGGCTTACCGGGCACAGAGTTTTTACCGGGCGCCGGTTTTAGAGCAAGTACCGGAGAAATCTACTTTGGAGGAAGCAATGGTTTTAGTGTGATAAAGCCGGACAAACTGCCTGAAAACAAACACATACCTCCTGTAGTAATCACAGATTTCCTGTTGTTTAACAAGCAGGTGCAGATTGGTGCGAAAGATTCTCCTCTAAAGCAGCATATTAGTTTAACAGACACAATAGAGCTGGCTTATGGGGAGGATGTGCTCTCTTTTGAGTACGCATCTCTGAATTTTACCATTCCGCAGTTAAACCGTTATGCTTACATACTGGAAGGGTTTGACAAAGACTGGCATTATGTAGGCTCGCAACGCATTGCTACCTACACAAACCTTGATCCGGGAGAATATGTTTTCCGGGTGAAAGCTTCGAATAACGATGGCGTCTGGAATGAAGAAGGCACATCTGTGCGTATTATTATTCGTCCTCCTTTCTGGATGACCTGGTGGTTCCGTGTTATAGCCGGCATTCTGTTTATCTGGCTGATGGTGCTGATTTATCGGTTTAGGGTAAAAGTAATTGAAGAGCAGAAGCTTGAACTGGAGAAGCAGGTGCAGTCCCGTACGGCAGAAATAAATCAGCAGAAAGATGAGCTGGAGAGCCAGGCTGCCAACCTGAGTGAACTGAACAGGCAATTGCTTCGTCAGAAAGAGCATGAAGAAGCGGCCCGGAAAGAAGCGGAAGCAGCCAGGCGGGAGGCTGAAATTGCAAACCAGGCAAAGAGTGTTTTCCTGGCCACGATGAGCCACGAAATCCGCACTCCCCTGAATGGTGTGCTTGGCATGGCCTCGCTGCTTGCCCAGACAAATCTCAACGCAGAGCAACGGAACTATATCGAAATAATTAAAAGCTCCGGAAAAAGCTTGCTGTCAGTTATAAGCGATGTGCTGGACTTTTCTAAAATTGAATCGGGTAACCTGGAACTGGAACAGCAGGAGTTTAACCTGCGGGCTTGTGTTGAGGAGTCGCTGGAGATGTTTGCAGGCAAGGCCTTTGCGCAGCATATAGAGCTTTTATATGAACTAGCGCCTAATGTGCCGGAGCAGATAACAGGCGATAGTGTACGGCTAAAACAGGTGCTGGTAAACCTGATCAGCAATGCTGTGAAATTTACCTCACAAGGTGAGGTTCTGTTACGGGTACTTGCTGCAGATCAGGGGGCTGGCAAAACAGAACTTACTTTTGAAGTACATGATACCGGTATTGGCATACCTGCCAGCAAGCAGGAATACCTTTTTAAACCTTTCTCACAAGTAGATTCCTCTACAACACGTAAATATGGTGGCACAGGGTTGGGACTTGCCATTACAAAGCGGCTGGTTGAGCTAATGAACGGTAATATTTGGGTGGAAAGCAAACCTGGGCATGGCTCCTGCTTCCGTTTTACAGTGCAGGCTGCCAGAGTGGGGGCTTCAAAAGCAGAAGAGCAACATATACCAGAAGTCCTGATAGGCAAAACGGTACTGGTGGTATGTGGGCATGAGCGTTTACGTTCTATTATAGCAAGCCAGCTGCGAGCCTGGGGGCTGAAAACGCTGGAAGCCAGTTTGGCAACTGAAGCTCTGGCAACAGACGAAGTATATGATCTGGTAATTACAAATATCTCCTTACCCGATTATGACGGGGTATGGCTGGTAAAGAAGCTGAAAGGGAGAGTGCCTGTTATTCTTTCCAGCCCACTGGGAGAAGAACTATCTGCGGCTGATCAGGCACTTTTTTGCGGTGTTGTGCCAAAGCCGGTGCGTTATTCGCAGCTGTTAAACCAGGTAGTAACGTGCCTTCGTGCCAGGGTGCAGGAAAAGGTAGAGGAGGAAGTGCAAGAAACATTAACTGAGCATTTCGCTTCTGCTTATCCTCTCCGGATACTGATAGCAGAAGACTACCCGATTAACCAGCTTTTCGCACAGATGGTTCTTGAGAAACTTGGTTACCAGTGGCTGTTAGCCGAAAACGGGGTAGAAGTACTACAGCACCTGCAGGAACAGCACCTTGATGTAATTCTGATGGATGTACAGATGCCGGAGGTGGACGGGCTGGAAGCAACGCGCCTGATTAGAGCTGGAGGTGGCAGGCAGCCTTATATTATTGCCACCACTGCGAATGCTATGCCGGAGGATGAGCAGGAGTGTATGCTGGCCGGTGCCGATGCCTATATCAGTAAACCCATCGATCTGGACGATCTGATGGAAGCACTGAAAAAAGCTTTTTCCGCATTGAAAAAGAAAGTAAGTCTGGAGGACGATAGGGCAGGACATTAATCTAACAGCTATAAAAGCATGGCTGCTACCTCTGATAAATATAATGAGTCCGCTAATGATCAGAACCTGGAGGCAACAAACCTGCTGACTTTCTGACCCAGCCGGATAAATGGTCGTTCGTAAAACTGAAAGATGAACAGGCTGCTGATGACGGAAACGATAGTAGCAAGAAGCATAAAAAGCAAGGGAGAAGCAACCACAGCATCAACTTTAGCCTTTACAAGCTCATTATATACGATTGGGTGCAGGAGATAAAGCGCATAGCTGATTTCCCCTAGTTTTACCAGCAGTATATTAATAGGTGCCGGAAACTGAACTGGTAGCTTATAGATGCTAAAGCATATAAGCATGCAAAGGCCAGCCAACAGGAAGCGGTTGCCCTGGGCAACTAACACAGCAGTTTCTCCGCTGAACGGCAGAAAAATAAAAAGCAAGATGGCTGCCAGCAGGGCAGAGGCTAGGGCAAGCGTGTTATATCTTTTCGCTTTTGTAAAATAGCCGATGGCAAATCCGCCAAAGAACAGGAATACCTGGTTCAGCGGATTCGTATAATCGCGCCATTGTTTAGCCAGGGAAATGTTGGGGTCAATTTTCTGAAACGCAAAGTAGCAAGCAACTGCTACAGTCACACAGCCAAATAAGCTTAAGGCGATGCGGTTGTATCTTCCAAGAAATATAAAGAAAGGAAAGAGCAGGTAAAAAGTAAGTTCATTACCGATTGACCAAACACCTACACCAATAGCCTTATCCCAGTCAAGCAGGCTAAAAAGGCCGGTATAGTTTAAAAATATATCCCACCAATCCGGGAGGTTAGGTTCCCGGATCAGGTATACCGTGAATACTACCCAAAGGAGCGGGAAGAGCCTGAAAAGGCGCTTTATATAGAAGTCTGCTATAGGTTGTGCCTCAGGCCTTAGCCTGTCTTCATACACATGGTAGAGCGTCAGGCCACTCAGCACATAAAATATAGCTACACCGTAAATGCCTACGCGCCCCCAGAAGCTGCCAGCATCAAAATTACCAAAAATCCAGCTTTGATAGTGATACAGCAAAATGCCGAATGCAGCCAGCCCTCTTAAGTAGTCCAGGGAGCTGATTCTGCTTTGTTTGCTAAGGGGGCTGGAGTGCACCACTACTTCGTGTTGTATTGGTTCATGGTACGCTCTAAGCCTATCGTTCCGAAGGCAATAACAGCCTCGGCTGCTTTTTCTATCAATGTTTGTAGCTCTATCTGTTCATCGTTGCTGAACTTGCTGAGTACATAATCTACTTGTTTTCCCTTGCTAAAAGCGTCGCCCACACCAAAGCGCATGCGGGGGTAATTATTATGCCCGAGTGTTTGCTCAATGTGCTTGAGGCCGTTGTGGCCGCCGGCGCTTCCTTTCATCCTGATCCGAATCTTTCCGAAAGGAATGGCGATGTCATCGGTGATCACCATCAGTTGTTCTACTGGTAGTTTCTGGCTGCTTAAGTGGTGGCCGACTGCTTTGCCACTCAGATTCATGTAAGTGGTGGGCTTTACCAGCACAAAGGTTCTTCCTTTGGTTTTTATTTCTGCTGTAAAAGCGTGACGGTCGGAGCTAAAATTGCCATCATATTTCTGAGCCAGGTAGTCGAGCACCATAAAGCCGATGTTATGGCGTGTTTCAGCATACTCAGGCCCAATGTTACCAAGCCCTACAATGAGGTATTTCATAGATATATCTTCAAAAGTAGCTGGCTCATCTGCTGATAAGCCAAACCACTGTTTTATAGTTTGCAACATGGTGTTAATAGCAGCTGGATGATAGGCTTCTACGATGATACCAGGCTTTTAGGATCCTGTTATCAGCCTCTAAACTAAAGCATGATCACATAATATCTATAGCCTGACACCTTCTATCTAACGTCTGCCGGATCAAATTTAACAAAAAATCCTGCCCTACTCGGAGCAGGACAGGATTTTTGATGCTTTTAAAGCAGGGTAGATTACTTCTTACCGCCGCGAGCTTCTTCCATTTGTGCACTCTTAAGAGCACGAGGAATAGTAACAGTTGCTACTGGTGCAAGTGGGTTGGTAAGGATTTCGTAGTTACCAGTTTTAATCTTACTAACTTTGATAGACTTACCAAGCTCAAGCTCAGAAATGTCAACTTCGATTGCATCTGGCAAATTAGCCGGAAGAGCTTTTACTTTAAGCTTACGCAGCTTTGTAACAAGCTTACCACCCAGGATTACACCAGGTGAGTTACCTACAAATTTAACAGGCACCTCAAGTTTAACAGGCTTGTCATCCTGTAACTGAAGGAAATCTACGTGCAGTAATTGTTCGTTTACTGGGTGGAACTGCACATCCTGCATGATAGCTCTATAATGAGCACCTTCGATATTCAGGTCTACTTCGTATACTTCTGGAGAATAAACTAAGTCTCTGAACAGGATAGCTGGTGCATAGAAGTGAACTTGCTCAGCGCCGCCGTATAATACACCTGGTACATAAGACTCACTACGCAGCTCTTTAGACTGCGTCTTGCCGAGATTTGCTCTTTTAAACCCTATAATCTCTAAAGTTTTCATAAAAATGAATTTGTTAAATGTTTTGAGGGTGCAAAGGTAAAGAATTTTTTGTATTGGTAATTAGTAACTTGTAATTATTTATATAAACAGGGAACTGATTGACTCGTTTGTCACTACGTTATTAATAGCACGGGCAAATAACTCAGAGAAGGAAAGAACTTTGATTTTCGAGCACTCCTGCTTAAGTGGTATAGTGTCTGAAACAACCAGTTCTTCCAGCACTGAATTCTCGATGCGCTCATAAGCCGGTCCTGAAAGAACAGGGTGTGTTGCAATAGCTCTAACAGATTTGGCTCCTTTCTCTTTCAGTAGCTCCGCAGCCTTAGTGATTGTGCCTGCCGTATCTACCATGTCGTCTACCAATACCACATCCATTCCCTCTACATCACCGATTACCTGCATAGAGGCTATTTCGTTGGCTCGTTTACGATGCTTGTCGCACACGACCATCTCAGCTCCAAAATTTTTGGCAAAGGCCCTTGTTCTAACCACACCACCCACGTCTGGCGATGCAAAGATCAGGTTGCTGCCCAGGTTCAGGCTGCGCAGGTAAGGCACAAAAATAGCAGAGCCATCCAGGTGATCTACAGGTATGTCAAAAAAGCCCTGTATCTGGCCTGCATGCAGGTCGCAGGTCATTAAACGGTCAGCGCCGACAGATTGTATAGCATTAGCCACTACTTTTGCACCTATCGATACACGAGGTTTGTCTTTACGATCTTGGCGGGCAAGGCCATAGTAAGGCATCACGACAATAACTTTGTGAGCGGAGGCACGCTTTGCTGCATCTACCATCAGCATGAGCTCCAGCAGGTTATCAGCCGGTGGAAAAGTAGATTGAACAATAAATACTTCTGCGCCGCGAACAGATTCATTTAAATGGGGTGCTATTTCTCCGTCGCTAAAGTGCTGCAGGGTAGCATCGCCAAGTGGCTGACCATAAGCATTTGCAATCTTTTCGGCCAGGTAACGGGATGCGGAGCCGGAGAAAATCTTAACGTGTGGCATAGTGTTGCTAAAAGGGAAATGGTAAGTTTAGTTTGCTATGCCTGCAAAGCTACCAAAAAATAGCGATTTGCCACTCCTTATCTATCTATATTTTAGAAAGTTATAAAAGCCACAAAAAGCAAAAAGGGATAACACAAAGTAGCTGTGTTATCCCTTTTAAGTTGTCCGACCAGGTTTCGAACCTGGACTCTTCTGAACCAAAATCAGACGTGTTGCCAGTTACACCATCGGACAATCTCTACTAAACTTTGGAGTTTGTTACCCCTTTGTCGTTTGATGATGCAAAGATAGGCAGGCGATTTTAATCCGCAAACTTTTCCTGCAAAATTTTTTAAATATTTTAATCTAAAATCTGCTCCAGCGCCTTGTCATAGTGCTTTTTGGCAACTTTTAGCCATGGGAAAGCGTGCCGTCTATCTAGCAGTTATGGCCTGTAGAAGTATCTAACGGAGTGAATTTCACTTGCTTATTTTGAAGCTTTTGCCCAAAAGCCGCCTGTTGTTCTGGACTAACTGAAACTACAGCCCGGCTCTGACTGTTTTTGAATAAGGATGCGTCTTTTCCGAAATTTTTAGCGGTCTCAATATCGAGCTTAAGCTCTCTTGGTATGGCAGATTTCAGCAGTGCAATATATAAACCTCCGGTTGCCACATCGTAAGCCGACTGAATTAGTTTTTCAGATATCGGTTCTTCTAAAGCAGCCTGTAGCTGCAGTTGTTCTCCTATGCTAAATTTAAGGAATAGGCGAAAGCTCTACATGGTAGTATTATAATAAAGGGATTAGAGTAGTAGGAAATTACGGGCTAAGTGTACAGCTCAAATGCTCTTTTTATGTCTTAAGCATAAAAAGAGCGACATCTGGGGGCTTACATAAAGATGCAGGCACCTTTATACCTAATTTATATGAAAAAAATAGCTGATTTTCTGCTGCTTTGCTGTCACATCTTGAACCGTTATGCGTAAAGAAATCTGCTTTTATAAAATCTCTTTTAGCCATGATGACTACGCATTCCGAAATTATTACCACTACATGCGGCCGACAACTCGATTTAAGTAATACAGAACTTGTCATTGAGCGTTCTAACAGCCTGTTTAGCTATAACATACATAAGCTGACCACAGGAGAGTATGTGATAGCGGAGAAATTTTACGCGAACCCCTTTAACAACAGGTATATTTTGCTAAACGACGACCAGATCGAGATGCTGAAGAACCTCTGATTGTTCAACACTAAATTTTATATGCCTGCCTGGCAAGCAACTTCCAGGAGTTATTTTGTTTTTGCCAGATGAGCATAACACCTATCTTAACGTTGCCGGGGATGCCGCCGTCGTTTGTCTGCGCATCTAGTTGGTGTCGTACAATGGCAGTACTGCCCACAACTTTTATAGTTTGATTAGACAGTTCGAGCGTTACGAAATCAGATTTTCCGCTTACTATCGATTCTACAAAGGCTGCCTTGTCTTTTATTGTGCCACTGGAGTGCCCGTAGCTAAGTTCTGCGGCCGCCATATTTTCAAGCTGCTGTTTATTTGCATCTACCATGGCTGTTCTTAACTTTTCTACAGCGCTTGCCACTTCTTTTTCTTCTCTGCTTTGAGCAGTAGCGGCAAGAGTTATGCAAAGGAAGAGCAGAAGAAGGGATAAGTTCTGTTTCATAGATGTACCGGACTAATCCTGGTTAAAGAAAAGGGTGTAAAGAACTAATTTATACAAATTAATACATCAAACAAAAGAGGGTTGAAACTGATAGAATGCAGTTTCAACCCTCTTTTGTTTACCTGAAGCTATTTCTATTCCTCTTCAGGCCTTGCAGAAATCCTGCTTTTAGAGATTCCTGTGTTCTCTGTTTCCCTGTTGATTTCAGCAATATCCACTGTTTGGGAATAATCGCCTAGCAGGTGTTTTGTAAAATAATCGCCCATCAGCCAGAAGAAATACTCTGTCATGTCGCCAAAGGCATGCCGTTGCCCTGGCATCAGCATAAAGTCAAAGCGCTTATTGGCCTTTATAAGTGCGTTCGCCATCCGAATAGTATTGGCAGGATGCACATTATTGTCTACATCGCCGGTAACAAGCAGTAAGTGCCCTTTCAGGTTCTTCGCCAGATCGGGGTTCTTATCGATGGCATACTGAAAAGTGGTATCTCCTTTCGGAGAAATTATTTCTTTTACACCATGATGCTTCTCGCTCCACCAGCGGTTGTAGATGTTGTTTTCGTGGTTGCCGGCTCCGGATACAGCTACTTTAAAGAAGTCAGGGTATACCAGCATGGCGGCAGTAGACATAAAGCCACCTCCCGAATGCCCTGTTATACCTACACGGTTAATGTCGATGTAGCGGTAGCGGTCAGCAAGTTGTTCAATGGCCGCTTTTTTGTCGGCCAGGCCATAATCGCGCAGGTTGCCGTAGCCGTAGGTGTGGTACCATTTGGAGCGGGCAGGGTGGCCGCCACGGTTACCCACTGTAATAACAACAAAGCCAAGCTGAGCCAGGCGGTCTATGCGGTCCATGCTTCTGCCAAAAGATTTGTTGACCGCCTCCGTTTGCGGACCTGGGTAAACATAGGCAATAACAGGGTAGGTTTTGGTGGAGTCGAAATCGAATGGCTTGTACATTACCCCGTAAATGTCAGTTACGCCGTCATCAGCTTTCACCTGGAACGGTTCCGGGAATTTATATCCCGTTGTCATCAGGCGTGAAAGGTCGGCCTTTTCCAGGTCCATCAGCTTACGGCCTTTGCTGTTATATAAGGCAGAGACCGGAACTGTGTTTACTCTCGAAGCTGTATTTATAAAGAATGTGTTTGCGTCGTTCATGCTCACATTGTTATCAAAGTTGCCTTTGTTAAGCAAGGTGAGGCCCGTTCCATCCAGTTTTACACTGTAGAGGTGCATCAGGTAAGGGTCTTCTCCGTTTTCGCGGCCATTAGCTGTAAAGTATAGCACACGGTTTTTCTCATCAATACCTACAATCTCTTCACAGTGAAAGGAACCGGAGGTAATTCTGTTTTTTAGCTTTCCGGCAGCATCGTATAAATAAAAGTGCCCCCAGCCATCGCGCTCCGACCAATGTACCAGTTCCCGGCCATCGTTCACCAAGCCAACGCGCGTTACCTCCACATAGGTGTTAAAGCGTTCGTTAATTACAGGCGTTACAGTACCGCTTGCCAGGTCGTATTGGCAAATATCAATTTTCTTCAGGTCGCGGCTGGTGCGGGTAAAGTAAAATTTGCTGTTGTTGCCGTGCCACAAAAATGGCCTGTGCTCATCGTCACGGTTTTTTTGCAAGGCCGGAGCAGGCCATATAGATAGCTCCTGGTCTTTAAAAGCTGCTGCATTTATTTTGGCTGAAGTTTTAGCTGCTACATCAAATACCAGCATTTCACGCTTAGGTGCTTCTTTTTCGCCCGGCATGTGGTACTTGTATGTTTCAAGAGCTGGTCGGCCTTGTGCCGTATGGTGTATTACCCAAAGGTCTTTTACCTGTCGCTCATCTGTTCGGATCATGGCAAAATGCTTCGAATCAGGCGACCAGAGTATTTGCGCTGGCTTGCGGTCTTTTTTGTTTTTCTCGCGCTCCACGTTAGTTTCTCCCCTGGAGTCGCCGTAGCTGTAAAACTCAACACCATCTTTGGTTAACTGATGCTCTACGATAGTTGTGTCCTTGTCATTTTTAAGGGCCTTTTCGTAGTTGGCCTTATCCATCCAGTATAGGTTAAAGTTACGGGCAAAGACTACCATCGACTGATCCGGAGAAACAGAGGCCCATCGTGGTTTAGCCTTTGGTTTCTCATAATCTTTCAGTTCTTCCAGTTGCTCTGTTTGCAGGTTATACCGGAAAAAGAAAGTTTTCTTTTGTAGTGAATCCGGAGCAGTTTTGTTGGGCCTGTCTTTTTTTACCTCGTCTATCGTGCTTTTAATTTCAAACTGGATGCTTTTTTCATCGTCAGAGAACTTCAGGTTTTCGATAGGGAAGTGCTGGGCATCGAAAGGGTCCTGTACAATCATGGTAACAGCAGATGCAAGTTTATCGGTGTTAAACAGCAACTTTTTAGATTTAGTAGCCGGATCTACTATATACCAGTTTTTGCCATTAGACGTCTCATACTCATACCAGAAGCGGTCGGAGTTCCTGAGCCAGTGCGGATCGAGGTTTGTAGTGAAAATAAGCTTTTGCAGCTTTTTAGGTGAGAAGCGGGAAGCTAACTGGTAATTGCCTTTGGCCGGGGCAGAGGCAGTTGGCTGCGCCCACACACTAAGGCAGGTTAAGGTGGCTAAAAGGGTTAGATAAAGTTTTCGCATCATAAAAGTTAATTCAGCATAATTTATAATGTTACAAGAAAAATAAAGACATTTATAGCATGCAAGGTAAGTAAACCAGTGCGCTGGCAGGCAAGCGCCCCGGCTGAAAAATTTAGCACTGCGGTTTAGACTAAACTTTGATTTGGAAGTTTAAAGAAGGAAGAGCTACTGGCCTGAAAAAAAATTGCTGTAAGACCTTTAGATAAAGGTCTTACTATATGGCAATGAGTAAGTTAAAACTTTTTAATGTCTTATGTGGAATTACCAGATTTATGCATTAGTTTTGCACCCTGAAATAACTCCATTACAATAGTTAATCAATATATAAAGTCAAATGGCGAATATTGGCAGAATTACCCAGGTTATTGGTCCGGTTGTGGACGTTAGCTTTGTGGGTGAAAATAGTAAGCTACCAAATATTTTGGATGCCCTGCAAGTAACGAAAGACAATGGCCAGGTAATCGTTCTGGAATGTCAGCAGCACCTTGGTGAAGACCGTGTACGTACCATCGCGATGGACTCTACAGAAGGTTTAAGCCGTGGTGTGGAAGTACTTGATCTTGGTGCTCCAATTAAAATGCCGACAGGCGAAGGCATTAAAGGACGTCTTTTCAATGTAATTGGGGAGGCTATAGACGGTATTGCACAGCCTGTGAGCACTGGTGGTTTGCCAATCCACAGACCTTCGCCACGTTTCGAAGACCTTGCAACTTCTTCTGAAGTTCTTTATACAGGTATCAAAGTAATCGATCTTATCGAGCCTTATGCAAAAGGTGGTAAAATCGGTTTGTTCGGTGGTGCCGGAGTAGGTAAAACAGTACTTATCCAGGAGCTGATCAACAACATTGCGAAAGCACACGGTGGTCTTTCTGTATTTGCCGGTGTAGGTGAGCGTACCCGTGAAGGAAACGACCTGCTTCGTGAGATGATCGAGTCCGGAATTGTACGTTACGGCGAAGAGTTCTTAGAGTCGCTTGAGCACGGCGGATGGGATCTTTCTAAAGTGGATACTGCTGCACTGGCTGAATCTAAAGCAACATTCGTGTTTGGCCAGATGAACGAGCCGCCAGGGGCACGTGCCCGTGTAGCGCTTTCTGGTCTTACCATGGCGGAATATTTCCGTGACGGTGAGCCAGGTGAGAGTGGTGCTGGTCGCGATATCCTGTTCTTCGTAGACAACATCTTCCGTTTCACGCAGGCGGGCTCTGAGGTATCGGCTCTACTTGGCCGTATGCCATCTGCGGTAGGTTACCAGCCAACACTGGCAACTGAAATGGGTGCCATGCAGGAGCGTATTACGTCTACAAAACGTGGCTCTATTACTTCGGTACAGGCTGTTTACGTACCTGCCGACGACTTAACTGACCCTGCTCCAGCAACAACCTTTGCTCACTTGGATGCAACAACGGTACTTTCCCGTAAAATCTCTGAGCTGGGTATCTACCCTGCAGTGGACCCGCTGGATTCTACATCCAGAATCCTTACTGCCGACATTGTAGGTGCAGAGCATTATAATACAGCACAGCGTGTAAAAGAAATTCTGCAGCGCTACAAAGAGCTTCAGGATATCATTGCTATCCTAGGTATGGATGAACTTTCTGACGAAGACAAGCTGGTAGTACACAGAGCACGTCGTGTACAGCGCTTCCTGTCTCAGCCGTTCCACGTAGCAGAGCAATTTACAGGCCTTAAAGGTGTGTTGGTTGATATCAAAGACACCATCAGAGGCTTTAACGAGATCATGGACGGTAAGCATGACCACCTTCCTGAAGCTTCTTTCAACCTGGTAGGTACTATCGAGGATGCAGTAGCCAAAGGTGAGAAAATGCTTGCCGAAGCAAGATAGTTTTAATTAGTTCTGAGTCCCGAGTTCTGAGTTTTATGACTCTAACTCGTGACTCAGAACTCAGAACTCAAAGAAATGTATTTAGAAATAATCACACCTGATAAAAAGGTATTTGCCGGTGAAGTGGAAGCTGCTCAGTTTCCTGGCACAAATGGGTCTTTCGAGGTTTTAAACTCGCATGCTCCACTTGTAAGTACATTGGAGAGAGGCAGGCTTCGTATCACAACCAAACAAGGGCAAGAATTCTTTACTGTAGATGGTGGTGTGGTGGAAGTGCTGAACAATAAAATTATTGTACTTGCTGAATCTGTAGTTGAGTAAGAGTACCATCTAACATAAAAAACAGCAGCGCCTTCTGTTCTGATAGAGCAGAAGGCGCTGCTGTTTTCAGAGCTTGCCAAAGAATTTGTGCCGTGTGCCGCTCCTCCTTTCAATTTCCTTCTTATATTTAGCTAATCTATTTTAAACAGATATGTCTATCATCAAGCCAAAAACCACTCCCATATACCAAACATCTGTTTTTACTTTTGAAGATCTGAACGAGCTGGAGCTTTACTTTGAGGAGCCAGGGCAACATTATATGTATACCCGGCATGGTAATCCTAATTCAGATGAACTGGCAGAAGAGATTAATAAACTGGAAGGTGGGGCAGGAGCAATTGTAACATCTTCGGGTATGTCGGCTATACTTGCCGGAATACTGGCCTATTGCCAGGCAGGCGATCATCTGCTTTGCGCCGAAGAAATTTACGGAGGATCATCTGCCCTTATTTTACAGGAGCTTTCACGTTTAGGTATCTCCGTTTCTTTTGTGCCCAACGAAGAGCTGTATGCGCTGGATGCCTATGTGAAGCCGGAAACGAAGATGTTGCTTGCCGAAACCATGAGTAACCCTCTGCTCCAGGTAATGGACATTGAACAGTTGGCGCAAGAGACAAAGCGGGTTCATATAAAACTTTTAGTTGACAATACCTTTGCTACTCCGGCAGTAGTTAAGCCGCTGGAGTTAGGAGCTGATATAGTAATCCATAGTGTCACAAAGTATCTTTCCGGGCATAGTGATGTAACAGCTGGTGTGGTGATTGGTAAAGAAGAGGCAGCTTATCTGCGGGCAAAGCAAATTGTGATGGTATACGGTTTAAACCTGAGCCCTTTCGAAAGTTGGCTGGCAGCCAGGGGGCTGAAGACATTGCACCTGCGTATGCGGCAACACAGCAGCAACGCCTTAACCATAGCCAGATTTCTGCAGCAGCATCCGAAGGTAAGTCAGGTGTGGTATCCGGGCCTGCCGGAGCACCCGCAACATCAGGTGGCCAGCAAGCAGGGGCGCGGCTTATTCGGTGGAATGCTTTCTTTCAGAATCAGCGATACATTAGAAGACGTGAATCACTTTATGCAATCGCTGGAGCATATCCCGTTTGCGCCATCTCTGGCGGGAGTTAGTACTTCTATCTCTTCGCCTTTGCGCACCTCTCACCGTTCCCTAACACCCGAAAAGCAGCAGAGATTAGGTATCACGCTGGGTGTAATACGTTTGTCGGTAGGAATTGAAGAGCCGGAAACACTGATTGCTGACCTGAAACAGGCGCTGGATAAAATCTGAAACGATGGTCACCGTGGGGACCTAAGCCTGAATTCCTGACAGAGCTTTAGAAATGCTGTTTAAAGAGCCATTAGGGGTAGTTAATACAGCTAATGGCTCTTTAAATATGCCGGTACTTAATATACTTCAGGCAACACTTTCTTCAGCACCTGCACTACTTTGGCCAGTTCTTCTTCGGTTAAACTGCTGCTGGAAGGAAGGCAAAGCCCTCTTTCAAATAGCTTTCCACTCAGGTTGTCGCCGTAGTAGGCAGCTTGTTGATAAAGTGGTTGCAAGTGCATAGGCTTACACAGCGGCCTAGACTCAATGTTATGCTCCTCCAACTCCAGCCTAAGGTTTTCAGGTGTCTTTCCTGTTTCAGGATGAAGCAGTACAGTTGTGAGCCAACGGTTAGAAAAGCAGTTCTTAGGTTCAGGCAAAAACTCTAACCCGAAGCTTTCCAGGTTTGCCTTGTAGTAGTTGTATATTTCTCTGCGCTGCTGTACACGTTTTTCCAGTACCTCAATCTGGCCGCGTCCGATTCCGGCACTCACGTTGCTTAAGCGGTAGTTATACCCTAGTTGAGAGTGCTGGTAATGCGGAGCATCTTCTTTGGCCTGATTTGCCAGGAAGCGAGCCTGATTAGCTGTTTCTTCGTCGGGCGTTACCAAAGCTCCTCCGCCTGAAGTCGTAATGATCTTGTTTCCATTAAAGGAAAAAATGCCAATGCGCCCGAAGGTGCCAACCTGGTGGCCACTGTAACGGGAGCCTAAAGCCTCAGCAGCGTCCTCGATAATCGGAATGTCATACTCTTCGGCAATAGCTACTATTTTTTTTAGCTTGGCAGGCATTCCGTAAAGGTGCACCAAAATAATACAGGCAGGTTTTTCACCGGATTTCATGCAATCCTCTATCGCTTCGCGCAAGGTATCCGGGCACATGTTCCAGGAATTAGCCTCACTCTCTACAAAAACAGGCGTTGCACCCATGTATAATATAGGGTTGGCCGCTGCTACAAATGTAAAGGTAGAGCAAATAACTTTATGACCAGGTTGTACGCCTAATAAGCGTAATGCTAAGTGTATAGCTGCTGTCGCAGAACTTAATACTACAGCATGGCGGGCATTTGTGTGCTGGCAGATGTCGTGCTCAAATCCAGCCAGATTTGGTCCGGCAGTTGAAACCCAATTGTCTTCAAGTGCTTTTTGCACATAGTTCTTTTCGTGTCCGCCCATGTGAGGAGCTGATAAGAAAATTCGGCCAGGCTTATAATGCATGTGTCTGTTATGTTTTGAAGGAGCACCTGAGGCGCTTCGTTTCGGGTGCTGTTTATGGTAGTATGTTAGGTATAGGCCAATGCTGTTACATTTACCATCACATCGGCACCTCACAATACGCCTCTTTCTATTTTCAAGTTTTCCCGAAGGCTTTAAGAGCTAAGGAAACCTGGTTACAGGCTCTAAAGCGACAACCTAACTAATTATGTGTTAATTTCCCAATGCGGTTTAAAATTAATCAGAGCTTGCTTCACCTCTTTTCTTAATGTAAAGTTGTTTAATGAGGTTTATAGGTAAACAGCTTATTTTAGAAAGGCAAACGGGATTTCAATCTCTTAGCGGCTGAGTTCCTTTAAACTTACTGGTGGTGGCATGGCCTTCCAGGTTTACACCTCTGCCATGCCATACCTGTTTTATGCTTTTAAAAAGTATAAGCGTATCGGTTTTAAAAGAAATATGTTCCACGTACCACAAATCGAGTATAAATTTTTCTTCCCAGGAAATAGCGTTTCGGCCGTTAACCTGTGCCCAACCCGTTATACCGGGCCTCACCTCATGCCGCCTTGCCTGATCGGCAGAATAAAGAGGCAGGTACTCCATTAGGAGCGGTCGTGGCCCGACTAAGCTTACATCTCCGCATAGCACATTGTACAGCTGCGGCAACTCGTCCAGCGAGGTTTTTCGTATCCACTTGCCGATAGGTGTAAGCCTTTCCCCGTCTGGTTTAAGTTCTCCCAGAGCGTTGCAGGCATCAGTCATGGTTTTAAACTTATAGATGTAGAAAGGCTTTCCAAGCCTGCCGGGGCGTTGCTGCCTGAAAAGGATAGCACCTCTGTTTGCTATGCCTAAACAGATTGCCACACCTGCCAGCAAAGGCAGGCACAGTACCAACATAACCGCAGCTACTATTATATCCAGCAATCGTTTGACAAATTTTACATACATACGTATGGGGTGTTTAATTTAACAGCTTGCTTTACAACAGAAGGCTGGGTACCATAATTCATCCTCTACAAAAGTCTTGCACGTGATGCATGGATACTACTGCCTTCTTATTTACTTTGCAACATAAACAATAATGCTGCTATGCTCGATTTCCCGAATGCAAAATTAAATATTGGTTTGTTTATTACAGAGAAACGTGCCGACGGTTTTCATAACCTGGAATCGTGCTTTTACCCTGTGAAATGGTGTGACGCGCTGGAGATATTACCAGCCGAAGAAGAGCAGTTTTCTATGAGTGGCTTACCTGTGCCCGGCAATCCCGATACAAACCTTTGCCTAAAAGCATATAAGCTGCTTCAGGAAAAATATAACCTGCCTGCCGTGCACATACACCTGCACAAAATTATACCAATGGGTGCAGGCCTTGGAGGAGGGTCTTCGGATGCAGCCTTTACGTTAAAGCAGTTGGACAAGCTGTTTAGCCTGAACCTTAAAGTTGAAGAACTACAGGATTATGCCCGCCGACTTGGCAGCGATTGTGCTTTTTTTGTGAGAAACCAGCCTGTGCTGGCGATAGAGCGGGGCGATGTATTTAACGAGCTGCAACTCGATTTGAGTGGGTACAGCTGCCTGGTTATTTACCCTGGTCTACATATTACCACTGCAGAAGCCTATGGTAATGTGGTGCCAAAGCAGCCCAAAAATTCTCTAAAAGAACTGTTGCAGCAACCGATCGAAAGCTGGAAAGATAGCGTAAAGAACGATTTCGAGGAAGCGCTTTTCCCAAAATACCCGGAGCTTGCGCATCTTAAGGAGCAGTTGTATGCTGCGGGAGCAGTATATGCCTCTATGACAGGCTCTGGCTCTGCTTTGTTTGGTCTGTTTAAAGGAAACGTGCCGGAGAACTTACTTTTCCCCGACCACTACCTCCTCTGGAAAGGACTCCTTTAACTTTCTACGCCGCTCTGCCTGCGCATCCAGGATAGGGTAAATAAACACACTGAGTAGGATAACGCCGGTGCCATAGTAGAATCCGGCAGACATTTGTTCGTTTTCCTTAAAAATAAACCAGGCGAGTACAATGCCATACACAGGCTCCAGGTTTACAGTAAGGTTCATGGCGTATGCCGTAATCCGTTGCATCAGGCGAACAGCCGCTGTATAGGCATACACGGTGCAAACCAGTGCCAGCACCAGCAGGTATACCCAGTCCATCGTACTCAGGCCAAAATTTAATGTGCCGCCTTCGGCAAAAAGGTGTGCGTAAAGCGGGAAAAACAAGCCTGTGGCTATACAGGCACCTGCCATTTCGTAGCAGGTAATGGTGGTGGAGGCATGCACCTTTGCCAGTTTGGCATTAATGATGGTGAATACAGAAGCCAGGAAAGCAGAGCCTACCGCCATTAGAATACCCAGGGCATGATCAAACTCAAACTGGAAAATAATGTACAAGCCAATCATGATGAGCAGGGCAAGCAGAATCTCATGGGGTTTGATTTTTTTCCTGGTAAAGATGGGCTCCAGAATGGCTGTCCAGAGGCTGCAGGTGGCCATGCCCGCCAGGCAGATAGAGACCGATGAAACCCTGGCCGAAGCAAAGAACAGAATCCAGTGTGCCGCTATCATAAAGCCGACTCCCAGTATTTTAAGCACGTTGCCAGTACCCAGCCAAAAAACAGTTTTTCGCCTGTAAATGATAACACCTAATGCTATTGCTGTGATCATGGTACGCAAAAAAACAAGCTCAACAGCTGGTATGCTGATGAGCTTGCCTAGTATGGCTGTAAATCCCCAGAGGAATATGATAAAATGCAGTTCGAAGTAATCTTTCAGACGTGGCATTAACGCGGTATATAACGGTAGAGAACGAAGCCGATTCCTGTAAAAATAACAGTGGGAATCCAGGCTGCATATTGAGGTGCTATGTCGCCAACCTGTGCGAAGCTGCGGCTGGTAATTACAAAAATTATGAATACGAAAGCCAGAAAGAACCCTAGCGCGATTTGCAGTCCAACTCCTCCTCTTGCTTTACGGGCACTCACAATTACACCGATCACGGTTAGAATAATGATGGCAAAAGGATAGCTGAAACGCTCGTATTTTTCTATCAGGTATGTTTCGATGTCATCAGCACCACGTTCTTTTTTCTCAGCTATAAAAGCATTCAGTTCGGGCAGCGTTAATGTCTGCTCCAGTTTATAGGTGCTTTCAAAATCCTTTGGGTGCATGTTCAGGGTTGTGTCCAACGTGGTTCCTTTGTAGATGGTTTCCTTCTCTCCATCAAACGTGCGCAAGGTATAGCTGCTCACATGCCATTTCTCTTTATCCGGCATCCAGGTAACGCTGGGGCTGGAAAGCTTTGTCCGGAGATTAGTGCCGGATATGTTTTCGAGTGCGAAATTATAGCCTATATGGGCATTGTTGTTATAGCTCTCCATATACACATAGGTATTCGGAGCAACCTTCATATGAATATTGCGGCCATCAAAAAAGTAAGGCCCTTTGGTATACTTCACCTGAAAAGCAACACTTTCTTTATTGGCATTTGGTATGATCCAGCCAATTAAGCCGAATATAGCCGCTCCAATGATAGAAGCACCTATTACATAAGGTACCAGCATTCTCCTGAAACTCACACCGCTGCTCAGAATGGCTACAATTTCTGTGTGTGAAGCCAGTTTGGCGGTTACAAAAACGGTAGCAATAAATACGGTAATCGGGCTTAAGATATTGGCATAGTATGGGATCAGGTTGATATAGTAATCAAAAATGATCTCATTATAAGGCACATTGTTCTTGATAAAGTCGTCGTTCTTCTCTGTAAAGTCGATCACACAGATAACCGACACCAGTATCAGCACCACAAACACGAAGGTGGTGAGGAACTTCTTTAAAATATATTTATCGAGCAGCTTCAAACTTCGTTAAATTAAGAGTTAAAAGTTATGAGTTAAGAGTGTAAAAGTATTTCCTACAACAGGACTTGTCTGATTGCAATTTCCCATTAAACTTTTAACTCTTAACTTTTAACTGGCTCGCTAGAGCCTCGTCATTAGTTTCTTTACCATTATGTCTTTCCAGTCGCGGAAAGTTCCGTTTATAATTTGCTCTCTTGCCTGTTTTACCAGCCACAGGTAAAAAGTAAGGTTGTGCACGCTGGAAATCTGGGCTCCCAGCATCTCGGTACTGTGTACCAGGTGGCGCAGGTAAGCCTTGCTATAGAACGTACTTACATAGCCTCCTAGTTCAGCATCGATAGGAGAATGATCGTTTGCCCATTTCTGATTGCGGATATTCACAATACCCTGCGTTGTAAACAACATCCCATTGCGGGCATTGCGGGTAGGCAATACGCAATCAAACATGTCCACACCCAGCGCAATGTTTTCTAAGATGTTGGCAGGCGTACCCACACCCATCAGGTAACGGGGCTTATCGGCAGGTAATATATCGCATACCAGTTCTGTCATCTCATACATCATTTCGGCAGGCTCACCTACCGATAAGCCACCTATGGCATTTCCTTCACGACCGAAGCTTGCAATTGTCTCTGCCGATTTTACGCGCAGGTCTTTGTAGGTGCTACCCTGCACAATCGGGAACAGCGTCTGGTTATAGCCATACTTAGGCTCGGTGCTGTCAAAGCGATCTATACAGCGTTGTAGCCAGCGGTGCGTGCGCTCCATAGAGTTTTTAGCATAAGTGTAGTCGCAAGGGTAGGGAGTACACTCATCAAAGGCCATGATAATGTCAGCGCCGATGGTGCGCTGTGTATCCATTACATTTTCGGGGGTAAAGTTGAGGGTAGAGCCATCGATGTGCGACTTAAACCTTACGCCTTCTTCTTTTATTTTGCGAGTCCCTGCCAGCGAGAAAACTTGGTATCCGCCACTGTCGGTCAGGATAGGTCGGTCCCAGCCATTAAACTTATGCAGCCCGCCGGCATTCTCAAGCACCTCCAGCCCCGGGCGCAGGTACAGGTGATAGGTATTGCCAAGAATGATCTCGGCTTTTATATCTTCTTTTAATTCGCGCTGGTGCACTGCTTTTACTGTGCCTGCTGTACCAACTGGCATAAAAATAGGGGTTTCTATAGAGCCATGGTCGGTTTGTACCACACCTGCACGAGCTTTCGACTGCTTATCTTGGGCTAATAATGTAAATTGCATAGTTTAAAATTCAGGGGCTACTCTCGCAAGAATAACGCCACAAATAAGCTGCTCTACTTTAAATGCAGCTGGTATCAAGGTTAATTTAAAATAATCGGCAAAGATACAAACTACTGCGCACAAAGCTTCTATAATTATAAAATCGAACCTATGTATGGAATTGGCTGTAGAATAGCTAATTTTGAATATTAAACCTTGTAATGTGCTAATGAGGTAATGTGCTCATGTGGTAATTCAATTTACAACAAGATAAGCACATTAGCACATTGAGTAATTAACACATTAAATTTTCTCTTTTGATACCAACTATACTCCTTGCTTTACTGGGGCTCTGCGTATTGATCCAGCTTTTTTATGCTTTGTACTATTTCCTGCCGCTTGCCAAGTATAAAGATCCTGAACCGGATGTAAGGCCACCGGTTTCGGTAATAGTGGCGGCTCATGATGAACTGGAGAACCTGGTGGTGCTGCTCCCGATGCTGCTTGACCAGGAATACCCAGAGTTTGAAATAATTCTGATAAATGATCGTTCTGAAGATGATACAGAGTTCTATACTTATGAACTGGAGCGTCAATTCCCGAACTTCAGAGTAGTAACAGTTAAGAAAACACCAGACTATCTCAATCCGAAAAAGTATGCGTTGGCCCTGGGTATCCGATCAGCAAAATATGAGCACATGCTGTTTACTGATGCTGATTGCCGCCCCTGCAGTTCATACTGGATTGAGAAGATGTTAAGCGGTTATAAAGACGGGGTAGATGTGGTGCTTGGCTACTCGCCGTATATAAAATTAAAAGGATTTTTAAATCATCTTATCAGGTTTGAAACCTTACTGTCCGCAATTCAGTATTTGTCTCAAGCAAACAAAGGTCGAGCATATATGGGAGTCGGCCGAAACTTATCTTATACTAAAACGTGTTTCTTTAGGAATAAGGGGTTTGCATCGCATATCAAGACATTAGGCGGCGACGATGATCTTTTTGTTAGAGACGCTGCAAGTAATAGCAAAATAAATATTGTTATCGACAAAGAAGGGCAAACCTCCAGTATTCCCAAAAAGACGTTTCGGGAGTGGTTGATTCAAAAAAGAAGGCACATGTCTGTCGGAGGACAGTATAAAGCAGCTGATAGAAGGAGAATAGGGGCATTTGTGATGTCAAATATATTTTTTTACCTGCTTGCTATACTTCTTCTGGTAATACATAGTAATTTACCTATATTGGGTGCGATTGTAGGAATAAGATATCTGGCGGTTTTTATCGTATACATGCTTGCTGCACGCAGGCTTAGCGACAAATTATCTTTACCACTATTACCTGTACTAGATATTGTCTACTTTTTCAACTACCTGCTACTTGGGGTATCTGTTTTAATGTATAAAAAGTTCAGATGGAAGTAAACAAACAATTCTCAGCAAAAGCAAAGCATGACTTTAAGCTCATCCAGGCTGCCGTAGAGGAAAACGATGAGAAAGCGTATGCCGAGCTGATGAGTATCTATAAAAAGCCGGTGTATCACGTGGTTCTGAAAATGGTGCGTAATGCCGACGATGCAGAGGACTTAACCATTGAGGCCTTTGCCAAAGCATTCCGTAACCTGCACAAGTTTAACCCGGAGTACGCTTTCAGTACCTGGCTTTTCCGTATTGCCACCAATAATTGCATCGACTTTATCCGTAAGAACAGGATTAAGACGATGAGTATCGATTCGGCTATAAAAATCGATAATGGTGATGAAATTACCATTGATTTTAAAGACAAGAACCTGAACCCGCAGGAAGAAGCTATAAAAAATCAGAAAATTGAAATTATGCAGTATGTGGTGGCGAAGCTGCCGGATAAATACCAGCGCCTGGTAACACTGCGATATTTTAATGAGCTTAGCTACGAAGAAATTGCAACAGAGCTAAATGCGCCGCTTGGAACTGTTAAAGCACAGTTGCACAGGGCCCGCGAGCTGCTCTATGACATGGTAAAAAATAAGAAGCACTTAATATAATCCACCTCTGTAAAACAAACTTTTTTCTAAATTAGATTGCCTTTACTTAGCTGTGAAAATTTAAATTGAGTACCGCAACTTAATGAAAGCCCGGACTGCTGTTAAACAGTCTGGGCTTTGTTTTTGGTGGTATACCTATCTATTTACTAATTTGCACCCGTTTTAAACCTGATCTCAATCCTGTAAACGCTATGTCTCAAGCTATTCGAACACTTCTTTCCGGCTATTTTCCTGAGCTTACCGAATACCAGCTGCAGAAATATGAGCAAATGGGGCATTTATACCAGGAGTGGAATCAAAAAATTAACGTTATCTCCCGCAAAGACATGGATCAGCTGGGGACACACCACATCCTGCATTCGTTGGGTATTGCCAAGGTAATACAATTTCCGGAGCAGGCGCATGTGCTGGATGTAGGTACAGGCGGAGGCTTACCAGGTTTGCCTTTGGCAGTTATGTTTCCTGATGTCCGGTTTCACCTGGTCGACTCTATCGGTAAAAAGATTCATGTGGTAGAGGAAATTGCAAGAGAACTACACCTGCAAAACGTAACCGCCTCGCATGCAAGGGCAGAACAGGTGCGGGAAAAATTCGATTTTGTAGTGAGCAGGGCCGTAACACGACTGGCAAACTTCTATCCTTGGGTAGCTAACAGCTTTAAGAAAGGCGCTATACCTGATAAAGGCATTTATTACCTGAAAGGCGGCGACCTGGAGGAAGAAATTGCGGAGTCGGGACTAATTACAAAGGTGTATGACCTAAAGCACTATTTTGTAGAGGATTTTTTCGAAACCAAAAAAGTGGTGGTGGTGCCGATGCCCTAAAACAGGCTACTGCTCTAACAGAAATTCAATAGCTCTTCTTTCTGAGTAATACACATCTTTCCGGAAATCCTCTGCAAAGCCGACATGGCCACCTTGTGCAGGCGTTTCGAGGTAGAGATGAGTACTTTGTGCAGCTTCTTCTACGGGGTAACAGGCGCTTCCTAAAAAAGGGTCGTTTTGGGCGTTTACCAGCAGCGTAGGAATTTTAATTTGAGGTAAGAACTGCCTGCTGCTGACGCGGCTATAATAATCTTCGGCATCTTTAAAGCCATGCAACGGTGCCGTATACCTGTTATCAAATTCAGGAAAGGACCAGTACAGGCTAAAGTTGCTTAAATCTACCTGCCCAGGGAACATCTCGCTTTTTTGTTCCAGCTTTTTGCCGAGTGTTTTTAAAAAGCGTCGTGTATAAATAACGGGGATACGCTGTGCAGAGCTCTTCAGGTCTACCGGCACCGAAAATACCGCTGCACGTTTCACCTCCTGTGGTACCAGCTCGGGCTTCTCGCCCAGGTACTTTAAAGTAATATTGCCGCCCGCGCTATAGCCTAATAAATAAAGTGTCGTGTATTTGCCGGTTTTAAGCGCATGCTGAATTACAAAATTCAGGTCATCAGAAGCTCCTAAATGGTACGAGCTTAACAACTTGTTGGGTTCGCCACTACAACTGCGGTAGTTCCAGGCTAATGCATCTATTCCGTTCTGGTTTAAAGCTTTTACCATACCCAATATGTAGCTCCTGCTACTGTCGCCCTCTAAACCATGCGAGAGTATAGCCAGGCTTTTTGATCCTGTTTTATACCAATCGGCGTCCAAAAAGTCGTCGTCGGGTGTAAGTAGTCGTTCCCGCTCATAAGAAGGCATCTCTCTTACTTTTCGAAACAAAGCAGGTACGATAGTTTGTATATGCCCGTTAAATAAATATGCTGGAGCCCTGTAAGTAGAAGAAAGAAGTGGCATTAATTAAATATTAGTTATTATATATTGAACTTTTTAAAGTTGATATGCTGAAATTAATAAATTTAGCATATATCATATATCAATATTTTAGATTATCCGTATTAAGCACTAGAGTAAAAACTATTGAACTATGGAAATTTCGTCAAAGATAAGAACATTCGTGTTCGCATTGGCTTTGGGCGCTTTTATGTATGCCTGCAGCCAAGGGGCGGGCAGCGAGAATAATTCAGAAGTAAGTACAAACCAGACAGAGGTAAATGAAGGGTTGGTAGAAGATGACGCAACCTATGAAGCTGATAATACTTCTGCTGAGGCCAGGGTAGAGGCTGGTGAGGAGACGGCAGATGCCAGAAGGGAATTAGATGAATTTCAGGCCTGGGTATCTTCTAACGCAGCTCGTGCTGAAAATGCAACAGAGGAAGAATGGAAGCAACTGAAAGCAGAGTATAAAAGACGCGAAGATGCAGTAGAAGCTAAATCTGATGAAATGGATGCTAAAACCAAAGAAGAGTGGAAGCAGACTAAAGATAAGTGGAAAAATACAGAAGAAAGCTTGAAGCGTCGCTTTAAAAGCCTAGATGATGTACGTGTTGATGTAGATGTTGAGAGAGAAGATAATTAACACGGCATCATCTGTTTTAAAAAAACCAGCTGTGGTGTTTACTGCAGCTGGTTTTCTGTTTTAAAAGGGTTGCCATACCGTTTGTCCTGTATAAAGCTGCTATCGGTAAGGGTAAGCAGAAACGAAACGATTTTGTTCTTATCGGATGAAGAAAGTGGAATACCTAATTTATTGTTTTGCTGCAGTTGTAGTGCCAGAGAAGGAGAATATGTTACGCCCGTACTATAATGGTCCAGCACTTCCTCTAAAGTTGAAAACCTGCCATCGTGCATGTAAGGTGCCGTAAGAGCAATATTGCGTAAAGTTGGTGTCTTGTACTTGCCTATATCAGCAGCCTGGTTAGTAATGCGGCCCCTGGCAAAATGAAGGGCCTCGTTTGCATCTGAGAATTCACTGTCAAGCCCGTTGTTATGGTAGCTGTTATCGGTAAATAAATCGCTGGAGTGGCAGTTGCTACAGTGTTTTTTAAAAAGCGACAGCCCTTCCAGTTCGTAGCTGGTTAGCGTTCCCTGTGCTTCATTTCTGATGTACCGGTCATAGCGGGAGTTGCCGGAAATTAAAGTGCGCTCAAACTGTGCCAGGGCGCGTGTAACGAAAGCTGAGGTAATGCTATCAGTTTGAAAGGCCTTTTTAAACAGCTGTGGATATTGCTCGTGTTGCTGAAGCTTTTGTACCAGCTCTTTTACATGCTGGCCCATTTCATCAGGGTGGGTGAGAGGCCCAAACGTTAATGATTCTATATCCTTGGCACCTCCGTCCCAGAACAGGCCATCCTGCCAGGCAACATTAACCAGTGTAGGTACGTGTCGCTGCAAAGGGGCCCCGCTTACTCCGGCCCTGGAAAGAGCCACACCATCTGTAAAAGCTTTTTCGGGTTGGTGGCAGCTGGCGCAGGAAACAGTGCCGTTTTGTGAGAGGATAGGATCGTAAAATAACATCCGGCCCAATGCCACTCCTTCTTTTGTAGGCGGGTTACGTTCCGGGTAAGGTAGAGCCGCTGCAAGGTTCACAGGTACCTCAGGAAGGTAAATCGTTTCTTGGTTTGGTATAGATTGCTGGTATGGTGCAGAATCGCAGCTAACCAGCTGTAGCAGGCACAGGCTTACCAATATTCTGCCTATTCCGTGGAAAAACATTGTTGTAGCAGCTACGCAATAATTCATTCTGCCTGTAGTGCAGTAGTACTTACCACCTTCAGGAATCCATTACTATAGTTCTCCGCAATGATACTTGGCCCCATGCCATGACCTGAAGAGCTTGTCTGGTCAAAATCGATCAGGTTAGGATTTTGAAATATCTCATTTACATCGGCCTGCAACAGTACCTGATAGCGTTGACTTTTCTGGAGGTTTATAGGTTGAGGCAAAGTATACTGAAGCGTTTTGTAATTTACATCGCCTCCTACATGGAAAACAAGTCCGCCATTTCGGGTATTGCCCGTAAAATTGCCTACAACCATCAGAAATTTATAGCCGGAGTCCCAGTCCCACACCATTTCGTTGGCAGGATCAAGATCTCCCTGATGATCAATGCGGTGGTTCAGTTCCTCATCTACGCCAATGGATAGCTCCAGGCCGGAGTAAGTAGCAGCCGGTATATCTTTTAACTCAAAAAATGTTTTCCCGCCCTGTTCTATCAGATGATAACTTTCCGGCTCTACATAAGTAACCTGGCCGGCATCGTTGAGTAATTTTACATTACTGATATAATATTTAAAGCTACTAACAGTATAGGGAATGCCTGCCGGACTGGTATAAGATTCATCTTCAAGCTGTAGAACCTGAGAACCCACCATATGCTCAAATTGAAGCACTACACTTCCATTGGTGGCAATGTTGTCGTCGGAGCAGGAGGTGATAAGGGTAAGAAGCGCTAGTGCCGGTACTAAAGATGCAAAAAGCTTTTTCATATAACTACTGTTTAAAAGGGTCTGAAAAACGCGGATCAGTAATAAAAGACTCGTCGGTTAGGGTGTGAAGGAACTTGATGATTTTCTGTTTTTCTTCCTCTGTTAGCTTCAGGGTTCTGCCATTAGTCATATTGGATGCTTCCATAATAAGCGGATCAAGGTTTGGGTTGTTAAACAGGTGAAGTTCGTTATAATGATCCAGTACCTGCTCCAGTGTCTCGAAGCGGCCATCGTGCATGTAAGGTGCTGTTAAGGCAATATTGCGGAGCGAAGGCGCTTTAAACTTGCCATTGTCGGTTGCTCTGCCTGTGATAGCTCCTAAACCATTGTCTTTCAGTTCTACATCTAATCCATTGTTATGGAAAGTGCGGGTTGTCAGAAGGGTGCCGCCATGGCAGTCGCCACAGTTGCCGCCTCTTAAGTTTTGAGCTGGTTCGGGGTGAGTCATAAAAAGCGCCATGCCTTCCATTTCGTCAGGTGTCAGGTTAATCTTGTTTTCGAGATACTGATCATAGCGGGAATTGCCGGAAATGAGTGTGCGCTGGAACTGCCCAAGCGCTTTAAGCACGTTTTCTTCGGTAATAGTGCTGGAGCCAAATGCCTTCTGAAACATCGGGGGGTAAAGACCTGTTTCCTGTAGTTTTTTAACTCCGTCGCTCAGCGACTGGTGCATTTCCAGTTCGCTTTCCAGGGGAATAAGCGCCTGTTGTTCCAGGCTGTTTGCTTCGCCGTCCCAGTTAAAACGGTTGAACCACAACATATTGGCCAGCGACATAGCTCCACGTTTGGTAGGCCGCCTGGCAATGCCAAAACTTACTGCTTTGCCATCGGTAAAGGCTAATTGCTGTTGGTGGCAGGTGCTGCACGACATGGTGTTATCACCTGAAAGTTTTCTTTCGTAGAACAAGTGCCTGCCAAGTTCTACCCCTTCTACTGTAAGTGGGTTGTTTTCGGGTATAGTGAAGGTTTTAGGCAGGTTATTGGGGATAACCAGCTGGTAGGGGGTAGGTTTATTAGGTTCCACTACAACATCCGGCTCCTCTAATGGTCCTGGTTCGCTGGAGCAGGAGAAAAAGAAAGCAGAGGATAGTAAGAGTAAAGCTGTATATTTGAGGCGAATCATTACTGCAAAGGTAATTAGTAGGTAATCGGAAATCTAGTTACAGTGCTATATAGAGCAAACAGGGGCCTTTTGTTACGTTTTAACATAAAATAGATTTTATCCGAATGAGTTGTTGGAAATTAACTATTAAGGTTTTACCTTTGCAATCCATTTAAGAAACGGAAAGAAGCATTCATTTATTACGATAAAATAATATGGCTAATCACAAGTCGGCATTAAAGAGAATCAGATCTAACGACGCTAAACGTCTTCGTAACAGGTACCAGGCGAAAACTACTCGTACTTTCATCAAAAAATTGAAAAATACGACAGATCAAGGTGAAGCGCAGGAACTGTACAAGACAGTTTCTTCAATGATTGACCGTCTGGCTAAGAAAAACATTATTCATAAAAACAAAGCTGCTAACAATAAGTCTAAGTTAGCTAAATTCGTTAACAGTTTAGCGGCAGCTTAATTTTTTGAATTTCCTCTTCGTGAAGCCTTGCATGCCTATGCAAGGCTTTTTGTGTTTGGGTATAGCAGGAGTATTGCTGCTGCCCATGTTTTACCTCACCGGGCACTTGTACATAGCTTATTCAATCTCTGTTATTGAAAATCTGCTTCTGCAAGAGGTGGTGCTATCAAGCAGGAATAGCTTAAGCTTTTAATGGTGACTTTTTTGTCTCCATTAAAAGCTTATAACAAACGCAGCCCTTACTCACTCCTGCAAGAAGGTGCTTTCCTCCGGAATTAAATTTAGTCTCTTATAGTTGCTCCTGGGCTAATTCTAAATCTGTGGCTTTGGTAGAAATGCCATACAAGCCAATAAATGTCAGGAAACCGTTCAGAATAAGCACCTCAAAGCCGAATTCGTAGCCGCTAAACCATTCTGCGGAATTAGAACTGATGACATAGGTCAGGATAGGTGCAACAACACAGATGATCGGTACAAATCTGTCTCTGACAGGGCGCTTGGTATAGAGGCCAAAGGAGTAAAGGCCAAGTAAGGGGCCATAGGTATATCCTGCCACTTTAAATACAGCATTAATAACACTCTCGCTGTTTAGTATATCAAAAGCAATAATTACCAGCACCATCACTACGGAGACACCAAAGTGTACGATATAGCGCATGCGCACACGCTCTTGTTCGCTTCTGTTCCGGAAGTCCAGGAAATCAACGCAGAAAGAGGTGGTAAGTGCTGTGAGGGCAGAATCGGCAGAGGCATAGGTAATGGCAATAATGCCCAGTATAAATACAATGCCTGAGAAGCTGGAAAAGTGGTTAAGAGCCAGAAACGGAAACACATCATCGCCTTTTGCCGGTAAATTAATGCCTTTGGCGTTAGCATAAAGGTATAGCAGCGCGCCAAGAGCAAGAAACAGCAGGTTTACAAATACAAGTATAACGCTGAACCAGAACATGTTTTTCTGAGCCTCGCCAATGTTCTTGCAGCTCAGGTTCTTTTGCATCATATCCTGGTCCAGTCCTGTCATAACAATCGCTATGAAAGCTCCGGAAAAGAACTGCTTTAAAAAGTATTTGCTGTCTTTAAAATCCCAAAAGAATACCTGAGAGTAGTCGCTCTCTGATACAGTGTTTACAAGACCTTGAAACGATAAATTGAGTTCATCCGAAATAAGGGTGATACTTGTGATAACCGCTAAAAGCATAGCGGTAGTCTGGAAAGTATCTGTCCAGATAATCGTTTTCATGCCTCCCCTGAAAGTATAAATCCAGATCAGCAGAATGGTAATGATAACGGATACAGAAAAAGGCACACCCAGATCGTTAAAAACGGCTAACTGTAGCACCCCTGCCACCAGGAATAGGCGAATAGAAGCACCCAATGTACGGGAAAGCAGGAAAAAAGCAGCCCCTGTTTTATAGGACCAGTAGCCAAAGCGCTGTTCGAGGTAAGTATAAATAGAGACCAGGTTAAGGCGGTAGTAGAGCGGCATCAGGATAGTGGCAATTACCAGGTAACCCAGTAAGTATCCAAGCACCAGTTGCAGATAAGAGAATTGAGCTGTTCTCACCATACCAGGTATAGAAACAAAGGTTACACCAGATAAAGAGGTACCTATCATGCCAAAGGCTACAACATACCAGGGCGATCTTCTATTTGCCAGAAAGAACGTTTCAGAATCCGTGTTCCTGCTGGTCAGGTAAGAGATGAAAATCAGGATCAGGAAATAAGCTGCTATCAGGCCGAGTATTAATTGGGGAGATATATTCTGAGGAGTCATGGTTAGGTTTTGTAAACCGAAAGATTTATCAGTCTGCAAATATAGAAAATTATGTTGCTACTCCAGCCCCGGAGTCTTTTCTATACCTGTAGCTGGCTTAAAAGAACTGGCTCCCCGATAGCAGGTATTTTAAGCCCCTGCAGCATGCCTCCTGCGGCTATTTGCTCTAATATGCGCACAGGTTCGCCTGCGGGCTCATCTGATAAATCGAAGGTGCCGTAGTGCATTGGGATAAAAGTGCCGCCGCGGAGCAGGTTATAGGCTTTTACAGCTTCATGCGGGTTCATGTGGCTGCCCTGCATTAAATAGGCCGGCTTATATGCTCCGACAGGCATCAGGCACACATCCATAGGCCCAAAGAGAGCTTCTATTTCCTCAAAATGAGAATTAAGGGCGGTGTCTCCGGCAAAGTACAGCAGTGTGTTATTGGTTTTCAGCAAGAAGCTCCCCCATAACATTTTGTTCATGTCGAAGGGCGTGCGCCTGTTCCAGTGTGAGGCAGGTAAAAAGTATACTTCCACGCCATCCGGAGTCAGGTCATACTTCTGGTACCATCCGGCCTCCTGGTAGGGCAAGTGTGGGTTTATGCCTCTTAGAATACTTCCTACCTCAAGCGGAATAAGTGCTTTTAAGGATGGGCTGCTACTAAACACCTGGTTTACGGAGCTTTTATCGAGGTGATCGTAGTGGGCGTGCGAAAGCAGCAGGAAATCAATGTTTTTGAAATCTTCTGGCGCACAGGGCATACCTGCTTTGCGTTTAACCAGCGGAATGTCGTTAAAAACCGGGTCAGTAAGAAACGTAACACCATTCAGGCGGATAAAAAAGCTGGCGTGCCCGAGCCATACCACCATTTCTTCGGAAGAAGAGATAAAATCGGTACCTTTTTGAACAGGAGGAGTATAAGTATCTCTTTTTTTCTCTTCCCGCTGCGGGTTTTTAGATAGCTGCCACTTTAGTACATTGGCTAAGGCAGGTTTATATACTTTATCTCCGTTGGCAAAAACGCCATCAATCACCTTATTACCCCTGTAATCTGGTTTTATGGTTTCCAACCGCTCATTGCGGATATGCCTTTGTTTAAGTTTCTTTTGTTCCAAGCTTTTTCTACGGTTCTTCTGGTTACTTTACAGCTAAACGCAAAATAGGAGGAAGAGGTACAATGCTAAACTTTGAAACGCGGCTAAAATAAAAAAAGCACTTTCCTCTTTCAAGAAAAGTGCTTTATGTAATTTTTCATTCTCACCACCAGGCGCTACTTCTATAGCCACCTAATCCGGGGCCATACAAACCTTGCATCGGCGAGCCGCCATTAGAGTACCGCACACCACCTGTAACAGAAAGATTTTCTGTTATTTTATAGGTAGCTCTAAAATCGGCCCCTTGCCTGGATGGCTGAAAAAGGCCATTGTACAGTGGGTTTGGAGCCGGTACATTTGAAAAATCCTTCCAGACACTGCCACTCAGTATCAGGCGGTCGCTGGCGAGGTAATCTACTCCCGCATTCACGATGTAATGGTTGCTGGGGCCACTGTTAGCTACAACTGTACCGCCCTCCGGGCTATGCATGGTATACTGCTGCGACATTACATTCATGTAAGTAAAGCTGCCAAACACCCGAAAGCGATCGCTGACCTGGTGCCTGACCGAAGGTTCTGCAAAAGTAGCACCAAAGCCACTGCCAAAGCTGGAGCCTAAAGATAAACCATAGCTGAACCGGTTAAGAGGCAGTGTGGCAGCTGGTGTACTTTCAGTTTCCCGGGTTACAGGCAAAGTTTCTGTTGTTGCCTGCTCTACCGTTGCAGGTGCTGCGTCGAGGCTGGCTTTTACAGGAGGTGTGGCTTGCTGTGCCAGGGTTGTAGAGCCTGCAAAAAGCAGGCAGCAGGCAAATATTGTTTTTACTATATTTTTCACGGTGAAGTCGCTGATGTCTAAAATCTTATACTAAGATAAGAATGATGAAGTTTAGAAGCAAATATCTTACCAGTAAACGATAGACTGTAATTAAGATGCGTACTTTTGCGTTAGCTAAGTAAGTGTTATATTTAAATCTTTATCAGCATCTAATGCTACTATGCCTATTCATATAAAGTTCTCCTTTAATTTATTGTTGTTTCTGGGGCTTTCGTTGCTGCTCTTTCCGGCAATGGCACAAAAGCCCGTTCAGGTAGGGGATGAGGTACAGGAACATATCTTTACATTTAGTGAAATAGAGTATCTCGAAGATCCTGCAGGGGCGTTAACATTCGAACAGGTGCAGGCAAAAAGCAATAGCTTTCATGTTCTTAACAAATGGTGTCCGGTTATTAATAACCAATCTGCCTACTGGTATCGGATTAAAGTAAATTATGAGGATCAGTTGAAGGATAACTACATTATTGAGTTCTTCGACCAGACCATCGATGATATTACAGCTTACATACCAGACGGAGAAGGAAAATACAACGTTTATAGAACCGGAGCTAAACACGAGTTTGGGAGCAGGTTATTCAGCCACAAAAATTTTGAATTTGCCCTGCAGGATTTTGAGGGCAAGGAACAGGTTTATTACTTCAGGGTAACGGTATCGCAACGGGCGAATGTCATTATCGTGCTCCGGAGTGTAAGCTGGTTTATCCATTACGCGCTGGATGAATACTTTACGTTCGGGATCTTTTATGGCATGATTCTGATTTTCTGCTTTTATAATTTCCTGATGTTGTTGGTTATGAAGCAGCGGCAGTATGTTTTTTACATCTTATACATACTGAGCATCGGCTTTTACGAAATGTCTACCGATGGAATTGCTTTCCAGTACCTGTGGCCGGAGTCGCCCTGGCTGAACAGAAACGCCTATGGTATTGCGCTGTATTTTATGAGCACCTTTGCTTTGCTTTTCGCACGCGACCTACTGCACGTAAAGTCTAAGGCTCCTAAGCTGGATAAAGTGCTTCTGGCAGTTATAGGCTTACGAACGCTTTATTTTCTTTTCTGTATAATTGTTAAACCGGAATGGTTCGAATATCGCTTTGTCGAAATTATCCCGCTCTCGATCTCTTTTGCTACCGGTATTTACATATTTAAGCATGGATACAGAGCGGCTCGCTTTTTCCTGCTGGGCTACAGCTTTGTTTACCTGGGCTTCCTGGTAAAAGTACTGATTATATTCGGTTATGGCGATATATTTGGCAGTCCTGCAGGACACTATATTCTGGCAATATGTTTTGTGATGGAAATGGTGCTGCTTTCGTTTGCCATTGGCGATAAGGTGCGTTTACTTAAAAAGAAGAAAGAAAATGCGCAGAAGCGGATCATAAAGCAGATGGATGTAAACCTGAAGCTAAAGGATACGCTGAATAAGGAGCTGGAAAATCAGGTGCAGTCGCGTACCAAAGAAGTGGTTGAAAAGTCACGGGAAATTCTGCTGAAATCGCAGGTAATTGAGCAGAAAAACGATGAGCTGCTGGCGATGAATGTGCTGTTAAAGCAACAGGCAGAAGAGATATCCAGAATGAATGCGCTGCTAAAAGAAGACAATGTGGAGCTGCAGAGCAATATTCAGAAAGTAACGCAGGCCAGGGCTCTATCTACAGAAGTGGATTTCGAGGAATTCAGTAAGATTTATCCTGACAACGACTCTTGCTTTAAATTTCTGGCTGATCTGAAATGGGAAAATGGGTACAGCTGCTGGAAATGCGGGCATAAACATTTCTTTCATGGCCGTTATCCTTATAGCCGCCGATGCGCAGCATGTAGCTACGACGAGTCTGTTACTGCCAATACCATTTTCCAGGGCACCCGGATTCAGATTAACAAGGCTTTTTACATGGTATACCTTATTTATACTACCCAAGGAAAAATATCCTCTCATAAACTTTCAGAGATTCTTTCCATCCGGCAAGGCACCTGCTGGACTTACAGCAGTAAGGTGAAGAAAGTAATGGAGGAACGAAAAAAGGACCTGCACAATGCCGGAGAAAAAGGCTGGAGTAAGCTCGTGCTCGAAACAAACCAGTTTGCCTGAGCAGGCAAAGGTTACCTGGTAAGTGGGCTTCAAAATCAGAGAAATTTGTTTTGCATTATTCAAATAAGTTTAGGGATGGGCTAAAGCGTATCATCTATGGTTTACGGGAACCAATTGTAAAGCTGTACCTGATCTCTGGGCCTCTATCTTAGTGTCCTGGATGCTCCTTATCCCGTTGTTTTTTCGGTTTTTCCAGCCTGATGGCGTATTCTGTCACGATCATGAACCGTATCAGATGTCCATGAAACGCTTTTCTGTAAATTTCCCGGAAGAGAAATGGGTTTGACTATTTCGGTAAAAGGCATCTATCTTTGAAAAATAGAACCTGAGAAAGTAATTACTTACATCTATTATGAGGGGCAGTAATAAAGAGGAGCCTCTAAAAAATGATGAGAAGTAATGCCTTTTACAGGCGAGATGGATTGTAGAAGATGTTTAGATTTTGATTACCCTTATAGCAAATAGTTAAACTTTATTATGAAAATACACTCTTTACAGGTCGGCACAAGGGCATTGAAACGTTTATGCGTTTTAGCTGTAGCTCTTGGTTCGATGCAAAGCACTTTTGCGCAGGACAAATACGATGCTCAGATCAACAGTCTGCTGCAAAAAATGACAGTGGAGGAAAAGGTGGGGCAGATGGCCCAGATTACGCTGGACGTGATTGGAAAAGGTCCGAACCGTTATGCCAGCGATGAACCTGTTGTGCTTGATAAGGCCGAAACGAACAAGGCGCTGGTAAAATACCACATCGGATCGGTATTGAATACAGCTAATAACAGAGCCCGTACACCGGAAGCCTGGTACAAAATCATCAGCGACATTCAGAACATTGCCCTGAAACAAACACGCATGAAGATACCTGTGATTTATGGTGTGGATGCGATGCACGGGGTTACTTACACAGCAGGTGCTACTATGTTTCCGCAGCAAATTGCGCTGGCGGCTACTTTCAACCGTCAGCTGGTACGTTCAGGAGCCGAGATAACTGCCTATGAGTTACGCGCCAGCAGCAT